>NZ_JBVJLY010000003.1:449557-551214 GCF_055584485.1 Amycolatopsis sp. NPDC102522 | reverse complement strand
CTGGCGGGGCGGGAGGCGCCGTGCCGGGTGGCGCGGGGGGAGGTGGGGGTGGGCTGGGGGGGGTGGGGGGGCGGGGGGGGGGGGGGGGGGGGGGGGGGGTGGGGGGGGGGGGGGCGGGGGGGGGGGGGGGGGGGGGGGGGGGGTGCCCCCCACACCCCCCCCCCCCCCCCCCCCCCCCCCCCAACGCGCCCACCAGCGCCGCCGCAAGCCGCTCCGCCCACTCATCCAGCTCTCCGGGGGATGGCTCACGGTCCTCGAACGACGCCAGGAACGCGTACTGGAAACACGCCCCGAGCAGCAGCGACGCCGACGCCTCCAGATCCGCGTCCTCGCGGATCCTGCCGCGACGGAGCTCTTCACCCAGGTATCCGGTGACGCGCACGAGCGGGACGTCCGGCCCGCCCTGCCTGTTCATGACCCGCTCCCGATGGGCCGCGAGCAGCTCCCGCGAGGAGAACAGCGACACCGCGATCGGGAAGCTTTCCAGGTAGAACGACAGCGTGATCCGCGCCAGCCGGGCGAGGTTCGTCTCGAGCGGGGTGTCCGCCGGATTCTTCGTCAGCGCGTCCAAGGTCGTGCCGAGCGCGGGCAGCCGCTCGGTCAGCACGCTCATGAAGATCTCGGTCTTGTCCTTGAAATGCTTGTACAGCAACGCCTCGGAATAGCCCGCGGCCTGGGCGATGGCCTTCGTCGTGGCGTGCGCGTAGCCACGCTCGCGCATCACCTTCGCCGCCGCGGCGACGATCTCCTCGCGGCTTCCCATGTTCGCTCCTGAGGGCTTCTCAGCGTTCGCTCGACAAGTGGTTAGTGTTCACTCACCATAGTGGGTGAGTGAACACTAACCCAGAAAGGCGTGACCATGAAGCTCACTGTTTTCGGTGCCACGGGCGGGGTCGGTTCGGAAGTCGTCAAGCAGGCGCTGGCCGCGGGACACCACGTCACGGCCGTCGTCCGCGACCCGTCCCGGCTGGCCGTCGAGGGCGAACTGCTGGAGGTCGTCGTCGCCGAACTGTCCGAACACGGCGCGCTGACCGAGGCCGTTTCGGGGCGCGACGTGGTGATCTCGGCCCTCGGTACGCGAGACCGCAATCCGACGACCGTCGTCACCGACGGCGCGAACGCCGCCATCGCCGCGATGCGCTCGGCGGGGAACCGGAGGCTGCTGCTAGTGAGTGCGAGCGGAGCGTTCGTCGACGGCGACGCCTTCTTCACCAGGAACTTCGTCAAGCCGCTCCTCGGCAGGCTCCTGAAGCACGCGTTCACGGACATGATCGCCGCGGAGGAGGTCACGTGGGCGAGTGACCTCGACTGGACGATCGTGCGCCCGCCGCGGCTGCTGAACGGGCCGCACACCGGCGCCATCACCGCCCGCACCGACGGCAACGTCCGCGGGAGCTACAACATCAACCGCGCCGACGTCGCCGACTACCTGCTCCGCGCGGCCTCGGACGACTCGCTCGTCCGCCAGACGGTCTCGATCGCCCAAGGCTGACTTCGCGTTTCGTCCTCTGAATGCGGTTGTTGCGTGCGCGACGATCGCGTTCAGAGGACGAAACGCGGAAGTAGAGTCGCTCCGGTGATCAGCCGTGCGGTGGTACTCGCCCCGATCCTGCTCGCGCAAGCCGTCCGGGTGCGCCGTACGACGCCCAGGCTGCCCGCCGCGGCGGGGCCGGTCAGCGGTCTCGTGGAAGGCGAAGGCCGCCCGGTGCGGCTCGCGGTGCTCGGCGAGTCCACCGTGGACGGCGTCGGCGCGGCGACCCACGCCGAGGCGCTGACCGGACGGCTCGCGGAGGAGCTCGCGCGGGACGGCCGCGCTGTCGCCTGGCAGGCCGTCGGCAAGACCGGGGCCAACGCGCAGGTGGTGCGCGAGGAGCTGCTCCCGCTGCTCGGACCCGCCGACCTCGTGGTGATCGCGCTGGGCGTCAACGACACGATCGAACTGCATTCGGCCACGCGCTACCGGCGCGACCTGCTCGATCTGATCGTCTCCCTGCGCCGCCGCGCCGGGCGGATCCCGGTGGTACTGGCGGGGGTGCCGCCGATGGGCCGGTTCCCCGCGCTGCCGCGTCCGCTGCGGGACGTCCTCGGCGCGCGGTCGTCCGCTCTCGACGCCGCGGCCGCCCGGCTGGCGTTGCTGCCCGGCGTCGTCCATGTCCCGATGCCCGCCGCGATGCTGGACCCCGCGACCTTCGCCGAGGACCGTTTCCACCCCGGTCCCGAGGGTTACCGGCGCTGGGCCGAACAACTCGCGGACGTGAGCCGTCAGCTACTCAGCGACACCGTACGGCGGCAAAAGCACTGATCAGGTCACCCGCCTGCCACAGATTAAGAAACTTTCGCGAAAAAGCTGGCTCTGCGTGTATCTGGTGGCAGCCTCGTTGCGTCCTATGGAGCAGTCGAGGAAATGAGGGAACCCGATGACGACCGAGACCAACACCGCGCCCGTCGACGACGAGGCCACGGCCACCGAAGACCTCGAAGAGACCCCGAAGCCGGGCCCGATCACGGCGCCGGTCCCGCCCCGTCCCGGGACGAGCCCCGACGGCAACTGGGACCCGCACGGCACCAAGCCGCCGGTGAACTGAACGAACACAGACAGGTGATGTCCGGAGGCCGAGGGGGCCTCCGGGCATCACCTCCGGGTGCTCCTTCGGGGGAGGGGGACACCTGGACGCGGGCCCGTTGGGGAGCGGGCCCGGGGGGAGGGAAAAAGGACCGGCCGGTGCGCAGTCCACACCTACTCGCGCCGGCCGGTGCCTTTGTCCTCGCCTCAGACCGAGGGGGATGACCGAAACTCGACCAAAAAGTTAGTGACTTGATGTATCCCAGAGCCTCTTGCACGCTCCTTCTCCCCGAAGGGCCCGCGATACTGCCAGCGCCGACACGAAGACACGTCCGAAGTGGGGCAGATACGGTGACCGACGTGCAAACGACCGAGGTAGACCCGCCATGGGAAGGACTGACCGGTGCCGACCTGCATGCCGCCTGCATGCGCGCGGCGCGGGCCGGTGACCGCCAGGCGATGGACAGACTTGTGCTCGAGCTGACCCCGCTCGTGTGGCATGTCGCGCGTGCGAACGGGCTCGATCGCCTGACCGCCGAGGACGTAGTCCAGACGGTGTGGCTCGCCCTGTTCAGCCAGCTCGAGAAACTTCGTGACCCCAAGGCGCTCGCCGCCTGGTTGATCACCACCACCAGACGTGAAGCACAACATCCTTTCGGCCGCCGCGCCCAGCCCGTCCCGCTGACCGACGAGCTGGCCGAAAGCATGGAGAGCACCCATCCGGCTCCCGAAGAGGAAGCCGTCCGCGCCGACCGGGACCGCCGGGTCTGGCGCGCCTTTCTCCGCCTGCCGCATCGTTGTCAGCAGCTCCTTCGGCTGACAGTGCTCGCCGGGCGGGCCGAATACCAACTGGTCGCCGAAGCACTCCGCATGCCGCGCGGAAGTGTCGGCCCGACCAGGGGCCGTTGCCTCGAATCGATGCGCGACCTACTGGCCCACGAAGGGGGAAGCCGATGAACGACCTCGGGACGCCGGGGGAGATGACCTCCCCGGGCGATGAGGCCTTGCTCGCCGATATCGGGCGCTTCATGGACGAATTGGACCCGCCACCGGGAGATCTGGTGCAGCGGGTTCAGTTCGCGCTCGCACTCGAAAACCTCGATGTCGAGGTCGCCCGCTGGGAACGCATGGACGCCACGGCCGGCGTCCGCGGCAGCGACACCGGCACGATCACCTTCACCGTCAGCGACCTGACCGTGATGATCAACCTCACCAAGATCGGCAAGAAGCACCGGATCGACGGCTGGCTCGTGCCCGCCGGCGAGTACGGGGTGGAGGTTCGCGTCGCCGAGCACGGCACGACTTCCACCACCGCCGACGAGGGAGGGCGGTTCGTGCTGGACAACGTTCCCCAGGGGACCACCCAGATCGTGATCCACCTCGGTGACGTGACCTGCCGCCGGACGGTCGTGACCCCGACGGTGGTGCTCTAACCGGACGGCTGTTCCGTTATGCGGCGTGGGTGTGCTCCCATAGTGCGTGTGCCCGCGCCGTCGCCTCCTGTCGTCGATCCCGTAGCCGAAGAGGCGGCCGACCTCCATCGTCGAGCGAGGGCCGCAGCCTCGGATCACGGGCTCACCAGGCCGATACGCCTGCTTCGGCGCGCGCTCGTGCTACTCGGCCAGGTGGACGCGGAACTGGTCGCCCGCTTGGAGATCCGGGTCCGGATCCTGATCAGCCTGGCGGCGGCCGAAGCGGAATTCGTGTCCCAAGAGGACGGTCTCGCCCGGCTGGACGAGGCGGAACGCATCCGGCTGCTGCTGGCGGGCGGCGACGTCCGCCACGAACTGCGGTTCGTCGTCGGGCTCCAGCGCGCTGTCGTGCTGATGCGCGCCGGGCGGCTGGAAGAGTCGCTCGCGCTCAACAACGCCTTTCTTCCCGGCCTCGCCGCCGAGGCGGGCAAGTACAGCGCGGTGCTGACCAGGTCGCTCGTCAACCGCGCTTGGCTGCACCTGGAAATGAGCAACCCGGACGCGGCGTACCGGGACCTCGTCGAGGCGTCGGATCTCGCTGTCGAGCACGGCCATCGGTTGCTGGAAGGGAAGATCCGGCACAACCTCGGCGATCACGCGCAGCTGCTCGGCGACATCCCGGAAGCACTGCGGCACTACGAACAGGCCGCTGCGATCTTCGTGACCGACGGCCCCGGCTCGCTGCCGCTCGTCCGGCTCGACCAGGCGAAGGCGCTGCTCACCGCGGGGCTCGCGGAAGAAGCGGCCCGGCACCTCGACGACGCGATCCCGGAACTCCGAGGCAACGGCGCGGTGCACCTCGTCGCCGAAGCGGAGGTCGCCAGGGCAGGTGCCGCCATCCTGGAGCGCGACTACGCGCTGGCGAAGAAGCTTGCGGCGTCGGCGCGGCGGAGTTTCCTGCGGCGCGGTAAGGGACGCTGGGCGGAGATCGCCGCGTTGACCCAGCTCCGCGCGGACGCGGTGAAGGTGCTGGCGGACAGAGAGAAGAAGCCGTCCTCGAAACTGCCCGAGCGGCTGGCCGATCTCGCCATCCGCCTGGCCGGACTCGGTCTGCGCGACGAAGCGGGCGCGGCCAGGATGTTCGCGGTGCGGCTGCTGATCCGGCGCGACGAGACGGCCGCCGCGCAGGTGCTCCTGGCCCAGGTGCCGAAGCCGCGGCAGACCACGCCGATCGATCACCGGATGCTGCTGCGGTTGTGCCGGGCCGAGCTCGCGGTGGCGTCCCACCGGCCGCGTTCGGCGCTCGCGCAGGCCCGCGCCGGGCTGGCGGAACTCGGCCAGATCCGCGATCGCATGGGCGGGCTCGACCTCGTCTGCGGGACGGCGGCGCACGGCGAAGAGCTGGGCAAGCTCGCGCTGACGCTGGTGCTCAAGAAGGCGAGGCGCAGCGGCGCCGGGGCGAAGAGCCTGTTCGCCTGGCTGGAACGCACGCGCGCGCAGGTGTACCGCTACGAACCGCTTCCGGTCATCGAAGATCCCGACCTCGCCCGGCACATCAACGAAATGCGGCACGTGCAGGGAACGATCCAGGCGCGGCGGCTGTCCGGCGAACCGGTCGGGAAGCTCGAGGAACGCTACGACCGTTTGCAGCGGGAGGCGACCCGGCTCGGGTGGTACACCAGCCAGTGGGGTCGTCCACGGCCCGTCTCGGCGCCTGAGGAGGTGGTCGAGCGGCTCGGGGATCGCGTCCTGGTCAGCCTGATGGGGTATCGCGACACCCTGTACGCGGTGGTCGTCGACCGCGGCCGGTTCCGGCTCTTGAAGCTGGGCCCGCTCGCGGAGATCGTCGAGACCGCGCGGCAGCTGCACGCGGACCTCGACGCGCTGGCCCCGGACAACCTGCCCGCGCCGCTGGTCGAGGTCGTCACCGGTTCCGCGCGGCGCCGGGCGGACAAACTGGACAAACTGATCTCCGCGTCGTTGGCGAAGACGCTGGAGAACCGTGAGCTGATCATCGTGCCGATCGGTTCGCTGTACGCGTTGCCGTGGGGCGCTTTGCCTTCGCTGCACGGGCATCCGGTGTCGATCGCGCCGTCGGCGACCGCCTGGGTGACCGCGTCCGGACGGCGGAGCGACGGGCCGGTCCTGCTCGCCGGTGGGCCCGGTGTGCCGGGTTCGGTCGGTGAGGTGCGGAACCTGCGGACGGTGTACCCGGACGCCCGGCTCGTCGACGGGAAGGACGCGACCAGCGAGACCGTACTGTCCGCTTTGGACGGTTCCGGGATGGCGCACCTGGTCGCGCATGGCGCGCACGAGCCGGCGAACGCGCTGTTCTCGCGGCTGGAACTGGTCGGCGGCCCACTGTACGCGCACGAAACCGCCCGGCTCGCGAAGCCGCCGGAACGGGTGGTGCTGGCCGCGTGCGAACTCGCGATGAGTCACATCCGACCGGGCGAAGAGGCACTCGGGTTCGCCGGGACGCTGCTCGCCAGCGGCTCGCGGACGGTCATCGGCGCGATCGCGCGGGTCGGCGACAAGGCCGCCGCCGACGCGATGGCCGAGCTGCACCGGCGGCTGGCTTCGGGGACCGCGCCCGCCTTGGCGCTCGCCGAGGCGACCGCGGCCGACCCGCTGCGGCGCCCGTTCCTGTGCCTGGGCGCGGGCTGAAGGGGACTTCGCCGCATGCGATGCGGCGAAGGGAGCCTTCGCCGCGTGGTGCGCCGAGGCTCCGGTCTACGGAGTGGCGAAAGGGACTTCCTCCGCGTCTCATGCAGCGAAAGCGTCCTTCGCCGCGTCCTACGAGGCCACGGCGTCCTTCAACTACCCACAGGACTTGTCCACAACCCTCGTCACCTGTGGACAACTCGGCCGATCAGCCGTACCCGCCGCCCATCACCGATAGACTGGACTCGGGGTCGCCCCCCTGGGACGGGTGGGGGGTGGGGTCAGGGGCGTTCGGCGTGTTTCACCAGGCGAGTGGCCAGGAGTGAGACCACGGTCCGGAGGGCTTTGCAGGCGGCGGTGCCGGTGCCGGGCACCGATTCGGTGAACCGGCCGGTCCAGCGCAGATCCGTGCCACCGGAAGCGTTCGGCGTGAAAGAGACTTCGGCGCGGTAGTCCTTCAGCGGCGCGAGGCCCGCGAAGCCGTAGACGTGCTTTCGGTCCTGTTCGTACTCCAGTGTCTCTTCGTGGATGTACACCGGCCACAGGCCGACGGCCCGGACGGCGCCCACCTCGTCCTCGCCCGGCTTCCGAGCCCAGCGCGAGTGGAACACGATCGGCTTCGCCCATTCCGACCACCGGGAACCGTCGGCCTCCAACGCGAACAGGGAGGCGGGCGAGGCACTGCTCGTCCGGTTGATCTCGAAGGAGTACGTCTTGCCCATGTGGCGACGATAACCGCTCCGGACGCGACGGATAAGTCAAGATAGGGGCGTGAGCACGACGCGCCGCGAGATCGCCGCACCGCATTGGCTGGTGCAGCTGCTCCGCAGCACACCGGTTCCCATCCCGTGGAACATGGTCGCCCGCGCCGTCCTCGCGCTCGCCGTGCCGCTGGCCGTCGGCTACGCGCTCGGCGACATCGGCGTCGGCGCGCTCGTCTCCACCGGCGCCCTGCCCACCGTCCTGTCCGAATCCGCCGGCCCGTACCGCTACCGCGCCCGGCGGCTCGGCGGCGCCACCGCGGCCGCGGCCTTCGGCTACTTCGCCGGGCTGATCACCGGAGGGATCCCCGCCGCCTCCATCCCGGTCGTCGTCGGGGTCGCGGCGGTGTCCGCGCTGATCAGCGCGGCAGGCAGCAACGCGTCGGTCGCCGGGCTGCAGATGTTCGTCTTCTGCGTGCTCGGCACCGGCCAGCACGTCACCGGCCTGCGTGTCGAAATCCTCCTCGGCTACTTCTGCATCGGCGCCGCATGGAGCCTGCTCATCGCGCTCGCCACCTGGACCTTCCGCGCCACCAGCCCCGAACGCGGCGCCGTCGCCCATGTCTACGTCGAGCTCGCCGCGATGCTGTCCGCGACCGACGAAGCCACCTCCCGCGTCGCGCGCCACCAGCTCACGACCGCGATGAACACCGCGTACGACCGGCTGCTCACCGCGCGATCCTGGCTGTCCGGCCGCGACGCCACCTACCGTCAGCTGCTCAACCTGCTCTCGGCCAGCACCCCCGCCGTCGAGGCGTCGGTCGCGATGGTCAACGCCGGCCGCCACGCCCCGGACGACGTGATCGGCCACTTCATCGCGACCTCGGCCGCCGTCCTCGCGAACCAGGAACCGCCGGAACCCCCCGAAGCGCCCGAAGACGCCGACCCGGTCCTCGCCGCGCTCTACGCCGGACTCGCCCGTATAGCCAAGGGCGACAACCGGAAACGGCGCGAGGTCCAGCCGTGGCACAAACGCCTCCGGAGCTGGGCGGGTTCGCTCATCTCCGGCCCGCTCACCTGGTTCGCCGCGCTCCGCCTCACCCTGTGCGTCGCGATCGCCGAAGTCGTCGCGCTGTTCGTCCCGTTCGAACGCTCCTACTGGATCACGCTCACCGTCGGCATCGTCCTCAAACCGGACTTCGGCTCGGTCTTCGGTCGCGCCGTCCTGCGCGGCATCGGCACGGTGATCGGCGTGGGCATCGGCGCGGCCGTACTCGCCGCGGGCGGCGAGGGCTGGCTGCTGGTCCTGCTGATCGCCGTGTTCGCGGGCGGCGTCGCGGTCGGCAAGGTCCGCAACTACGGCATCCTCAGCGCCTTCGTGACGCCGCTGATCATCCTGCAGATGGACCTCGCCAGCACCGGCAGCTGGAACGTCGTGCTCGCCCGGCTCGTCGACACCGTGCTCGGCTGCGCCATCGTCCTGCTCTTCGGCTACCTGCTCTGGCCGGGCAGCCGACGGCCCCAGGTCGGCGGACGGCTCGCCGACAGCCTCGACAGCCTGGTCGAATACGTCGACAAAGGTCTCGTGCTCGCCCCGTCGGGCGAAGCGCGGTTGGAACGCTCACGCGCCCGTCGCCGCGCCTACCGCGCACTGGCCGACCTGCGGACCGCGTTCCAGCAGGTCGTCGTCGAACCCTCCGCCGCCGGACGGCAGGCCGTCGCCTGGTGGCCGGTGATCGCCGGACTCGAACGCGTCGCGGACGCCGTCACCGAGGTCGGCGTCACCCTCGGCCGTGGCGCCCCCGCCCCGGGCGAAGACGACATCGCTCTGCTGACGGCCGCGCTCGCCGAACTCGCGGCCGCCGTCCGCGAGGAGCGGGACCCGGCGGAGATGCCGATGCCCGACAACGAGCAGCTGTCCGGCGTCGTCGACCAGATCGGCGCCGCCTTCGACGCCGTGCGCGGTCCCGACCTCGTCGAGCGCGCGCCGTTGCGGCTGGTCCGGCGGTTCCTGCCCTATCACCGCCGCGCCTAGCTGTGACGACAGGCGTTAGTTGGCATCACCGTCTCGTCTGACGTTGCAGTTCTTGGCCAGGTGCAGGTGGTAGGTGGCATGAATTGCAGTCGATAGTTGGCATGGCTGGCAGCACGTCGTGTCTGCCAGCTTCAGCGTTGTACTTGGATGTCGCGATGGTGGTCCCGCAGGCCGCTGGTGTGGTCGCACGTGTGCAGCTGGGCGGACCTGGCACAGAGTGAGTTCTCGTTCGGCAACCTCCGCGCAGGAGGCGAGGTTTCTTGCACGCCCTTGTCGATCGGCATGGGGCCGCGCGATTGTGAGGAGCCATTTCTTCTGGTGCCGGGATTGTCTGCTCCGCGACCGCCTTCGCTGTCGAACGGCCTTCGCGTGCTTGTCGCGACAGTTCGCGACGGTCGCGTTCGCTGTCGAGAGGAGGTTGCTGATGCGTCAGGTCCGGGGCCGATCGATTCGGCCGAGGAAGCTGGAGACTAAGTCGTCCAGCCGAGTTGGCCGAGCCGGTCGCGAGGTGGCCCGCGTGAGGGAACCTGATGTCTGGAAGGGGCTACGCCCGGTGTTGTGCCTGCTGGCCTTCGCCGCGGCTGCCCTGGAGGACAACGAGGCCCTTGCCGTTGTGGCAAGGGCGCTCATCGCGGTTGGTGACATGATCGTCAACGCTGGTCGGCACAAGCGGTCATAACACCAGGTCCGGTCGTCGTATGGCGGCCGGACCACCACCGCATCCAGGAAACCTCAATCGCGGTCGGCATGCAAAGGGAGACGGCAGGATCAAATCCTGAACCGTAACAAAATATGGTTTCGTTACATCGAATTCCTACGTAACCGGGAGGGGGGTCTGGTGGAAGACGTTGTCGGCATCTGCCCGTCGTGCGGAGATCCGCTTCCCCCGAACTCCGGGAAGGGACGCCCCCGGCGGTACTGCTCGGCCGCATGCCGCACGGCGAGCCATCGAGCCCGCGAGCGCGATGACAGGATGGCCGAGGCCCGCAGTGCGCGCCGCTGCGTGAACAGCGTGGCCGGACACGCCTGCCAACGGCCGGCGGAGTTCGTGCTGACCGTGGACGGCCAAGAGGTACGCACCTGCGGCATCTGCCGCGAACTGGTCATGGCGTTTCTGACCAGGCAGGGCGCGACCGCCACGACCGTGGACGTCGAGCCGTTCGACAGGCCGCCCGCGGGGCGCTCGAGTGCTCCCGTCGCACACGACAGGCAGTCCCGCGGTCGGATCCTGGTGCTGGAGGACGACGCCGATCTGCGCCTGGCACTCGCGCGCGGGCTGCGAGCGCGAGGATATGAGGTGACGGAGGAGGGGGATCTGCCTGCGGTGGACGAGCGCGTGCGCACCGACCCGCCGGACCTGCTTCTCCTCGACCGCATGGTCCCCTCCGGAGACGCTCTTGACTGGGTTCGGCACATCCGCGCCTACGGCAACGCGATCCCGGTGGTAATCCTGACCGCGCGCGACTCGCTCGGCGACCGGCTCCAAGGCTTCGAACGCCACGTCGACGACTACATCGTCAAACCGTTCGCCATGACTGATCTTGCCACCCGAGTGGGCAGAGTGCTGCTCCGATCCCGTCCAGACAGCCAGACCGAGCAGACCTACACCGACAGCTTCGTCCATCTGGACTTCCAGGCAGGCGAACTCCGGGTCAGTGGCATCGCGGTGCCACTGACCCGGCAGGAATTCCGTTTTCTCGAAGTGCTGGTGCGCAATGCCGGGGCGATCCAGTCGAGGGAGAAAATCGCCCGCACGCTGTGGGATAGAAAGCCGTCATCGATGAGCTCGCTGGACGCTGTGGCTCATCGGCTGCGCCAGAAGCTGAAACCGACGGATCTGGGTGAAAGCCCGATCGTCGCCGTGCGGGGCAGGGGCTACCTGTACCAGGTGCCGGCAACATCTGCCGGACAAGCGACACAGCTGCTCGCTCGACGTTCCGGCTACGGCCACGCCAGCCGAGCCCTCGACATTCTCAACGCCCGCGAGCGCCAGGAAACGCACTCCGAGACTCCCGACCAAGACTGACCCGCCAGCCAGTCGGCCGGCCGCATGGCAGGTCCCGTCGACCGAGCACAGCGCACCATGCCAACTAACGCTGGGATATGCCAATTATCACCTGTCGTCACACTAGCGACGGACCCACCCGGATGGGGGAGGGTGAGCATGGTCTCGAACTAATGTTCGAGTTTTCACGCATAATCGACCCCATGCTCGACACTGGTGACACGCTGCCGCCGGGGCCGCGTCACCTGCACATGGTCCGGCCCCATCAACCCGTCTGGGTCGACCTCAAGCTGGTCTACCCGGTGGACGCTTCGAAGACCCGTCTCCCCGACGGCCTGGACCTGACCGGCACCGTCCCCGGGCTGCTCGGGATGTGGCGGGCGACGACGACGGCGCACTGGGTCGGCTGGGTGACCTTCCAGCTCGGCCCGGTCGGCCGGGGCGGCACGACGCATTCGCAGTGGGTGCTGGCCGAGGCGCTGAGCCCGCGCGAGGAGCGGAACGCCTGGTCGGGAAGCTATCCCTACGAGCGGCGACGGTGAATATCCCGTCCCGTGGACGAGGTTGACCCCGCTCCCGTCCCGCCGTCACCATGAAGACGTGTCCGTCATCCTGAAGTCCTCGCCGATCCGCTCGGCGGGCGAAGGTGTCGTCGCACTTCTCCTGCGTCGTGGACGTCTGGGTTCGCCGCCCGCGTAGCTCCTCATCTCGCCAAGTCATCCGACGGTGAAATCCAGGGAGCACGTATGTCCATCGAACTGCCCGACCGTGTCCACCTCCGCCCCGCGACCGTCCCCGACGGCGGGATCCTCGAAGGACCGCGTGTGCTGCGGCGCCTGCCGGAGGGTGTCGAAGAACGCCCCTACAAGCTTTTCTCGCTGCGCCCGCTGGGACGGGTGATCGGCGCCGAGATCAGCGGCGTCGACCTCGCCGAGCCCCTGACGCCCGCCCTGCACGCCGAGGTGAACCGCGCGCTGCTGGAGTGGAAGGTGCTGTTCTTCCGCGACCAGGACATCACTTCGGCGCACCAGCGCGCGTTCGCCGCCAACTGGGGCGAGCTGGAGACGAACCCTTTCATCCCCAAGGGCGAGACCGAAGACACCACCCGGTTCAGCAGGTCGGCGACCATGCCCGCGTTCGAGAACATCTGGCACGTGGACGTCACCTTCCGGCCCGAGCCCGCGCTCGGCTCGGTCCTGCGGCTGATCGAAGTCCCGCCCGTCGGCGGCGACACGATGTGGGCCGACATGGCCGCCGCCTACGACAACCTGCCGGAAGACGTCCGCCGGCGCATCGACGGGCTGACCGCGGTGCACGACTTCATCCCCGGCTTCGACCGCTTCAGCGACCCGGAACTGCTGCTGCGCCACCAGGACGCCTTCCCGCCTGTCGAGCACCCTGTCGTCCGCACGCATCCGGAAACCGGGCGGCGCACCCTCTTCGTGAACCAGGCCTTCACGACCCGCATCGTCGGGCTCGACCGAGACGAGAGCGACAGGCTCCTGCGGTACCTGTTCAGCCGGGCGCACGTCCCGGAGTTCCAGGTGCGCTTCACCTGGCGTCCCGGTTCGGTGGCCTTCTGGGACAACCGCGCCACGCAGCACTACGCCGTCAACGACTACCACCCGTACGCGCGAGTGGCCGAACGCGTCGCCATCGTCGGCGACCGGCCGTTCTGAAGGTGTCCCCGCGATGGGTGATCGCCGGGGCGGGTTCACCGGTACCTGTGTGACGATTAGGGCATGGGCATCAACTTCGATGAATTGAAGAACAAGGCCACCGACGCTCTCCGCGAGCACAACGACAAGATCGAAGGTGGCCTGGACAAGGCGGCGGACTTCGCCAAGTCGAAGTTCTCCGGCCACGACTCCCAGATCGACTCCGGGGTCGGCAAGGCGAAGGACTTCATCAACAAGTTCGACGACACCCCCGACACCCCGCAG
Organism: Amycolatopsis sp. NPDC102522; assembly: GCF_055584485.1. Lineage (NCBI taxonomy): Bacteria > Bacillati > Actinomycetota > Actinomycetes > Pseudonocardiales > Pseudonocardiaceae > Amycolatopsis > Amycolatopsis sp. NPDC102522. Next base: position 537,891 of record NZ_JBVJLY010000003.1, on the reverse strand, counting down.
GCGCCCCAGAACCAGCAGCCCCCGCAGTGATATCTGTCGCGCGCTGACGAAGACGTTCCGCAGGGCGCAGGCCGTACGACACTCACGTCGGCGAGTCGGCGCCCTGCAAAACGTCTTCGTGGCCTTCGGCCAAAGAGGCGCGCGACGGCGAAGACCTTGCCGGGCTAGGAGACCTCGCCGATCGCGGTGCCGCCGTCGATCGCCGTGATCCGGCCACCGCGCTCGCCGAGAGCGATCAGGCCGTCCCGCGCGTCCGGGGCCGTCAGGCTGACCCGCACCCCCGCGCGTTCCGCGTCCTTACCGGCCGCAAACGCTTGCGCACCCTCGTGACCGGCGTTGACCGTGACCGCGAGACCGCCCGTCGACGCCAGCGAACCCCGCGCGGCACCCAGCCGCCCGAGCGCCTCGTCGACGATCGGCAGCAGCGCTTCCCGGTTGCCCTCGGTCATCGCCCGCACCAGCGCCGGGCTCGACCCGGCCACCCGCGTGCCGTCCGTGTAGGACCCGGCGGCCAGCGACATCGCCAGCGGCCCGCCCTGCGCGCCGATCGTGGCCAGGATGGCCGCGAAGATATGCGGCAGATGCGAGATCCGCGCGACGGTCTCGTCGTGCGAGTCCGCGGGCAGCGGCACGACATGCGCGCCGACGTCCAGCACCAGCCCCGCGACCTCGGCCCACGCGGTCAGATCGGTGTCGTGCTCGACACCCAGCACCCACGCGGCGCCGCCGAACAGCGCCGGGTTGCTGGCCTTCCAGCCGGACTCGGCCGTCCCGGCCATCGGATGCCCGCCGACGAACTTCGCGTACGGCGCGCGGCGCCGGACGGAGTCGAGCACCGGGCCCTTCACGCTGGTGACGTCGGTGAGCACGCAGTGCCCGGCGACCCGCGAAACGGTCCGAAGCACCTCTTCGACCGCGGGCAGCGGTACCGCGAGCACGATCATCGCGTCCCGCTCAGCCGCCTTGCCCAGCGCCGCTTCGACCTGCGTGGTCACGTCGAAACCCGCTCTGCTGGCCGCGTCCGCGTCCGCTTCCGAGGTCGTCGCCCCGAACGTGGTGCGGCCGATCGAGTTCGCCGCGCGCAGCAGCGAACCGCCGATCAACCCGAGCCCGATCACGCATACGTCCCGCACAAGGGTTCATCCTGCCATCTCACGCGCCACTCGTCAGAGAACGGCGGCGAGGCGCGTTCCCTGATCGATGGCCCGTTTGGCGTCCAGTTCGGCCGCGACGTCGGCGCCGCCGATCAGATGCGCCGGCAGTCCGGCCGCCCGCAGGCCGTCGGCGAGGTCGCGCACCGGCTCCTGGCCGGCGCAGACGACGACGGTGTCCACGGCGAGCAGGCGCGGCTTGTCACCGACGGTGATGTGCAGGCCGTCGTCGTCGATCCGGTCGTAGGTGACCCCGGTGAGCTGCTCGACCCGCTTGGCCTTCAACGCGGCCCGGTGCACCCAGCCGCTGGTCTTGCCCAGCCCCGCGCCGATACCGGACTTCTTGCGCTGCAGCAGGAAGACCTGCCTCGGTGACGGCTCGACCTTCCGCTCGGTCAGCCCGCCGGCCGCCCGCTCGGGATCGGTGACGCCCCATTCGGCCATCCACGCGTCCAGATCGAGCGCGGGGGACGTGGTGTGCGTCAGGAACTCGCTGACGTCCACGCCGATACCGCCCGCGCCGATCACGGCGACCTTGTCGCCCACCGGTTTCCCGTGCCGGACGACGTCCACATAGGACAGCACCTTGGGGTGGTCGATGCCGGGGAGCGACGGCACCCGGGGTGTCACGCCGGTGGCCAGCACGACCTCGTCGAACCCGGCTTCGACAAGGCTTTCGGCGGTCGCACGGGTGCCGAGGTGGACCTTGACGCCGGTGACCTCCAGCCGTCGCGTGTAGTACCGGATGGTCTCGGCGAACTCCTCCTTGCCCGGGATCTTCCGCGCGATCCCGAACTGGCCGCCGATCTCGTCGTCGGCCTCGAACAGTTCGACGGCGTGGCCCCGCTCGGCGAGGCTGGTCGCGGCCGCGAGCCCGGCGGGACCGGCGCCGACGACGGCGACGCGTTTGGTCTTGCGGGTGGGCGACAGGGTCAGCGTGGTCTCGTGGCCCGCACGCGGGTTGACCATGCAGGACACCAGCTTCCGCTTGAACGCGTGGTCGAGGCAGGCCTGGTTGCAGGCGATGCAGGTGTTGATCTCGTCCTCGCGCCCGGTCTCGGCCTTCCGGATCCACTCCGGGTCGGCGAGGAACGGCCGCGCCATCGACACGAGATCCGCGTCGCCGCCGGCCAGCGCCTCCTCGGCGACCTCGGGCATGTTGATCCGGTTCGACGTGACCACCGGGATCCCGACGTGCGGTTTGAGCTTCCCGGTCACCCAGGTGAAGGCCGCGCGCGGCACCGACGTCACGATCGTCGGCACCCTCGCCTCATGCCAGCCGATGCCGGTGTTGATGATCGTCGCGCCCGCCTCTTCGACCTCCTTGGCCAGCGCGACGACGTCCTCCCAGCTTTGGCCGCCCTCGACGAGGTCCAACATGGACAGTCGATAGATGATGATGAAGTCCTCGCCGACCGCTTCCCGCGTGCGGCGCACGATCTCGACGGCGATCCGCCGCCGGTTCTCCGCGCTGCCGCCCCATTTGTCGGTGCGTTTGTTGGTCCGCTCGGCGAGGAACTGGTTGATGAAGTACCCCTCGGAGCCCATGATCTCGACGCCGTCGTAGCCCGCTTCCTTGGCCAGGAAGGCACAATCGGCGAACGCGCGGATCTGCCGCAGCACGCCGTACCCGGACAGGGCCCGCGGTTTGAAGGGGTTGATCGGTGCCTTGATCCCCGACGCCGAAACGCTCAGCGGATGGTAGGAATACCGGCCCGCGTGCAGGACCTGCAGCGCGATCTTGCCGCCCGCCTCGTGCACCGGATCGGTGAGTCGCTTGTGCGCCTTGGCTTCCGCGCGCGTCGAGAGCTTCGACGCCAGCGGCAGGAGCCAGCCGGTCCGGTTCGGCGCGAACCCGCCGGTGACGATCAGCCCGACGCCACCGCGGGCGCGTTCGGCGTAGTACTCGGCCAGTTGCGGGAAATGCGCTTCCTTGTCTTCGAGGCCGGTGTGCATCGAGCCCATGATCACCCGGTTGCGCAGGGTGGTGAAGCCGAGGTCGAGCGGGGACAGCAGGTTCGGGTACTGGCTCATCGCTGGGTCCTTACGCATCGTGGTGGAATGCCCGGAGGACTTCTTCGAGCCACTCGACGTGGCCCTGTTCGGTTCGGATTCCTCCGCGCAGCACGAGGAACTGGTGCAACGACTGTCCACTGAGGACGCTGGGGTCGGGGAAGTCGCGCTTCTCGATCAGCAGGTAGGCGTCGAGCCGGTCCGTGTGCGCGTCGCGATGCCGGGTGATCTCGGCGGCGACGGCGCCGGGTTCGCCGAGCGTCGCGCCACGGATCTTGACGGCGAGTTCCCTGGCCGTGGCCGAGGGATCGGGTTCGGCGAGCCAGCGGGCCAGTTCGACCCGGCCTGCGTCGCCGACGGTGTAGACCTTCTTGTCGGGTTTGCCGGACTGCGCGACCTGGTCGACGGTCACCCAGTCGGCGTCCTCCATACGCTTGAGGACGCGGTAGATCTGCTGGTGGGTGGCGTTCCACCACAGTCCGATGGACTTCTCGAAGCGGCGCGTCAGCTCGTAGCCCGAGCCGGACCGCTCGGACAGGGAGACCAGGATCGCGTGCTCCAGTGCCATGCACCCAGTTTCATATGCACCTAGTTGCACTGCAAGGCGACGCGCGTCACAAGTACATGAAGGCCCCCTTCACTGCGCTAGGCGCAATGAAGGGGGCCTTCATGTACTTCCAGAGCTATTACGGCTTGCGGGCGATCCCGCCGATCACGCGCGACTCCGAGGGTGCCCCGGCGAAGACCGTCTTCTCGTCCGGGTGCCACGCCGGCGCGTAGACCAGGCCCGGCTCCAGCAGCGGCCAGCCGCCGAAGAACCGCCGGAACTCGTCCATCGTGCGCAGGAAACCGGGGTTCGTCGTGGTCTCGTAGTACTCGAGGATGTCGAGCAGCGCCTGCCGCTCCTCGTCGTTGGCCGGGTTCTCGTTGGTCATCTGCGAGAGCACCAGCAGCGACCCCGGCGCGAGCCGTTCGCGGTAGAAGGCCAGCAGCGCGTCCGGGTCCTGCTCGTCCTTGATGAAGTGCATGACCGCGTTGATCACCAGCGCGACGGGCTCCTCGACGTCGATGATGCCGGAGTCCATCACCCGTTCCCAGAGTCCCTCGGGATCGAACAGGTCCGCGGCGACCGCGTGGTGCCGGTCCGGATCGGCGGTGTCGGCGAGCAGCAGCGTCGAATGCGCGAGCGCGATCGGCTCGTTGTCGATGTAGAGGACCTGCGTGTCCTCCTGCGGTCGCGTCTCGTCGGCGACCTCGTGCACGTTGCCCGCCGTCGGCAGGCCGGAGCCGATGTCGACGAACTGCCGGATGCCCAGCTCCGCGCAATGCCGCACGGCCCGGCCGAGGAACTGCCTGCTGGTCTTGCAGTAGTCGCCCATGAGCGGCAGGCGCTTGCGCACCTTCTCGGCGAAGAGGCGGTCGATGGCGTAGTTGGTCTCGCCGCCGATGAAGTAGTCGTAGACCCGGGCCGCGGAGGGCCGGTCCAAGCTGTTCTCGACGGCCTTGAGCGCCGCGTCGTGATCGATCATCGTCATCCCTTTGTCCGCGCCGGAAATCCCATGCTAACCGGCCGGGACGTAGGTCTGACGGTAGGCGTTCACGGATTCGGTCAAGCGATCGAGTTCCGCGCGGGTGCGGGCGAGACCGGCCGCGTCGAGGCCCATCGCGTCGCCGATGATCTTCGGGATCCCGCTCGCGCGGTCCCTGAGCCGGGCACCGTCCTCGGTGAGGCTGATGCGCACGGACCGCTCGTCGTCGGCCTGCCGGTCGCGCCGGATCAGGCCGGACTTCTCCAGGCGCTTGAGCAGGGGCGACAGCGTGCCGGAATCGAGGTTCAGCACGGTGCCGAGCTCCTTGACCAGCCGCTCGTCCTCCTCCCAGAGCACGAGCATCACCAGGTACTGCGGATAGGTCAGGCCCAGATCGTCGAGCACGACGCGGTAAAGCGCGGTCACGGCCCGCGATGCCGCGTAGAGCCCGAAGCACAGCTGATCGTCCAGGCACAGCGATCCGGTGTTGTCCGTCGGCATCGGTCCTCCTCGTCCCATGGTGCGTCGATCATGCCTCAGCCCGCCACTTGAGTGGGCTAAATCTCCTTGAGGGCATTTTAGTTGTGCACAACTGAGTTGCGGGCTACCTTCAGTCCATCGACTTCGCTCCCAGGAGGCAGAAATGACCGCCAACCCGCACAACTTGGCCCTCGAACCGGCCGCGCAGGCCTTCGTCGAGGCGACAGCCACCCCGCCGTTCCTCTTCCAGCTGCCGCCGGACGAGGGACGCAAGGCCGTCGACGAGGTCCAGGGCGGCGACGTCGAACTGCCCGCCGCCGACGTCGAGACCACGCACGTCGACGGCGTCGAGGTCCGCATCGTCCGGCCCCAGGGCGTGACCGGCCCGCTGCCCGTGATCGTCTACATCCACGGCGCCGGCTGGGTCTTCGGGAACTTCCACACCCACGAACGCCTGGTCCGCGAGCTCGCCGTCGGCGCGGGCGCGGCCGTCGTCTTCCCCGAATACGACCGTTCGCCGGAGGCGCGCTACCCGGTCGCCATCGAGCAGAACTACGCGGTGGCGAAGTGGGTCGCCGAGCACGGCGCCGAGAACGGGCTCGACAGCACGAGGATCGCGATCGCCGGTGACTCCGTCGGCGGGAACATGACCGCCGCGCTCACCCTGCTCGCGAAGCAGCGCGGCGACGTCACCTTCCGTCAGCAGGTGCTCTTCTACCCGGTCACCGACGCGAACTTCGACACCGAGTCCTACAAGCGGTTCGCCGAGGGCTACTTCCTCGCCCTCGAAGGCATGAAGTGGTTCTGGGACCAGTACACGACCGACCCGGCGCAGCGCGCGGAGATCACGGCGTCGCCGCTGCGGGCGAGCCTCGACGAGCTGGCGGGCCTGCCGCCCGCGCTGGTGATCACCGGGGAAGCCGACGTCCTGCGTGACGAGGGCGAGGCGTACGCCGCGAAGCTGCGTCAGGCCGGAGTGCCGGTGACGGCCGTGCGGTACCAGGGCATCGTCCACGACTTCGTCATGCTGAACACGCTGCGCGAAACGCATGCCGCGGAGGCGGCGATAAAGCAGGCGATCGGGGTACTGCGTACCGCTCTCGAAGGCTGAGTAGCCCGGAAGACGGTTTGTCCAGGGTGACTCGCGTCACCCTGGACAACACTTCCCGGTGGTCGCACGTCTCTTGGTCCAGATGTGGGAAGTGCGGTGCGGGGGCGTGCCGCGGCCGGGGAGGAACACGATCGCCATGGGACTGGGACTGAGTGCCATCCGGCTCGATTCCACGCTGAACCTCGTCATCGTCGTGACGCTGACGCTGCTCGCGATCATCGCGGTGCCGTTCTTCTGGGAACGCTGGCGCCGGAAGGTCCTCGGCCGCAGCAGCACGATCCTCGTCGCGGTGGTGCTGATCGTGGTCAGCACCGGCATGGGCGGGAACATGATTGGCGGGTTCTTCCCGACGGTCGGCGCCCTGTTCGGCACCGGGGTCTATTCCGGGGACAATGTCAACGCTGTCGCCGGGGAGAACGGCTCGGACCTCGACAAGCTGCGCGACGCCGGGGCGATGCGGGCCAAGGAGGGCAAGGGCTCCGTCGTGCACATGACGGTGACGGGCAAGCGCACCGGCCTCACCCGCGACGTCACGGTGTACTTCCCGCCCCAGTACTACGACCAGGCGTACCGGTCGCTCAAGTTCCCGGTCATCGAATGGATCCCGAACTACCCGTCCGGCCCCGAAGTGGTCACCGGCCCGTACGAACTGCCCGCCAAACTCGACGCGGCCATCGCGAAGCACGTGCTCCCGCCGACCCTGGTGATCATCCCGGACCCGACAGGGAAGCCGAAGATCGGTCACGACACCGAATGTATCGACCAGGTCAACGGGACGGCCAACGACACCTACCTGAGCGCCGACATCCGCGACTGGGCGATCGACAAGCTCGGCGCCAACCCGCAGCGGAAGGCGTGGACGATGGCGGGCTGGTCCTCGGGCGGGTACTGCGCGATGAACCTGGTGACCCGGCACCCGCAGTGGTACGGCCAGGCGGCGAGCGTCAGCGGCTACTACAAGGCTTCGGTGGACGCGGAGACCGAGAACCTGTTCAAGGGCAGGCAGGACATCATCGACGCGAACACGGTCTCGGTGAACCTGCAGAAGCACCCGTCGCCGGTCGACATCCTCGCGATCGCCGGGGAGAAGGAAAACTTCGAGAGCTTCTCGATCGACCAGATGCAGAAGGCCGTCCGCGCGCCCGCGACGCTCTCGTCGTGGCGGATCCCGGACGCCGGGCACAACATGAACACCTTCAAGGCGCAGGTCCCCGACGTGCTGGCGTGGATCGGCGCGCGGACCGTGCCGCCGTGCGCGCCGCAGGACAAGAAGATCGTCTCCAACGGCGGGGTCACCCCGTGGCCGCTGCCCAACACCGGTGCCAAGGGCGCGCTGGTCGACGTCGTCGAGTAGCTAGCCGCGCTTGGCGCGGTAAGCCTTGGGGTACAAGCGAAGCCGGTCGGGAACCCGGTTCCCGGCCGCCCTCGTGAGCGTTCCGAGGCGACGGAGACGGCGTTCGTCCGCGTCTGTCCACTTGAGACTCAAGCGGTCGCGGAGAACCGGGGGCAGTAAGCCGATCGCGCACCGGGTCAGCATGGTCCCGCCCGCCGGCCTTACCGGGCGCCACAAGGCTTCCGGCAGGAACCACCACGGTGGCGGCGGAGTGTCCCGCATGGTGATCGAGCCGAGCAGTTCCCGCACCGTGTGGTTGTCTTCGAGTCTGTTCGCGACGACGTCGTCGAAGTAGACCTCGAACCCTTCGAGGTCCGCCGGCATGTGGTGCTCGCGGAGGCCGAGGAGCAGTCCGAGGCGTCGCCATTCCGCGTAGAAGCGACGTTTTTCCTCGTGTGACAAGGGTTGTACGAAGACATCCAGCATGCGGAGGGTCGTCCAGAAGGTCGATCCGTGCACCCACCAATAGGCCTCGGGGTTCAGCGCGTGATAGCGCTCGCCATGATGGTCAACGCCTTTGATCGTCTTGTGCATCTCGCGGAGCCGCTCGGCTTCCGCGATCGCCTCCTGGCCACCGAAAACCTGGGACAGCAACGAATCGATGGTCCGGTCGAGGCGGCCCCACGGGTCTTCGGTGTAGTTCGAATGGTCGTGGACACCGGCGCCGACCACCGGATGCGCGACCTGCAGCAGTAACGCCGTCCCCGCGCCGAGCAGTAGTCTCCGGTCGCCGACCACTTGCCAGGCAACGGAATCCGGGCCGAGCGGGGTCACGGCGGGCAGGCGGGCTTCGGTGCTCATGACGACCTCCCGGAAGAGTGGCGTGCGGCCACTGTCCCACCTTGTTTACAGGTCGTCAATAGGCGGATCAGGCCGAGCTCAGCGCGGGGAGCAGCGCTTTCACCGCCTCCGTCACCCGCCTTCCGGCGCCGGGATAGGTGGTCGACGTCGGCTGGGAGGTCAGGACGACGACGATGTAGCGGCCGTCCTTTCCGGCCACGCCGGAGCTGTGCAGGATCCGGGCGCCGCGGCAGCACGCCCAGCCCTGTTTGATCGACCAGGGAAGGTCGCCGACGGCGTCCGGGATCCCGAAATACTGGCGGATCCCGTCGGACCCGGTCTCCGTCGCGCCGCTCAGCGCCCGCATGATCGTCGTCCGCGTTCCCACGCCCACCTGGTCCAGTAGGTAGCGGTAGATCTTCGCGATGTCCGCGGCGGTGATCCGGGTGTCACCCCAGCGACCCGGATCCTCGGGCGGGCGCGTGCCGGAGAGGCCGATCTTGGTCGCCCAGCGGGTGACGATGGCGGGCCCGCCGTGCGCGGTCCACAGCATGCTGGCGATGTCGTCATCGCTGACCGAGAGCATCCGCTGCACGGTGCCCGGCGGTGTGCCCGCTTGGAGCGCTTCCAGTGCGATGAGGAGCTTCACGAGCGACGCCGAAGTGTAGGAACGGTCCGCTTTGACGGAAACCGTGGTCTTCTTGGCCGTGCGGTCGTAGACGACCGCGCTGACCTGACCGTCGGGGACGAGTCCCGCGAGGGCCTGGGTGTCGACGGTCGCCGGCGGCTTGCCGGGATCCGCGGCCTTCGGTGGCGCCGAAGACCCCGGCGCCGCCGAGGGGGATGGCGCCGGGGGGTCGACGGGCTCGGCCTCGACGGTCACCGCCGCGTCCCCCGACGCCGCGACAGCCACCGCCGCTGGGTCGGAACGCGACGACGGAACCAGCAGCATCGCCGCGATGGCTCCCAGAAACAGCCCCGCCAGGAGGAAGACTCCGCTCACCTTGCCCACACGATTTGTTGCCCGAATCACCCATTCGTGTTCACGGCTGACCTGTTCGTGTGACGCAAGTCTCGTTTAAAAACGAGTTCCGTGACGCCTTGAACGCACGGTGTTGCCAGGAAGCGTTTTTCCGGTTTGTCCAAGACGGTCCCGGGGTATCCGTCCCCCAGCGTGAATTTAGGTGGCCAACTCTGGAAGGCGGAGCAATGGCACGTGTACGACGCGCACGTATCCGGACGGCGGGAATCCAGCCCGCGCAGGTCCTCGCAGGGCTGGCGAGCCTGGCCTACCTGGTGTTCGGAATCGTGGGCTTCACCCGGACGGGATTCGCCGATTTCATCGGCCGCAGCGACGAGACCGTCCTCGGGTTCTCGGTGAATCCGCTCTACAACCTCGGATTCGTCCTGCTGGGCGCGATCGGACTGCTGCTGACCTTCGGTTCGGGCCGGTCCCGGGTCTTCGGTCTCCTGACGTTCGCCGCCTTCGGGGCGCTGTTCGTCTGGGGGCTCATGATCACCGGGACCGTTTCGACGAACCCGGTCTCACAGGCGGGGAACCCGTTCAACCTCAACGGTCCGGACAACTGGCTGCACCTCGGCCTCGCCGCGCTCGGCCTGGTGATCGCGTTCCTGCCCGCGCGGCACAAGGTGCTGCTGCCGGAGGACGAAGAGGAAACCGTGGTCACGGACCGGGCCGACAGTGCCACGGTCGTCGAACCCGTCCCGGACGGTTCGCCGCGGCCGAAGCATGAGAAAAGCCCGGCAGTCGCTCGTGAAGAGCGGCCACCGGGCCTCGCCCACTAGGTCTCAGTATCCGTACTCCGAACCACCGGACTGGGCGGGAGCGCCTTCCTCCTTCTTGGGGGCGGCGTTCCCGCTCTGGGCCGCCTTGTTCTTCACCGGCGCGGAGCTCTTGCAGCCGGCGGGCTCGATGACGAACCAGGTGCCGCCGACGCCGTGACCGTTCGCCTCGCCGGCGTTCGCGTCCTTGGCGTAGCGGTAGACGGGCCAGCCGCCGACCGTGACCTGAGTCGTGCCGTCCGCGCGCTTCACCGTGCCGAGCAGCTTCGACTCGATGCCTTCGAGCTGGACGTCGCCCTCGGCGAGCATCGGCGGCCAGGTCTTCGCGCAGTCACCGTTGCAGGTCGGCTGCTTGTTCTTCTTGTCCTTGGTGAACATGTAGAGGGTGAAGCCGTCCTGGTCCACGATGGCCGGCCCGATGCCGTCGACGTTGCTCGCGACCAGCTTCTTGGCGCCGTCCGCTTTCTGTTCGGCCGGAGCCTCCTTCGCCGCCTGGCCCGCCTTGCCGCCCTTGGCATTCGCGGCGTACCAGGTGCTGCCGACGCCCTGCCCCTTCGCTTCGCCCGCCTTGGCGTCCTTGGCGTAGCGGTAAAGCGCCCAGCCGCCGACGGTGACCTGCTTGCGGCCGTCAGCGCGGGCCACCTCGCCGACCAAAGCCTGGTCCACGCCTTCGATCTGGACGTCGCCCTCGGTGAGTACCGGCGGCCAGGCCTTCGCGCAGTCACCATCGCAATTGGACTTCGGTGGCTTCGCGCTGTCCTTGTCGAAGCGGTACAAGGTGAACCCGTCCTTGTCGACGAGCACCTGGCCGAGATTCCCGGCTTCGGCCACGGCCACCTTGGTCTCACCCTTGGCCGCGGGGGCGTTCCCGCCGGCCCCGGCGACCGCCGCGGCCGGTGCGACGGCGGGTCCCGCCGCTTCGGTGCCACCGGAGCAGGCCGACAGCACCACCAGGCCCGCGGCCGCGGCCGCCGCTGCGACGACGAAACGCTTGCGAAGCATGGGATTTCTCCTTGTCCGTAGGGGGTTCCGCGGCTTGGCGCGGTGAGCTTGTACCCCCTACACGGGCCCTACTCGGGACCGGTTCAAGCAGTTCCCGGATTTTCTTCGCAGGCCCCCAGCGCGGCGTCCGTGAGCACCCCGGCCGAGCCGGTGTAGTTCGCGGGATCCAGCAGGTCGGCGAGGGATTCCGCGGGCAGGACCCCGGTTATCTCGGGCAGGCCGGAAAGGACCTCGCCGAGGGGCTTGTCCTGCGCCAAGGCGAGTTGGGACGCGTGCCCGAGGACTTCCTTGGCGCGCGCCTTGCCGAGCAGCGGGGCGAGCACGGTCGAAAGCCGCTCGGAGACGATCTGGCCGTGCGTGAGGGCGAGGTTCGCGCGCATGCGTTCGTCGTCGACGACCAGACCGCGGGCGAGTTCCACAGCGGTATGCGCGGCGCCGCCGGTCAGACGCAGGCACTCGCGCAGCAACTGCCACTCGGCGTGCCACGCGCCCGCGGACCTCTCATCCTCGGAGATCAGGGCCTGGGTGACGCCGGTGGCCAGCACCGGGACCTGCAGCGCGGCCGACCGGATCAGCGTCGCCAGCACCGGATTGCGTTTGTGCGGCATCGCCGAAGAACCGCCACGGCCCTCGCCCGCGGGTTCGCTGACCTCACCGACCTCGGTGCGCGTCAGGAATTGGACGTCGACCGCGATCTTCCCGAGCGCGGCGGCGGTGAACGACAGGGCGGCCGCGAGGTCGGCCGTCGGGGTGCGGAGCGTGTGCCAGGGGAGCGTGGTCTCGGCGAGACCGGTCTCTTCGGCGAAGGCCGTCTGCAACCGCTGCGGATAGCCGTCGGGCAGGTCGGCGAGGCGCGCGTACTCGCCGTACGCGGCACGCGTACCGGCCGCGCCGCCGAGCGAGACCGGCAGGACGACGCGGTTCAGCCTGGTGAGCGCGTCGAGCGTCAGCTGACGCCAGCCCGCCGCCTTGAGCCCGAACGTCGTCGGGACCGCGTGGGCGGTGAGGGTGCGCCCGGCCATGATCGTGTCGCGATGCGCGCGGGCGAGATCCGCCAGCGCGCTCGCCGTCGCCTCGAGGTCTGCCGCGAGGAGCGCCCTTGTCCGCGCGGCGACCAGCATCATCGCGGTGTCGAAGACGTCCTGGCTGGTGGAGCCGCGATGGACGTACTCCGTACCGGCCGCCTCGGTCAGCTCCTTGATCAACCCCACGACCGGATTCGCCGTCTCCCGCGCCGCCCTCGCCAGCGCGACCACGTCGATCTCGACCGTCGCGGCCGCCGCGGTGATCGACTCCGCGGCTTCGCGCGGGATCAGCCCGGTCGCTGCCTGCGCCCTGGCAAGCGCCGCCTCCGTGTCGAGCAGGGCCCGCAACCAGGCGAGATCACCCGTCGCCGCCTCGGCGGGCGTGCCGGCGCGGACCGGGGAGAGGAGGCCGGAATCGGGATCGGCGTTCATCGGCCCAGCATCGCACTCCAAGGGTTCAGTGGCCTGTCCTCCCGTCGATGCGCTCGCGCAGCAGGTCGGCGTGGCCGTCGTGGCGCGCGTACTCGGCGATGTGGTGAGTCAGCAGCCACCGCAGCGAGAACGGCTCACCGTCGCGGCGGGTCGTGCCCGTGTCATCGAGCGAAGCGGCCGCCACGATCTCCCGCGACCGCGCGCACTCTTCGCGCCACGCCGCCCACGCGGCCTCGACGTCGCCGTCGGTGTCGTCGAAGTCCTGCTCGGGCCGCTCGTCGGAGTAATAGAGCATCGGGACGTCCTCGCCCGCGAACTGCAGGCGGAACCACCAGCGCTCGGTGCCGGTGAGGTGCCTGAGCAGCCCGTGCAGCGACATACTCGACGGCTCCACCGCCCGGATGGCCATCTGCTCCGGCGTCAGACCCTCGCACTTCAGCTCGAAGGTGCGACGATGCCAGTCCAGCGTGGACGTCAGGATCTCGCGCTCGCTCGCCACACGCGGAGACTCCGGGCGATCACCCACCCAGCCGGCCGAGTAGTTCTCGTCAGGGATCGTGTCCATGCCCACGACCATGGCAGAGACCCCCGACAATTCCATGGCGCTCCAGCGGCGGCCCCGGCATCCTGGTGGTCGGCGGCGGTCTACTAGACTCGGCCGCACGGGCCGTTAGCTCAATTGGTAGAGCTGCGGACTTTTAATCCGTAGGTTCTGGGTTCGAGCCCCAGGCGGCCCACTCTTTCGCCTGGTCCACGCGTTGTGGCCATCCAGGGTCAAGATCATCTCCCCCGGTTTATCCCCGGTTTTGGAGTCGGACGGGTTTATCCAAGAGCCCTTCCAGTGCCTTCGCCGTGGCCGGGTAGACCGTCTTCCGTTCCAGGTAGTTGTCCTGCGTCATCGACACCCGCGAGTGGCCGAGCTGGTCCGCGATCAACCGCGTCGGCACCCCCGCGTCGTCCAGCGCGGTCGCCGTCGTCTTCCGGAAGGTGTGCGAGGTGACCCAGAGGAAGTCCTCTCCACCGCGAATCTCCCGGATGACCCGCAGGACGTTGTTCGGATCGCGCATCCCGCCGGTCGAGCTGGGGAAGATAGGGCCAGATGCTGCCGCCCGCTTCTTCAGCAGGTCCACGGCCCAGGAGGGGAGCGGGAGCGCGCGTTTGCTGGACTCGCTCTTCGGACGCGGCTTGCGGAGCAGCCCTTGCCCCTTGATCCGGACCACGGTGTGCGTGATGTCGACCGTGCCCGCCACCAGGTCGACGTCCTCCCAGTACGTCGCGAGCGCTTCACCGACGCGGACGCCGGTCGCCATCATGAACCGGGACAAGTCGGGCAGGTCCCAGCGCACCGCCTTCTCGTTCGCCTCCAGCCGCGCCAGCCACCCAGCGCGTTCGTCCGCGTCCAGCGCGCGAGGCTGCTTCTTCGCCGTCGGAATGCGCCGAGTGTCCCGAGTCGGGTTGCCGTCGATCGCGTCGTATCGAGCCGCCAGCCCGAGCATTCCCGAAAGGACGGTCCGCGCCGTCTTCGCCGTCGACGCTCCGACGTTGAGCTGAATAGTCCCAAGGAAGCGATCCAGCCGCATCACGGTGGCTTCTCGTATCCGCAGCTCCCCGAGGCCCGGCACGACGTGAGCGTTCAAGACCGATTCGTACGCGGTCTCGGTGGTCGGCGACTTCTTGCCGTCCTCGACGTCCTGCCGCACCTGGTCCATCCAGACTTCAGCCAGGACTTTCAGGTGCGTCTCCCGGGTGATCTCGCCAGTCGTCGACCCGGTCCATTCGCGGAACACGTCCTTGAGTCGCTGCGCGGCCTTGCCTTTCGTCTTCCCGGTCCGTTCTACCTCTCGGGTCTTGCCGTCGAAGTCGCGGAACAGCGCACGAGCCCGGTACCCGCCCGGAACAGGCGAATACCGGATCTCCCCGTACGTTCCGATCTCCAGTTGAGGCCGAGGCATCAGGCCACCTCGACGGCCAACTGATCAACCCACGCCCGGACGTCCTCAGGGCGATACCGCACGTATCGGCCCATGCGACGGCCAGCAGGGCCGTAACCCTTGCTGCGCCACTGGTACAGCGTCCCGACGGGAACGCCGAGGTAGGCAGAGACGTCCTCTACTGTCCAGAGTGGATCGACGTCGTGCACGTTGTTCATGTGACCCCCCTTAGGCCGCGAGTGGAGTTGCCGAAAGATTGGGTGGACTCTGCGCGGCGAGTAGTGCTTTGTCGTACTCGGCTTTCCAGGTGATCCGTTCGGAGATGGCGTGCATCACCAGGTGGTCCCGAGGAGGCACGGACGGGTCGCCAGAGTCGACCTTGCGCCAGACCAACCGAGCCGGGTCCGGTGCCGGTTTCTCAATCCCGACCGCCGCCAGCGCCTGCAGGACGAACGCCTTCCGGTCCGCCTTGTGGTCGACGAGCGTCTTCCCCGACCACTTGCGCGACACCAGTACCCGACGCCCCGGCAGGCCGAGCGTGGTCCGCCGATGCGCCCGCCCCTTGCAATGCCCTGGAGTGGTCTTTCCGTTGGCACCCTTGGGATTGATCCCGTAGAGCAGCCACACCGCGCACCTAGGAGAGCACGGTGTCACCGAGAGCTCCGCGTGCAACCTGTCGTGGTGATCCTTCTGCCGCGTCGTGTCGGCTTCGACCACCTCACCGGTGGATTTGGTGAGGTACTTGGTCAGGTAGCCGATGTGCCGCCCGGCTTCCTCCGTCCCGCCGAGGATGCCCTTGGAGTGCACCTGTCGGCCGAAGGTGACCACGTGCGCCGGGTCCTCCACGGCCTCTATCGCGTCGTCCCACTCCGCCAGCGGTTCACGGGTATCGGGGTCGACGAACACCCGGCGGTCGCCGTCCCAGAGCGGCATCCGGTCGACGTAGACCACCTGGTCATGCTCTGGCCACCAGACTTGGTGATAGGTCGCTTCGGTGACTTGGCGGATCACGTCATGCGGGACCGATCCCCGGATAGCAGCGTGCAGGTGTGGCGCGGCCCGCCGTTGGGGTTCGACGGTGGCGAAGTACTGCGCGTCCCAGCCGACGACCCGCCGGAGGTTCTGCCACCAGCGATCTACCAGCGCGGAGAAGTGCACCGCATCGCGAGCCGCCCGCCGGTAGTCATAGGTCGACGGATCGACCGGTGCGCCATCCGACCGGACCGGGCCGTAGGTGTCGCAGGTGAGCGTGACGAACATCGACGGCCGGAACCGTCCCGCGTACTCGCGGCCCACGGTGGTCTTGGCGACCTTGCGCCGGGGCAGGTTGGGCGCGTCCTGCCGGCGTTTTGTCGAGCGCTTCACTGCCTTCTTGGTGGGCAGGTCGATCGAGGGGAGGCGGCCGCGCATCCCGAGTTGCCGAAGTTCTTCGTCGACTCCCTGGATTTCCTCCCGTAGCTCCTCCGCTTCGGCCTGGCCCGTCTCTTGCCGGTAGGCGGCGACGAGGTCAGCCCGGAACGCCAACAGCTCCGTCTGAACCTCGCTTGGTGGCTCTGCGGTGAAGTCGGGTTCTTCGGTCATGTGCCAGCCCTCGCGGCACTGAACCTGTCGCAGCGCCTTCGCCTTGCGAGCACACGGCAGGCACACCGATTCGACGGTCGAGCCACACGGGACGGGGACGTAGCGGAGTTCTCCGGTGTCGGTGTCCCCGACCTCCATCGTGAACGGCCGGACGCACACGCCGTGCTTCTCAGCGGTCGCCTTGACCACGTCGGAGGCCAGGGGTTCCCGCATCCGAGCGGCCCGGGTTTTGGCCGGCATGGTCACCGCGGATTCGTGGGTGCTCATCAGGCGGCCACCTCCCCAGGCGTGTCCCACTGCCGCAGCACGAACACCGGCATCTCCTGTCGCATCCCCGCAGGCAGGTCCGGGAACGTGGCCTCGTCGAACCAGACACCGCCGTAGACCACGACGGGGACTCCGCAGGGAGTCCGGCCGCTGAGTTCCAGGTGCACCGAGCCGCCGCCTTCAGGACGCCACAGCGACGCCTTCGCGTCCTCCAGGGAGTTGGCCCAGGCGAGCAGGCCACGCGCGACGTCCTCAAGCCGACGGGAGTCGAGCTGCACCGTGATCGGATCAGGCCCTACCCCAACCCGGACCGAGGCGGCCGGAGGCAGGGCGAACGAGTTGAGGTGGTCGCGGATCGCGTCGAGGAAGATCATGAGCCGGTTCATGCCGCCATTCCCTCTGGGCCGCGACGGGTGGCCAGGTCGACGACGTGAGCGCCGCCGTTGGTCACGTAGGTTTCCAGTGCCTTGACCGTCGCGTCCGGGACCCAGCCAGCCCGGACCCGCAGCGGTTCGCGGATGCCTTCGCCCCAGATGTAGCCGACGCCCGCAGCCGACTCGTCGATCCGGTTCGCCCACGCCCCGCGCTCATAGGCGCCGTCGCCGAGGACCATCCCGACGTGCGTCTTGGACGTGACGCGCAGGCAGACCCGCCGGGGGAACAGCTCACGTACCGGAACGGTGTCCTTCGTCGGCTCCTGCACATACCCGCGCACCGTGTAGCCGAGTGCCCGACCTTGAGTCGTCAGGATCGCCACCCGTTCGACGATCGCTTCGCGGCTCTTGCGGTCGGTGTATTTGGTGAGTGCGCCGATCTCGTCGAACTCCAGGACCTCCAAGGGGTGGTCGGTGGAGATCGGTACGTTGCGGGTGTGCCCGGCGAACTCGCGCTTGCGGGTCTCAAGGCCGTCGAGCAGGTCGTCCAGGACCTCGATCGCTTCCTTGCCCGCAACCCCGTAGCGGGCGAAGATCCCGCGTCCGTAGGCGAGTTCCATCCCCTTCGGGTCGATCCCCGAGACGCGCACTGTCCCGGCCCGGATCGCCGACGCAGCCGACACGAGCGGGCACCACATGACCGAGTTCTTTCCGGCTCCAGTGGCACCGGCGACGAGCATGTGCGCGCCAGGACCGGTCAGCGGCAGCCGCCAGTCCTTCCCGTACTCGGTGCGTCCGGCGAACACTCGCCGTAGATCCACGGTATCGACGGCCGCCAGGTCGGGCAGCTCCGCACAGTCCACCGAAGCTTTGAGGAGGTCGCGGCGCTGGAAGTCGAGCGAGACGACGTTGGGTTCGAGTTCTCGCACCTGGCAGCGGCTCACTTTGCGAGCGACCGCGAGAGCACGGGCGGCGTCGTCGAAGTCTTCTGGCTTCTGCCCTGGCACGAGGCGGACGCGGACCTCATCCCACGACGGCCCCGACTTCACCCCCAGCACCTTCGGCACCTGCATCGCAGCGCTACCAGCCGCAGCACGAGAGACCGCCTTGCGACGGCGGCTGACGAGGTTGACCGTGACTTCGACGGGCACGGTGCCGTCGGAGATGGAGAGGCCGCAGGCGTGCAGCCAGCCGGGCAGTTTCCGGGCGTAGGTGAACCAGCGCAGCCACCATGCCCGTAGGAACCGGCCGCAGCACCGGTCGAACGACACCACGTCGAGCAGCCGCCACACCACCAGAACCACGCCGACCGAACCGACGGTGATGGCGAGTGAGAGCCAGCCGAGCCAATGCCACCAGGCCACCACCGCGATCACGCCGAGACTGGTCCGCCAGTGTTGGAAGACTTGCTTTCCCAGCCACCCCAACAATTTCACGGCCGACCACAGGGCGATGAAGACCACGGCAGCGGCGGCGAGGACTTCCGCGATCGTGGCCAGGGCGCGGCCGAGCTTGTGCAGCAGCCACACCACCACACCCAGCACGCCGCCGCCGACGAGGAGAAGGCCGATCCCGTTCGCGTTCATCGGCGACCACCGCCGGTCAGGTCCAGCGGCAGCATTCCCCGGCAGGGAGCGCATTCGGTCTCGCCGGGCAGGAGCTTGGCAAACCGTTTACAGACTGTGCAGCGCGTTCGGGTGACCCCGTCTAGCGGACGCTTATTGCCATCGTTTAGCGTTGTCATTGTTCACTTCCAGAGGTTGTGGACAGCGCAGGACCGGCGAGGTTCCTAGGCCAGTTACCGGTTCTGCGCCTTACGGGGCTTGCGCAGCGCGTGAGGACGTGTTTGTACGCCGCACGGCCCCACGCGCGTTTTTCGCTCTGTCATTCAGTTTCTAGCTGGCTTGCGACTTGCCCTTCTGGATCTGCGCGGCCACCTCCTCGGCCTTCCGCTCCTCGTAGCCCACCCAGTAACGAAGTTCGTGGTGATGTCCTCGGTCCACATCGGACACGGCGCGGTACATGCGCGCGTTGGCCTGGTGGAACTTCAGCCACGTCTCCAGGTTCGACCCCGGCTTCGGCCTGCGGGCCGAGGCGACCGCGTGCGCGTCCCGGAGCGTTTGTGGCTCATTCCGGCCGGGTGTCGTCATCGCGCACCGCCTGATGCTTGGTGAGGAAGACGGCCAGTTCGTCCGCGCTGTCGCGGATTTGGCGAAGGAGCCGGATGAACTCCGGCCACTCGGCCGGGTCGGACGGCGGCAGGATCGCCAGGCTGTCCGGGTCCAGGTAGATCACCAGTGCCGGGTTCGCCGAACCATTGCCCTGCATCCCCGCGACCGCCTGCCGTCCCGGCTTCCACATCGCGTTGAACGCCACGGCCGTGCCCTTCCTCGCTGTAAGCACGGATCTCCCACGACCGCGCGTTCTCCTCGAACCCCTCGGCAGCCGCCGACGCCGCAGCCAGCACCCACCACGGCAACTGACCCTGAGTCGCCAGCTCCCGCCACGCCGACGCCACCGCAAAGGAAGCGACGGCCATGTCATGCGCCGCCAAGGCATCCCCACCTTGTGCGGTCCGTTGCGTCATCGCGCTGTAGTGGCGATACGCCGTCTCCCAGCTCTGGACCAGGTGCGGTGGAACCACGGCCACGCCCTGACTGCCAGGCACCCGGCCCGTCATCACGCCGCCTTGGGCGTGGACTCGGCAGTGTTGGAGGCACGGCCCGACTTGGATGCGCCACCCGATGCGGCAGCCTTGAAACCGGTCGCGCGGAATACGTAGGACTGGTACTTGAACTCGCCCTGACCAGCCACCTTCGGCTCAGCCGTCAGGCCTTCCAGCTCGATCGGCCGCATACCCGGCAACACCTCCGACGTCGTCGGCACTGGCTGCACATCGGCCAGAAACGTGACGTCATAGGACGCGCGCTTGGAGTTGGTCTCGCTCGGGTCGGTGACCGTGGCCTTCCATTGCCGCTTGCCCGTCACTTCGTCGACCCGCTGACGAACAGGTCGGCCTGCGGAGCGGTCTTCCCGCGACTGGTACTCGTTGTCCGGCGCGACCTCTCCGACCATCACCAGCCCCAGCGGGAACGCGGCATCAAAGTCGATCTCGAAACGGTGTCCCTTGGCGATCGCCATGTCGTCTGTCTCCTGTCGTCTCTGGAGCCCTACCGGGCTTGCACCTGTTAGAGGTAGTTCTATTAAGCGCTTCGCCGTGCCGGTTGTCAATAGAACTATCTCTATCAGGCTCCGTAGACCATGATGGGTGATACCGCTAGCGTTATCGACCGACGAAGGAGGACCAGGTGGGCACTGGCTACCGAGAGCTGGCCGCGATCCTGCGAGACGCGATCCAGCGGGGCGACTACGCCCCGGACACCACGCTGCCCAAGCAAGACGAGCTGGCCGACGAGTACGACGTCAACGTCAACACCGTTCGGAAGGCCGTCGGTGTCCTCGAAGCCGAAGGACTGGTCACGCCGATCAGACGACGCGGGACCGTCGTTCGTGCACGCCCGCCCATGAAGCGCCTGGGCAAGGATCGGTACGCGAAGAGCAAGTGGAAGTACGGCGACACCGTCGCCTTCGTCGCAGACCGCGAAGCGTCCGGCCGAGACTGGAAGCCGACCGACCAGACGCAGACCGTCGCCAAGATCGAAGCTGACCGAGAAGTCGCCGACGCCCTCGGTGTCATCGTCGGATCACCGGTCTACGAGCGGGCACGACTGGTCAAGGACGCCGGCCAGCCCACCCACGTACTCACCAGCTACTACCGGCCCGCCGACGTCGAAGGCACACCCATCGTCGACCCAACCCCCGGCCCAGCCGGACGAGGCGGCGGGTTCCTGGTCCTCACCCTGCAAGGTCTTGAGCCGGACACCATGACCGAGACCTTCTACGCGCGGATGCCGACGCCCGACGAGGCGGAACAGCTCGAACTGCCCGCAGGCGAACCCGTCATGGTCCTGCAACGCCGCACGTACACCGAGGACGGCCGCGTGGTCGAGTTCGCACGAGGCGTGCACGCCGCAAGCCGTTTCTCCTGGACCTACACTTTCAAGATCCCCGACTGACCCCGGAGACCCAGATGCCCGAGCGCTCGACCACCCTGCCGGACGACCTCCGCGCCGACGTCCAGACGCTCTGGGACTACCACGACATGCACCACGAACTCCGCCCCGCCGACGTCGGGATCGGACTCGGAAGCCACGACCTCGGGGTCGCCACCTTCACCGCGGAACTGTTCCACGCCGGAATGTTCCCCCTCATCGTCTTCACCGGAGCCAACGCCCCGACGACCGTCGAACAGTTTCCGCGCGGCGAGGCGGTGCACTACCGCGAACATGCGCTTGAGCTGGGCGTGCCCGATGACGCCATCCTGGTCGAACCCGAGGCGCGGAACACAGGCGACAACATCACGCTCACTCGGAAGCTGCTGGAGTCACGCGGCATCGAGGTCAGGTCGGTCGTCCTCATCTCCCGGCCGTACCAGCAGCGCCGCGCGTACGCGACCTGCAAGAAGCTGTGGCCCGAGGTCGACGTCATCTGCGCTTCACGGCCGCTGCCGTTGGACGAGTACATCGAGAGCATCGGCGATGTGGACCGCGTCATCAACATGCTTGTTGGCGACACGCAGCGCATCACCGTCTATGCCGAGAAAGGCTTCGCTATCGAACAGCGAATCCCGGCTAACGTAGTTAGCTCCCTTAAGCACCTAACCAAATCGGGATACACGAAACGCCTAGTCTGATTGCTCGAATCAAACCGCAGACTGCGATGCCCCAGTAAGTCTCCTAACTGGCATAACTTACTCACCGGGCTCATCAAGACGTTTCACCTGTACAACTATGGCAGATTTAAGTGATCGAACCACCTGCTTGTCTTTGATAAAGACGAAGAATTGGCCTTCAATCCTATACGAGTCTGCCTCTACAATTTCATCGAGACCGGAACGACCGGTGCTGTAGAGCACTGCAAATTTAGCCATCTCGCCTCCCGCTAGCTTCTGATCTTCGACGCCGAGGGCTTGTTGTAATGTCTGGCATCAACAAATATTGGCTCGATCTTTACATCCTTTGCCTCAGAAAGTGCTTTGCATGTGTCACGAACCCGTTTGAGTCTCTCTTCTTCAAAGTCTTGATCCGTGAATCCAACACACAGATAGAACCCGCCTTCAATCTTCTCCGACTTTAGATATTGAGGAAGCTGTTTCGATGCACCAGAGAAGAACTGCGTACTCTTAATCAGCTTTATCTCCGCGAGCGCACGCTTCGTCCACCCCGCAGAGAATTTGAAATCTACTGGGCCACGTCCAATATTTACTTCGCGAGAAATGTCTACATCGACAGCCCGACACTGCGAGACCCACATACAGGATGCAACGGCCTGAACGATCTTTTCGGGCCGATGCTTAGTTAGATCATCGCTCCATAGAACCTTCCACAAGTCAGTTTGCTCAACGGCATCCTTGAACTCGACCATCAAGCCTCTGACCCAAGTCAAAAAGCCATCCTCTCCGGTTGGTTGTTCCAGGTTTCGCCCAGTCGCCTCAGCTGCATTTCGCCCCGCCTCCGCCCAACCCACAAGGAGTTTTGGGTCATTGTCGACGTCGTAAGGCTCGTGATCTTCTTCCGCCTTCTCGTCGAGATAGCGAAACGCCATTCCGGGTTCCCTGCGTGCCACATGGCGTCCTTCAGCAATCTTTTCGCTCTTACTCAAACTCTCCGCAAGATCGTAGTTCAAGTCATCCCGAAGAACCCTTCCCTCGTTTATTTCAGCCCAGGACCAAAACCCGTCTGGTGTAACGATCGGAATATCCTTCAAAAAACGTGTTGGACATAGAATGACACCTCTATTAGTGGCAGGGTTCTTTGGAAGCATCACATTGGCGTCAACCCATCGCCCCGTTGCTCTGCTCCAATCAGCGTGCTTTACTCGAACCGAAGTGACATCTATCGCATGCCTGCCTACAATCTTTAACGTGTATTTGATGAAACGCTGCTTGACAACGTTACAGAACAAATCACTAATTCGATCAACGCCCATTCCATCACAGAATAGCGCGAACGCCTCTACGTACTTCACTGTATCAATCGAATGACGGCGAAGAATATCGAGAGCGTCAGCCATGCGAAATGCGAAGTCGCGTCCAGTTCCCGACCCTAGGGGATGGCCCATTGACAGGCCCAAGACGAATTCACTAGGTTCAGGAAACATGAGCATACGCTCCGCTTTGCCCCAGTGAGCAGAGTCATGATTTCCATTTGCCTTGCAAACATAATCGAGCGCGATGCCAAAGAACTTCACAACTTCGTCGTGCGTATCCGACCAAAATTCGTCATCATCCTCGAACACGAGAAATGGATCTACGTAGAGCGGGGTATCCTCGGTGACCTCGACGTCAAACCAATCGTCGTCAGCATCTGGCGTGATGCCAAATTCTTCCGTGAATCTCATGCTTGACTCCGTGGTCCCGTTGTGGCGGCCTCGAGCCAGCGTCGACGCCTACACAAGGTCAGCACATGCAGTCCGATTTGTCGCCAACGACACGCGGCACATTTCGCGAATTGTCGTGCAGCGAACCAAGGAGGTGTGGAGCATGACGATCGCGCGGCACACTAGTCCATCCGGATGGAGACGTAAGTCAAGTTCAACCACGAGTCGTTGGAGCTGACTACTGGACCCGATAATGGGCGCACTCGACAGGCTGGAGGTACTTCAGGTGAGCGACGACCCAATGCTCGGACCAGGCCGCCACGAGACACAGGCACTGGCGGCCCTTGGAGGCAACAAGCTAGCCGACGCACATGTTCACGCCCTGCTGGCGATAGCCTCTGCCCTCAACCGTCTCGCCGCAGCTCAAGAATTCGCCGCTAACGAGGCGGCAAACAGCCGTCGAGCACGCTGACGCGCCCGGCTCCAACCCGCGTCTGCTGCCGAACTTGCCTCTATGGGATCAAGGGCGCGCCGCCGCCGGGCGGCGCGCCGGGCGCGTTGGTAGCCCCTCGCCTGGGCGGCCGCGCCGGTTCCCGACACGGCGGGCTGCCGCTCCGCTCCGCCCACCGGCCGGACGACGCGGCCGCCAGCGGGTCACCTTGCGCAGCGCCACCCAGCGGCGGCGCACAAGTCCCGGTAGTCAATGGCGGCCCCCTCAACGAGCGTCGTGACATACCGGTCGCCGGTGTATCGCCACCTGTTACGCGCAGTCGTCGATCTCCTCCACCCCGACGCTTGATCGTGACAACGGCCGGTAACGCCGCGTCAAGGCTGGAAAGCGTGCCTTGACCCGACGCCACCGGCCGCGTGCTGGCTTCGTATCGGGATGAAGGGGGAGGTGCGGGCAGTAGGATGGCGTCACGCGAGCGTGCGCGGGACCAGGCCGAGAGGCATGATCATCTCCCCGGTTTATCCCCGGGAAACGACCGCAGGCGACGCCAAACGATCACGAACCATGATCGTTCGCGGTCAGAGTTCATGCAGGTGAGGGTGGTTGTCGGCAGCTAACGGCAGACGTCCGCAGGCCCCGCCCAAGATTCCGTAGGTTCTGGGTTCGAGCCCCAGGCGGCCCACTCTTTTCACCTGGTCCACGTGCAGTGGGCTTTCGTCTCAGGACCCCTGGCCGTTCAACTGCCGTGCGGTGTCCTGATGGACCGACACCAACTCCGTCAGCGAGACGACCGCCCGCGAAACCGTCGAGAGGTCTTTGCCTTCTTTGCTCCAAGGCGGTGGGAAGGTGTGAATGCCCTGGTCGGCCGCGACCGCGCCGACTTCAGTTTGCCAGCCGGGCCAGCGCAGGGATTCGTAGAACCGGTCGAGCGAACCGGCGAGCATGGCGTCCAGCCATTCGGCGTACCCCAGCTCGAGGTCTTCCCATGCGAGGGCGTCCGGCCCGAAGTAGTGGATGGTCGGTCGCCCCACGGGATTGATCGTCCAGGAATACACGCCGCCCAACACGTCGTAGGCGACCGTCAGGGATGCGGCGGGCAAGGTCTCCGTTCCGCAGCCGAGAACGCGCAGCCACCCGTGGTCCACCAGCAGCCCGCCTGTGTGGTCGATGACGGCGCCCAGCCACGAGGCGGTCGTGATGCCCAGTTCGCGCAGGCAGTGGGCAGCGCGTTCGCCGTCCGGGGCGAGCACGGTCACCGGGTAGGGCGCTGCCGCGATCGCTGTGGATATCTCGTCCCACGCGGATGTCGTCACGCTGCCCACCTCGGCAGGTCTCGGGCGATTTCGTCGGGGGACGGCATGTGGGCGATTTCCTCGGCGATCTCGCGGGCCGCGTCGCGGTGGCTGGTGTTTCGCAGCAGGTTCCGGGTGTGTTCGGTGATGGCGCCCGCGCTCAGTTCGCCGAGCAGGAGACGCAGCGCGGCGCCCGCGGCTGTGAGTGTTTCGGCGTTGGCGAACTGGTCGGCTCCCTGGGGGAGGAGCAGTTGTGGGGCACCGACGGTGAGCGCGCCGAGGGTGGTGCCGCTGCCGCCGTGGTGCACGACGGCGTCGATATGCGGCAACAGGTCCGCTTGCGGTATCCAGGCCCGGACGGTGACGTTGTCCGGTACTGGGCCGAGTTGCTCCGGCCGGATCCGTCCGGTGGCGACCACGACGCTCACGTCGAGCGCTGCCAGGCCCTGGATGGCCGTGGTGAGCACTTCGGGTGTGCCGAACGCGGTGCCGAGGGTCAGGTAGATCAGTGGTCGCGACGTGGTCTCGGTGCGCCACGGGGGAAATGACGGCTCGGAGTACGGAACGGGTCGTAGTTCGACGCGTTCGGCTGTCGCGAGGAAGTCCTTGTCCTGTAAGGACGGCGGGCAGATGTCCAGATGCGGCCGGGCGGGGGACGTGGGGGACCGGAGTCCGATTCCGTCGGGGAACAGGCGGCCGAATCCGTGCCAGAGGCTGGGAATCCCGGCGTTCCGTGCGGCGATGGCGGCCCCTGGCTGACCCCATTCGTGCAAGACGAGGTCGGGCCGTAGCAGCGCCAGTTCCGGTTCGAGATCCTCGGCATAGATCTCGTAGAACGAGTCCGCGGGGCGAAAGGGGCGGAGGCCGTTCCTGCGCAGAGGGGCATGGACGTGCTCGCCGGTGGCGAAATGCACCTCGTGCCCGGCGTCCCTGGCGGCGATCGCGAGCGGGATCAGCGGGTAGGTGTGGCCTGCCGACGCGAGGCTGGTGAAGAGCACGCGCATCAACGCCACCAGCTTTCAGATGTTGTCATCATCTGAAATTACGGTAGCCGACTTCGTCAGGCCCGGCAACGATCAGAACTTCACCACCGAGAGGCCGTCCGCCACGACGACGCCGTTGTGCAGCACTGTGCGGTCCTTGCCGCGGTCCATCACCGCGCTCGTCGGGGTTTCGCCGTCCACCAGCAGCAGATCGGCGCGGTCGCCCACGGCCACGCCGGGCCGGTCGGCGATGCCCGCCAGCCGCGGGACGTCGTGGCTCATGATCGAAGCGCCGCCCATCGTCGCGACGGCCAGGGCCATTTCGATCAGGTCGTCGCGGCGGAAGCCGTGGGTGAAGGCCAGTTGCCAGGTGCGGTCGAGCAGATCGCAGTTGCCGTACGGGCTCCAGTAGTCCCGCTGGCCGTCCTCGCCCAGGCCGACGCGCACGCCCGCGGTCGTGAGGTCCGCCAAAGACAGCTGGCCGTCGACGGACGGCGCGACGGTCGCCATCGCGATGTCCAGTTCCGCGAACGTGTCGATCAGGCGGCGGCTGACCGATTCCGAGATCGAGCCCAGTTCGTACGCGTGCGACAGGGTCACCTTGCCGCGCATGTCCAGCGCGCGGACCCGTTCGATCACCAGGTCGGTCGAGAAAACGCCCAGGTGGCCCGGTTCGTGGAGGTGGATGTCCACCTCCACGCCGTACTTCTCGGCGAGGCCGAACACGACATCGAGGTGTCCCTTGGGGTCCTTGTCCAGCGAGCACGGGTCGATCCCGCCGACGACCGTGGCGCCCGAGCGCAGCGAAGCCTCCAGGACGTCCACGGTGCCGGGCTCCCGCAGGATTCCGGCCTGGGGGAACGCCATGATTTCGACGTCCGCGTGCCCGGCGAAGCGCTCCTTCGCGGCGAGTACGGCGTCGAGCTTCTCCAGCTTGCAGTCGACGTCCACCTGCGCGTAGGTGCGCACCCGGGTGGTGCCGTTGGCGATCATCCGCTCCAGTGTCCCGGCGACGCGCTCGGGCAGCGGAACCTCGGCGTCGCGCCAGTTCTCGCGGTCGTTCAGCATCATCGCCCACACGCCCGGTGCGCCGGTGTGCGGCCGGAACGGCAGGCCGATCCGCGTCGAGTCCAGATGGACGTGCACATCGCTGAACGACGGGAACAGCAGCCGCCCGCGCCCTTCGACCGTGCCGGGCGCCGGCGTGGCGGCGGGATCGTGCGGCCGCACCGCGGCGATCCGGCCCTCCGTCACTTCGACGTCACTGTGCTGTCCACCCCACGGGCGGACGTCCCGGATCAACACAGAGGGCACCTTTCTCGACGGGGCCTCGAAACGACCCACTTTGGTATACCAAATGGACCGAGTGTGGGCAACGTCGAGTGATCACGATCAACCTCCCCGGGGCCGGGACGTCCACTGTGTATGGACTTGAAGCACGCAGTTCGCCGGGTCGTCGCCATGTCCGCCGTTCTCGGCGCCGCGACGGTGGCGGTGGCCGCACCGGCGTCCGCGGCCGACGACCAGGCGGTGACCACGGTGAGCGAGGCCGACCGGGCGGCGGCGCTGGCTCATTGGACGCCGGAGCGGATGAGTCAGTGGGTGGGCGAGGAGGACCTGCCGCCCGCCGAGAAGATCGGCCGCGAATGGGAGGGGCCGGTGCCGTCGGGGGTCGGGCGGCTGTTCTTCACCGCCGAGCCCGGTGTCGACGGATCCTGTACGGCGACGGTGGTTCCCAGCGCCAGCAAGGATGTGGCCTTCACCGCCGGGCACTGCGTGAACGGCGGGCTGGACCGGTTCGACAATCCGATCAAGATCGTCAACGTCGTGTTCGTGCCGGGCTACGACCACGGCAAAGCACCGCACGGGGTGTTCGCTGCTCGGTCCTTCGCTTGGTCCGCCACGTATTCGGGGCCGATGAGCGGGTCGGACGACGACGCGGTGATCGCCCTCGACCCTGTCGACGGCAGGCACGTCGCGGACGTCGCGGGCACCCAGGACATCTCGTTCGAAGAGCTTCCGTCCACTGTGGACACGACCATGCTCGGCTACCCCGTTTCGAAGGCGGCCGGCGGTGAGGCGCTGTTCTCGTGCGTGCGGCCCGCCACGCTCAAGGTCAACTCGGTCAACACGACGTGGAACACCGATTGCGACCTGGCGGGCGGCTCCAGCGGCGGTCCGTGGCTGCGGAATTTCGATCCCGCCACCGGAAAGGGCACCATCTTCAGCGTCACGAGCCGGGGAACGATGACCGAGGACGGCGTGACCACGGATCTCAGCGGCGCCGCTTTGACGGAGCCCGTGCGGAAGTTGTACGAGCGAGCCGGGGAACTCTGAGCGGCCGTCAGTCGAGGGCGGCCAGGGCGATCTCCACGAGAGGCTCAAGGGCGCGGGCGTCCGGGGTGATCTTCGACGCGACCAACAGGCCGTTGAGGAAGGTGACGAGAAAGGCGGCGAGGGCCTGCGGGTCGTGCCGCGCCGCGAGCTCGCCTCGCTCGATGCCGGCTCGGAGCACGTCGGCGAGCGCGTCCTGGGCGGCGTCCAGCGTGTCCCGCACGATGCGCCGGGTCGACGAATCCCCCGGCAGGCGCTCGCAAGCGGCGTTGACGACCAGACAGCCCCGGCCGTCCTCCTCGACGGCGATCCGGAGTCGCTCCATGAGCATCGCGCGGATCGCCGAGCGGACGTCCGTTCCCTCTCGCAGGGTGTCGAGCGCGGCCGCCGCGAGGGTGGTGCGGTAGTGGTCCAGCGCGGCCCGGTACACGCCGTCCTTGTCGCCGAACGCGGCGTACAAGGAGCCCTGGCCGACGCCCAGGTGCCTGGTCAGATCGCGGGCCGAGGTCCGTTCGTAGCCGCGGGTCCAGAACAGGTCCATGGCGCGGCTCGCCGCCGGCCCGGACGTCCGGGCCGAAGAGCCCATGGGCGACGGAGGCGAACGGCTGCACGAGTGGATGGCCGGGGACGGAGCCGACGCCCGCGCCTTCGAGGAGGTGAACGCGAGGGTCGGGGCCACCGTGATCAGGCGCCGCACCTTCGACCTCGGTCTGCGCCCGTGGGGCGGGACGCCTTGGCCCGGTGCCCCGAGCTTCGTCGTCACCCACCGGACCAGGGAAGACCTCCTCGGCGACAACGGCGGGATCTTCGCTTTCGACGGGCTGGAGGCCGCTGTCCGGCGCGCCGAAGCCGCCGCCGGGGACAAGGACGTCCTGGTGATGGGGGGGCGAGCTGATCCCGCAGGGCGCACCTGTCGCGGGGATCGCTACTCACCTGCGGTTTCGCGTCCGCGCGCGGTGAGTGAGCTCATCGACGATGCGTTGCCACGCCGGCGACGACTCCGAGATCCGGGAGACGACCAGCTCGCAGTCGAGGTAGGCCCGCGACGTCTCGCCTGCGCGCTGTACCGGCGGTAGCCGGAGGCGTCGCGTCCGGGCTCGGGTCCCGAAAACACGGCCGAGTCCAGGAGCGGCCGACGACGTCGCGGATCGCCTGGAACCCGCCGACGGGTGGTGTGTTCGTCATGCGGCAAGGCTCCGACCCTGACGCAGGGTCCAGGTCAAGCCCGCGCGCGAAGCCCGTCGACGAGGATCGACAGCAACCGCTGCCCTCGCGCGTCGAGTTCGGCGTCGTCCAGCCTGGTCAGCCAGCTGATGAGCACGATGACGTCGCGTGCTTCGGCGTCGGCTCGGAGGCTGCCGTCCGAGCGCCCGGCGGCCAGTAGCAGCTCCACCGCCTCACCGATCGGGCCGAGGCTGTGGGCGGCGAGGTCGCGCCAGGTCGCCGCCTCGACGGCCGCGAACACGTCGCGTTTGACCCTCGCGTAGGCGGCCACCCTGTCGAACCAAGCCGCCAGCGCGTCCGGCGGCCGGTGCGCCGCCAGCAGGCGCGGAGCCGCGGCGACCAGGTTTTCCACGTCACGGCGGTACACCTCGGCGAGGAGGTCCTCGCGGGTCGGGAAGTGCCGGTACAGGGTGCCCTGGCCGATACCGCAGGCCTTCGCGACCGCGTTGAGCTTCAGCTCTCCCGGCTCGTGCACGAGAGCACGCGCCGCTTCAAGGATCCGTTCGCGGTTGCGCTGGGCGTCGGCACGCCGCGTCCCGCCGCTCTCGGCAGAAGCGGACACGTGTCCGCTATGGTGGTCAGGGTAACCGGACATGTGTCCACTCTAGGCGGAGGATGTTCATGACCCTTCACGGCAAGGTCGTCGCCGTCACCGGCGCCAGCAGCGGAATCGGCGAGGCGACCGCTCGTCACCTCGCCTCGCGCGGCGCGCGCGTCGTCCTCGGCGCCCGCCGCACCGACCGGCTGGACAGCCTGGTCGCCGAGATCGAGGCCGACGGCGGTGAGGCGGCCGCCACCCGCGTGGACGTCACCGATCCCGACGACCTCAAGACGCTGGTCGGCGTCGCCCTCGAACGCTTCGGCCGCCTGGACGTCTTCGTGGGCAACGCCGGGATCGCCAAGCTCGGCCCCCTCGCCGACCTGGACGTCGAGAGCTGGGCGGCGATGGTCGACGTGAACCTCAAGGGGATCCTGCACGGGATCTCGGCGGCCCTGCCGGTGTTCCGGGAGCAGGGCGGTGGCCACTTCGTCACCGTCGTCTCGACGGCGGGCCTGCGGATCGTCCCCACCCAGGCGGTGTACGCCGGGACGAAGAACGCGGTCCGCACCCTCCTGGAGGGCCTGCGGCAGGAGAACACCGACGGGACGCTGCGGACGACGTCGATCTCACCCGGCTATGTCCGCACCGAGCTCATCGGCGACACCGGCTTCGGGATCGCCCCCGCGGCGGTGGCCGGGGCCATCGCCTTCGCGATCGACCAGCCCGACGACGTCGAAATCGGCGATCTGACCATCCGACCGACGCGCCAAGGGTGACGCTGACCTGCGAATTTGTTCGAATTTGGGATGGCAGCGTGTGCTCCGGCCCAAGACCTGCCACAATGGACGGCGAGATCGGGGCATCGAATGGGCTCAGACTCGCTATGAAGAGCAGGTAAAAAAGTATGGCTCAGGGCAGCGTTAAGTGGTTCAACGGCGAAAAGGGCTTCGGCTTCATCGCTCAGGACGACGGCGGACCGGACGTTTTCGTGCACTACTCGGAGATTCAGGGCAGCGGTTTCAAGTCCCTGGACGAAGGGCAGCGCGTCGAGTTCGAGATCGGCCAAGGTCAGAAGGGCCCGCAGGCCCAGCGCGTCGTCGCCATCTGACTTTTCTCCACGCCGAAGGCCTCCATCCGATCCGGGTGGGGGCCTTCGGGCGTTTCCGGGCCGCCGATCGGCCCGCGCGGCCCGGTACCCGACGGCGGATCACAAAAACGCCGAAACCCGTGCTCAGGGACCTGACAAGGCCCGGAATCGCCGGTTGACGACCTCTCCGCCTGCCTCCACTGTGGGCTTCTCCCGCCGGTCCGGCTGGAGTCGACCCGAACTCATCAGTGGAGTTCAGCATGCGCTTTTCTTCCCGCGTCGCCCGTCGGCGTGCCCTGATGTCCAGCGCGGTGACAGCCGGTCTCGCCGCCGCCCTGTTGTCCTTCGGCGCGGCGCCCGCCGGCGCCGAACCCGGTTTCTACGAGCCGCCGTCACCGCTTCCGCCGGGCGGCAACGGCGACGTGCTCAAGACGTTGCCGTCGTCCTTCAACGGCGCGAAGTCGACCAGGGTGATGTACCTGAGCCGGGACACCGCGAACCATGCGATCCCGGTCACCGGCACCGTCCTGGTGCCGGACAGGGCGTGGAGCGGGCCGGGGCAGCGGCCGATCGTGGCGTACGCGCCCTTCACCGCGGGCATGGGCGACCAATGCGCGCCGTCGAAGGCGCTGGCGGGCGAGGGCGGCGACATCGTCTCGTCGTTCCAGAGTTCCTTCGTGAGCTCCCTGCTGGACAAGGGCTTCGCGGTCGCCCAGACCGACTACCAGGGGCTCGGGACACCGGGCGAGCACACCTACGTGGTGCGGGAGGCCGAAGCGCACGCGGTGCTCGACGTCCTGCGGGCGGCGCAGCGGCTGCCCGGCGCAGGGCTCTCGTCCGGCTCGCCCGTGGGCATCGCGGGCTACTCGGAGGGCGGCGGAGCTTCGGCCTCGGCTGTCGAACTGGCGCCCGCGTACGCTCCCGAACTCGACCTGAAAGGCGCCTACGTCGGCGCGGCCCCCGCGGACAAGGCGGTACTCGCGAAGAGCCTCGACGGCGGGATGTACGTCGGATTCCTGGGGTACTCGCTGGTCGGCCTGAACGCGGCCTATCCGGAGGCCGGGATCCTGGACCTGGCCAACGACGCCGGCAAGCAGCTCTTCGACGAGGCTCGCACCACCTGCACCTTGGACGGCGTCTTCAAGTTCATGTACCGGAACTCCGGTCAGCTGACCAAGGACGGGCGGCCGGTCTCGGCCTACCTGGAGCAGGAGCCTTTCCGGGGGATCGTCGCGGCCAACCGCGTCGGGACGCTCAAGCCCGCGGCGCCGGTGCTGGTCGAACACGCGCCCAACGACGACGTCATCCCGTCGAGCATCGGCAAGCAGCTCGGCAAGGACTGGTGCGCCAAGGGCGCCGACGTGCGCTTCCAGGACATCCCGTCGTTCAGCCCGATCTTCTCCCACGTCCTGGGTATCACCGCCGCCCAGGGCGACGCGGCGAACTGGCTGGCCGAGCGCTTCTCCGGGAAGCCGACGGCGGGGAACTGCGGCCGGTTCTAGGGACGGCGCCCGTCCGGGCCCGCGACGACGCGCCTCGCCACTACCGATATCGTCGAGGGATGCTTGTGATCGTTCGTGAGCACCCGTGCGGCCGGACGCGGTGAGCCACTCCGCCCTGGAACCCGAGCAGGTCGGGCGGAAGGTGCGGTTGCGCGAGGTCGGTCTCCGGGACCGCCGGGTCCTGATGGGCTTCGACCGCGACATGGCCCGCGAGGCGACGACGCT
This sequence comes from Amycolatopsis sp. NPDC102522, assembly GCF_055584485.1. NCBI lineage: Bacteria > Bacillati > Actinomycetota > Actinomycetes > Pseudonocardiales > Pseudonocardiaceae > Amycolatopsis > Amycolatopsis sp. NPDC102522. Next base: position 504,942 of record NZ_JBVJLY010000003.1, on the reverse strand, counting down.
GATCGGCGGCGGGCACCGGCACTGGGCCTCGCACCGTTCGGGGTCCGCGGGCGACGACATCCACTTCGGCATCGAGACGGTGCGCGGCCGGATGCTGGTCGGTTCGGTCTGCACCATCGGCGCCGACCCGGTGACCGGCCAGTTCGGATACGGCATCGGGATCGCCCCCCGCCACCAGCGCTGCGGATACGCCACGGACGCCATCACCGTCCTCCTGGCGCATATGTTCGAGCAACGCGGCTTCCGCAAATGCGAGGTCACCGTGTACGGCGGCAACCTGGCGTCGCTTTCGCTGCACGGCGGCCTCGGCTTCCGCGAGGAAGGCAGGCTGCGCGACACCGAAGTGGTGCGCGGCGAGATCAAGTACCTGGTGCGGATGGGCATCACGGCCGAGCAGTTCGCCGCACGCCCGTCCGAAGACCTCGGCGACCTCGGCAGGCGCGGTCAGCACCGGCGGCCCCGCCGCGGCAAGCACTGGCGCGCGCCCGCCCCGGTCAGCGGCTGAGCATCCCGGACTCGTAGGCGAACACGACGGCCTGGACGCGGTCCCGGAGGCCGAGTTTCGTGAGGATGCGGCCGACGTGGGTTTTCACCGTCCCCGGCGAGAGGAACAGCAGTTCCGCGATCTCGGCGTTGGACAGGCCGCGGGCCAGCTGCTGCAGCACCTCGTGTTCGCGCCCGGTGAGCAGGGCGAGCCTGTCGTCCGGCACCGGGGCGGGCAGGCCCGTGACGACACGGTCGAGCAGCCGCCGGGTGACGGTGGGCGCGAGCGTGGCGTCACCGGCGGCGACGACGCGGACGCCGGAGAGCAGGTCCGGCGCGAGCGCGTCCTTCAGCAGGAAGCCGCTGGCCCCTGCCTGGAGCGCGGCGTAGACGTATTCGTCGAGGTCGAAGGTGGTCAGTACCAGCACACGGGCGCGGTGGGCCGCGGCGATCTCGGCGGTGGCCTCGACGCCGTCCATCTCGGGCATCCGGATGTCCATGAGCACGACGTCGGGATCGAGGTCCTTCACCAGCGTGATGGCCTCCGCGCCGTCGCCCGCCTCGCCGACGACGTCGATGTCCTCCGCGTTGTCCAGGATCATCCGCAGGCCGGTGCGCACGAGCGCCTGGTCGTCGGCGATGACCACCCGGATCGTCATGACGGCAGGGTCGCGCGGACGGCGAAGCCACAATCCGGCCGCGGCTCCGCTTCGAAGGTGCCGCCCAGTACGTTCACCCGTTCCCGCATCCCTTCGAGGCCGTGCCCGCCGCCGGACGGCTCCGCCGCGCTGCCGTCGTCGGTCACCTCGATCTCCAGCACGCCGGGCCCGTATCGCATCACGATAGTCACCGACGCGCCCGGACCGGCGTGTTTCAGCACATTCGTCAGCGCCTCCTGCACGATCCGGTAGGCCGCGAGGTCCACTGTGGACGGAAGTGGCCGGGGCTCCCCTTCGACCCGGAAATCGACCGGTGTGCCCGCGGAACGGACGTCGGCGACCAGCCGCGGCAGGCGTTCGACGCCGGGTTGGGGCTCCCGGTCCGGCTCGTCCTGGCCGAGCGCGCCGAGCAGCCGGCGGATCTCGCTCAGCGCTGTCCGCCCGGTGCCGACGACGGCGTCCAGCGCCTCTCGCGCCCGTTCGGGCCGCCGCTCCAGTTCCGCCTGGGCGCCCTGGGCCTGCAGCACCATCACGGAAAGCGCGTGCGCGACGACGTCGTGCAGTTCGCGGCTGATCCGGCCGCGTTCGGCGACCACGGCCAGCGCGGCCTGGGAGTCCCGCTCGCGTTCGAGGTCGGCGGCCCGCTGTTCCAGCACCGCCAGGCGGATCCGGCGCTGCCGCGTGTTCAGCCCGGCCAGCCACGCCACCGCGAGCGACAGCCCGATGCCGGGGAACCCGCCCCAGTCCTGGACTTGGCGGTGGTCGGCGTCGAAGTCGGGGGGTGCCAGCGGATCGATGATGATGATCCGCGGCGGTATCGGAGCCGGAGTCCGCGAATTCGTTTCGGCGGAATGGAACGACCACGCTCCGGCGACGAGCAGTCCCGCCGCCAGCAGCGCGAGCGAGACCCGCCGCGACCCCCACGCCGCGACGGAGAAGAGACCGATCAACGCCACGCCGTCGACCGGGCGGAGATCGTTGCCCATAGCCAGATGCAGGAGGGAGACCACCGCCCCGGCCGCGAACGTGATCGTGGGATTGCGATGCCGGATCAGCAAGGAAGCCAAGGCCACCAAGGAGGTCAGCCACCACCCGAAGCCCTCGGGGTCATCGGCGGAGACCACAGTGGACAGTCCGATGAGTACGGTCAGCCCGACGTCCACTGCCTTCGGGTGACTCCTGAGGATGGCCAGCACCAGCCGAGCGTAATCCCGGATCGGGCGCAGCGGATCCACCTCGCGGCAGACATCGGGATACGACCTGCGGCAGACGCGCGAACACGGCACCGGGCCGCAGGCTGGGCGGCGGAAGATCCTCGACAGAAACGGAATCCTCATGAGAAGGCTTCTCGTCGCACTGGCCGCCTTGTCCGCCATGGTGTCCTTGGCGAGTCCTGCTTCGGCGGCTCCCCGGCTGACGTTGCCGCCGCCGACCGGCCCGCATCCGGTCGGCTCCACCGACCTGCACCTGGTCGACTCCGCGCGTCAGGACCCGTGGGTGCCGACAGGGCCGCGCGAGCTGATGGTGTCGATGTTCTACCCCGCCCTGCTGCCGCTCGGCCCGATACGCCCGTACCTCACCTTGGCCGAGGCCAAGGCGTTCCTGACCGAATCCGGTGTCCCCGACGTCGACCCCGCGCGGGTCGCCGGGATCCGGACCAGCGCCAGGGTCGACGCCCCGCCCCAGCCCGGAAAGCGCGCGCTGGTCGTCCTGTCGCCGGGATTCGGCAAACCGCGCACCACGCTCACCGGGCTGGCGGAAGAGCTGGCGAGCAAGGGTTTCGTCGTCGCGCTGATCGGTCATAACTACGAATCCCACGGCACCGCCTTCCCCGACGGGCACGTCACCGACTGCGTCGCCTGCGGGTCGGACTCGACGCTGCTCCCGCCGGTGCGCGCCGCGGACGTCTCGTTCGTCCTCGACACGCTGACCACGCCTTCGTCGCCGTGGTCCCGGCTGATCGACCGGACGCGGATCGGCATGGCCGGGCATTCGATCGGCGGGTACAGCACGCCGACGGCGATGGTCGCCGACCAGCGGATCCGCGCCGGCGCCGATCTGGACGGCAGGCTGTGGTCCCCGATCCCCGCGTCCGGGGTCGACCGGCCGTTCCTGCTGCTGGGCCGCGAAAGCGAGTACACCCCGGCCGGCCCGGACACGACCTGGGCGAGCAGCTGGCCGAACCTCACCGGCTGGAAGCGCTGGATCAGCGTCGCGGCGGCCGGGCACGCGTCCTTCACCGACGTCGGCGTGCTCGGTGAGCAGCTCGGCCTGACCCCGCCCGGCACGCTCGGGGGCGACCGAGGAATGGCGCTGACCAGGGCCTACGTGTCCGCCTTCTTCGACAAGAACCTGCGCGGCGGACGTCAGCCGCTGCTGGACGGGCCGGTGGCGGGCAACCCCGAGATCAAGTTCTGGAACTGACACCGGTGAGGCCGTCCGAAAGCTCCCAGAGCCGGGCGGCCTCGCCGGCGTCGATCGCGAAGGGGCGCACACCCACCCACTCGCCTTCTTCGGGCGCGATCTCGGCGACGTCGCAGTCCTCGCAGTAGAGCCCGCCCATGCCGTCGAGCCGCGGTGACGTCGCCGCCCAGACCTGGGTGGCCGCGCCCTGCTCCGGCGACTTGAAATCCGGGTCGGCCTGGTTGCCATGATCGTCGATCCAGCCGCGTTCGACCATCTCCTCCTGCCGCAGATGCCGCTGCAGGGGAGTGAGGATGGCGCCCGGATGCAGGCTGAACGCGCGGATCCCGTGGTCGGCGCCAAGCTTGTCCAGATGCACCGCGAACAGCACGTTCGCCGTTTTGGCCTGGCCGTAGGCGAGCCACCGGTCGTAGCCGCGCTCGAAGTGGACGTCGTCCCAGCGCATCGGCGAGGAATGGTGACCGGAGGAGGCCACCGTGACGACCCGGGCGCCGCCGGACGCCGTCAGCGCGGGCCAAAGCCGGTTCACCAGGGCGAAGTGGCCGAGGTGGTTGATCGCGAAATGCGACTCCCAGCCGGGGCCGACCCGCCGTTCGGGCGCGGCCATGATCCCGGCGCCCGCGATCAGCAGGTCGATCGAGCGTCCCGTGCCGAGGAACCGGCGGGCGAAGGACTCGACGCTTGGCAGGTCGGCGAGGTCGAGCTCGCCGACCTCGGTGCCGGAGATCCCGGCGAGGGCGGACTCCGCGTCGGCCGGACGGCGGGCGGGGACGACGACGTGCGCGCCGGCGTTCGCCAGCGCGCGGGTGGTTTCCAGGCCCAGCCCCGAATATCCGCCGGTGACGAGGGCGAGCTTGCCCGAGAGGTCGATCCCGCTCAGGACTTCCGCGGCGGTACTGCGCGCGCCGAAGCCGGAGCCGATCTTGTGCTGTGAGGTGGTCATGCGGCGAACGCTAGGAGCTAGAGGGCTCTCTAGGTCAAACGCTATCGTCGGCCGGGTGACGGAACTCGCGATCGGCAAGGTCACCGACCGGACGGGCCTCAGCGTGCACGCGCTTCGCTTCTACGAGAAGGAAGGGCTGCTCGCGGCGCCGGTGAAACGGGACGCGAACGGCCGCCGCGTGTACACCGAGCACGACGTCGAATGGCTGGTGAACTGCACGAAGTTCCGGGCGTCAGGGATGCCGCTCGCCACGATCCGCGAGTTCGCGGAGCTCGTCCGGCAGGGGCCGGGCAACGAGGAGAAGCGGCTGGAGCTGCTGCGGGACCATCAGGCCACCGTCCGCGACCGGATCGCCGAGCTGGCCGACTGCCTGGAGCTGATCGGCAGGAAGGTCGAGGTCTACGAGGAGCATGTCGCGCGGGGGACCGCGGACACGCTTTGGCGCCAGCACATTCGTCCATAATGGACAGACGACAGTACCCGATCGGTGCAACGTTTCGCCTGGCGATGGGCAGGGGTGGCCCCTAGAGTTTGCCGCTCGTGACCTGCGAGGTGAGGCGATGAGATCCTTCGGCGCGGTGGATCCGGTCAAGATGGCGCTCGCCGGGCTCACCACGATGGCTCTCGGGATGGCGGCGGCGCTCAACGCCGACGCCCTGCCGGTGATCGGCGGCGGCACCACCTATTCCGCCGAATTCTCCGACGCGGGCGGGCTTCGCGCGGACAACGACGTCCGGATAGCCGGGGTGAAGGTCGGCAAGATCTCCGAGATCGACCTCGAAGGCGATCGCGTGCTCGTCTCCTTCCGGGTGAAGGACGCGTGGCTCGGCGACGCCACGAGCGCGTCCATCCGGATCAAGAACGTCCTGGGGCAGAAGTACTTGGCGCTCGATCCGCGTGGCGAAGCGATCCTCGATCCCGGTGACGCGATCCCGCTGCGGCGGACCACCGCGCCATACGACGTCCTCGAAGCGTTTCGGGATCTGTCGAAGACCGTTGACGCCATCGATGTCGACCAGCTCGCGAAGAGCTTCGACGCCATCTCGGCCACCTTCGCCGACACGCCCGCCGACGTCCGCGCCGCGCTCGACGGGATCTCGAAGCTATCCGGCACCATCGCCTCCCGCGACCGGCGACTCCGGACATTGGTGGCGAACACGCGGCAGGTCTCGCAGACCCTCGTCGACCGCGACACCGAGGCCCAGCGGCTGATCCAGGACGGCAACGCGCTGCTGCGCGCGATCTCCACCCGGCAGCAGGCGATCAAGGACCTGCTCGACGGGTCGAGACGGCTCGCGACCGCCCTCGACGGCATCATCGCCGACAACGACGGGCAACTCGGGCCGGTGCTCGAACAACTCGACAGGCTGACGTCGATGCTCCAGCGCAACCAGGATTCGCTGGCCAAGGGGATCGCCGCGTTCGCCCCGGCGATCCGGGTGCTCACCAACGTCGCGGGCAACGGGCACTGGATCGACGGCTACCTGTGCGGGCTGATCCTGCCCTCGTTCGGCCCGCTCAACGAAAAGGGTTGCTTCGAGAAGTGACTCACCTCGTGAGTGGTAAGGACGGTTAGAACCGTCCTTACCACTCACGAGGGTGTCAAGGCTTCGTCCGCCGCAACCAGAACAACCCAATCACCGGCAGCACCAGCGGGATGAAGAGATAGCCCTGCCCGTACACCGACCACACGGTGGCGTGCGGGAAGGCCTCGCGGTCGAAGAGGCTGAACGTGCCGACGGTCAGCACGCCGAGCAGTTCGATCCCGCAGGCGGCCAGCGCGACCCGCCACCAGCCCGCGCCGCGGCGGGCCAGTGCCACGGTGGCCAGGAGGTAGACGACGGCCGCGAACGCGGAGAGGGCGTAGGCCAGCGGGGCCTCGTGGAACTTGGTCCCGATCTGCACGGCGGCGCGTGAGGTCGCCGCCAGCGCGAAGATCGCGTACACCGCGACCAGGATCCGTCCCGGGCCGGAGGTCTTGTCCGGATGGGTTTCCGTGGCGGTGTCCACCGCGTTCTCCTCGGTTTCCTCAGGCACTGGCGCCCGCCCACACCTCGTGCAGCCGGAGCACCATCACCGGGATGGCGAGGCAGGCGATCCCGAGGATCGCGGTGCTCGACCGCGTGCGTTCGGCCAGCGCCCAGAACGTCCCGAGCGGGAGCACGACGAGGCTGCCGATCAGGTAGGCGAGATAGGTGGCCATGCTGCCGGGGCGGCCGCCGTCGATCAGCAGCACCACGCCGATGACGAGCTGGGCGACCAGGAGGAGTTCGACGACGGCGAGGCCGGCGAGCAAGGCGTTGTCCGGCAGTTTTTTACGCGCGGATTGCACGAAACTCCACGCCGCGACCAGCGCCGCGCAGATCGCGACGGTCACCGCGAAGCCTGTGATCACGCCCGCCTCCTTACCTGCTCCACCGGCGACAACGTACCTCCGGGCCGATCACCGCCGACGGGCGACCGGTCGGCCGCGTGGCGGGCGCCACGGAGCGAGCAGTGGTCCAGACCTCGGGTGAATAGATCACGAAGCGCATCGGGTTGGCGCTCCGCCAATTCGGTGGCGCGTTATTGCGCTCGGCGCCGGGACCTGGGATTACGTCGAAGATACGTTCCTGTTACACACCGACCGGGTGGTTGAAATCCGAGTTGATCTCACGCTGGGTACCCCTACCATTCGGTAGGTTTCAAATTCACGTCCCTGAACAGCCCATCCGAACCCCCGGTATGGCGGATTGGCCGTTCGCTATCTGACGGGTGGAATATTCCCCATCGCGATGGTGCACATGGCCCATCCGATTGGTGCCAAGGAGGGGGCGCTCGATGGACGTCCGGTACGAAGCGTATTGCTTCGCCGATCCGCTGTTCTTCGACGAGCAGCAGGAAAACGGGGACGCCGCCGACGATTTCGCCTCCCTGCTGCCCGCTCCCGAGTCTGGCTGGCGGACCGGGGTGCGCGGTGTGTGGCGGATGATGCACCCTGTTGCTCGGAACCTTCCCTTGCAGGGCTGGAAAATCCACGTTTCGGCAGGGCTGGGCAACGCCGAGCGAGTGCTCGTGAAGGTGCACGAGCATTGTCTCGAGCGCACTCTGTCCTACAAGCATCTGCGTTCGCGGAGCACACTGCTGGCCAGGAATTCTAAATACGCTCCGCGTGACGGAAGCGGCAAGTTGCTGACTCTTTATCCAGCTGACAACAACGAGCTGGAGCGCGTGCTCGCCGAGTTGTCCGCGAAGCTCGACGGGGAACCCGGTGCGTACATTCTCAGTGATCTTCGGTATGGTGCCGGGCCGCTCTACGTCCGCTATGGCGGATTCGCCGAGCAATGGGTCGAACTCGACGGAAAACGTGTCCTCGCGGTGCGCAAACCCGACGGAACGTTGGTCCCGGATAAGCGCGAGCCAACCTTCTCCGTACCCGACTGGGTGACGATTCCGGAGTTCCTCGCGCCTCATCTCGCAGCTCGCAAGAGCGGCGGTGTGGATCAGTTCCCCTATCGGGTGAAAAGTTCACTGCACTTCTCGAACGGCGGTGGCGTGTACCTCGCCGACCGGAACGCCGACGGCGAGCAGGTGGTCCTCAAGGAGGCCAGGCCGTTCGCCGGCCTCGACCGCGACGAGATCGACGCGGTCGATCGTCTCCGCTGGGAGCACGAGGTGCTGGAGCGGCTGAAGGGCATCGAGGGCATCCCCGCGGCCTACGACCGCTTCACCGTCTGGGAGCACCACTTCCTGGCCATGGAGTACATGCCGGGCGTTTCCCTCGGCAGCTGGCTCGCCCGCAACTACCCGCTCACCCGGCGGGACTGCACCGAGGCCGACATCGTCGCCTACACCGGGCGAGCCTTGGCGCTGGTCGACCGCGTGGCACGGATGGTCGACGAGGTGCACGGCCGCAGGATCGTCTTCGGCGATCTGCACTCGATGAACATCCTGGTCGACGGTGACGACGACGAGATCGGGCTGATCGACTTCGAGATGGCCACGGACGCCGACAGCGGCAAGCGGCCGGCGCTCGGCGCACCCGGGTTCCGCGCCCCGCGGGACCGGAACGGGTTCGAGATCGACGACTACGCGATCGCCGTGCTGAAGCTGTGGATCTTCCTGCCGCTCACCACGCTTCTCGAGCTCGCCCCGGCGAAGCTGCGCGGGCTCGCGGACTTCGTCCAGCGGCGTTTCGACGTCCCGGAGGGCTACGCCGACTCGATCGTCGCCGAGCTCGCGCCACGGAACGCCCAGCCGCGGAGCGCTTCGACCGAGCTCGACCAGGAAAAGCCCGATTGGGCGCTGGTCCGCAAGCAGATCACCGAGGGGATCCTCGCCTCCGCGACCCCCGAGCGCACCGACCGGCTCTTCCCCGGCGACATCGAGCAGTTCCGCGTCGGTGGAGCCTGCTTCGGCTACGGCGCGGCCGGTGTCCTCCACGCTTTGAACGCGGTCGGCGGGGAGCGGTATCCCGATCACGAACGCTGGCTGCTGGACTCGATCCGCCGCGATCCGCCGGATCGCCCGGGGTTCTACGACGGCTCGTACGGAATCGCGTATGTCCTGGAAGAACTCGGGTATCGCGAAGAGGCCACGAAGCTGCTGGCGGCGTCGGCGACGCTAGTCGAGCAGACCACCGACCACAGCCTCGAAGGCGGCCTGTCCGGCATCGGGCTCACTCAGCTGCACTTCGCGGTGGCCCGCAAGGACAACGAGTTCGGCAGGCAGGCGCTCGCCACGGCGGTCCGGCTCGCCGAAGCGCTCGAAACCGCCGCCCCGCCCGGCAAATTCGCCAGGGCAGGCCTGCTCAACGGCTGGTCCGGACCCGCGCTGCTGTTCGTCCGGCTGTTCGAGCGCACCCGCGAAGAGGGCTGGTTGTCCTTCGCCGACCAGGCGCTGGAGCGGGACATCGAGGAGTGTGTCGAGTCCGACGACGGCTCCTTGCAGGTCCGCGACGGCGAATCCAGGACGTTGCCCTACGTGGGTGTCGGCGGAGCGGGGATCCTCATGGTCGCCGAGGAGCTGGCGAAGTACCGCCCGGACGCGAAGTCGTTGAAGAGCCTCCCCGGCCTTCGGGAAGCTTGCCGTGGCGAGTTCGTCATCCATCCCGGCCTCTTCTTCGGCCGATGCGGGCTGATGACCGCGCTCTCGATGGGTTCCGAGCCGGATCAGCGCGTCCGCGACACCATCGACCTGCATCTTTCCCGGCTGGCCTGGTACGCGATGCCGTACAAGGGCGGCCTGGCGTTTCCCGGCAACCAGCTGCTGCGGCTGTCGATGGACGTCGTCACCGGCGGCGCGGGCGTGCTCCTCGCCCTCGCCGCGACCCTGGACGGGAAGGCCCTGCTGCCTTTCCTGTCCTCCAAGACCACCGGCCACTGACGGCCGGCGGAAACAGGTAACCGATGAAAGGGAACACCATGGAACTGGTTCTCGACCTGCAGGCCCTGGAAGCCCCCGAGGTTCTCGAAGGTGGCCACGGCGGCGGCGGCGGGGGCAGCAACCTGAGCCTGCTCGCTTCCTGCAACAACAGCACCATCAGCCTGCTGACCTGCCACTGATCTCCGGCAGTTCGCCCAGCTGGTAGTTGAAGGTGCGGGAGCGGCACAGGCCAAGTGCGCCGCTCCCGCGCTCTTCATTTTGCCTTCCGGTTCATCTCGATGGGATCACGGATTGAGGAGTGGGATGGCGGGGTCCTCCGATCGGCTGCTGGTCAAGGTGACCGCGCTCGATCGCCCCCGCTTGGTCGCGCTGGTCCTGAGCGCGCTCGCCGGGACCGCGGCAGGGCTGCTCCTGCCCGGCGCGCTGGCGGCCGCTGTCGACGCCGTGGTGGCCGGACGTCCCAGCCTTCCCGAGGTCTCCTGGCTGATCGTCCTCGGTGTCACCGAGATCGCCGTCGGCCTGATCGGCGGGATCCTGACCGCGCGGATGACGGCCTACGCGACGGCGTGGCTGCGCCGCCGACTCACCGACCGCTGTCTCGCGCTCGGCACCCGTTCGGCCTTCGCCGACGGTGACGCGATCAGCAGGCTCACCGGTGACTGCACCGGCGCCGGACTGGTCGCCTCGGTCGTCGTCCAGCTCGGGTCGACCACCCTGATCTCCGGCGGCTCCATCGTCCTGCTCGCGCTGATGGACTGGCGGCTCGCGTTCGTCTTCCTCGGCAGCATCCCGTTCGGCCTGATGCTCGCGCGCACTCACTTGAAGAACACCGCCGACGACGTCCTGACCTATCAAGAGGTGTCCGGCGAACTGGCGGCGAGGATGGTCGACGCCGTCGCCGGGCTCCGCACGATCGCCGCGTCGGGCACCGCCGACCGCGAGGCCGAACGCGTGCTGCGGCCGCTGCCGAAACTGAGTCTCGCCGGCCGGGGGATGTGGCGCACGCAGGCCAGGATGGTGTGGCGCTCCGGCCTGCTGCTGCCCGCGGTGGAACTCGCGGTGCTCGCGGCCGCCGGATTCGGCGTCATGGAGGGCAGGCTGACCGTCGGCCAGGTCCTCGCGGCGCTCGGCTACGTCGCGCTCGGCATGGGCCTGATCACCCAGATTCCTTTGCTCACCACACTTTCCCGCGCGCGGTCGTGTGCGCGGCGGATCAACGAGGTGCTGGACTCGCCGGTCCCCGAACCGGGCGATCTCGGCGTCGTCCCCGGCCGGGGCACGCTCGAACTTCGCGGGGTCACCGTCGAAGGCGCCCTGCGCGAGGTCGACCTGCTCGTGCGGGGCGGCCGGTTCACCGCGGTCGTCGGCCGATCCGGTTCGGGGAAGTCCGCGCTGGTCAACGTCCTCGGCGGGCTGTTGACACCGGACGAGGGGACGGCGGTGCTCGACGGCCGTCCGCTGGAGAAGCTGCGGCCGTACGAACTCCGCGCTGTCGTCGGGTTCGCCTTCGAACGGCCAGCGCTGCTCGGCGCGACCATCGGAGACGCCGTCGGGTACGGCTCCTGGGCAGGCGAAGCCGCCGTACGCGGCGCCTGTCGCTCCGCGCAGGTCGACGACCTGATCGTCCGGCTGCCGGACGGCTACCGGACGCCGCTGGCGGAAACACCGCTCTCCGGCGGGGAAGCGCAGCGGATCGGGCTGGCGCGCGCGATCGCGCACGCGCCGCGGGTGCTCATCCTCGACGACGCCACCGCCAGCCTCGACACGGTCACCGAAGCCGCCGTCGAAGAAGCGATCGAAGCCACCCTGCCCGGCCGGACCCGGGTGGTGGTGACGCATCGCGCGGCCACCGCGGCCCGGGCGGACGCGGTGGTGTGGCTGGAAGACGGCCGGATCCGCGCGGTCGGCCCGCACGCGGAGCTGTGGCGAGACCCGGCTTATCAAGCTGTTTTCACCGAGGGCGCGCAGTGAGCGTCTGGGGCCTCTACCGTTCGGCGCTGGCCGGGCAGTGGAGGGGCGGGCTGGTCCTGCTGGCGTGCTCCGTACTGGAGAGCGCGCCCGCGTTCTTGTCCGGTCGCCTGGTCGAACTCGCGGTTGACGAGGGGTTTGCCGCGGGACGGCCAGGCACCGGACTGCGTTGGCTCGCGGTCTTCGGCCTGGTCGCGGTGATCGGCGCGTTCGGTTCACGGCTGGTGTGGCATCAGCTCGGCAAGGTCGTCGAGCCGTTGCGCGACGCGCTGGTGACCGCCGTCGTACGCGGGGTCCTGCACGATCCGGCGCCACCGCGGAACCAGCCGGACGCCAGCGGCGTCGCCCGCATCACCCAGCACGTCGAGGTGGTCCGCGACGCCACGGCCGGACTCCTGGTGCAGGCACGCGGGATGATCGTGACGACGGTGGCGGCGCTGGCCGGGCTGTTCACCGTCGCCGGTTCGCTCGCGTTGATCGTCGCGATCCCGGTGGTGGTCGCGGTCGTCGTGTTCGCCTTCCTGCTCCCGTCGCTGGCCCGCCGTCAGCGCGCGCTCGCGCTGGCCGACGAGCGGACCGCCGAGGTCGCGGGCGCGTCGCTGTCCGGTATGCGAGACATCGTCGCGTGCGGCGCGGAACCCCTTGCCGCGCTTGAGCTCTACGACGCCATCGACACCCAGGCCAAGGCGGCCGTGCGGGTGGCGCGGTCCGGGGCGGCGCGGTCGGTGGTGATCGCGACCGGCGGGTTCGTGCCGCTGCTCCTGGCGTTGCTGGTGGCGCCCGGAATGGTCAAGGACGGCGTGCTGACCGCCGGGGCCGCGCTCGGCGCGCTCGTCTACCTGGCGACGACGATGCAGCCGGCGCTGCGGGGGCTGGCCGCGACCGCGAGCACCGTGGTGCTGCGGCTGATCGTCGCGCTGCGGCGGCTGGCGGAGACCGCGGAGGCCGAACCGGAGGCCGACGGCACGGCCGAACCCGACGGGACCGCGATCTACGTACGCGACCTGACCTTCAGCTGGGGCGCGGCGGCGGAACCGGTGGTCCGCGGCCTCGATCTGCATCTGCGGCCCGGCGAGCGGCTGGCGGTGGTCGGGCCGAGCGGGATCGGCAAGTCGACCTTGGCCGGGCTCCTGACCGGCATGCTCGAACCGCAGGCGGGCCGGGTGCTGCTCGGCGGGGCCCCGGTCCGGGAGATCCCGGCGGCGCTGCGGCACCGGATGGTCGCGCTGATCCCACAGGAGGCCTACGTCTTCGCGGGATCCGTGCGGGACAACGTCGGGCTGTTCGCGCAGACCGCGATGGACGGCGAACTGCTGGCCGCGCTGGCGGCCGTCGGCGCCGAACCGCTGGTGACGCGGCTGGGCGGGCTCGACGGCGAGATCGGGCACGACACGCTGTCCGCCGGGGAGGCGCAGCTGATCGCGCTCGCGCGGGTGTTCGCGAGCGACGCGGGTGTCGTCGTCCTCGACGAGGCGACGTCGCACCTCGACCCGCCCGCCGAAGCCCGCGCCGAACGGGCGTTCGCCGAGCGGGGCGGGGTGCTGGTGGTGATCGCGCACCGGCTGTCGTCGGCGTTGCGCGCGGACCGGGTCCTGGTGATGGACGGCAAGGAGACCGCGCTCGGCACCCACCTCGAACTCATGGACCGGTCCACGCGCTACGCCCAGCTCATGCACGCGTGGTCGCCGCGGCTACCCCAGCCCGGTGCGCAGTTCTTCCAGCCCGCTCCTGAGTAGGCCCTCGACGGGGACCGGCCTCCTCGAAGAACGATCGACGAAGACGTGCACGAAGGTCCCCTCCGCGATCAGCGTCTCCTTCGAGTACATCCCGATCTCGTAGCGGACACTGGACCGGCCGAGATGCCCCACGCGCAGGCCGACTTCGAGCTCTCCCGGGAACGACACCGAAGCGTGGTACTTGCACTGCGATTCCACGCACAGCCCGATCACCTCGCCGGTTTCGATGTCGAGCCCGCCGCGTTCGATCAGCCAGGTATTGATCACGGTGTCCATCACCGAGTAGTGGACGACGTTGTTGACGTGGCCGTAGACGTCGTTGTCCTTCCACCGCAACGGAACCGTCTGCCAGTTCGGGTACTCGGTGTTCACCACAGCGTCACCGAATCCCGCAGGATGGCGGCGAGGTCCTCTTCGGACGCTTCGCGTGGCGCTGTCGCCAGCAGCCGTTGTTGTTTCACCGTGCCGGAAACCAGAGAGTCCACATCGGACTCGGTGTAGCCGACGGCGCCGATCCCGTTGGGGATCCCGATCTCCCGCATGAGCCGCCGCAGCACGGCGGGCAGGTGATCCCGCAGATCGCCCGGCCACTCGTAGTCCGGCGCGAGCAGCCGGGCCACCCGCTCGTGCCGCTCGGGAGCGGCGTCGAAGGTGAACCGGAACGCCGCAGGCGCTGTCAGCGAGACGGCCATCCCGTGCGGCACCATCGCTTCCTCGCCCGGATACCCGGAGGGATGAAAGTCCCGTACCTGCCCGGCGATCGGATACGCGTTGGCGTGCGGGATGTGCACGCCTGCGTTGCCGAACCCGAGCCCGGCGAACGTCGCCGCGAGCGCCATCGCCTCGCGCGCCTTCAGGTCGGTGCCGTTCCGCACGGCCGCGGGCAGCGCCCACGACAGCAGCCGCAGCGACTGCTCGGCGAACATGTCGGCCATGGGATTCGAGCCACAGTAAGGAACCCGGTCCTCCGGGCGTTTCCGGTCGAACTCGGTGTACGGCTTGGCCGTGTAACTCTCCGCGGCGTGACAAAGAATGTCCATCCCGCTCGCGGCGGTGACCTCCGGCGGCTGCGAGACCGTCAGCCTCGGGTCGACCACGGCGAGGCTCGGCCGCAGCCGGAGATGGCTGATGCCGCTCTTCACCCGCAGTGACAGCACGTCCAGCACGCAGACCGTGGTGCTCTCCGAGCCGGTCCCGGTGGTGGTCGGCACCGCGACCAGAGGTTTCAGCGGCGCGGCGGGTGCGCGACCGCCGCCGACCGGGGCGTTGATGTAGTCCATCAGGTCGCCGTCGTTGCTGGTCAACAGGTTCACCGCCTTCGCGGTGTCGATGGCCGAACCGCCGCCGACGGCGACGAAGGCGTCCCACTCGCCCTGTCCGCGGGCGAAGTCGACGGCCTTCCGCATGCTGACGTCGGTCGGCTCGACGTGCACGCCGTCGAAGACGACCGCTTCGATGCCGTAGGTCTCGATGCCTTCGGCGATCCGTTGTGGCCAGCCCGTCGCGGCGACGCCGGCGTCGGTCAGGACGAGGACCCGCCGGGCGCCGTACCGGGTGAGGTCGTAGCCGATCTCGTCACTCGATCCGGTGCCGTATTTCAGGGCCGGGGCACCGTAAGTGAAAACAGTTTCACGTCCGGCGGTGGTTGAAGTCACGTTTTCGTGCTCCCTTGCTCGAACACGTTCCGATATCGGACATTCCACCGCTCCGGGATTGCCGGAATCGGAAGATCGCTTGACGGCACCGATCACCGCCCGCCTAAGCTAATCCCATTAGATACCAACCGGGAGCGTCCGTCGCCCAGACGGCCGTGCGGATCCTGACCGAGGCGCAGATCCACCGTGTGTACGCGGTGGCGGGTGAGTCCTTCCTGGATCTGCTCGACGCGCTGCAACGCGAGCGGTCGATCACCTTCGTTTCGGCGAGGCACGACTCCGGCGCGGCCTTCATGGCCGAGGCCGAAGGCAAGCTCACCGAGCACCCGGCGGTCCTGCTGGCCGGCCGCGGGCCGAACGCGGCGAACCTCGCGATCGGCGTCTCGACGGCGTACCAGGACGAGAGCCCGATGGTCGTCCTGCTGGAGAACCCGCCGTCCAGCCCCGGCCCGACCAGCGAACTGCCCACCGCGGACCTGACGGCGATGTTCGAGCCGATCGCCAAGTGGACCGGCCGCGCGGAATCCCCGGACGAGGTCCCCGGCCTGCTGGTCGAGGCGCTGACCCGCTGCCGCGAAGGGCGGCCGGGGCCCACCGTCGTCGCCGTCCCCGCCGACTTCTGGGGTGTCCCGTTCGATTCGGCCAAACCGGTCGCCTCCGTCAAGGCGCCCGCCACCGGCGCGCTCGGCCGGACCGCCGAGGCGGTCGCGCAGCTGGTCGACGAGGCCCGCTACCCGGTGGTGATCGTCGGCGGCCGGGCCCGCGCGGCGCGGGACGAGCTGATCGCCGTCGCCGACGAACTCGCGCTCCCGGTGTACAACGCGTTCCGCCGTCAGGACGCCTTCCCCGAGAACCACGCGCGCTACGCCGGCCACCTCGGCATCGGCATCCCCGCGCGGCAGCTCGACGCCCTGGAGCGCGCCGACCTCGTGCTCGCGCTGGGCACGCAGCTCGACGAGGTCACCACCCAGTCCTTCCGCTACCCGACGCCGTCGCAGACCCTGGTGCTGGTCGGCACCGGGATCGAGCCCGCCCGGCGCGGCGGCCTGACCTTCCGGGTCGATTCCGAGGTCGAGCCGTTCCTGCGCGAACTGCGCGAAGTCGCCTCGCCGCGGACACGCCGCGCGTCGGCCGCGAACGCCGCCGTGCACACCTTCATGACGCCGCCCGACACCAGCGGCGCCACCCGCGTCCATCCCGCCGACGTCATCCGCGCGGTGCGCAAGCTCGCGCCCGAAGACGCGATCGTGACCAGCGACGCGGGCAACTTCGCCCAGTTCATGCACCGCTACTGGTGTTTCACCGCGCCGCGCAGCCAGCTCGGCCCGAGCAACGCGGCCATGGGGTACGCGGTCCCCGCGGCGGTCGCGGCGAAACTCGCCGAACCACGCCGGACGGTGATCGCGATGGCAGGCGACGGCGGCGCGCTGATGACCGGGCAGGAGATCGAGACCGCCGTCCGCTACCGGGTGCCGGTGACCGTCCTGGTGTTCCAGAACGGACTGCACGGCCCGCTCGCCGTGCACCAGGCCCGCAAGCACGGGCGGCTTTCGGGGGTCACCGTCCCCGTCACCGACTTCGCGTCGTGGGCACGCGGGCTCGGCGCCGCCGGATACACCGTGGACGACCGGGAGGAGCTGGAGCCGATCATCGCGAGCGCGCTGGTCCGGCAACGGCCGTGCGTGATCGACATCAGGACGGATCCGGACGTGGTGACCCCGGACATCCGGCTGACGACCCTGCTGGGCGCCGCGAGGCCGCAGCAGGGGGGACAGTAAGGTCACGGTTCGCCGATTACCGCACGGTACATTTTCTCAGGGGATACACAGAAATCCTTGAGGTGCCGCCTTCACCTGCTCCAAAGGGTGAGAATGTGGTGACGACTCGGCAGAGTTTCGGGCGCGGGGACCGGATTTTGTCGGTCGGCCGTGGCACAATCGCCGCAACACCGAGAGTCCGATATGGACCGGAGCGGTCACCGAGCCACCGAAACACCCGGCCTCGGCCGTTCGCCGGTGAGTTGTTGGCACGCAGTACGTAGAGCGTTGTGTTGACACAGGGGAGAAAAAATGGCTGACGAGACGAAGCCACAGGACATGTCCGTTTCCGGTGTGGTGCCGGTGCAGTTCAGTGCGGACGCGGAGACCCACGACATCGCCGTCGTGGCCACGAACCGGGAGGCTTTGCGCCGTTCGCCGTTCGGCGCCGATGTGCCGCTGCGCGCGGCGAGTGGCGAATAACCGGGCGGTGAAGGGCCGGTCGCGCGGGGCTGGGCGGCGGAGGATACAGTGTGTCCGCGCACACCCGGATGAAGGCGCTTGTCGGCCTGCCTGAGGTGTGCTTTACTGCTCCAGGTCTCGATTTTTGTGTTCGTGTTGGTTCACGCTCGCAGAACTCAGCGGGCGTAGTGTCTCCTCGTGTTTCCGGGGAAGCAAACCGTCTGGTCATGACCCGGGCTGCCGACGTGGCTTCCTGTTTGTTTGTGTTGCATATGGAGATTTTATGACTCAGGGCACTGTGAAGTGGTTCAACTCCGAGAAGGGGTTCGGCTTCATCACTCCCGACAACGGCGGCGGCGACGTCTTCGTGCACTACAGCGAGATCAAGGGCAACGGCTTCCGTACCCTCGAGGAGAACGCCCGAGTGGAGTTCGAGATCGGGCAGGGCGCGAAGGGTCCGCAGGCCACCTCGGTCAACTTGATCTGATCCAGGTTTTCCAAGCAGGGCCGCCATCCCCTCGGGGGAGGCGGCCCTGCTGCTTTTCCACGGTGAGTACGGCCGGGTCGCTCCCCGCGAGGTGACCAAAATGGTCGTATCCGCACTGCAAGTCGTGATGCAACCTCGTGCAACTCTTTCTTTCGCGGCCCCGAAGTCGTTTCCTTGTAGGACTTGGCGCGGCAGCGGAGGACATGTGGGCGAAGCGGTTGCGGGGATCGTGGCGAACCCCGCTTCGGAGCGTGACATCCAGAGCCTGCGCTCGGCACTCCGCGTGGCCGGGGTCGGCCGGGTGATGGTGTGGACCGAGGCGGGGAAGATCATCGGCACCGTCCGCCGGATGGTGGACGCGGGGGCGAGTGTGCTCATCTGCCTCGGCGACGACGGCCTGATGCGGGCCGCCGCGGCGGCTTGCGGCGACGTCCCGATGCTCATGATGCCGACGGGGAGCACCGACGCGCTTCCCGAGCCCACCGTCGCCGGGCTCGCCGCCGGGCTGCTGGCCACCCATCAGGTGGACGCTGACCTGGTCACGAACCGGGCGACCGTCCTCGAGGTCGTCACGAAGGCCCGTCGTGAGATCGCGCTGAACGACGTCAGCGTGTGTTCGGAGAGCCGGTGGGACCCCGCGTCGCTGACCGAGCTGTACTGCACGTTCGCCGTACCGGACGGGATCGGGCTGTCGAGCATCCCCGGGCGGCTGTGCCCCAGTCCAAAGTCCACTGTGGACGGTGTCGCGGTCTCGCTCGGCCCGGTCGACGAGACGCCGTACGTCGTGCAGGCGCCGATCGCGCCCGGCGAGGTCCGGGCGGTGGGCGTCCGGGGCTGGAGCGTGCTGGAAGCGGGGGTCCGGGTGGACCTCGCCGCCGGGGGCGGCTCCATCGCGCTCGACGGTCAGCCGCACTTCGTGCTGAAGCCGGGAGAGAGCGCTTTCGTCGAGCTGAAGCCCGACGGCCCGTGGTGCGTCGACGTCCGCGCCGTGATGGCCGAGGCCACCAGGACCGGCCTGCTCCTGGGACGGCGGCCGAAGGGCGCCTTTCCCACCTCCCACCTGGCGGACGCGCCCTTCACGGGGTGAGCGGCGCCCAGGTCACAGAGACCTTCCGAACGCCGGGATACCCGGGCACACTGGCCTGAACAGATCAAGGGAGTAGGCCAGGTGCAGCTGGAGGCGGCGTTGCCGGTCGGCGCGGACCCGCGGCGGCACGCGCGGGCTCTCTCGGAACTACGCGAGGCCGCCTTGGCCGGAACCACGCTCCCGAGCCATCCGCGAGCGGTCATCGGCGCGTCTTGGCAGCGCATGCGCCGTCTCGGCCTGGACCCGGAGCGCGGTGCGCCGGTTCCCGTGCTCGTCCCGGAACAGCTGGAGGCCCGCCGTCGCCAGAGCGGCCTCGCCGCGGTCCTGCCCGCCCTGCGCGGCGGCCTGATCAGCCTCGCCGAACAGGCCGCGCACATCATGGCCGTCGTCGACGCCGACGGCCGCGTCCTCTGGCGTGACGGCAGCACCGCGGTCCGCCGCCGCGCCGACGCGCTCGGGTTCGTCGAAGGGGTCGACTGGCACGAGAACTCCGCCGGTACCAACGCCATCGGGACGGCGCTGGTCGCCAGGCATCCGGTCCAGGTCTACTCCGCCGAGCACTACGTCCGTAACCAGCACGACTGGACCTGCGCCGCCGCGCCGCTGCACGACCCGAGGGACGGCAGGCTGCTCGGCGTCGTCGACCTCTCCGGCCCGGCCTCCACCGTGCATCCGACGACGCTGGCCCTGGTCGACGCGGTCGCGAAACTCGCCGAAGCGCATCTGCGCACCACGCACCTCGCGGAACTCGAAAAGCTGCGCGGGCTGGCCTCGCCCCTGCTCACCAAGGTGCGGGGCCGGGCGGTCATCGCCGACCCGCACGGCTGGATCGCGGCCTCGGCGGGCTTCGTCCCCGCAGGCCGGATCGCGCTGCCGAACGACGCGACCGCGGGCCGGGCCTGGCTGCCCACCTACGGGAACTGCCTGCTGGAGCCGCTGCCCGGAGGCTGGCTCGTCCGGCTCACCGAGTCCGACGACGCGCCGCCGACCAGTGTCGTCCTCGACCTGAGGTCGTCGCGGGAGAGCACGCTGCGCGTCTCGGGCGCGGCGGGCACCTGGTCGCATCGGCTGAGCCCGCGGCACGCGGAGATGCTGTACGTCCTCGCACGCCATCGCGAAGGGAGGTCGGCGTCGGAACTGTCGTTCGACCTCTTCGGCGACGCCGGCCGCACAGTCACCGTCCGCGCGGAGATGTCCAGGATGAGGCGGCATTTCGGCGGGATCCTGCTGGCCAGGCCGTACCGGTTCGACGACGGCGTCGAGATCGTCGTCGAACGGCCCGCCGACGGCGGCGAGGTCCTTCCGCACTCCGTCGCGCCCGCCGTCCGCGCCTGAACCTCCACCCCCGGCTCCACCCGGCGACGGTCCCGGTCCACCCCTCGGCGTGCCTAACGTTCGGGCCATGGGAAAAATGAACGTGAAAGGCCTGTTGGGGCTGGTAGTGGTAGGTGTCGTCGTCCTGCTGGGGTTCCTGGCATACCGCCTGATCCTGGTCGAGATGATCACGCGGCTGAGCGATCACTGAGGGGGGACATGGGGAAACGGGAGAGGCCGCTGCTGCCGGACACGATCGCGCCGAGCTGGCTGGTCGTCCAGCTGCTCGGCACGGCCGCGGTCGTGGTGGTGCTGCTGACCGCGAGCGAGTCCAGTGCGTGGATCTGGACGGCGTACGGGGTCTCCGGCGCCTGCTGGCTGGGCTTCGTGGCGGCCTCCCCGCGGTTCCCCCGGGTGGCGACCGTGCTGCTCGCGGTGTCGAGCATCGCGCCGTCGATCGCGCTCGGCTGGGCGGAGGACTCCTCCGCCATCGTGCTGGCGGTGGTCACGGTCAGCCGGTTCGCCACCCTGACCGAGCCGTCGGTGGCCGCCATTCTGGGGGTGGTGGGGCTCGACGTGAGCCTCGCGGCGGTCACCGGCCTGGTCGCGGGCGCGTCCGCGCCGCTGGTGTTCGGCAACGTCGGTGTGCTGCTCGTGCTGATGCTGCTGGGGCTGAACCGGCGGCAGTACGAGGTGCAGGCGGCGCAGGCGGCCGCGCTGCTGGAGCAGACCAAGCTGGCGCAGAGCGAACACGCGCGGGCGGCCGCGCTCGACGAGCGCACGCGGATCGCCAGGGAGATCCACGACGTCCTCGCGCATTCGCTGGGGGCGCTGGGGATCCACCTGGAGGTCGCCGAGGCACTGCTGGCCGAGAAGTCCGATGTGGACGGTGCGCTCGGCAGGGTCCGGCTGTCCAGGAAGCTCGCCGCCGACGGGCTGACCGAGGCGCGCGACGCCGTCGCGGCCCTGCGCAGCGACGTCCCGTCGCTCGCCGAAGCCTTGCGCCACTTGGCGGACGCGCACCACGACGGGGTGTCCTACGAGGTCTCGGGGGAGCAGCGGCCGCTGCCGTCCGCCGAGGTGGTCTCGCTGGTGGGGGTCGCGCGGGAGGCGTTGACCAACGCGGCCAAGCACGCTTCCGGGCGACCGGTGTCGCTCCGGCTGCTCTTCACCCCTTCGGAGGTCCGCTTGCGGGTGTGGAACGAACTCGGCGACACCGTCCGATCGGAGGAGACCGGCGGATTCGGTCTCACCGGGATGAGGGAGCGGCTCGCGCTCGCCGGTGGCACGCTGACCGCGGGCCCGGACGACGGGCGCTGGACGGTGGAGGCGGTGGTGCGGGCGTGATCCGGGTGGTCGTGGTCGATGACCAGCAGGTCATGCGCGAAGGGCTCGTCGCGTTGCTCGGGCTGATCGACGGGGTCGAGGTCGCCGGCTCCGCGGGCGACGGGCGGCAGGCGCTGGACCTGCTCCGCCACACCGCGGCCGACGTCGTGCTGATGGACCTGCGCATGCCCGTCCTGGACGGGGTGGCCACCACCAGGCTGCTCAAACGCGATCATCCGGAGGTCGCGGTCGTCGTCCTCACGACGTACGCGGACGACGCTTCGATCGCCGACGCGTTGCGCGCCGGAGCCCGCGGCTACCTGACCAAGGACGCCGGCCGTGCCGAGATCGGGGCGGCCGTCCGCTCCGCCGCCAACGGACAGGCGATCTTCGCCGCCGAAGTCTCCGACAGGCTCGTCGCGGCACTCGAATCGAGAACGGTCACCCGGGCCAAGACCGAATTCCCGGACGGGCTCACGGCCCGCGAAGCCGAAGTGCTCGGCCTCATCTCGCGCGGGCTGTCCAATCCGGAAATCGCCGCCGAGCTGTTCATCGGCGAGGCCACCGTGAAAAGCCACATCAATCACGCTTTCGCCAAGATCGGTGTGCGCAATCGTGCGGAGGCCGTGCGGTACGGCCTGGAAAAAGGCCTTTGACCCGGCGCGCAGATCACGTGCCGATGACACACGCCGGTGTCACTGGCTGCGCCGATCCCGACTCGGATACCTTCTTTGCGGGTAGAGCCAATGGGGAGGATCGGCGATGACGAGCACAGTGACCCGGCCGGGGCCGCCGGGCAGCCCCGCGCCGCCCCCTGCGCCGGAAGGCCGCAGCGGGATCGCCGGGCTGCTCGAACTGCCGGGGATCGGGATCCGCGCGATCATCCGGTCCGCGGCGACCACACCGGGCAGGCTTTCGGTCATCGCGATCGGGCTCGTTCTGCTCTCGCTGGTCGCGGGGCTGTTCGGCACGCTGGCCGCGCAGGACAAGAAGGACACGATCAACGGCCTGATCGACCACCGCGAACCCCTCGCGGCCGCGGCGCAGCAGGTCTACCGCGCGCTTTCGGACGCCGACGCGACAGCGGCCAGTTCCTTCCTTTCGATCGGCACCGAGCCGCTCCCGATGCGCCAGCGGTACGAACGCGACGTCGCGGAGGCCGGTGCCGCGCTGGCGAAGGCGGCGTCGGACTCTTCCGGCGTCGACGAAGCGGCCGAGCAGATCAACATCCTCGGCCGCGAGATCCCTGTCTACACAGGACTGATCGAGACCGCGCGCACCTACAACCGGCAGGGGTATCCCGTCGGGGCCTCGTATCTGCGTGAGGCATCCGAACTGATGCGGGCGAAAATCCTTCCCGCCGCACAGGATCTGTACCGCATCGACACCGACAGGCTCGCCGCCGAACAGGACGACGCGACCGGATTCCCTTGGCTGGCAACGGCTTTGATGCTCGCCCTGCTGGCAGCGCTGATCGTCACCCAGGTGCACCTGACCAGGAAGACCAACCGGCTGCTGAACGTCGGGCTCGCCGCCGCGACCGTGTCGGTGGTGGTCGCCCTGCTGTGGGGCGCGGTGGCGCTGATTCTGCAGAGCAGCCTCGTCGGCAGCGGCGAGGAAGACGGCTCGCACCAGGCGGACGTCCTCGTCCGCGCCCGGATCGCGGCGCTGCAGGCGCGAGCCGACGAAACGCTGACCCTCGTCGCCCGCGGCGACGGCGCGGCGTACGAGAAGGACTTCGGCGATCTCGCCGCGCAACTCGGCGGGACGGACGGCCAGGGCGGCCTGCTGGGCGAGGCCCACGGCCTCGCGGCGGGCGGCGCGGCGGCGGACAAGGTGGACGCGGCGATCCAAGCGGCGTCGGCGTGGTTCAAGGCGCACCGCGAAGTGCGGCGCCTGGACGACGACGGCTTCTACCAGGACGCCGTCGACACGGCCATCCGTGACGACAAGAAGGACGGCGCGGCCGGGGCGTTCCTGCGGCTCGACGAGAACCTGGTGGCCGCGATCAACGTGGGACGGCAGGAATTCCTCGACGGCACCCGCGGTGCCGACCGCGCCCTGACCCTGCTCGCGCCGGGGATCGCGGTGCTGGCGTTGATCGCGGCGGCGGGGTCCGCGTTGGGAATCCGTGAACGGCTGAGGGAGTACCGGTGATGCGGAACGGTCTGCGAGGGGCCGTGCTCGGCGCGGTCCTGGTGCTGGCGACGGCTTGCGGCAGCGCGGGGGCGCCGGTCGACCCGGCGCCCGCCGGCGACGTCGCCCCGCCTCAGCCCGCGAACGTCGGCGGCGCCGACAACGCCGGTGGCGGCGGGACGACCGACACGAGCTGCAACCCGCTGGCGAGCCTGCGGCCGACCAACGGCACGTCGATCACCAGCGGCTCGACGATGGCGAAGATCAAGGAAAACGGCAAGCTCATCGCGGGCGTCGACCAGACGACGTTCCTGTTCGGTTTCCGGAATCCGACGTCGGGCCAGCTCGAAGGCTTCGACATCGACATGGTCAACGAGATCGCGAAGGCGATCTTCGGCAGCGCGGAAGGCCGTGTGCAGTTCCGGGCGATCCCGTCGAAACTGCGGGAAGAGGTGCTGGAGAAGAAGCAGGTCGACATCGTCGTCCGGACCTACAGCATCACCTGCAGCCGGCTGAAGCGGGTCGGCTTCTCGACGGCGTACTACCAGGCGGGGCAACGGATCCTGGTCGAATCCGGGTCGAAGGTCGGGCAGCTGTCGGACCTCGCCGGGCGGCGCGTGTGCGCGACCAAGACGTCGACTTCGCTGACGAAGATCGCGGCGGATCCCTCGAAGCCGGTGCCGGTCTCGGTGGACAACTGGTCGGACTGTCTGGTGATGCTGCAGCAGAAGCAGGTCGAGGCGGTGTCGACGGACGACGTCATCCTCGCCGGGATGCTCGCGCAGGACCCGACGCTGAAGATCGTGGGGGACCGGTTCAGCGAGGAGAACTACGGCATCGGTGTCCCGAAAGAGAACGAGGACATGGTGCGGTACGTGAACGCCGTGCTGGAGAACGTGCGCGGTGGCGCGTGGCAGGCGAGCTACGCGAAGTGGATCGGGAACAAACTCGAAGGCGGAACGCCGCCTTCGGCCCAGTACAAGTGAGAACGGGCCGTTCGGGATTCGCTCCCGAACGGCCCGCTTCGGTCTACTTCTCGCCGATCACCGGCGGCACCGGCTTCATGTCGCCGTCGTAGCCGCCGAACAACACGTCGGCGTCTTCCTCCTGCAGGTAGTCCGGGGCCTTCTTTTCCTTGTCCTCTTCCTTCTGCCCCTTGCCGCCGGGACCGCCGCCGCCCATCGGACCCTGGCCGCCGCTCTTGCCCGCCGCGGCCGCGCCACCCCTGGTGACGCGCTCCTCGGGCAGCTTGCCCGACCCGGACCCGCCGCCCTTGCCGGCGAGCTTCTCGGCCTCACCGGCCGGAACCTTGCCGCCCGCGAGCCGCTCGGCGACGTTGCCCGACCCGCCGTTGCGCCCGAACCCGCCGCTCCCACCACCGGTCAACCGGCTCGCCGCACTGCCACCCGGCCCGCTCGGCGTCCGGCCGGGCTTGCCGCGGTACTGCTCGCTGCCCAGACGACCGAGGCCGGAGGGACCAGGACCGTTCATGGCCGCCAGCCCCGGCGTCGGCCCGGGCCGGAACGACCCCGGCGGCCCGCTGAACGACTGCCCCGGACCCGGCACCCCGGTGTGCCCGCCGCCAGTGGTGATCCCGGGCCCGGGCCCCGACGTCGGCCCCGGTCCGCCTGTGTAGCCAGGCCCGGACACCCCAGGCCCGGACCCGGGACCAGGCCCCGGCCCGCCGCTGAAGCCCTTGGCCTCAGTACCCCCGGAAAACCCGGACGCCGTCGTCGAATCACCCATTTCCGGCGGCGGGGCGAACGTGGGCTGCCGGGAATTGACGTCGAAGAGCGACTGGTCGTAGGTGTGCATCACCTGCGCGGCCTGCTGATGCGCCTGGAACGACTGCTCCTGCTTGGCCGAGATGTTGCCGACCGTCTCCACCGCGCCCGCGAAGTTCCCGCTCCCGAGCTGCTGCATCGCGTTCTTGTACTCGGCGTTGCGGTCGAAGGGGACCTCTTCGGGCATGGAGTTCTTCGCCGCGGTGGCCGCTGCGGCGGACTGGGAGAAGCGGTTGGACGCGAGGTACGCGCCGTCACCCGCTGTGTCGGCCCACTTGCCCAGGTTCTTGAAGAACCCGTGCGCGGCCTCCGCGGACGGCCCCTGCCAGTGAGCGCCCTCTTTGTTGGCGGCGGTGCTGAGGGCACTGCTGAAGGTGTTCAGCGCGTTGCCCTGGTTGTTCCAGATTTCGCCCTTTTGGTCGATCTTCTCGGCGGAGAGGTTGTTGGTGACCATGCCGACCAGGTCGCCGTGCGAGTTGCCCTCGTAGCGCTGACCCGACGGCCCGAGCCCGGCCCGGAACTGCTGACCCTGGGTGAGCGCCTCGGCCTGCTCGCCCGAGTACTGGCCGGCCTTCGCCTCCGCCGTCATCCGCGCGGTGAGGTCGTTGCCACCGGGACCCCGGTTGGTCTCGTCGTAAGTCTCCGCGTAGCGCTTGCCCTCGTACGTCCGGTGCGCCTTGCCGTCGGCGCTCAGCACGGACTCGAAGTTGTCCTGACCGGCGTTGTCCGCCATGGTCCCCTCCCCGATCCGTTCAGTTCCCTCTGGGCAGCTTGGGTGCGATCTGCTCGGCGATCTTCTTCGCCGAATCGCATGCTTCTTCGTTCGAGCCGCTCGCGAGCGTCATACTCACCGTTGCTCGTGCGCCTGTCCCGATCGCCATGCCGACGAAGCAGCTGCTGCTGCCGCCGGAACCCGCGATGACGACCGAATCCGTTCCGGCTATTCATGTCGTGCTCCTGGTGCCACCGAGATCCTGAAGTTCGTCGATCCCGGCGTTGACGAGATACATGCTCGCGGTCCCCACCTCGGGCTTACGAGCCTGGCATCCGTTGTCGCTTTCGAATTTCACTTCTTTGGCGGGTTCGAAGCCCTGATCTTCAGTGACCGGTTGAAAAAGGGCACATGCCGTGAGGCCACCGAAGCTGTCTCTGGGCGTCTTGGATGCGGTCGAACCAGCAGGTTCCGTGCTGGCCTTCGTCGGCTGTGGGCTTCCGCCATTGCAGTTCGTGCAGCCTGCCAGGAAAATGCCGACGGCTAGTCCGCCTGTGGCGGCGATCATCAGGCGTCCCATGCTCATGTTCAGCTGCCTTGGGGAAGCTTTGGTGCGAGCTGTTCCGCGATCACTTTGGTGTCCGCGCAGGCTTGCTCATCGGTTCCGTCGACGAGGGTGACACCGACACTCGCACGGGTGGTCTTGGTGACAGCGATTCCGATGTAGCGTGTCCCGCGACCCCCATCACCTGATAGCTGTACAGCGTCACGTCCACCTATGGCGGTTTTCGTGCCTTGGGTGGGGCTCACGCCGTCGATTCCCTTTTTGCCGACGAGATACGAACCGACATTTCCATAGTCGGTTTTCTTGGCCCGGCAACCGTTTTTGCTCTCCAGCGTCTCGGGCTTGTATTCCTCGTAGCCGAGCGATGAAGTGGCATGTCTGAGGATCTCACACGCATCCAGGCCAGTGAAGACGTTCTTCGACGGCCCGCTCGGTCCTGGTTCGCTCAGCGTCGATGGCGGCGTAGGAACCGGGACGCCTTTGCCGTCCACGGCGCACGCCGTGAGACCCGAGGCGGCGGCGACCATGACAATCGTCGAGGACAATCCGGAAGTCAAAGTCCGGGCTCCGCCCGAGAGACGCCTCGCGGACAGATCGCTCGATTCTTTCATCATGATCACCTCCTCGGTCTGCATGGTCAGTTGCCTTGAGGAAGCTTCGGCGCGACCTTTTCGGCGATCACCTTGGCGTCCGTGCAGGCTTGATCGTCCGACCCGATCGACAAGGTCAGGTTCACCGTCGCGCGGGCCTTGGGTGTCACGGATATCCCGATGAAACAGTTGCCTTGCCCGGCGGCGCCGGACAATTGGACAGCGTCGCGGCCGGCGACCTTCGTACTTGTTTTCGTCCCCTTGTTGGATTCCAGGCCGTCGATGCCCTCGTTGCCCACCAGGTAGAGAGCGGCGTTCCCGTACCGAGCCTTCTCCGCTCGGCAGCCGTTGTCGCTTTCAAGCGTCTCAGGGTTATAGCTGTCGAACGTTGAATCCGACGTGATCGAACGGAGGATTTCGCACGAATCCATGCCAGCGAAAACCTCTTGGTTGCTTTCGGAGCTAGGTGAAGCGGAAGGGGTCGGTGCGGGACTGGGTGTGCCCGGTTTCTCGGACGAGCACGAGGTGATGAGCGCCGCGGCGGCGATGATGGCCGTAGTGGCAAGTGCCGGTCGTGTTGCCGATTTCATTACTTGGAATCAGTCCCGTCGAAGGCTTTGATGGTCGACTCGTTCTCGTGCTCGATCTTGTTGAAGTTCGCCTTTGCGGTCTCGATCGCTTCCACGGCTCGAGTTACAACCCGTTGTAGCGCTTCGAGCTGGGTTTGCGCAGATTGCTCGTCGCCATCCGCCACCAGAGTGGCGTGTTTCCCGACAGCGATGGAGTAAGGACTGCTGCCTAGCTCGGGCGCTTGGGACAGCTGGAAGAACTGGCCTTTGTTGCTGACCCAGCTGTCCAGGTAGTCGTTGAGCGCAGTCTTGTACGCCTCGCCCATCTCGGGGCTGACAGCGAACCGCCCCTCCTTCGCGGCAGTCACCATCGCGTCGGCCTGCGCCGAGAAGTCCCCCAGCATCTGCGAGAAGTCACCCGGTGGTCCGCCGGTGCCGTCAGTCATGGTCTCTCCCCTGTACCAAGTCCCGGTTACTCGTAGCGCTCGTCAGATCACGATATCAGCGGAAACGGCCCCGAAGCCCGCCTTCCGGCGAGGATCACGCGCTGCCGACGCGGGCGGCTTCGACCAGTTCGTGGATCCATCGTGCCAGGTGGGAGCCGTTCGTCGGGGTGAACGTGCGGCGGACTTCACCGTCGGGGAAGCGGTCGGTGGTGAGCATGAAGCGGCCTTGGACGCTGTCGAACCACTGGACGCTCTTCTGCTGCGGTTTGCCTCGATCGTCGCGCAGGGTGATGCCGAGCGTGCCGAGCCTCGCGAGCGGGAATTCGAAGAACCGGCCGGCCGCGCCCAGGCGGAGGTTGCCGGGGTCCTTGGCGAACGGGTCGTCCGGCCGTTTGGACGGGGGGAGGGTGCTCGACGTCGTCACCCGTCCGGGGAACGGCGGTAGTGACGGCAGGTTGTCGAGGAGGGTCGCGATGACCTGTTCGGGGTAAACCGGCTCGAAGAGGATGTCGAATCCGCGTTGCTGGCTCACGACGCCCGAACGCTGGTTCCAGCTACCTCGATAGAGGTATTCGGCGTCCTGCTCGACTTCGTGCGCCTCCAGGGTGACGACGAAATCTCCCGTGGCCCAGAGCCGGAGTGTTTGTTCGTAGTCGCGCAGGAGTTCGCGGCCGCGCGCGAAGCCTCGGTCGGCCAGTCCGGCCCAGACCTCTTCGCAGTGCCGCTCGCGTTCCGTGACGGTGGTGCCGACGGTCGGGATCGTGAAGGGCAGCACGAATCTGCCGAGCCCGAGCTCTTCGAGTACGACGTCGAGCTGGGCCATCGACATCGAAAATGACGCAGGCACCCGGGCCTCCCCCTCATCACCTGCTGAATCGGTTCTCTCTCGCACCGTAGCGGGTTCGACCCGGCGCGGGCAGGACCCGCCCGCTCACCATTAGGATCAGGGCTGACGCCGTCGCGGGGATTCGGGAGGTACCAGTGTCGGAAGAGCCGCGCCGTCCTCGGCACGCAGCGCCGGATGACGCCACGCCGGACAAGGAAGCGGAACCCGCCTCCTGGACGCCGCCGGCGCCGGTCCGCTGGGAAACGCCCGAACCGTCCATTTCCGGCAGGCTCGACTTCTCCGAGCCGCCGAAGGCGAAGCCCCAGCCGGAGTCGGACGCCGAGCGCACCATCTACCACGCGCCGGTCCAGCGTCCGCAGACTCCGCCGCGCGGTCAGCAGCGGCCGATCCCCGGCGCCGAGGACCCGACGCGCCCGCCGGGCGAGATGGCTCCCGTGAGCCCGCAGACCCAGATCGTCCGCCCCGCGTGGCAGGCACCCGTCGACGTGCCCCAGCCGACCAGCGTGCTCTCCTCGCCGACGCCGGAGACGCAGAGCATCATGCCGCCGTCGCCGCGTGTCGACCACGGGCACGGCCCGCTTCCGGATCCCGGCACCGAAAGCGTCCTCCCCGAACGTGCCAGCGAAAGCCGGGGAACAGGCACCGGCACGGGTACCGGATCGGGCAGCCGGGGCACCGGCACCGGAACGGGTTCGTTCCCCGGCACCGCGCGCCGGACGTCGTCGCGCACCTCTCGCCGCGGCCGCCTCGGCGCCGGGCTCGTCGACGTCCCGCAGGTGCCGTACCGCGACCCGGCGTCCGCCGTCCTTGACAACCCGATGGTGTCGGAGGAGAAGCGCTTCTGCAGCAGCTGCAGCGCGAAGGTCGGCCGCGGCAAGGACGGCAAACCCGGCTCGCCGGAGGGCAACTGCGAGAAGTGCGGTAACCCGTTCTCCTTCGTCCCGAAGCTGCGGCCCAACGAGATCGTCGGCGGCCAGTACGAGGTGCTCGGCGCCCTCGCGTACGGCGGCCTCGGCTGGATCTACCTCGCGCAGGATCACAACGTCAGCGACCGCTGGGTGGTCCTCAAGGGCCTGATCGACACCGGTGACGCCACCGCGATGGCGGCCGCCGCCAACGAGCAGCGGTTCCTCGCCGAGGTCGAACACCCCAACATCGTCAAGATCCACAACTTCGTGCAGCATCCGGATGGCGACACCGGCAACTCCGTCGGCTACATCGTCATGGAGTACGTCGGCGGCCAGTCGCTGCGCCAGCTCGCGCTCGCGCACCACCGCGAGACGAAGCGCCCGGAGCCGCTCCCGATCGGGCAGGTGATCGCCTACGGGCTCGAGATCCTGCCCGCCATGGGCTACCTGCACAGCCAGAACCTGCTGTACTGCGACCTCAAGCCCGACAACGTCATCCAGACGCACGAGCAGCTCAAGCTGATCGACCTCGGCGCGGTCCGCCGCGTCGACGACTACGAGAGCCCGCTGTTCTTCACCACCGGCTACAGCGCGCCCGAACTGGCGACCCACGGCGCTTCGGTCGCATCCGACCTGTACACGGTCGGCCGCACGCTCGCCGTCCTCAGCTTCGAGTTCTCCGGGTACACCAGCAAGTACAAGGCGACCCTGCCCGGACCGGACGTCGTCCCGCTGTTCGCGCTTTTCGGTTCGTACCACCGTTTCCTGAAGCGCGCGACGCATACCGACCCGGACCGCCGGTTCATCGCGGCCGAGGAGATGGGCGACCAGCTGACCGGTGTGCTCCGCGAGATCATGGCGCTGGGCACCGGGAAACCGCGCCCGGGCGCTTCGACCGTCTTCGGCCCGGAGACCCGCACGTTCGGCGTGGACCTGGTGGTCCCGGAGCACGGCGGGAGCGTGCCGCTGCCGGATCCGGGCGAGGTGGTCTCGGGCCTGCCGATCCCGCAGGTCGACACCGACGACCCGGCGGCGGGCGTGCTCGCCTCGACGGTCGCGCTCGATCCCGGCGGCGCGATCGATTCGCTGGCCGGAGCGCCGCGCGAGTCGATCGAGGTCCGGTTGCGCATCGTGCGGGCCCGGATCGAGCTCGGTGAGCTGGTCGAGGCGCAGCGGCAGCTGCAGGCCGCGCAGTACCTCGCGATCAAGGCCGGTTTCCCGCACGACTGGCGGATCGACTGGTACCGCGGCCTGATCGAGCTCGCGGGCGGCCGGTCCCGCGTCGCACATGTCGCGTTCGAAGCGGTGTACGACGACCTTCCCGGCGAGATCGCGCCGAAGCTGGCCTTGGCCGTCAGCGCGGAGGGCGTCGGGGACTACTTCGGTGCCGCGCGCTACTACGAGCTGGTGTGGCGAACGGACCGGTCCTACGTCAGCGCCGCTTTCGGGCTCGCTCGCGTCTACCTCGCGCAGGGCGCCCGTGCCAGCGCGATCGAGGTGCTGGAGGCCGTCCCGGCGTCGTCCACGCACTACGTCGCCGCGCAGGTGGCCGCGATCAAGATCAAGACCAGGATCAACGGCGGCGGCAAGGACCCGGTGATGGTGTCCGAGCGGGATCTCGTCGACGCCTCGACGCGGCTGGAGCGCCTGCAGCTCGACGCCGAACGCCGCACGCGTTTGTCGGCGGAGGTTCTCGAAGCGGCGCACGGCTGGCTCAACTCGCAGAACCGGCCGACGCCGGGCGCGAAGGTGCTGGGCTGCGCCCTGGACGAGCGGGACCTGCGCTTCGGCCTCGAGCGCTGCTACCGGACGCTGGCCCGGCTGGCCGGAACCATCGACCAGCGCGTCGAACTCGTCGACAAGGCCAACGCGATCCGGCCGAGGAC
Organism: Amycolatopsis sp. NPDC102522; assembly: GCF_055584485.1. Classification (NCBI taxonomy): domain Bacteria; kingdom Bacillati; phylum Actinomycetota; class Actinomycetes; order Pseudonocardiales; family Pseudonocardiaceae; genus Amycolatopsis; species Amycolatopsis sp. NPDC102522. Next base: position 472,834 of record NZ_JBVJLY010000003.1, on the reverse strand, counting down.
GCTCACCTAGGACGAAACGCTCAGGGGTTGATGTCCCATTCGCGTTCGCGCTTGGCCTTTTCGTGCGCGGCGGCGAGCTTCTGCAGCGCCTCGGGGTCCCCGTGGGTGCTGAAGTGCTCGAACTCGACCCGCACGAACAACGCCCGCGCGCGCACCGCGACAGGGCCGTCTTCGGCGTCCAGCCTGCCGTCGGCGCTCACATAGATCTTCCGACCGGCGACGCCGTCCAGTTTCGCGGCGATGTACAGGGTCGAACCGACCGGAACCGGCCGGAGGAAATCCGTCTCCAGTTTCCCGGTGACGGCGGGGCGGCGCAGCAGGTTGCCGACGGTGGCGCCGAGCGCCTCGTCGAAAGCGCAAGCCAGCAGGCCGCCATGGGCGAGGCCGGGCGCACCCTGGTGGGCGGAGGTGACGGTGAACTTGGAGTACACCGTCGTCCCTTCGCCCACCGTCGAATGCAGGTGGAGCCCGGCCTCGATCTCGTCGCCGCACCCGAAGCACTCACCGAAGTGGATGCCGAGATGGCTGCCCGGCTGCGGGGCTTTCGGGTGGACGGTCGCCGGTTCGACTTCGACCGGCGGCCACGGCTGCGAGATACGGCTCATGGACAGACGTTAACTCGCCGGTAGCTCCGAGGCGCCGCCGGGAGTGGCCGTTTCCGGCTTCCGGCGCCGCGCGATCCGCGAGTTCACGATGCCCCGCAGCGAAACCCCGGCCGTCTCCGGCAGCAGCAGGATCGGGATGGCCGCGATCGCCGCCGCGCCCATCAGGTAGTACGCGGGCCACAGGTTGTCGCCGGTGTTCTTCACCAGGCTGCCGATGATGTACGACGCCGTCCCGCCGAAGAGCGCGGTGGAAATGCTGTACCCGATGGAGAAGCCGCCGTAGCGCTCCTGCGTCGGGAACATCGCCGGCAGCGTCGCCGCGAGCACGGCGAGGATCAGCACGAGCGGGATCGCGATCATCGCCAGGCCGAGCATGAGCTGCCAGGCGTTCTGGTCGTCCGCGGCCGCGCCCATCAGCGAGAACGCCGGGATCGGCAACACCAGGAAGCTCGCGCAACTCGCGATCAGGATGGGTTTTCGCCCGATGCGGTCGGACAGGATGCCGACCGGGACGATCAAGATCAGCATCAGCGCGATGGTCGCCAGGATGATCAGCAGTGGTGTGTGCCCGCCGAAACCGACGACGTCCTTGAGATAGGTCTCCAGGTACGTGATCACGATGTAGTCGGCGACGTTCAGCATCACCACGATGCCGATCAGGTGCAGGATCGACGTCCAGTGCTTCTTGAGCAGGGCCTTCAGCGGCGACTTCTCGACCTGGTCCTTCTTCTCGATCTCCTGGAACAGCGGGGTGTCCTCCAGCTTGTTCCGCAGGTAGAGACCGACGATGCCGAGCGGACCGGCGATCAGGAACGGCAGGCGCCAGCCCCAATCGCGCATGGCGTCGTCGCCGAGGACGACAGTGAAGATCGTGACGAACCCGGCGCCCATCGCGAAGCCGACGAGCGTGCCGAACTCCAGCCAGCTGCCCCAGAAACCCCGGCGCCGGGCGGGCGCGTACTCGGCGATGAACGTCGCCGCGCCGCCGTACTCACCGCCCGCCGAGAAGCCTTGGATGGTCCGCAGCAGGATCAAGAGGACCGCCGCGGCCGGACCGATCGTCGCGTACGACGGCAGCAGGCCGATGACGAACGTCGATCCCGACATCAGGATGATCGTCAGCGCGAGAACCTTCTGGCGCCCGATCTTGTCGCCCAGCGGACCGAACACGAAGCTGCCGAACGGCCGCACGATGAAGGTGATCGCCAAGACCGCGAACGTCGCCAGCGCGCCTTCGGACGTGCTGGAAGCGTTGAAGAAAACCTGCCCCAGGATGGCGGGCATGAAGCCGAAAACACCGAAGTCGTACCACTCGATGCAGTTACCCATCGCCGCTCCGGCGACGGCCTTTCTGATCTGTTCAGGTGGGGCCTCCGCGGGTTCCCCTTTTTCCTGATCCGACGCACTCAGCGCCTCTTCGGCCATGGGTTTGACCTCCCGACCCACCCGTTTACTTACCCATCGACGAGGGTTTGTTCCCTCGACCGTAGGTGTTCAAACGTCCGGACTCAGCGTTTTGGCCCGATCGCCCAGGCGTCGTTCCCCCAAAACGGTGATGAACCACCAGGTGAGGTCGATGTCGGGGAATTTCCGATTACTTTGGGTGACATCTTGAGAATCGGACGTTCCGGACGGCGGATCACCGCGTCGTGGTCGCCACCGGCGGTTCGCTCGGCTCCTTGGTCGGGGTGGGCGCGCTGCGGGGAGGGATGATCGTCGCCGTGCGCCCGGGCTGAGACGTCTTGGGCACCGCGCGCGTCTGACCGGGCTTCGTGGAAGTCTCCGGATCGGACGGTTTCCCGGGAGTGGCTTCCGGCTCCGGGGTCGACTCGGCAGGCGACGGCGGGGCGGGTATCGGGGCGATGGTCGACAGGCCAGGGCCCGCGGGTTGCACCGGCGCGGGTCCCTCGCCGCCGCGTCCGCCGACCGCGATCGCGCCGAGCACGATCACCGCGACCGTCGCCAGCGAACTCCCCGCCACGGCCAGCCGCTTGCGTCGTCGCCGGATCCGGCCACCCCGCTCGATGATGTCCGCCGCCCGGATGCCCAGCGGGGGACCACTCGCACCGTGCGAAAGCACGCCTTTGATGTCCTCGTCCATCTCCTCACCTCCCATCGTCGTGCGCTCCGCTCAAGGCCAGTTCGCTGAAATGCGGTCCGAGCCGCTTGCGCAGGGTCGCCAGGCCCCGCGCGCCCTGACTCTTCACGTTTCCCGTGCTGCAGCCCAGCGCCGTGGCCGTCTCGTCGACGCTGAGGTCTTCGAAGTAGCGCAGCACCAGTACGGCCCGCTGCTTCGGGGCGATGCCGGAGAGGGCGTGCCTGACCAGCATCTCCTGTTCCGTGCCCGCCGTTTCGCTCGGGAGTTCGGGGAGGGAGTCGGTGAGCTTCTCCCGTTTGCGCCAGACACGCCGGTGCTCGGAGAGGAACGTCCGCAGCACGATCTTGCGCGCGTAGCCGTCGAGCGCGTCGTGCCGGGAGAGCCTCGGCCAAGCCAGGTACAGCTTCAGCAGCGCGGCCTGGGTGATGTCCTCGGCCTGGTGCCAGTCCCCGCACAGGAGGTACGCGGTGGCGCGCAGGCTGTGAGCGCGCTCGTCGAAGTACCGGGCGAACTCGCCGTCCCACGGCGAGCCCGTCCCGGTCTTCGACGAGCGGCTCAACGACACCTAGTTACCGGCTCCTTCGACGATGGCGGGGAGGTTCAGGTCCCCGGTCGGCCCGGCCGGGACGGCCTTGGGCACGCGGTGCTCGCCCGGGGCGGCGACCGCCGGGGTCTTCTGGGCGGGTCGCGGGTCGCGCGGCGGCGCGGTGGTGGCGCGGGGCGGCTCGACAGGCTTCGTGGTGGTGGGAACAGGCTGGGGCGCCTGGGTGACCGTCGGCGACGGGGCGCTCTGGTCGGCCGACGCCAGCGACGTGGTCGCGAAGGCGGCGCCGCCCGCCAGCAGCAGCGCGCCGAGGGAAAGAGCGATACGAGTACGCAAGAGAGTCTCCTCGATCCGGGCGCCGCTCATTGGCCGCGGCGCCTCACGTCGTTAGACATGCGCCTCGCCCCGCATCGGGTTGCATCGAGTTTCGGAAGGTTCCAGTCCGCGCACGGCAACCAACACGAACGGCCGGAGACCGCAGGGGTCTCCGGCCGCCCGGTTCCATGGAAGTACTTCAGCTCGCGAGAGCGGAAAGCTTGGACCACTCGGCCCAGTCGTAGGTCCAGTCGCTGTAGTCGCGCGCCCGGTTGATCTTCTGGGTGCTGCCCTCGATCTCGACGGGGTCTCCGACCAAGGCGCCGTCCATGTACGCCTTGGCGTTCGCCGGCGCCAGGTTCACGCAGCCGTGCGAGATGTTCTTCTTGCCCTGCGCCCAGATCGACGGCCCGTACCCGTGGATGAACTCGCCGTTGGTGGAGAACCGCACCGCGGACGGGACGACGATGTTCTCGTAGTTGTAGCGCTCGTTGGTCATCGAGTACGTGTCGTGCTTGGACATCACCACGTGCGTGCCGCTCGGCGTGACACGGCCCGGGTCGGCGTCGAGGCCGTAGCTGGCCGCGTAGTCCGCGATCTGCTGACCGTCACGGACCACCAGGAGCCGATGGGTCTGGGTGTTGCCCTTGACGATCTGCGAACGGCCGATCGTGAAGCTCGCCGAGCGGTCTTCCTTGCCGTACACGCCTTCGCCGACCTTGACGCCGTAGATCTTGGCGTTGAACTTCACCGTGGTGCCGGGCTGCCAGTAGGCCTTCGGCCGCCAGTGCACCGAAGTGTCGTCGTGGACCCAGGCCCAGGACCCCTCGGTCTTCGGCGTGGTCTCGACCGACAGCGCCTTCTCGACCGAGGCCTTGTCGGTGACCTTGCTCGGGAACGTCAGCGTGATCGGCATGGCGATCCCGTAGGTCTGCCCGTCGAAGACGTTGATGTTCGCGCCGACCTGCTTGCGCGGCTTGACCGTGGTGAAGGCCCCGCCGATCTCGACGGGCTTGCCGTCGGTGCCGGTGGCCTTGCCGGACCACGTGTAACCCTTGCCGTAGCCGAGCTGTTCGGTGGTGACCCAGCTCTTCTTGTCTTCGGACGGCTGGCCCGCGACCTGCTTGCCGTCCGGGTTGGTCAGTACGACCTGGTCGAGCGTGCCGTCGGCGACGCTGACCTTGATGGGCTGGCCCGGGGCGACGTCCTGCGCACCCGCGGCGGGCTCGTAGGACAGTTTGGCGGGCGCGGCCGCCTTGCCGCCGGTCTCGCCGCTCATCTGGCCGCCGCCGTCCGGCCCGCTGGCCGACACCGTCGGCTCGCTGCTGCACGCCCCCAGCGTCAGAACGGCCACCAGCCCCAGTGCCGCGAGTGCCGTCCGGCGGCGCGCGGTTTCCGTGAACCTCAAAGCTTCCCCTTTGCTCCCCTGTACACCGACCATGACGTCCGGACCGCCCGGTAAGTTGATCCGTCCGGGAGTGATGCGAGTCACAATCGGGTGGATCATAGTTCACGATCGGGGCATGACCGACTTCGGTCCGTGTCCGACGATGAGCTGAGGTCGGCGTGCGGCGACAGGGTAGCGAGAGGGTCCGACAGAAGACGGGCCGGTATACGACGTTCCGGTGACCTTGGTACTTGGGGGTGCTTAGAGTCCGATCACGGGCTTCAAATATGGCCAGATCCCGGTACTCTGCCATCAGGCCGTCGTTTTGCGTGTTCGTGGCTTCACACTCGCGGAACTTCTGACGCGAGCCATGAGCCGGTGACGCGCTCTTTGCTCGACTCGTTGGAACCGCCCGGGACGGTCTGGGTGTCGCTTCGGAGGCACTCGAAGCGGATGTGCAACGAGGAGTAAAGCGGTGGCGCAAGGCACTGTGAAGTGGTTCAACGCGGAGAAGGGCTTCGGCTTCATCGCGCAGGATGGCGGCGAGGGCGACGTCTTCGTTCACTACTCGGAGATCGAGGGACGCGGTTTCCGCACTCTCGAGGAGAATCAGCGAGTGGAGTTCGAAGTCGGTCAGGGTCAGAAGGGCCCGCAGGCCCAAAAGGTCCGCGCGATCTGAGTCCGCCCTTCGGCGTTGCTCAGACTGATCAGAAAAGCCCCCGGCGTTCTCGCCGGGGGCTTTTCTCTGTTCTGAAGACTTCTTTTGGTGTGCTGTTCCGTTCCGGGGGCGACGGGGTCAGCGGGGGACGGGCTGCTGCTCCCACGCGTCGGCGTCGAAGCGGAATTCGTCGGTGTGGGCTTCTTCGTGGCGGCGCTGCTGGGCCGAGTTGGCCTGCGACTCCCACGAGAGGCGCTCGAGGATCCATTCCTGCGCCAGTGCCTGCGGCGACAGGTTGCGCTCGGAGGCGGCGTCCTTGAGCTGTTCGCAGGCGATGAGGTTCATCCGCAGCTGGAACACCTGGGCTTCACCGAAGCGCTTGCCGGTGCCGGTGCTTTCCGGGTCGTTGTCCGGGGCCAGGGCACGAAGGTAGCTGGTGAGCTCCGTGTCTTCGACGACCGCTTCGGCCTCCTTGGAGGAGGAGTTGCGGTGACGACCCGGGTTGACCGGCTTCAAGTTCGTGCGGCTGCCGTTACGACGGCTCAGGGAAGGAAGGGGCACCGGGCCACGATAACGGTTCGGTCTCGGCAAACCAACCACAGTGAGCCACGACACACCCACTTTTCTGTCCCATTTGGCCCAACCCCGACAAGAAACCGATTTCCCATGATCACAAAAAGCAACAACCGCACCATTCGCGCCAGCGTCACTAACTCGTCGACCGCACCGACCCGAAGCTGCCAACCGCCGCAGAACGGACCCTGGGGGTTTGGGGGGTGGCCCCCCAAAACACGGAGCGACCCCCGCGCCAGGGGGAGGAACGCGGGGGTCGGAGGGGATCTCCACAGGCGCTGACCGGGGGTGTGTCAGCAAATCGATTGTTGCACGGTTTGCTGAGAAGGGCGAGTGGGCGCGGGCAGAATTCCGGTCCTCGCGCCACCTGTGGTTCGCCTGTGGTTCATGTGGTGCCGGGATGCGCGTGATTGCTCTGCGTTGTGCGGAGCGTGTCGACAGTTTCACTCTCCGGGGGGCTGTGTGTCGCGGCCGGCTCTGGCTAGCCTCGCGGCCAAGCTGTTCGTTGGCCGTCTGGAGGAACCATGGGTGGGTCTGTGGAAGTGCGACAGTTCCTCCTTCGGTACGAAGGTGCCGATGGGGGAAGCTCGACGACGTTGGCAGGTGGTCTGCCGGCGCAGCGCTCGGGTCAGGGGGATGCCCAGCAGCGGGTGTCCGACGACCAGGTGCGGCGTGCCCGGCTGGCGGTGGCCAATGGGGCGCTGGGTGTCGATGACTGTGTCCAGTTGCTGGACATGCTGGGGTTGACGCTGGATGAGGACGGGCAGGCGCCCGTTCAGCGCTGAGTTCGTTCACGAAAGCCCGGTCGTGCGGTGTTCGCCGCTCGGCCGGGCTTTCGTTTGCCCTTGAGAAGGGGACGCCAGTAATGTAACACTGTTATTATTCAACTGGCGGGAAGGTGCGGACGACATGGGTGACGAAGCGGCCATCGAGGTGGCACGGGAGATCCGGGGCACGGTGCAGGTGCTGGGCGGGAAGTTCATGACCTCTCCGGAGCTCACCGAGGTCGAGGCGGAAGTCGGTCTTCCGCCGCGGACGCTGTACCTGCGAGGGCGTTCGGCGGTGCTCGGCGACCCGCCGCCGAAGGTGGTCGCGGAGCTGTTCGGGATCTTCCCGTCGTGGCTCTTCGAGTTCGCCTTGCCGCCCGCGATGGCGGCCCTCGACGCGGCCTCCGCGGTCCGTGCCTACTCGCGGTCATCGGCGAGGTGGGCGCACGTCAGCCTTTCGGGTGCCGACAATCCCGGCCGTCTGGCGGATCTGCTCTTCCGTCTCGTGGACACCGCGGACGCGAGTGGTCTCGCGTTGTTCGCCGGATGGCAACTCGCCGAACGCCCGGAAGACGATGTCGAGCGGCTGGCTTTCGCGCTCATGGTCTTCCGCGAGTTCCGCGGCGGCGTTCACTTCGCGGCCCTTCGCGCCGTGGGCCTGACGGTGCCCGAGGCCGTCGTCGCGGACCCGGAGGGCGGACGAGGGCGCCTGCTGCGCACCGCGTGGTCCGAGGAGGCGGCCGGCGAACTGATCGCCACGGCGGAGGCGAAGGGTGAGCTACGGGAGCGGTGGAGGCACGCCGAGCACCTGACCGATCAGCGCGTGGCCGAACTTCTCGCCGTCACTCTTACGGACGACGAGCAAGGGGAGCTTCAGCGGCGTCTTGGCGCCCTTCGGGACGTGTCGGCCCTGATATCCTGAACTCTCCGCGTTCTCGCAGGTCCCAGCCCTGTGAACAACTAGGGGACCCCCTGTGCGGGAGCTGAAAAGGGCGTGTCCTATAGTTATGTTCGCTCCCGGGGACACCGGAGAGCGCGGGTCGATCGGTTCGCCGAAACCGAACCGGGCTCCCATCGTCCAGCGGCCTAGGACTCCGCCCTTTCAAGGCGGCAACGCGGGTTCGAATCCCGTTGGGAGTACGCAGTACAGTTACAAAGCAGTATGCAAGGCCCTGTGGCGCAGTTGGTTAGCGCGTCGCCCTGTCACGGCGAAGGTCGCGGGTTCGAGTCCCGTCAGGGTCGCAAGATCGTTCGGCTCCTTGCCGGCGTTCCCGGCCAGGTAGCTCAGTTGGTACGAGCGTCCGCCTGAAAAGCGGAAGGTCGCCGGTTCGACCCCGGCCCTGGCCACCGCTTTCTGAACCGTCTTGACTCAGGTCAAGGCGGTTTTTTCATGCCCGTGGCCGGGATCCAGTGGAAGACTCGGGCCCGTGAACGTCGCAGTGAGCGTGATCACACCGGTAGTCGCCCTGATCGGCGTCTTCCTCGGCGGCTGGCTGTCGTACCGCAATCAGGATCGGCTGTGGTGGCGCGACCACGAACGGCAGTGGCGCGATCAGCGCCTGTCGATCTATCAAGAGTTCCTGGCCGCTTCACGGGAGTACATCGCTTTCGCCCTCGAACCGACCGCCAAGATCGTGGCTCGGCCGCATCCGAGACTGCGGGGGCACCTGATGCCCTACTTCGACGAGGCGGGCCGTCCGTACAAGGAACATCTCGAGGCAGGCATGGTCGCGGTCCGTCTCGTCGCCGACACCGCGAAAGCGGTCGAGACGTCCACCGAGCTCGTCCGGTCCGTCCGGCAGATCGCCGCCTGGCGCGCCGATCACGAGGCGGGGGACCGCGGGGACGAACTCTTCGACGCGCTTTGGGCGGCGGAAGCGGCTTTCGTCGCCGCGGCACGCGACGAACTGGGCCTCACCCCGGATCCACGGGCGGCTACTTCCCGGTGAGAGGGCCGCCTCGACCGAAGCCGAGGCGGTCCTAGTGGCGGTGGCCAGGCTGGGATCACCGGGGCGCCCCGGGATACACAGCGGGCTCACAGGCAATCAACAGGTCATTGCCAAGCAACGGCAGCAGTGTCACCGCATGACGCGAGCTCGCCCCTCCAAGGCCTGGGTGCTCAACGGTGTCCTGGTCGTGCTCCTGGCCGGAGCAGGTTTCGGGATATATCAGGCATTCAGTCCCGAACAGAACACCGCGCAGGCCCAGACCCGCAGTACGCCGGTCCGCCGGGCCACGGTCACCGAGACCGTCTCCGCCGCCGGGACGCTCGCCAGCGGCTACACCGGCACCGCGAACTTCGCCACGGCCGGCAAGGTCGCGTCGATCGACGTGAAGGTCGGCGACGTCGTGTCGGTGGGCCAGAAGCTCGCGACCATCGACAGCGCTCAGGCCGCGAAGGAGCTTCAGGTCGCGAAGGCGAACCTCGTGGTCGCGGGGGACAACCTCGACACCGCCGAGACGGCGGAGGCCACCCCCGTCACCGGCCAGAACTCCCCAAGCGCCCAGAACAGCGTCGCTTCGGCGCAGGCCAAGGTGGACCAGGCCGAGCTCGACGTCCAGAACGCGCGGACCGCGCTCGACAACACCACGCTCCACGCGCCCGGCGCGGGGACGGTCACCGCGATCAGTGGCACCGTCGGGCAGCAGTCCTCCAGCGGCTCTTCCGGCAGTTCCCAGCCGTCCACATCGAGCGGGAACCAGGGGAACTCCAACGCCGCGACGTCGTCCTCGTCCAGTGGCAGCAGCGGGTTCGTCACCATCACGAACATGACGGACCTGGTCGTCGACACCTCGATCGCGGAGATCGACGTCAGCAAGGTCAAAGCGGGCCAGAAGGCGACGGTGACGCTGAACTCGTCGCCGGACAAACCGGTCCAGGCGACGGTTTCCAGCGTCGACCTGACGCCGACGTCCAGCGGCAGCGTCGTGTCCTACCGGACGAAGCTGGCGTTGACCGGCGCGCCGGAAGGCCTGCGGCCCGGGCAATCCGCGAGCGTCGTGGTCACCGTCGCCGAGGCGCAGAACGCACTGAGCGTCCCCGCCGCCGCGGTGCGGACCACCGGCGGCACGAACACCGTCACCGTGCAGGAGAACGGCCAGAACGTCCAGCGCCAGGTGCAGGTCGGGATCCGCGGCGAGTCGACGGTGCAGATCACCTCGGGGCTGACCGAGGGGGAGAACGTCGTGCTGACCGCGACGGCCGCCACCGGCACCACCGGCGGTACCGGGCGGACGGGCGGCACCGGCGGGCTTCCCGGCGGCGGGACCGGCGGTTTCCCCGGCGGTGGCCAGCGCGGCACCGGCACCGGAGGCGGTCGGGGATGAACCCGGTGATCGCGGTCTCCGGGCTGCGCAAGACCTACGGCGAAGGGGAGACCGCCGTGCACGCGTTGCGCGGGGTCGATCTCACCATCCTGCCCGGCGAGTACGTCGCGATCATGGGCGCGTCCGGTTCGGGCAAGTCGACGCTGCTGAACATGCTGGGCTGCCTGGACGTGCCGACCTCGGGGGAGTACCTGCTCGACGGATTCGGCGTCGGCGAGCTCAACGAGCGTCAGCTGGCGTTGCTGCGCAACCGCAAGATCGGCTTCGTCTTCCAGTCCTTCAACCTGGTCCCCCGCACCTCTGCGGTGTCCAATGTGGAGCTTCCTCTTGTCTACAGTGGACTTCGTCGGTCGGTGCGGCGCGAACGGGCGCTAGCCGCGCTGGAGATGGTCGGCCTTTCCGACCGGGCCAAGCATCTGCCGAGCGAGCTGTCCGGCGGGCAGATCCAGCGCGTGGCCGTGGCGCGGGCGCTGGTCACCGGGCCCGCGATGCTGCTGGCCGACGAGCCCACCGGGAACCTCGACAGGCGCAGCACCGCGGACGTCCTCGGCGTCTTCGACCGGCTGAACCGGCTCGGCCGCACCATCGTGGTGATCACGCACGAGGACGAGGTCGCCGCGCACGCCCGCCGGGTGGTCCGCGTCGAGGACGGGCTGATCGTCTCCGACGAGCCGGCCCGCGCGGTGGGAGTGGCGTCGTGAACTTCCTGGAGATCCTGCGGTTCGCGATCCGCGGGCTCACCGCGAACAAACTGCGATCGGCGCTCACCACGCTCGGCATCACCATCGGCGTCGCGGCGGTGATCCTGCTCGTGGCGGTGGGGAACGGCGCTTCCGCCGCCATCGCGGCGAGCATCCAGGGGCTCGGCACCAACGTCGTCAACGTCTCCCCGGCGCGCGGCGGCGGCCAGAGCGCGACGGCGCGACCGTTGACCGTGCAGGACGCGCACGCGCTCGTCGACCCGATCGGCGCGCCGGACGTCAAGGCGGCGTCCCCCGTGGTGACCACGACGGCCACCGCGACCCGCGGCCAGACGTCGTACGACATCCCGAGCGTCGTGGGCACCGAACCCGCGTACTTCACCACGACCAACAAGGAGATCGCCGACGGCGCGCTGTTCACCGCCGAAGACGTGACGGCCGCGCGGAAGGTCGTCGTCCTCGGCGCGACGACGGCTCAGTCGATCTTCGGCACGGCCGAGCCGGTGGGCGGGAACGTACTGCTCAACGGCATCCAGTTCACCGTCGCGGGCGTGCTGAAGGCCCAGGGGAGCACCGGGCCGCAGAACGCCGACGACGTCGCGATCGCGCCGATCTCGGCGGTGCAGAACTCCTTGGCGGGCTACGGAAGCCTGAGCCAGATCGCCGTGCAGGCGACCGGCGCGGATTCCGTTTCCCTCGCCCAGACCGAAATCACCGCGATCCTCGACGCGCGGCACGGCATCCGCGCCGGCGGCACCGCCGACTACCAGATCCAGAACTCCGAGCAGCTGCTCGCGACCCGCACTTCGGCCACCGAGACGTTCACCGTGCTGCTCGCCGCCGTCGCGGCGATCTCGCTGCTGGTCGGCGGGATCGGCGTCACCAACATCATGCTGGTGACGGTGACCGAGCGGATCCGCGAGATCGGCATCCGCAAGGCCGTCGGGGCACCGCGTTCGGCCATCCTCGGCCAGTTCCTCGCCGAAGCGACCATGCTCAGCCTGTTCGGCGGGCTGCTCGGCGTCGCGATCGGGCTGATCGGCAGCCGGTTCACGATTTCCGGGATCCAGCCGGTCGTGGTGCCGTCCTCGATCTTCCTCGCCTTCGCGGTTTCCGCCCTGATCGGGCTGTTCTTCGGGGTCTTCCCAGCGAACCGGGCCGCGAAGCTGCGGCCGATCGACGCCTTGCGTCACGAATAGGAGTCTCGATGCCGTCTACTGAACCGACCGCGGAGGAGATCGTCGCCGGTCCGGCGGTGACCGGTGATCTCCACGACGAGATGCGCCGCGCCGCACGGCCGTTCTCCCGGACCACGCAGGTGCTGGCCGGTCTGGTCGCGCTGGCGGCCGTGTTCGCCCTCGGTGCCTGGACGCATGCCGCGTTCGGCTCGGCTTCGACCCCGGCGGCGCCCACCCGCCAGGCCGCCGCGCCGGGTGGCCAGGGACAGCCGGGCGCGCAGGGGCAGGGTGGCACCCGCGGCGCGGCCGGGCGCGGCACCACGGGAACGGTCGACCGCGTCGACGGGACCAAGGTGTACGTCAAGAACGCGCAGGGCGGCGAGATCACGGTGTCCACAACGGACGACACGACCGTCGGCGTGACACAGGCGGGCAAGCTCGCCGACCTCAAGCCGGGCTCGACGGTCGTCGTCCAAGGACAGACCGGTGACGACGGGACGGTGGCCGCGCGGTCCATCACGCAGGAGGCCGGAAGGTAGGGCCATCGAACAGAGCGGCAGCGCGCAGAGCTCGCTGATGCTGGCACTCGTCTGCGGGGACACCTCCGCGCCGCGGGGCCGCGAGCACTACTGGCGCACCGTCCAAAAGGCACGCGCGACGCAGCCGATCTTCGGCCCGATGCACAGCATGGCCCTGCCGTGCGCGTTCTGGGCGCCGCCTCGTGAGCGGCCGACGGTGGTCGGCAACGACCTGCCCGCGCTGATCGTCCAGGCGACCGGGGACACCCGGACCTCGTACGAGCACGGCCTCGGCATGCACCGGGCGATGCGCGGCTCGAAGCTGGTGACCGTCCCGGTCCGCTCGCACGGGATCTTCGGCGCGTACCCGAACAAATGCGTGGAGGCAGCGGTGAACCGCTATCTCCTGGACGGCACGCTTCCCGCCAAGGACAGATTCTGCGCCTCCTGATCTTGACCTCGATCTAGGTGGAGGTGTCAGGCTCGGAGCATGACACTCGCACCTGAACAGGTCGACGAATGGACTGTCGACACCCTCGACCTCGACGCGTACCTCGGCCGGATCGGCCAGGACCGGGCGAAGCCGTCCGCCGCCGCGCTGCGTGAGCTGGCGAAGGCCCACGTCCTGGCCGTTCCGTTCGAGAACGTCGACGTCGTTTTGGGACAGCACAAGGGGATCGCCCTCGACGACGTGATCGGCAAGCTCGTCCACCGTCATCGCGGCGGCTACTGCTACGAGCACGGCAGCCTGTTCGCGGCGGCCGCCGAGCAGCTCGGCTACCCCGTCCGCCGCCTGGTCGCGCGGGTGCAGCCGCAGAAGAACGGCCCGTACACGCATATGACGCTCGTCATCGAGGCCGACGGCGTCCAGCACCTGGTCGACGTCGGGTTCGGCGCCGGGATGCTGGTGCCGATGCCGCTGGTCGACGGCGCCGTCGTAGACCAGGCGGGCTGGCCGCACCGGCTCGTCGCCGACGGAGACCGGTGGCGTTTGCAGAAGCTGGAGGGCGACGACTGGACCGACCTGCACGCCTTCACGCTCACGCCGATGCACCGGATCGACTACGAGGTCTACCACCACTACACGTCGACGCATCCGCGTTCGCCGTTCACCGGGCAGCTGGTGATCATGCGGCTGGAGGAAGGGCTCAGCCGCAAACTGGTCGGCACCGAGTTCATCGTCGAACGTCCGGACGGGACGAAGGAGACCATCACGATCCCGCCCGAGCGGCTCGACGCGACCCTGCGCGAGCTGGACGTCGTCCTCACCGAGGACGAACTCGCGAAGCTGCTGAAGATCTACCCGGGCTGAGGGCTCAGAGTTCGAACTCGGCGCGCTTGTCCTCGGGGACGAGGTCCTCGTACTCGCGATGCTTCGCGATGTACGAGCGCACGTACGGGCAGTAGGGCAGGACGGACCTTCCCTGCGACCGGACGTCGTCGAGCGCGGCGGACACGAGCTTGCCCGCCAGGCCCTGGCCCGCGAAGTCGTCCGAGATCTCGGTGTGCAGGAACAGGATCGCGTCCGGCCGCGTGCGGGTTTCCAGGAACCCGGCGGGTTTCCCGTCCACGACGATGTCGTAGCGGTCTGTTCCGGAAGTGATCTCGACACTCATTCAGCGGCTCCGAAAAGTTCGTCCGGCGGCACGGGGCGGCCCAGGTGGAAGCCCTGTGCCTGGTCACAGTTCAGCTCACGCAGGACGGTGAGCTGATCTTCGTCTTCGACACCTTCGGCGACGACGATCAGGTCGACGGCGTGCGCCATCGCGATGATGCTCTTGACGATCGCGGCCGCGTCGCGCGATTCCGCGATGCCGGTGACGAACGTGCGGTCGATCTTGAGTGTGTCCAGCGGGAGCCGTTGCAGCTGCGCGAGCGACGAATAACCGGTGCCGAAGTCGTCGATCGCCAGCGAGACACCGAGATCGCGCAACGACGTCAGGACTTCGGCGGCCGCGGCCTGGTCCCGCATCAGCGCGCTCTCGGTGACCTCCAGGGTCAGCGCGTGCGGCGGCAGCCCGGTCGTCTTCATCGCGTCCTGCACGGTGGGTACCAGATGCGGGTCGTCCAGCTGCCGGGCCGACAGGTTGACCTTGAGGTTCAGGTCGATGCCGAGCTGTTCGCGCCGTTTGGCGATCTCGCGCGTGGTCGTGCGGAGGACGTACTTGCCGATCAGGTTGATCAGGTCGCTTTCCTCGGCCAGCGGGATGAACTCGGCGGGCGAGATCGTGCCGTGCGCCGGATGTTTCCAGCGCAGCAACGCCTCCACCGCGACCATCTCGCCGGATTCGATGTCCACGACAGGCTGGTACGCCGTCCAGAGTTCCTCGTTCTGCAGGGCGTCGCGCAGGTCCTGCTCCATACGGAGCCGCCGCTGCATCCGCTCGCGGAGCTCGACGTCGAAGAACTCGTAACGCGCGCGGCCGAGCGTTTTCGCCTGGTACATCGCGACATCCGCGTCCCGCAGCAGGTCTTCGGCGGTCCGGGTGTCGTCATTGGCCGCGGTGACGATGCCGATGCTGGCGTCGATGTGCAGCTGCCTGCCGTTGACCGTGATCGGTTCGGTCAGCGCCTCGCGCAGCTGCCCGGCCAGCGCCTTGATCTCGTCCGGTTCGGTGATCTCCGCGGTGACGACGACGAATTCGTCGCCGCCGAGCCTGCCGACGAGGTCGTTCTCGCCGATCCCCCGGCGCAGCCGTTCGCCCGCGATGCGGAGCACCTTGTCGCCGACGGAATGCCCGAGGGAATCGTTGATCACCTTGAACTTGTCGAGGTCGATGAACAGCAGCGTGGTCAGCTCGGCGCGGCCGGAGCCGGACAGCGCCTCGGCGAGGCTGTCGAGCACCAGCGTCCGGTTCGCGAGTTCGGTGAGCGGGTCGTGCGTCGCCTCGTGGGCGAGCCGCTCGCCGATGGCGCGGCGTTCGGTGATGTCGGTGAACGAGGTGACCACCGCCATGGCCGACGGGTCTTCCGGGGTCAGCAGCCGCGAGGTCAGCGAGATCCAGACGTCGCCGCCGTCGGGCCGCCGCAGCCGCAGCACGAGCCCGGTCTGCGTGACCCGGGTGCGCCGGGTCACCACCGACGGCATCCGCGCGGGTGGGAGGCGGCCCTGTTCGTCGTAGAGCTCCAGCGTCACGCACGGGATGCCGATGAGGTCGTCGTGGTCGACGCCGAAGATCCGGCACGCCGCGGGGTTGGCCGATTCGATGAGGCCGCCGGGGCCGATCACGACCACGCCTTCGTCGAGCGAGGCGACCACGGTGCTGTAGCGCCGCTCGGCGCGCCGCCGGGCCGTTTCGTCGGCGCAGACCAGGACGAAACCGTCGTTCATCTCCGCGGCCGAGATGCGGATGGCCAGGGTCGAGCCGTTGCGGTGGCGGTGGGTCGTCTGCAGGACACCGCCCTTGCGCAGCACCGCTTCCGGGTCGAGCGGGGCACCGACGAGGTCGCTCACCGTGCCGCCGATCGCCTCGCCCGCCGTCCAGCCGTAGACGTTCTCCGCGGCGGGGTTCCAGCTGGTCACCATGCCGGTGCCGCTGGTCGCGATGATCGCGTCGCTGACGTGGCTGATCAGCGCGGCCTGGTAGCGCAGCGTCGCTTCGGCGGCCTTCTGCGCGCTGATGTCGCGCATGATGACCTGGAACGCGGGCCTGCCTTCCCAGGTCGTCCGCACCGAAATGCTCTGGACCAGGTATTTCGTGCCGTCGAGGCGGAGCATGACGGCGTCGGTGGGATCGGTCGACGCGCCCTGGCGGTGCAGCGACGCGATCCTGTCCAGCAGGGCCGGGAGCGATTCGTCGGCGACGAGGTCCATGATCGGCCGCCCGATCAGTTCGGCGGTCGAGGACGCTCCGAGCGCGGTGACGGCGGCCCGGTTCACATAGGTGACGACGCCGGCTTCGTGGACGCAGACCGCGTCGGGGCTGAGCTCCACCAAGAGCCGGTAACGGTCGGTGAGGTCTTCGAGGGCTTGCCGGTTCTCGCGGACGTCGGTCACGTCGGTGGCGATCCCGAGCAGTCCCGAGGAGAGGGTGCCGTCACCGATGGTGCGGGCACGCAGGCGGATCCAGCGGAGCTCACCCGCCGGGTTGCGGATCGACTGCTCGAGTTCGAACTCGCGCCAAGGCGGGGAAGTACGGGTGCCCGACGTCAGCGGGGCGACCAGATCGGCGAGCCGTGCCTCGATCACGGCTTCGGTGAGACCGGCTCCACCCAGCAGGTTCTCCAGTCCGGGCAGCCAGGACAGCGTCTCGGCTTCGAAGTCGTACGACCAGATGGCGGCGTGGTCGCCCGCGAGGCCGAGATCGCCGACCGGCTCGTTTCCGAGCGGTGCGCCTGTCGGATGACCGGAATTTCCGGCCCCCGGCACGGCGAGGGCGTCAGCCTCCATGATCCGTCCGAACCCCCTCTTTCGGTGCTGGCACCGTCGATTACACCACCCGCGGAGGGCGCTGTATACGCGAACCGAAGGTCGGCCGCCGCAGATATGCGCGAAAGCATATGAATACACGCTGTGTGACTGGCATACGCTAACGTGTTCCATCGGGTGAATAATTTTTGGTTAACTTCACCCATTCAGCGGTGAGTTGCGGTAAAACTACTGTTCGCTCGATCCCGGTGCGGAAGGTCTCAACTAGTGGATGACGACGACGTTTCGGTCGCCGACCTGCTCATTCGCGAGGGCTGGGATGACCACGAGGAGTCACGGGCAAAGTCACGCTGGAGAGTGATCGCGGTGGTGATCGCCGTGGTCGTCGCCTGTGGCGCGGCCGGTGTTCTCGTCGGGTTCGATTCGGATCCCGAGCAGAATGCGCAGCCGAACAACATCAGCGTCATCGAGATGCCGAAGCGGCCTTCGGAGAACAGGGGAGCCGACGCGACGTCGGCGGTCCCGTCCACCGAGACGGTCGAAACCGGCGACGGCGGGACTTCGTCGAAGCCCAGCAAGACGACGTCGAGCCGTCGCACGTCGAGTTCGGCCGCGTCGACGTCCGACTCCCCGGACACTCCGACGACTCCGACCTCGTCACACGCGCCCGCCGACCCGCCGAAGCCGACGGGATCAACGGTCCCTCCTCAGCCGCCCAACCAGACCCCGCCGCCGCCCTCCACGACACCCACCGAAGAGTGCAACCTGTGGCCGAAGTGGCTCTGGTGTTAGGGCTCGGGTTTTCAGGGCGCCTGCAGTAGATCGGGCTCCCGGCGCTTGCCGAGGTGGTTGAACAGCAGGTTGAGGGTGAAGGCGACGATCGCGGCGACCGTGATCGGGCTGCCGCAGATGGTCTGCAGCCACGCCGGGAAGTGCTGGAAGAAGATCGAGTTCCCGAACCGGTTCGTGGAGAACGCCGGCAGCAGGCCGACGCCGAACGACACCGCGACGATGAACGTGTTGTGGTTGCCGGAGAATTCCACCTTCTTCAGGTTCTGTACGCCGACCGCGGCGACCATCGCGAACATGACCACCGCGACGGCGCCGATCACCGGTTCCGGCACGGCCGCGACGAAGGCGCCGACCTTCGGTACCAGGCCCATCAGCACGAGCAGGCCGCCCGCCATCGCGACCACCCAGCGGCTGCGCACCCCGGTCATCTGCACGAGCCCGACGTTCTGCGCGAAAGCCGTGTCCGGGAACGAGTTCATCGCGCCGCCGAGGATGGCGGAAAGACCGTCGGTGGCGAGCCCGCGCGCGAGGTCCGAATCGGTCGTCGGCCGTCCGGTGATCTCGCCGACCGCGACCAGGTCCGCGGTGGATTCGGTGTAGGTCACCAGCATCACGACGCACATCGACAGCACGGCCGCGATCGGGAAGGTCGGCGGGCCGAAGTGGAACGGTGACGCGAGGCCGAACCAGTCGGCGGCGGCGATGGTCTTGAAACTCACCAGCCCCATCGGGACGGCGGCGGCCAGGCCGAGGAGCAGGGCCAGCAGCGGGCCGATCTGGTTCGCGAATCCGCGCAGGACGCGGGTGAACAGGACGATCACCGCGATCACGCCGAACGCGAGCGCGATGTTGGCGGGCTTCGCGTAGTCCGGCGACGTGGTGTCGTGGCCGGCGATCAGGCCGACGCCGGGGCCGATGAGCGAGATGCCGATGACCACGAGCAGCGTGCCCGAGACCAGCGGCGGGAAGAACCGGATCATCTTCGCGAAGGGTTTGGCGATGAGCAGGCCGAACACTCCCGAAGCGATCATCGCGCCGTAGACGGCCTGCATGCCGTACTGGGACGCGATCATGATCATCGGGTTGACCACGGTGAACGTCGCGCCGGCCACCACCGGCAGGCGAATGCCGAAGATCCGTCCGATCCCGATCGCCTGAATCAGCGTCGCGATCCCCGCGACCAGCAGATCCGCGTTGACCAGCAACGCGATCGTCGCCGCGTCCAGCTTCAGCGCGCTGCCCACGACGAGCGGAACGGCCACCGAGCCCGCGTACATGATCGTCATGTGCTGCAGGCCGAGCAAGGTCAGCTTCGGCAGCGGCGGGCGGGCGTCGACCGGATGGATCTCGGGCCGGGTCATGCGACCCCCTCCTGACGTGCGGGAACACCAGTGGATTCGTCGGTCATGACCGTAGCGCGTCTTCCGCGTGAGGATCACGTCGCGAAAGGGCGGTCGAAAGGGCCGGAGCTGTGTTGAATGGGGATCGGGCACAACGGAAGGAGCGCCGATGGAGACCGTCCTCGTCGTAGGGGCCGGGCAGAGCGGGTTCGGAGTCGCGACCTCGCTGCGGGACAAGGGGTTCGACGGGCGGGTGGTGCTCATCGGCGACGAGCCCGGGCTGCCGTATCAACGGCCTCCGTTGTCGAAGGGCTATCTCGCCGGGACGGCGGGCGACGCCCAGTTGCGCTTGCGGCCCGAGGACTTCTTCGCGGAGAAGGGCATCGAGCTGATCCCGGGCCGGGTCGCGTCGGTGGATCGGGACGGCGCGAAGGTGGTGCTCGACGACGGGAGCGCCCACGAATACGACCATCTCGTGCTGGCGACGGGAGCGGTCAACCGGGTGCTGCCGGTACCGGGGTCCACTTTGGACGGTGTGTTCACCTTGCGCACCAAGGACGACGCTGACGTCCTGCGTGCCGCCCTGGAAAGCGCGGAGAACGTGGTCGTGGTCGGGGGCGGCTTCATCGGGCTGGAGTTCGCCGCGCATGCCGGGCGGCCCGTGACGATCGTGGAGGCACAGGACAGGCTCATGGCCCGCGTCGCGACTCCGGAGGTCTCGGCGTTCTTCGCCGCCCTGCACGAGGGGGCCGGGCACACGATCCTGCTCGGCGAGGGTGTCGCCGCACTGCGTGGGGATGGCCGGGTGACCGAGGTGGAACTGGGCGACGGCAGCCTGCTGCCCGCCGATCTGGTGCTGGTCGGGGTCGGCGTGGAGCCGCGGACACGGCTCGCGGAGGAGGCCGGGCTCGCCGTGGCGAACGGTGTCGTCGTCGACGAGCACCTGCGCACGAGCGACCCGAAGATCTCGGCGGTCGGGGACTGCGCGAACTTCCCGTGTGTCCAGGCGGGGACGGCGACGCGCCTGGAGTCGGTGCAGAACGCCGTCGACCAGGCACGGGCGGCGGCCGCGGCCATCGCCGGCGAACCCGCGCCCTACGACAGCCTGCCCTGGTTCTGGACCGATCAGCTCGGCGCGAAACTGCAGATCGCCGGGATCCTGACCGGGGCGGAGAAGACCGTCGTGACCGGGGACCGGGAGAGCGGGAAGTTCTCGGTGCTGTCGTTCCGGGACGGCGTGCTGGCCGGGGTCGAGTCGGTGAACCGGCCGCCGGACCACATCGCGGCGCGACGGCTTTTCGCCGCGGATCCGGCGCCGCGGTTCGAGACGCTGGAGGCCAACGGCTTCGATCTGAAGGCGACCTTTGCGTCAACCCGTGGTTGACGATTGAAGAGCGTCAACCTAAAGTTGACGGCATGACGAATCCAGTCCGGCTCGACGACCTCATCTCCCACATCAAGCAGCAACATCCCGACGGCAACGTGCTCGGCCAGCTGTCCGACGCGGTCTTCCTCGGCGAACACCTCGGCGAAGTGGCCGACCACCTGATCGGCCACTTCGTCGACCAGGCGCGGCGTTCCGGCGCGTCCTGGACCGAAATCGGCAAGAACATGGGGGTGTCCAAACAGGCCGCCCAGAAACGCTTTGTCGACTCCAGCGGCTCTTCGCTCGAAGACCTGGTGAAGGTGTTCAGCCGCTACACCGACCGCGCACGGCACGTCGTCGTCGTTTCGCGGGACGAAGCCGTCACGGCGAAGAGCCCGCAGATCGAGCCCGCGCACCTGATCCTCGGTCTGCTCGCCGAACCCGCCGCGCTCGCCGCCGGGGCGATCGTGGCGCAGAAGGTGACCCTGGAAGCCGTCCGCGAGGCCGCGGTGGCCGCGTTGCCGGAACCCGCCGAGGAACCGGCGGAGGCGGCGAAGATGGCTTTCGGGGCGCAGGCCAAGAAGACGCTCGAACTGACGATGCGGGAATCGCTGCGGCTCGGGCACAACTACATCGGCACCGAGCACATCCTGCTGGCCCTGTTCGAACTCGAGAGCGCTTTGCTGACCGGGCTCGGCCTCACGAAAGAGAAGACCGAGGCGACGATCCTGCGGTCCCTGGCGGAAATCGTCGCGGCACGCGGGGAATGACGCGGATCGCGCTCACCGTCCTGGTGTTCGTCGCCCTCGTCCTGTTGGCCGCCTGTGCGTGATGGCCCCTTTCCTCGGGGTCGGGGGCCATCACGGCAGACAGCTGTCAGGCGGAGGACTCGGGACGGCCGTCGGCGGCCCAAGCGGTGTGGAACGAACCTTCCCGGTCGACCCGGCGGTACGTGTGGGCACCGAAGTAGTCCCGCTGCCCCTGCACCAGCGCGGCGGGGAGCCGCTCCGCGCGCAGACCGTCGTAGTAGGCCAGCGCGGTCGAGAAGCCCGGTGTCGGGATGCCGAGCCGCACGGCGGTGGAGATCACCGAACGCCAGGAGTCCTGGGCGTCCTCGACGGCCTTGCGGAAGCCGCCGGAGGTCAGGAGCGTCGGCAAACCGGGCTCTTCGGCGTACGCGGCGGTGATGTCGTTCAGGAACTTCGCGCGGATGATGCAGCCGCCGCGCCAGATGGACGCGACCTTGCCGAGGTCGATGTCCCAGCCGTATTCGGCGCCGCCCGCCTGGATCTGGTTGAAGCCCTGGGCGTACGCCACTACCTTCGACGCGTACAGCGCCTGTTCCACGTCGTCCGCGAAGGTGTCCAAAGCGGACCCTGTCAGCGGAGCGCGCGAAGGACCGCCGAGACCGCGCGAGGCCTCACGCAGGTTCGACGAACCGGACAGCGAGCGCGCGAAGACGGCTTCGGCGATCCCGCTGATCGGCACGCCCAGGTCCAGTCCGATTTGGACGGTCCAGCGGCCGGTGCCCTTCTGCTCCGCCTGGTCCGCCACGATGTCGACGAACGGCTTGCCGGAAGCGGCGTCGGTGTGGGCCAGCACCTGCGAGGTGATCTCGATCAGGTACGAGTCCAGCCGTCCGGAGTTCCAGTTCTGGAAGACCTGCGCGATCTCGGCGGGGGAGTAGCCGCCCGCGCCGCGCAGCAGGTCGAACGATTCGGCGATCAACTGCATGTCGGCGTACTCGATGCCGTTGTGCACCATCTTCACGAAATGCCCGGCGCCGTCCGCGCCCACGTGCGTGCAGCACGGTTCGCCGTCGACCTTCGCCGAGATGTCCTCGAACAGCGGCCCGAGCGACTGGTACGACTCCTTGGACCCGCCTGGCATGATGCTCGGCCCGTGCAGCGCGCCCTCCTCGCCGCCGGACACACCGGTGCCGACGAAGTGGATGCCCTTCTCGCGCAGCGCCGCCTCGCGCCGCCGGGTGTCCGCGAAGTGCGCGTTGCCCGCGTCGACGATCACGTCACCCTTTTCGAGGAGCGGGACGAACTCGTCGATCACGGCGTCCGTCGGCGCACCGGCCTTGACCATGATCACGACCTGACGCGGCCGCTCCAGCGCGTCGACGAACGCCTGCGCCGAATACGCCGGGATGAAGTCGCCTTCGTCGCCGAACTGCTCGACCAGTTCCTTCGTCCGCTGCTCGGAGCGGTTGTGCAGGGCCACCGTGTGCCCGTGCCTCGCCAGGTTCCTGGCCAGGTTGCGGCCCATGACCGCCAGGCCCGTGACCCCGATGCTCGCCTTCTTGCTCATCCGCACCCTTCCGCTTCGATTCCCGTGCCGAGCCTATCCCCGTTGAGGGATACGGCGCCGGGGCGAGAAGGGATCAACCGGGAGTTGTCCACAACCTGGCCGACCTGTGGACAACCCGGCTCGACACCGGACCGGCGGGGAGACGAGGAGGTGTGTGGGAATAGGGACGTTGAACGTCCCAATTTCCACACGGCAATCACCCTGAGTGATACCTCGCGCTCTCGCCGGCGCGGTACCTGGGCTTTATCTCTCAAGCGAGCACGACTTGCCACTCACGACCACTTCGAGCAGGCAGACGGTGTCGCGAAAGCCACTTTCGCAACCTTCAACCGGAAGAAATTTGGATTATAGCAAACCCATAAGCCACCCGCGCGCAGACCCGCCAACCTGGAGAAACACAATTTTGGGCGAAGGAAGCAGAGG
>NZ_JBVJLY010000003.1:0-449547 GCF_055584485.1 Amycolatopsis sp. NPDC102522 | reverse complement strand
CCACCCGCCATCGAATGCGTCGCGAAAGCCACTTTCGAGACATCTGACGTCTCGAAAGTGGCTTTCGCGACACCCGAAGCCGGGCCCGTGGCAAGCGAGCGAGCCCGCCACTCACGAGCGTCAGGAGAAGCAGCGTCAAGAGAAGCAGCGGATCGGAGCACCGTTGAAGGCGACCATGTCCGCCATAGCGGCCCCCAGATCGATCGGCGCGCCCCACTCCAGGCCGTCCAGCTCGGCATAGGCCCGGTGCAGGTTCGCGGGCAGCCGTTCCTGTTCGGACAGTGCCTCATAGGGCCCGAGATCCGCTTCCCGGGCGGCCTGGAGAGGCGTCAGTCCCGCGGCCTTCCCCCGTGAGGCGAGCTTCTGCAGGAAGCCCAGGTAGCCGTCGACGACGTCGATCGCCTCGGGCCCGCACACCGGGCCGTGTCCCGGCACGATCGTCTCCGGCTCCAGCTCGCGGACCAGGTCCAGCGCCTGCCGCCAGCCGGCCGGCGAGCCCATCAGCGCGAACGGGCTCCCGCCGTTGAAGATCAGGTCGCCGACGAACAGCACCCGCCGCTCCGGCAGCCAGACCAGCACGTCGTTGGTGGTGTGCGCGGCGTGCCCCGGGTGGATCAGCTCCAGCCGGACGTCGCCGGCGTGCACGGTCAGCCGGTCGTCGAACACCACTTCGGGCGGCCTCAGCTCCAGATGGCCCCAGTCGTTCCCGGTGAACGCGTTCTCGTAGGTGTCGATCCCGGTCGCGACCATCACCTCGCGGGTCTTCCGGTGCCCGACGATCGTCGCGCCGGTCGCCAGGTAGTTGCCGTTCGTGTGGTCGCCGTGGTGATGCGTATTGACCACGGTGGTCACCGGCGCGTCGGCGGTCGACGCCGCCGTCTCCAGCAGGGCACGCGTGCGCCGTTCGGTGGAGCAGGTGTCGATGACGACGGTGTGATCGCCCGCGGCCACGAACCCGCAGTTGTTGATCCACCAGGAGCCGTCGGGTTGCACGTACCCGAAGACGTCGTCGGAGACTCGCCGGGCGAAGGGGGATTGGTCCACTCGGTCACTATGCCCGGCGAACGTGCCCGAAATGTGACGAGATCGTTCCGCCACCAGGGTGATGTACCAGGTGACTGGTGTTTTCGGCCGTTTCCTGGAACGCTGCGGAATGTCATCATCGAACCCCGCAAGGTGAAGTACCCTGGGTGGGTTCGAGTATTCGCGCGCAGGACGACGGGAAGCCGCCGTCCTGGCTATGTGGTCCGGGAGAGCAAGGCTGATGGCCAGCACCGTCACCTCGCGCCGGAAGCAGCTCGGGAACGAGCTCCGGCATGCCCGCAACGCCGCGCGGATGACACAGCAGCAGGTCGCCGAAGTTCTCGGCTGCACCCAGGGCAAGGTCAACAAGATCGAGTCCGGTGCCGTCGGGGTCAAGCTCGGGGATGTGCGATCGATGCTGAACGCGTTCGGGATCAACGGCGACGAGGCCGACACGCTGATGAACCTGGCCCGCGCCGCGGCCGGGCAGCGCGGCCACTGGTCCGGCTATCGATCCGTGGTGCCGCACTGGTTCCGCACCTTCACCGACCTCGAACCCGCGGCCGCGGAGATCCTCACCTGGCACGGTGAGCGCGTCCCCGGCCCGCTGCAGTCCGAGCACTACATGCTCAAGCAGTTCACCGAGGCCGGCGCCACCGACGTCACTTCGCTGGTCCGCAACAGGCTGGACCGCAAGGCCGTTTTCGAGCAACAACAGCCGCCTTACTACCGGTTCATCATCAGTGAAGGCTCCCTGCGCCGCGCTCCCGGTGGCTCGGCCCCGGCGGTGATGCTCGACCAGGTCGAACATCTGCTGGCCCTGGACAAGCATCCGCGTGTGTATGTGCACGTGTTGCCGTTCGGCGCGCGGCTCGCCGCGGTGCCCAACGACTTCACCATCATGCGTTTTCCCGATCGCACCAGGGATTTCGTCTACATCGAGCATTCCGCGGGCGGGTTGTACCTCGACGACGTCAAGGACTTCAACATTTTCGTCGACTCCTGGGACAGGTTGCGCGGCGCCGCGCTGGAACGCCAGGAGACCCGGCAGTTCCTCAAGGAACTCGCCGAGCTGTACCGCAATCAGATGCAATCCTGAGAGCTCGCCGCCTCCCTTCGGTAGGGTTACCGGTATCGGCGCGGTCGAGTGGACAGGGGCTGGACGTGGACCCGCAGTTCCTTCCCGAAGGCGTGGATCTCGAGCGTCCCAACGCCGCCCGGATCTACGACTGGGCACTCGGGGGAACCGCGAACTGGGCGGTGGACCGGGAATTCGGCGAGCAGCTGGTCAAGGCCTTCCCGCTCATCCGTTCCGTCGCCAGGGCCAACCGGGCCTTCCTCGGCCGCGCGGTGCGGCACTGCGCCGAGCACGGCGTGAACCAGTTCCTCGACCTCGGTTCCGGTGTGCCGACGGTCGGCAACGTCCACGAGATCGCCGGTGAGGTCGACGACGACAGCCGGTGCGTGTACGTCGACAACGAACCGGTCGCCGTGGCGCACGCCAGGATCCTGCTGGAGAGAGGCGGCGACCCCGGCAGGCACGCGGTCATCGGCGGAGACCTGCGCGACGCGGACGACATCTGGGAGCGCGCCTTCGACACCGGCGTGCTCGACCCGGCCCGGCCGGTGGCCCTGCTCACCGTCGCGGTCCTGCATTTCGTGCCGGGCCCCGAACTCGCCGCCGTCATCGCGCGGTACCGGAAACTGCTGCCCGCCGGTTCGTTCTACGTGCTTTCCCACGTCACGATGTCCGGAGTGGAAGGTGACGAGCTGGAGCAGATCCAGCGCGTCGTGAAGCAGTACGAGCAGTCGAGCACACCCGCGACCTTCCGCGGAAAGGAAGAGCTCCTCGGTTTCTTCGGGGATTTCGACCTCGTGGCGCCGGGGCTGGTCCAGGTCGGTGCCTGGCGGCTGGACGACTCCCGCTCGCCTACGCTTAACTGCGCCATCGGCGGGGTCGCCCGCAAACCCGGTTTCTGACGAGGTGTGACGGTATGACGACGCAGCAGGACCCCAGAGACCCTGAAGCCCCCGAAGGTGTCGACCTCGAACGACCCAACGTGGCCAGGGTGTACGACTGGTTCCTCGGCGGCTCCGCCAACTGGGCCATCGACCGCGAGTTCGGCTCGCAGGTGCTGAAGCAGTTCCCGGAGGTCAAGACATTCGCCCGAGTCGGCCGCGACTTCCTCGGCCGCGGCGTGGGATACCTGGCGCGCCAGGGGGTCACCCAGTTCCTCGACATCGGCTCCGGCGTGCCCACCGTCGGCAACGTCCACCAGATCGCGAGCGCCGTCAACCCGGACAGCCGTGTCGTCTACGTCGACATCGAGCCGGTCGCCGTCGCGCATTCCCAGCTGCTGCTGGAACGGGAGGGCCTGCTCGGGCGGCACGCGGTCCTGCAGGGCGACGTGCGCGATCCCGCCGACATCTGGAAGCGCGCCCTCGAAACCGGCGTGCTCGACCCCCGGCAGCCGATCGGGCTGGTCCTGGTCGGCCTGCTGTACTTCCTCGGCCCGGACGAACCCGTCCACGAAATGGTCCAGCGCTACGTCGACCTGCTGCCGTCCGGTTCGTACTTCCTGTCCTCGCATCTGACCGAGGACGGCGTCACCCGCAAGGAAGGCGACAACCGGGAGAACGTCCAGGAGCTCTACAAGAAGACCAGCGCGCCGTTCCACCTGCGGTCCCGCGCGGAGTTCACCGCGTTCTTCGACGGCCTGGAGCTGGTGGAGCCGGGGATCGACTGGATGGCCACCTGGCATCTGGACGAGGCGGCTTCCCGGGCGAGCAACCGGTTCGCGGACGACCCGACCTTCACCGGCGGACTCGGCGGCCTGGGCCGCAAGCCCTGATCCCTCAGGCCCGGCCGGTCAGATGCCCGATCAGGGGTGTCAGCTCGAAGTGACCTTCGAGCGGCCGGCCGGTTCTGATCAGGTCCCGGTGCGCGCCGCGCCGGACGGGGAAATCGACTTCGGAGTTCCACAGCGGCTGCTTGCGCAGCGGGGCCTGGATGAGGCTGAACCCGAACCGCTGACGCAGTTCGAGCCCGATGTTGCGGTGCTTCGCCGAGGTCTGGCGTTCGTCCTCACGGCGGAACAGCAGCGTGGTGAGGCGGACGGCCATGACGGTCACACCCCCCGGCTCGGCCGCGGCAACCGCGTCTGGTCGGCCGAACCGGCCAGGCCGAGACAACGCTCACACGGCATCCCCGAACCGACGGGGATCCATTCCAGGTGGTCGTAAGGCATCGCCGCGCCACAACGGGCGTGCAGGAATTCGGGGTGCGAGCCCCCGGAGTGCAGGTCGAAAAGGTGTGCCGAGCGGCGGCTTTCGCCCGCTGTCCCGGCCATGAGCCTGCCGACGGCGAGTACCGTCGCAGGCATCGTGTCCTGAATGATCACGCTGATCCTCCCCCACGAGGTCGGCGGTGGGTGGTCACGCGCCGCGGGGTCGTGTCCCGGCCGGTCACCTGCCGTCGGTGGCCTGCTGGAACGGTGAAACTTCCTGGTGAGCGCCCTCGGTGACAACTGTCGCCGGGTTTTCTGCATACTGCGAGCGATTCACCAACAACCGAGCCCCGGCCGCTGCGATTAATCCTACTCCTGGAATAATCTTCATGTCGAGGGTGGGCAGAGTTGATCACCCACTTGGCCGTGCGGGATAGTCCCGTTGAGGCAGGGAGAAGCCGGGGCCGTGACGGTTCGCGCAGGTCGCGTCCCGCACCCCCGACCGACGTTCGGAGGTACGACCAATGGCCGATTATCCATCGGCGGCGGATTACGATCCGACCACGGCCGTGTCGCTGTTCGACGACTCCGCTTGGGAGAAGTCCTTCGCGAGCGAACCCAATGGCGGGAACTGTGTCGAGGTCAACCTCGGCAGGGAAGGCCTGGTCGGGGTGCGTGACACCAAACTGGCCGCGAGTCCCGTCTTCGTCTTCGATTCCGGTGAGTGGAACGCCTTCCTCAAGGCGGTCAAGGCCGGACAGTTCGATTTGAGCCCATGACAGAAGGCTCGCGCGTCCCGTGGGACACGCGAGCCATCCGATCTTCGAGTCATACCGTCGCCGGGAGCACGTTCCCGCGCAGCCTGGACTTCGTGCGCCTCCAGGCGATGGTGATCAGGACGGCGAGGACGATCAGCGGGATCAGGCTGATCGACCAGCTCACCGCCATCGGCGGTCCCGGCTGTTCGAGCACCGCCAGATCGCGGAGTTCGCCCGTGCCCTTGCCGGCGGGTCCGTCGATCTCGAACCGGAACGTCCACGAGCCCTGCGTCTGCAGGGCCCGGATGTCCAGTCCCCACACCTCCAGTTTCCGCGGATGCTTCGCCAGCGGCTGGCCGCGGCCCAGCCGCCCGGTCTCCGGGTTGAGGAACGCGAGCGTGCCCGACTTCCCGGCGATCCCGTCGTCCGGGATGAACGTGAAGTCCAGCGATTGCATGGCGCGCAACGGCCACGTGCTGAATCCGACCGTCATCCCGTACGGGCCGACCTGCACCCGTTCGGTATGGACGATGTTCACCGGTTCGTAGGCGTTCGCCGCGGGCGTGGTCGCGAACAGCAACCCGATCGCCGCCGCCAGGGCCAGCAGTGTCTTACGCATGCGCGTCGTCCCCCTTCGCCGGGGCCAGCAGCCTCAGCATCCCGCCGAACCGCCACCCGGCGAACCCGCCGAGCAGCCCGAACACCGCGCCGACGGCGGCCGTCACGATGACGAGCGGCCAATCGACCCTGGCCATCCCGTAGACGAACACGTTCTGGATCGGCATGCTCGCTCCGATCAGGAATCCGCCGATCCCGCCCGCCAGCACGGAAACCCGGCCGGTGGACCAGCCGCGCCGCGAAAGCAGGTAGACCGCTTCGAGCACGGCCGCGATCGGCAGCAACGCCATCGGCATCATCGCGGGCATCGCGGGCACGCCGTCGATGTAGTCCCGCATCGGCAGGCCGACGGCGCTCGCGTAGGCCTCCGCCGCCCACGGCGAGAACCACCAGGTGATCGCCTGGATGACCGCCAGCGCCGCGGCGACCCGGACCGCTCCGCCCGGCCGCCGCCAGAATCCGGCGCCCGCCGAGACCAGCAGCACCGAAAGCAGCGCGATGCCCACGGAGATGACGTCGACCAGGTCGACGTCGATCTGCTGCAGCCCCAGCACGGTGACCGTGCTGAACGCGATCAGCACGCCGAGGCTGCCGACCACGCCGAGGGTGCCCCAGCGGTGCTCCCGCGCGGCCGCGAACACCATGACCGTGCCGATGATGCTCAGCGTGATCGACAGCAGCAGCCCGATGTGCGGCGGCGAGTCGATCACGGCGTCGAAGCCGTACAGGCCGTGCCACCACTGGTCCCACAGGCCATACAGCAGGAACATCGCCGCGCCGGTCCCGGTCACCAGGTAGCCGGCCGGTGCGGCGAAGACCTTGCCGAAGACGTTGATCGCCCGGCCGCCGACCCGGGCGTCGACTTCGCGGCCCGCCCGGCGCGCGGCCGTGGTCATCAGCACGATCACGAGGCTCGCGAGCCCGGAGATCGCGCTGCCCGAATACAGGAACAGATGTGGCAGTGTGAAGAACGTGTCCGGGCCGACGTCGCCGTGCCACTGGATGTCCCAGGTCAGCCCGACCAGTGAGATCACCGATCCGGCCAGCACCGTGCCCGCCGGCACGAGACCGGTGCGTTCACTTCGTGCCACCGAGGCGACCCTCGCCCCTCCCGCGGTGAGATCCATACCCCCGACCTCCCTCTCTTACTTGACCAGCAAAGGAAAAACGTGCTGCGTGGCGCCGGACGGCCCGCGCAGTGAAACGGTGATCTCCCATTGGCCCGACATCGGCAGCAGGACGTCACCGGTGCGGAACCGGCCCGGCGCCTCCGCGATCGCGGGCGACGGGGCGAGCGCGTGCCCCATCTGCGGCATCACCGGTTCGACGGTGACGACGTCCGGCGCGGCGCCGGTGACGGTCAGGGCGAAGACATTGCCGCCCTGGTGCGGATCCGCGACCGACAGCTGAACCGTGTACGGGCCCTGGGTCGAGCGCTGTACCTGTTCCCCGCCGCCGCTCGGCCACACCAGCCAAGCCACGATCGCCGCCACGAGCACGGCGACCACGGAGATGAGCAGGGCCGGCTTGCGTCTCTGAGTGTCCACTGTGGACTTCTCGATGGTCATTGCGGCGCCCCTTCCGGCGGGACTTCGAGCTGCATGGGCACGGTCAGCACCGTGTAGTCGCGTTCGGCCTGCAGCCAGATCCGGTACTCGCCGGGTGCGGCGAAGGTGTAGGTGAACGGGACGTCGGGGCCGTACGCGGCGACGGTCTCATCGGGCTTTCCCGGCAGACCGGGCGATTGCGGGATCATCGAATGCACATGTGCCCAGGTCGGCGCGGCAGCGGCATCCGCGCCGACCCGGGTGTCGCCGGTTATCGGGCCGACGACGATCAGGTGGCCGAGCATGCCCAGCCAGGGTTGGAGATCCGCTTTGCCGAACCGCGCGGTGATCGTGGTCGGCTTGCCCGGTTTGACCTCGACGTCGACCGGGTTCCCGTTGACGACCCGCGCGCCCGCCCCCGCGGGCACGGGTTCGGCGGGGGAGTCGGTGCCCGTCGCGACCGGCAGCGTGGTGCGCACCAGTTGCACGCCGCCGCCTCTCCGGGCGACTTCGGCGGCGACGGCGTAGGTCCCGGCCTCGGGCGGCGTGAACTTCACCCGGTAGTCACCGGGGCCGACGCGCACCGGATGCAGATGCCAGAGCCTGCCCGTCGGCGAGATGACGACGAGATGCACCAAGGCGTTGTCGTGCACCAAGAGATCGTCGACAGGGCGGCCGGTCGAGCCGTCCGCGAAGGCGAGCCGGACCTCGGCGAGGCCGCCCGATCGCGCGTTCGGGGAGTGTACGGCCAGGTTCACCGGCGGCCGCGAGAAGTCCACAGTGGACATCTGCGCGTTCGCGTACGGGTCTTGGATGTTGTCGATTGTCGGGTCCAGCGTCGCGCCGGGTGCGGGCGGTGCCGGTGTCGACGCCGAAAGCATCGCGCCGGTGACGGCGACCGCGAGCGCGGCGACCATCCCGCCGGCGGGGATCAGCGCGAGCTGCGGCCGCCGGACGCGCATCGCGACGACGAGACCGATCACCAGGAACACGCCCGCGCCGACGAATCCGCTGAAAGTGGCCTTCTCCCAAGGGGGAATGACCCTGGCCGGGACGAGGAACGGGATCGACGCGGTGTCCGTCCCGTCGTCGAGGCCGAGTTCCCACGGCCCCGGCTGGTCGACCCGCAGTTGCGCCGGATGGGCACCGGGTTTCCCGTCCAGCTGCACCGTGGTTTCGGAAAACGTCGTACCGGCTGTCGACGCGCGCAGCTTCAGCGTTCCCGGCGCGCTTCCGGCGTGGGTGACGACGTCGACGTGCAGCGGTCCAGGCGCGATGTCCATCCGCCGCAGCACGATCGTCAGATCACGGGTGCCGAGCGTCTGCGCGACCTGGACGTCCGCTCCGCTCGACACGCCGTCCGCCTGGGCGGTGCCGCCCAACAGCAAGGACGCCAGCGCACAGAGCACGAGTACGCGGACGATGACCAACGGCGCCGTGCGCCGCCCCCTCGGTGAATTCCCCATCCCGCCTGAAGTTAACGACGACGGTCAGGGAAAGCGTCACGGCGCGGGGTGAACCTGGGTCCCCCGTAAAGGGGATGGAGGCCCTTACTTCGGCCGGGGATGACCCTGGAGATCAGCCGCCGAGGAAGCGGTACGCACGCGGATGGGCACGGAACCAGACGTTCAGCCTGCCGATCCGGCGCATGAGCGAGGACCGCAACGTCGTCGGCACGAGCCCGACAGCCGTCCTCACCACGGTACGGAACCGGTCGAACCGGCGCTGATCCTGCCCTGTCCACTGTAGACCGAGTCGCTCGCGCAGCGTGGGCGGAAGGGTGCCGCGGATGACGAACAGCTGCCCCTGCCGCAGCTTCGCCCAGCGTTTGTCGGGCAGCAATCGCCACGGTTTCTTCACCGTCTGGAGCGTCTCGAACAGCGTCGAGATCGCCTCGTTCGGGCCGAAGCCGTCGATCGTTTCCGCGTAATACCGCTCGAATTCCGGCCAAGTCGGCGGCAGATCTTGTTCGCGCAGGCCGAGAAGCCGTCCGACGTCGCACATCTGCGCGTAGTACTCGTCCAGTTCGGACGCGGTCATCGGCTTGCCGTAGAACCGTTGCGTGTCAACGGGAGCCATGACGAGCGTGGCGTGCACCCAGGCGTACGCGTGCGAGTTCACCGGCGTCGACCCCGGTGAACTCGCGATGCAGCGCGCGCAACCGGTCCGCTTCGTACCGTGCGCCTTCCGGACCGCCGTAGACGTAGTCCGAATGATCCCGCACCCCGGCCGCGACGACCGGATGCGCGACCTGCAGCACCAGCACCTGACCCGCCAGCAGCCCGGCCCGGAAGTCGCCGAAGTACCGCCACGCCGCCGTCCCCTTGACGATCGGCGGACCGCTCACGACGCGCCGCGGACAAGCATCATCAACGACTGCGCGACGCCGACGCCGTCAACGCCGGTGGCCAGCCTGCGCAACTGCAGTCCGGCGATCAGCGCGACGACCGGACCGGTCAGCCGCTCCGGCGAGGGCACGCCGAGCGTCTTCAGGATCACCAGCGCCAGTTCGTCGTAGGCGGCGAAACACCGCGCGGCCGCGTCCTGGAGCCCGGGGTCGCGCGCGGCCTGCAGATACAGCTCGTGCGCGCCGAGTTCGTCGGTGCCGAACGGAAGCTGCGAGATGACCTGCTCGACCACCGACGCGGCCTGCTCGACACTCAACCCCTGCTCGCGGTAGGCGTCCACGAACCCCGTCAGCTTCGTGGTCTCTTCCTCGACGAACAGCAGCATCGCCTCGCGCAGCAACGCCGTCTGGCTGGGGAAGTGATAGGTCAGCGTGCCGAGCGAGACCTCGGCCTGCCGCGCGATCCGGCGGTTGGTCAGCCCGCCGACACCCTGTTCCCCGACCACCTTGAGCGCGGCGTGGAGGATGGTCTCGCGGGTGTTCACCAAGCGGTCTCGGGCTTGCGGTCCTGCCACCGTTCGACCTCTTCCAGTTGCGCAGCCAGCGAGATCAGCCGTTCCTCCGCGTGCGAGGGGCCGAGCAGCTGCCCGCCGAGCGGCAGGCCTTCGGGGCTCAGCCCGGCGGGGACGTTGACCCCCGGCCAGCCCAGTACGTTCCACGGCCAAGCGTAGGGGCACGCGGCGATCATGGCCTGGTCGGTCTGCCAGCCGGTGAGCTTGTCGAAGGTGCCGATCCGCGGTGGCGGGGTCGCGGTGGTCGGCGTGAGCACCACGTCCACCCGGCCGAACACCGAGCCGATCTGGCGCTGCAGCAACGGTTCCGTGGCTCTGGCGAGCCGCAGTGCCGGCCCGGCCAGCGCCGAGCCCTGCCGCGCGTTGGCCCGCGTGCGCGGGTCGAGCCGCGCCTGGTCCGGGACGCGACGGGACCAGTCACGCACGCCGACGAGCGAACGCGGAAGGAAGGTGAGGCCGATCAGCCGGTAGTCGGGTTCGATCTCGACGATCTCGTGGCCGAGTTCGGCGAACCGCTCCGCGAGCCGGACGACAGCCGCGTGCGCATGCGGATCTAGCCGGGTTTTCGTGGCTGTGAAAGGGATTCGGGTGGAGAGCCCGATCCGCATCCGGCCCGGTTCGCGGCGGGCGGCGGACTGGAACGCCGTCCCGGTCCCGGCGGCGACGTCGAGCAGCAGGGCCGCGTCGGCGACGGTGCGCGCGAGCGGGCCGACCACGGTCAGGCCGTGGAAGAGCTCCCGGTCGGTCGGGACCCGGCCGCGCTGCGGTTTGATCCCGACCAGATCGGTCCACGCGGCCGGGATCCGGATCGATCCCGCCCCGTCGGACCCCAGCGCGGCGGCGATCACCCCCGACGCGATGGCCGCCGCCGCGCCGCCCGAGGAACCGCCGGGAGTGCGCTCGGTGTCCCACGGATTGCGGGTCGCGCCGAAAGCGGGACCTTCGGTGAAGGGCCACTGGCCGAGTTCCGGGGTGTTGGTCTTGCCGATGAACACCGCACCCGCTTCGCGGAGCGCCGCGACGGGCGGGGAGTCCGTCGTCGCGAGGGAGAAGTCGCCTTCGCAGCCGAACGCCGTCGGCAGCCCGATGACGTCGAGGTCGTCCTTGATCGCGGTGGGGACGCCGAGCAGGGGAGCGGTCTCTCCGGCGGCGAGGCGCCTGTCGGCCTCCTCTGCCTCGCGAAGGGCTTCTTCGGTGCGAAGGCTCTTGAAGGCGTTGAGAGTCGGCTGGCTGGCCTCGGCCTTTTCGAGCGCCAGGCGCGTGAGCTCCACTGACGTCGTGGCTCCGCTCGCGAGCATCGAGGCCTGTTCGGCCAGGCCCGTGAATCCGAGCTCTGGTTTCGACGTGGTCATGGCTCCCCCTGCCGCTCTCGTTCGTTCAAACGAACGATACCACCGGGTAACCTCGATCGGGCGCCCTCGGTGTGGTTACGTGACCTGCATGGACCTCGATCGCTTCCCCCGCGTCGACCTCGGCGGCTACCCGACCCCGCTGCATCCGGCACCCCGGCTGGGCGAGGCCCTCGGCTTGCCGAACCTGCTGCTCAAACGGGACGACGTGCATCCGCTCGGCGTGGGCGGCAACAAGCTGCGCAAACTCGAGTTCCTGCTCGGCGCGGCGATCGAGGCCGGCGCCGACACGGTGATCACCTTCGGCGCGCTGCAGACCAACCACGGCCGCCAGACAGCCGCCGCCTGCGCGAAGCTCGGGTTGCGGTGCGAGCTCGTGCTCACGGCGAAGGTCCCTCGCGACGGCGACGCGTACGAACGGTCCGGCAACGTCTCCCTCGACCGCCTCTTCGGCGCGAACGTGCACGTCTGCCGCGACGGCGAGGAGACCGGCAAGACCTACGACCGGCTGATCACCGAGGCCGCGGCCGAGGGCCGCAAGGTGGCCACGTTCCCGGTCGGTGGCTCCGACGGCGTCGGCGCGCTCGGGTACGTGGCGGCCGCGCGGGAGCTCGCCGAGCAACTCGCCGAGCTGGGCGTCACCAAGGCGCGGCTGGTCGCCCCGCACGCCAGCGGCGGGACGTCCGCCGGGCTCGTCGTCGGCACGGCGGACCTCGACTGGCTGACGCTGGACATCGCCTGCGTCAGCCATCCGGTCGACGAGGCACTGGACAACCTCGCCGACCTCACCATCGCGGCCTCCGTGCTGCTGGGATGCGAGCCGCCGTCACTCGACGGTCTGCATCTCGACGACCGCACGATCGGCCCCGGCTACGGGATCCCGACCGCCGAAACGTGGGACGCGGTGCGACTTTTCGGCCGTACGGAAGGGATCGCGCTCGATCCCGTGTACACCGGCAAGGTGGGCGCCGCGCTGGTCGAGTGGGCTGCCGAAGGCCAGTTCGCGGCCGACGAGCACGTGGTCTTCCTGCACACGGGCGGGCTGCCCGGCCTCTACGGTTACGCCCCCGAATTCACTGACGCGGTGAGCCGCTGACGCGACCTTCAGCATCCCGGCGATCAGGATCACGTGTGCCACCAGGGAAAGCCGCTGCGTGACCCCGACCGGCACGATGTCGGTCAGCGTCTTGAAGAACGGGATGTCGGCCAGGCGCACGAAGATGAAGCTGAGCCCGAAGACGATCAGGCCTGCGGCGCTGCCCCAGGCCAGGCGGCCGACCTGCCTGGCCGCCGGGGTGCCGCGCAGGTTGTCGCGCAGGGTGAAGCCGGCGGCGGGCAGACTGAGGAACGCGATGAGGCACGCGTACAGGTGGATCTCGCCGCTGACCGGATCCGGGAATTCGGGGTAGCTCGCCGGGAAGATCGCGGCCGCCGCCAGTCCGAGCGACCACAGCACGAACAGCAGTTTCGTGGTGCGGCTGAGCGGGATCCCGGCCGCGGCCAGCGCGCCGAGCGCGGTGAGCGAGCCGATGGACAGGGAGAGCACGCTGGCGCCGAGCATGCCCGTGCCGCGGTTGACGTAGGCGTAGCTGGACAGCGTGTCGAACACCGGATCGCGTGAGCTGATCAGGTGGAGCACGACCATGGTGAACAGCGCCCACCCGATGGCCGCGCCCGACGCGATCAGCCAAGGTCTCACGCGTGACTTCTCCCCAGGGGACATCATGCGTCCAGCGTGCTCGCGCGGGCACGGTTTTCCGATCCGGGATGCCCCCGGTTTTACCCTGGGGCTAACCCCAGTTCGACCACTACCAGTAGCTGGTCATCGTGCCTTTTCGCGCGGGGCCAGCGGTCGCCGTCCGGGTCCTGTTTCTCCGCCGTGCGCACCGCGTCGAGGACCGCGTCCGGACCGCGTTCCCGGCTGAGGGCGAGCACTTCCGGCCAGCCGAACAGGCCGTACTCGTCGACCCCGATCGCGACACCGTCCGTCGCCAGGAGCAGGGCTTCGACCTCCGAGCGTGGCCAGCTCCGGCGGACGGCCTCGGCGGCCGCCTTCGGTTCCGCCTCGGCGACCCAGAAGCCGTCCGGCGCGTTGCGTTTCGCGCGGACGTCGGCGCCGGTGCGGAGCTGACCGCTGTCGCGCAGCGAGACCAGCCTGTCGTCGGTGAGCGCATCCGCGCCGGAGGGACCGAAGGCGATGATCGGGCTGTCGGCGAGCACCAGCGCGTCGACGGTTTCGTCCGTCCAGCGCGCGATCGCGACCGTGCTCGACGGTGATCGCCCCGGTTCGAGCCCTTCCCGGCGCGCGACGTCGGCGATCGCCTCGGCCAGCAGGACCGCGAGATCCGCCTCGGGCTCCGCCGTCAGCGCTCGCGACAGGCTGCGCACGAGCAGCCCCGCGTACCAGCCGCCGGACGGCAGATCCGGTCGCGGCGCGGTCGCCCCGTCGAGTACCACCACGGCGTTGCCGAGCACGGCGACGTGGTCTTCGGTCGGGCGCGATGCTCCGTCCGCGCCTACTCCGTCCCTTTCCGCCACTACGATTTCGACCATGGGCCAGACCCTAACTGTCAACTGAGGTTGACGTGAGCGACTTGTCAACGTAGGTTGACATCATGACCGAAGCGACTGATCTGGCCGCGCGGGCCGGCGACCACGATCCCCGGGTGGGATTGCGCGCCGTCGCCGCCTTGCGCCGGTTGGTGGAACAACTCGAAGCCGTGCAGGTCCGCAGCGCGCGGGTGCACGGCTGGTCCTGGCAGGAGATCGCGGCCGAGCTGGGGGTCAGCAGGCAAGCGGTGCACAAGAAGTACGGGAGGCACTGATGTTCGAGCGATTCACCACCGAACTCCGCGAGGTCGTCATGGACGCCCAGCGCGTCGCCTCGGACGAGGCGGCCACGAACGTCGACCCGCTGCACCTGCTGACGTCACTCGCCCAGCGCACCGGCGTGCTCACCGCACTGGGCTGCCCGACGGACGAACTGGCCGACGACCTCCGCCGCGTCCGCCGCCGCGGCGGGATGAGCGACGCCGACGTCGAAGCCCTGAGCGGGTTCGGCATCGACGTCGAGCACATCGTCGAGCGGGTCGAGGAGACCCACGGTCCCGGCGCGCTGACCGGCGGGCAGCGCGGCAGGCGCGGCCATCGGCCCTTCACGCCGGAGTCGAAGAAGGTGCTGGAAAAGTGCCTTCGCGAAGCCGTCGAAGTCGGCAGCAAGCGCATCGAAGGTGAGCACCTGCTGCTCGCGCTCACGGCGCTCCCGGGTGCCGCGGCCGATGTCCTCGCGCAGCGCGGCATCGACTACCTCGCTGTCCGCCGCCTGCTGGAGCAGCACGCGACCAGTTGATCGTCGGCCCAGGTGGTCGTGAGTGGCGATTCGGGTTATTGAGGGGTAAGGCAAACCTGGCGTGTTTGTGGACGGTGTCGGTGACTCTGCGCGACACCGGGTCGTTGGCCTCGACTGTGTGGATTTTGGTGCGTTGGATGACCAGAAATCCACACACTCCTCACCCTGAGTGACAACTCGCGCCCTCGTCGACCCGACACCTTTGCCTTACCCCTCAATAGAACCCGAATCGCCACTCACGACCCACGCGACTCCTCAGCGCTCCCGCCACACGACGTACGGCAGGAAGGCCTGCGTCAGCGGCCCGATGGCGAGCGCGTAGAGGACCGTGCCGACACCGACGGTGCCGCCGAGCAGCCAGCCGGCGGCCAGGACGGTGATCTCGATGAGGGTCCGGACGAGGCGGATCGACTTGCCCGTCCGGGCCGCGAAACCGGTCATCAGCCCGTCGCGGGGGCCGGGCCCGAGCCGCGCGCCGACGTAGATCGCGGCGGCGAGACCGTTGAGCACCACACCGGCGACCAGGTTGAGGATCTGCCAGCCGAGGACGTGCTGGTCGGGCAGGAAGACCCGGACCAGGTCGACGGTGAGCGAGATGACCACGATGTTGGCGAGCGTGCCGATCCCGGGTCGCTGCCGCAGGGGGATCCACAGCAGGAGCACCAGGACCGAGGCGATCGCGGTGACAGTGCCGAACGAGAGGCCGGTGATCTTCATCAGGCCTTCGTGCAGCACGTCCCACGGGTCGAGGCCGAGTCCCGACCTGGTCAGCATGGCCATGCTGGCGCCGTAGAGGGCGAGCCCGCCGACGAGCTGGATCGAGCGTCGGGCGGTGTCCTGGGAGATGCCGACGGGTTTGAGGTCGAGGTTAAGTGCCACGAGTGCACCATCGGGGGTAAGTGGCTACCTTGACCATGGCCAATCTGGAACAATTGGCCTTATGGAACCGCTGATCCCGCTGACTGGACGCGTTTCGGGCTCGAAATTGGCCATTTTGCTGGGAGGTTGGCGGCAGAGTGGTTCTCGACACGGTGCCGCCGATCTCGCGGCGGCGGTCGAGCTGCTGGTCCTCGACGGCAGGCTGCCGCTCGGCACGAAACTCCCGGCCGAACGGGAGCTCGCCGACGCGCTGGAGGTCAGCCGCACGCTGATCGGCGCCGCCCTGGACAAACTGCGGGCCGACGGGCTGGTCGCCAGCCGTCGCGGGGCCGGGTCCTGGATCGCGTCTCCTGGCGGCCGGGGCAGGGAGACGATCCTGCCGTCGGGGGAGGACCTCATCGACCTCGCCCAGGCCTGCCCGCCCGCCATCCCCGGCCTGGTCGCGGGCGTGGACGCCGCCCGGAAGGCGCTGGTGGACCACCTCGGCGAGAACGGCTATCACGTGCGTGGCCTGCGGATCCTGCGTGAGCGGATCGCCCGCCGCTACACCGAACGCGGGTTGCCGACCAACGCCGACCAGGTGATGGTCACCAACGGCGCGCACCACGCGTTCGTGCAGGTCCTGCGGATGCTGGCCGGTCCTGGCGACCGGGTGCTGGTCGAGCAGCCGACGTATCCGAACGCGCTCGAAGCCATCGGCGCCGCGCACGCCATCCCGGTTCCGGTGCCGCTGGACCCGGTCACCGGCTGGGACATCGTCGGGATCGAGGCCGCGCTCAGGCAGTCCGCGCCGAGGCTCGCGTACTTCGTCGCGGACTTCCAGAACCCGACGGGCCTGCGCCTCGACGCCGTCGGCAGGGAGCGGCTCGCGGCCGCGCTGAGCCGCGCGCGGACGCCCGCGATCATCGACGAGACGTTGGTCGAACTGGACCTCGAAGGCGATCCTGTCGACGGGCCGCCGCCGCTGGGCGCGTTCACGGGCGATCTCGGCATCACGATCGGCTCCGCGGCGAAGTCGCACTGGGCCGGGCTGCGGCTCGGCTGGATCCGCGCTTCCGAGGACGTCATCGGCAGGCTGATCGCGGCCCGGTTCGCCGTCGACCTGGGGTCACCGGTCTTCGAGCAGCTCGTCCTCGCCGAACTGCTCGACGACGGCGGTTCCGCGCTGGCGCACCGTCGTGAGGAGACGCTGGCCCAGCGCGACGCGCTGACCGGGGCACTGAACTGGTACTGCCCGGAGTGGACGTTCACCCTGCCGTCCGGCGGGCTTTCGCTGTGGTGCCGTCTGCCGGAGCCGATGAGCACGCGCCTGGCCGTCGCGGCGGCGGGGCACGGGGTGCAGGTGGCGCCGGGCTCGCGGTTCGGTGTCCACGGCGGACTTGAGCGCTGGCTGCGGCTGCCGTACGCGCTTCCGGCCGACAGGCTCTTCGAGGCCGTGCGGCGGCTGGGCGCGGCGGCCGCTTCGGTGGCCGCGACCCCCGCCACGGCCGCCCCGGCGGCCGTCCAGGTCACCTGAAACGGAAATAGCCGGTGCGCCGGCGGGGCGGCCGATGCTCCAGGGAGGGCATCGGCGCCGCACGACCAGCGCACCGGCTATCCGGCCCGCCCCGAGACCGAAATCTCGCAGGCGGGCACCGCGGCGGTTACCCGGCACAGCCCCTCGACGTGCCGGGAACCGCCCGCGGTTCAGGCGGACTTCGAGCTTGGCCGGCTCCTGCTCGGCGCGGTGAGCAGAAGCCCCCGGAGTCCACCCGGTGCTGGTCCCGGCGCCGCAAGAGGCAGCGCGGCGCCGGGGCCGGGATCCGAACCGGCCGGGCGCGGTCGGCCGTTCGGGAAGACAGAGGGATGCCTGAAAGAGGGCAGGCGAAAACGCGACTGATTACCGGGGACTCATCAGACGTCGAAAACCGAAGTTGATCTTGGTTTGGACGTGGTTCTCCCCGGCGACCCGGTCAGGTCAGTCGGGGGAGGTGGTGGGAAGCGCGGCTTCCCGGCCGGTGCGCTCGCCTTCATGGTCGCAGCCGGTTCCGATGAGCTTCAGCTGCGTGGCGGGGATTCCGGCGTCGAGCACGGCGAGCGGCCCGCGGCCGCCGCCGGAGTTGTCGTGCCCGGGCTGGGCGCTCGTCGTGGGCGCGACAGGGGCCACAGGGGTGCTCGGCAGGCCACCGCCGCCGCCCGAGCCGCCGCCGTCCCGGGACGCGTGCGTGTCGGACGTGGTGGGCGTGGCCGGAGCGGCCTGGGCATCGGCCTTGACCTGGACGGGCAGGGTGACGCGGTGGTTCTGCTGGGTGGCCGCCGCCGGAGCGGGGGTCCCGGCGGGGACGAACGGACGCGGGTCCGGCGTGTTCGGCGCGGGCACGGCCGGCGTGGCCGTCTTGGCCGGGACGGCGATGGTGACCGAGCCGCCCGCCGACTGCCCCGAACCGCCGCCGAAGACGGGGTCGAGCACGCCGCCGGTGCCCGGCAGGAGCACCGGATTGCTCGATCCGCAGCACGGACCGGGTTTGACGATCGGCTCGACGACGT
Organism: Amycolatopsis sp. NPDC102522; assembly: GCF_055584485.1. Classification (NCBI taxonomy): domain Bacteria; kingdom Bacillati; phylum Actinomycetota; class Actinomycetes; order Pseudonocardiales; family Pseudonocardiaceae; genus Amycolatopsis; species Amycolatopsis sp. NPDC102522. The sequence goes on along the minus strand of NZ_JBVJLY010000003.1, from coordinate 431,352 downwards.
GTTCGCCGATTCCGCCGACGACCCCGCCGACGGTTTCGACGACTCCGCCGACCGTGTTCGCGACGAGGTCCAGCACGCCGCCGAGGAGGCCGCCCAGCAAACCGCTGGACGCCTGGGGCTTCGCGGTTTTCTTCGACGGCTCCGGAGAAGAAGTCTTCTCGACGGAACTCGCGTTCGAAACGGCCTTTTCCTCGACGATGCTTTCGGAAGATGCGGTGTTCTCGGAAGACGCAGCCACGGGCTCCTGGCTCGAAACAGGAGCGGGCTCTTCCTTCGGCGCCTCGGTCTTCGGGGTTTCGGTGGCCTCAGCGGGTTTCGTGGCCTCGACCGCGCCGGAGTCCGAAGTGGACTCTTTTGGAGTAGTCGTTTTCCCGGATTCCGCGTCGTTCGCGGGCTGGACCACAGAGGTCTCCGGCGTCACGGGGGCCTGTTCTTCGGCCGAAGCCGGAGTGGACAGGACGGCGCCGAGAAGCCAGCCCGTGACCGCGAGCCCGCCCGCGAAAAGAATTCGCAAGCCGGTCTTCGGGGAGGTGAGGCCGTGACGGGACACGACTGCCGCACCGCTCACAGCAATCACCACCGTCCGCCGGAAACCCACGTTCTCCGCCGTGAGTTCGATCTTGCTTGGGGTCTCTTCCGGTCAGGTCGCAGGTCCCCCGGGGCTGCGCCAGTTTTAGCACCGGAGGGGAGTGTTTCACTTCAGCCGCCGCTGATCCAGCCCGTTAGGCGGAACGACGCAATCGGCTCCGGTGCATGGAGTACCGAAGTTGATCACTCTCGGTGTGTGCCCGGCGGCCATCCGGGTCCGGGTGGAACTACTCAAATCCTCGGTGACCTGACCTTTTCCGGATCCCTGCTGCGGTGCGTGCCGTCGAAGTCGCGTTCGGTGATCGACGTGGCGGACGCGAGCCGCCGGGAGAGGAGAGTCCGGGATGTGGGACGTGAAAGCGGTTTCGGCCGTGGTGCTCGGCGCGTTGAAGACCTATCGCCTGACCGAATCCGACGCCAGGGACGTCTGTCAGGAAGCTTGGCTGGAACTGCTTCGCGCGCCGGGCGCGCTACGCGACGAAGCGAAGCTCGGGGCTTGGCTGACGACCACCGCGCGGCGCCGCGCGCTCCGGATGATCACCAGGAACAGGCGGGAAACGCCGCGTCCGCTCCCGGATACCGGGATGGCTCCGAACAGCGAGCCGACCCCGGAGGCCGAGGTCGTCCGCGCCGAACGTGACCGCGCGCTCTGGGCGGCGGTCGATCGCCTGCCGGACGTGCACCGGCGCCTGATGTGGCTGCTCGCACACCGGCCGGAGCTGTCCTACGCCCAGCTCGCGGGGGAGCTGGGGATCAGCCCGGCCAGTGTGGGCAGGGTGCGAAGACGGTGCCTGGACCGGCTCAGACGGTCCCTCGAAAAGGGCGGCTGGGCGTGAAGGACATCGGACGAGTCACCGGAGTTTGCGCAATCGGGTGACCGCTTCGTCGATGACCTCGTTGCGCTTGCAGAACGCGAAACGCAGCAGATGTTTCCACTCGTCCGGGTGATCGGTGAACACCTTTACGGGCACGGCCGCCACGCCCACCCGTTCGGGGAGCTCCCAGGCCAGTTCCGCGGCGTCCTCGAAGCCGAGCGGGCGGACGTCGACGCAGACGAAATACGTCCCGGCGGTCGGCCGCACCGCGAACCCCGCCTCCGCGAGGCCGGCCGCGAGCCGGTCCCGTTTGCCCTGCAGGCTCGTGCGCAGGTCCTCGGCCCACGGCAGTTCGTGGTCCAGAGCGTGGGCGATGGCCGGCTGGAACGGGCCGCCCGAGACGAAGGTGATGAACTGCTTCGCCGCCTTCACCGCCGCGACCAGCTCGGGGCTCGCGCAGACCCAGCCGATCTTCCAACCGGTGCAGTTGAACGTCTTGCCCGCGCTGGAGATCGACACGGTGCGGTCGCGCATGCCGGGGAAGGTCGCCAGCGGGACGTGCTCGGCGTCGTCGAAGACCAGGTGCTCGTACACCTCGTCGGTGATCGCGATCAGGTCGTGCTCCACGCAGAGCGCGGCGACGGCTTCCAGCTCGGCGCGCGTGAACACGGTGCCGGTCGGGTTGTGCGGCGAGTTGATCAGGATCGCCCTGGTCCGGCCGGTCACCGCGGCCCGCAGGCCGTCGATGTCCAGCGCGAACCGGCCGTCACGTTCCACCAGGCCGACGACGCGCCGCTCCGCGCCCGCCATGGCGACAGCGGCCGCGTACGAGTCGTAGTACGGCTCGATGACGATGACCTCGTCGCCCGCCTGCGTCAGCGCGATCAGCGACGCCGCGATGGCCTCGGTGGCACCGGCGGTGACCAGGATCTCCGTGGCGGGGTCGTACTCGACGCCGTAGCGGAGCCGATGGCGTGCGATCGCCGCGCGCAGCTCGGGGCGCCCCGGACCCGGTGGGTACTGGTTCGCACCCCCGAACAGCGCGTTCTTGGCGGCGTCGAGCATTCCGGCGGGTCCGTCGGTGTCGGGGAAACCCTGGCCGAGGTTGACGGCTTCGTGGCGGACGGCCAGTGCCGTCATCTCCGCGAAGATGGTCGAGGTGAAGGGCTGGAGGCGGGGTACGAGGACAGGTTCGCGCACGATCAGCCATCCTCACGGACAATGGCCGTGTGGAGCAACTGACGCCCGCCAAGGTGACCCCAGCCGATCCGCCAGGTGGAAGCGCCGCCGAGGAGGAAAAGCGCCGCGGCCTGCGCAAGATGAAGATGGTCGCGCTGTCGTTCCTGCTCGGAGCCACGGTGATCTTCCTGCTGGCCAGCTGGGCCGAAGCCGCGGGCTGGCCGGGCTGGGTCGGCTACGTCCGTGCCGCCGCCGAAGCCGGGATGGTCGGCGCGCTCGCCGACTGGTTCGCGGTGACGGCGCTGTTCCGGCATCCGCTGGGGATCAAGATCCCGCACACCGCGATCATCCCGAACAAGAAGGACGCGCTGGGCAGCAGCCTCGGTGACTTCGTCGGCTCGAACTTCCTGTCCGAGTCCGTGGTCCGGGAGAAGCTGGGCAGGGTCGAGGTCTCGAAGCGGCTCGGTGGCTGGCTTTCGCAGCCGCGCAACGCCGAACGCGTGACGTCCGAGCTGGCGACAGTCGTGCGGGCCGCGGTCAAGGTGCTCCGCGACGAAGACGTCCAGGCGATCATGGAACAGGCCGTGGTCAAGCGGATCGTGGACAAGCCGTGGGGCCCGCCGCTCGGCAAGATCCTGGAAGGCGTGTTCGCCGACGGGGCGCACCACAAGCTGGTGGACCTGATGTGCGACCGCGCCTACGAATGGGTGCGGGACAACCACACGACGATGCTGCGCGTGGTCTCGGACCGGGCGCCGAGCTGGTCGCCGAAGTTCGTCGACGGGATGCTCGCGGACAAGGTCTACGGCGAGGTGCTGTCCTTCGTGTGGGCGGTGAAGACCGACATCAACCACCCGATGCGGCTGGCGCTGGACAAGTTCCTCGGCGAATTCGCCCTCGACCTGCAGACCAACCCCGAGGTGATGGCGCGCGCCGAGCAGGTCAAGGCCCAGATGCTGGGGCATGACGAGGTGCAGAAGCTGATCGGCTCGGCCTGGGCGACGGCGAAGGACATGCTGCTCAACGCCGCCGAGGACCCGTCGAGCGAGCTGCGGCGCCGCGTGCGCACCGGCCTCGAAACCCTGGGCGGGCGCCTGGTCTCCGACGACCAGATCCGGTCCAAGGTGGACAACTGGGTGGAGGGTGCGGCGGCCTACCTGGTCACCCACTACTCCCAGGAGATCACCACGATCATCACCGACACCGTGGAGCGCTGGGACGCCGAGGAGACCTCGCGCAAGATCGAGCTCCAGGTGGGCCGGGATCTGCAGTTCATCCGGATCAACGGCACGGTGGTCGGCGCGCTCGCCGGGGTGGTCATCTACGCGGTCGCGCAGCTGCTCTTCTGAGTCTTCGGCGTATACCACACTCCGGAGGCCTCGCCGGGAGTTGTCCACAGGAAGTGGAGTCATCCCCAGGGTTATCCACAGCTTTTCACGTCTTTGGCCTAACGGTGTGCACAACCCCTGGGGGTAACTCGGGGGTGGGTGACCCCAGAAGTTGTGGTCGTCGCCGACCCAAACGTTCGGCCGGAGGTGCTCGGGAAGGTCCGTGAAGGCGCTGGACTGACGCGGGGGCGACGGGCGCGACAGTAAAGATCCCTCGCGCTCTTTTCACAGATCACCGGAAGTCGTGACACCCGGTGACAGGTGTGTGGAAATAGGGACACTCAACGTCCCTATTTCCACACACCCCCGCTGATCGCCGGCGATACCAAAGGTCCCTTGCTCTCTTTCCGCAGGTCGGCGACCCGTCGTGCCAGGCAAGTCAGGTCGAGACGTCCGCCGTCCGTGCCCGCCAGGCCCGCGCCTTCTCCCGGTTCCCGCACGCCCGCATCGAGCACCACGTCCTCGACCGGTTGCGCGATTCGTCGTAGAACGCCCAAAGGCAGTCGTCCGCCGGGCAGATCTTGAGCCGGATCCAGTCGCCGAGGACGGTCAGCCGGGTCGAGGCCGCCATCACCGCTTCGCTGACCGTTTCCGAGACCAGGACCGGGCCTTCCGGGCCGAGGACGATCTCCGCCGGCGCACGCAGGCCGAGCCGCGGCAGCCGCGGGTCGCCGATCGCCGCCCGCAGCGCGTCCCGGGTTTCGCGCGCGGCCGCGGGGGTGTCCGCGCGCAGCCGGTGGTCCCGGGCCCAGCGCTGCCAGGTCTCCAGATCGTCCAGGAGGTCGGTGCCGCGTTCGACGTTCACCGTGTTCAGAAACTCGACCACCAGGGACGCGTCGGTGTTCACCTCGCCCAGTGTACGGGCGAGACCTGTTGTCATCGGCTCCGATAACCCGCATAATCGCTTCACTGGTTACTCGATCATCTGGGAGGCTGAACCATGGGTGCGGTACCGACCTTCGGCGCGGTGGCGCTCGACTGCCCGGACCCGGTCGCGCTGGCGGAGTTCTACCGCGAGTTGCTCGACTGGAAGGCGGCCGAAGTCGCCGAAGACGGCCATTGGGTGACCTTGCGGAACCCGGAGGGCGGCGCGCGGCTTTCGTTCCAGCGCGTGCCCGACCACCGTCCGCCCGCGTGGCCGTCCGCCGAGAACCCGCAGCAGGCGCACCTCGACCTCGACGTCACCGACATGGAGGCCGCTCACGTGCGCGCGCTGGCCATCGGCGCGAAGCTGCTCGACGACTCGCCGGAGACCTTCCGGGTGTACGCGGATCCGGCGGGGCACCCGTTCTGCTTGTGCGCCTGCTGACCTCGGACGCGAAAAATGCGTAATCTCTGATACGTGATTTGTCCGAAGTGTCAGAACGTCATGAAGACCGTCGACAAGAACGGCGTCCACATCGACCAGTGCCAGGGATGCCGCGGCATCTTCCTGGACAGGGGCGAGCTGGAAGCCATCGCCGGTGCCGAGAACTCGTACTACGGCGGGCATCAGCCCCCGCCGTACCAGGGAGGAGGCGGGCACGCGCCGGCGCCGCACTACGGCCGTCCGGACTCCCCCCGACCGCACCGCGGCGGGTACGCCGACTCCCCGAAGGGCTACCGGGGCGGTCACGCCGACTCGCCCAAGGGCTACCGCGGTGGCGGCTACGCGGACTCCCCGCACGGGTACGGCCACCACGGCAAGCGTCGTAAGGGCGGCTTCCTCGAGGGTCTCTTCGACTGACCGTGGTCCTCGATCTCAAGATCTGCCCGGCCTGCGGTGATCGCGCCGAACGGCCACAAGTCGAGAGCGGGCTGCTGGTGTGCGCGGAATGCGCGCACCGGTGGCCGTTCCGGCGGCTCCCGCTGTTCGCGCTGACCGGGCCGAGCGGGGCGGGCAAGTCGACGGTCGGGCCGCTCCTGGCGCGACGGCTCGGCGATCTCGCGCTCGTGGTCGAGCAGGACGTGTTGTGGACCGGGGCGTTGCGCGACGACGTCCCCGGCCATCCCGCGTTCCGCTCGACCTGGCTGCGGATGGCGGCGATGCTGCACCAGAACGGGCGCCCGGTCGTGCTCTGCGGCACCGTCGCGCCGCCCGAATTCGAGCGGCTGCCCGAGCGCGTCTTCTTCTCCGGCATCCACTACCTGGCGCTCGTCAGCGAGCCCGACGCGCTGCGCAAGCGTTTGCTGGCGCGGCCCGCCTGGCGTGAGTGGGACGAGGAGCGGGTCGAGGAGATGCTGGAATTCAACGAGTGGCTGCAACGGGAAGCGCCGTCGCTCGACCCGCCTGTCGAGGTGTTCGACACCACCCACATCCCGGTGGACGCCGCCGTCGACCACGTCGAGACGTGGGTGCGGAGCCTGCTTTCAGGGACACAAGGGCCAAACGCGGCCCTCGGGTGAGTCCAGCCAGATCACCTGGTCTTCGCCGTCGAGGCTGAGCCCGAACCGGTCCCGCCACGGCTCACCGAGTCCGAGCCAGTCCTCATACGCGCTTTCGACGCCCTCCCACAGCCGCCGCGGGCCGCCTTCGGCCACTTCGAACCGGCCGTCCGCATGCCGATGCCGTACCCATGAGCCGTCCGGATGGACCAGCGCCGTGCGCGGCCCTTCCCGCAAGGCCGTCACGCCGGGGAGTTGAAGCCCGGCGAAGAACTCGAAGCGGCTGCGGACTTCGGTGATCACTCCCATCGGCAGCGGCGTCGGCCGCCAGACGACGTCGCCGTCCGGCACCCTCGACGGCTTGAACCGGTGCGCGCGCAGCGGCATGAAACGACCGTCGCGCGCCAGCACCCGCCCCTGGCCCGTCGCGCCTTCGCCCGCGACGATCCGGACGAGCCCGCCGCCGATCGGCCGGTTCAGCGTCGTGACGATCAGCCCGCCCGGCACCGTCTGTTCCAGCCACGCGGGCGGGATCGACGACACCGAGCACGTGCAGATCACCCGGTCGTAGAGGACGCCTGCCGGGAAGCCTTCGGCACCGTCGGCCGCTGCGCACGACGGCGCGTACCCGGCCTCCGCGAGCCGCTTGCGCGCGGCGTCGGCCAGTTCCGGGTCGATGTCCACTGTGTACACGAGGCCGGAGCCGAGCCGCTGGCACAGCAGGGCGGCGTTGTAGCCGGTGCCCGTGCCGATCTCCAGGACGCGCTGCCCGTCGGCGACCCGGAGCTCTTCGAGCATGATCGCCATGATCGACGGCTGGCTGGACGAACTCGTCGGCGTCCCCGGCTGCGCGCCCAGATAGCGCGCCCGTTCCCAGAGCCCGGAATCGTCGTCGAGCTGGATGACCAGCACTTCGGGGGAGTAGGCGCGGCGGAGCCACTCGTCGTCGCCGTGCTCCATCGCGGCCCAGCCGTTCGCCGCCGGGACGAAGAAGCGCGGCAGGAAGACGTGCCGCGGCACGGTGCGGAACGCGGTCATCCAGCGCGCGTCGTGCAGCACGCCCTCGGCGAGCAGATGCTCGACGAGGCGCCGCCGCAGCCGCGTCGCGTTCGACATCCCTCCACGGTAGCCGGGTGAGCACCAACACACCCGATGGTTGCAAGCAGAGTGCTTGCAATAGCTAGCACTCGCGCGTAGCGTTGAAGACGTCGCGAGGAGGTGACCGATGGCAGACACCAACCGGGATCAGCCCACGTCGGGCGGACCGATGGAGAAGGTCGCGGACATCGCTTCCGACATCGGCGGGTACATCCGACTGCAGCGCAGCAACGCGAAGATCTCCTTGCGGCAGCTGTCGAAACTCGCCGGAGTGTCCAATCCGTACCTGAGCCAGATCGAGCGCGGGGTCCGCAAACCCAGCGCGGAGATCCTGCAGCAGATCGCCAAGGGCCTGCGAATCTCGGCCGAGGCGCTCTACGTGCAAGCGGGAATCCTCGATCTGCCCACGGGCGGCCCGGTCGGCGACGCGATCCGCGCCGACACCGAGCTGACCGAACGGCAGAAGCAGGTCCTGCTCGACGTCTACGAATCGTTCCGCCGCGAGAACGCCGCCGCGAAGCCAGAGCAGGCGGCGCGGGCGAAGAACGAAGACGCAGCGTCACCGAAAACAGAAGCCGCCGAATCCAAGGAGTCAGCATGACCACGGCCACCAAGACCGACCGCAAGCACACCGCCCTCGACCAGGTCCGCACCCCGCTGCTGGCCGCGCTGGGCGCCGGCAACCTGGCGGGCCAGGCCGTCGTCGACGCTGTGGCGAAGGCCAAGGAGCGCGTCGTCGAGAGCGGCGAGACCGCCCGCAAGAACATCGAGGAGCTCCCGCACGACGTCGAGGGCATCCGCGAGAAGCTGGACCCGGCCGAGCTGCGCAAGGTCATCGACGAGTACACCGAAGCCGCGCTGAAGCTGTACAACAAGCTGGCCGAGTCCGGCGAGCAGGCGTGGGACAAGATCGCCGCGCAGCCGCAGGTCAAGAAGGCCATCGAGCAGCTCGAAGACGCGCTGAGCACCGCGCAGGACCGCGTCGAGGGTGCGACCACCGACGCCCGTGAGCGCCTCGACACCGTGCTCGGCAAGGTCACCAAGGGCACCCGCTCGGTGGGCGAGAAGACCGCCCGCAAGGTGACCGAGGTCGCGGGCGAGATCGCCGACGAGGTCGAGGAGCTCGGCGACGACCTGGCGCACGAGACCCGCTCCGCTTCGCGCAAGGTCGCCAACAAGACCGCGCCGAAGACCACCTCCCCGGCCGCGCGCCGCACCACCACCAGCCCGGCCGCCAAGAAGCCGGCCACCACGCCGAAGACGACCGAGAAGTAAGGTCCGCGTGATCTCAGGGCCCCTGGCACCGCTTCGGTGCCAGGGGCCCGGGTCATTCGCCCGGTTTGACGTAAGCTGACGTCGTGCTCGTTGCCACCTGGATCCTCATCGCCATCCATTGGGGCGGCGCACTGACGGGGCTGTTCGCTTTCGTGCATGCGCTGCGCCAGCGCTCGGACGCGTACTCGGCCGCCGATCGGAAGACCAAACCCATCTGGATGCTCATCACCGGCGGGGCCACCGTCGTGATGACCTTCTTCCAGTTCTACGGCGGCGGCATGATCCTGTGGCTGCCCGCACTGGTCGCGGTCCTGGTCTACCTCGTGGACGTCCGCCCCAAGCTCATCGAGGTGCAACGCGGCGGCCGCAACTGGTGATTATTAGGGTGGCGACGTGACTACCTGGACCATCGCCGGAAGCCTCACCGTCGTCCCCGCCCCCTCGCGCACGGACCTGCTCGCCGAGCCCGTCGCCAAGGCACTCGCCGCCCTGTCCGATCCCGACGCCCTCGGTGTCGCCGAGATCGACGCCGAACTGGCCGACACCGCCGCCTTCTGCGAGGCGTACGGCTCTCCGCTTTCCGCGTCCGCGAACTGTGTGGTCGTCGCCGGCAAACGTGCCGGTGAGGTCCGCTTCGCCGCCGCTCTGATCCTTGCCACCACCCGCGCCGACGTGAACGGTGTGATCAAACGCCGTCTCGACGTCCGCAAAGCGTCCTTCGCCCCGATGGACGAGGCCGTCTCGATCACCGGCATGGAGTACGGCGGCATCACGCCCGTCGGCCTGCCCGACTCGTGGCCGATCCTGATCGACCGGCGCGTCGCCGACGAGCCCGAACTGATCATCGGGAGCGGGATCCGCGGCAGCAAACTGCTGATCTCGGGCTCGGCGCTCGCCTCGCTTCCCGGTGCCGAGGTGATCGACGACCTCGCGCGCCCCGTCGAGTGAGGCTGTCCACAAAGGATTTCGCGCTGGCTTCGGCGTTCGAAGCCGGATTCCTGGAGCTCGATCCCGCGTTGCCGGCGAGGCTCGGCGAGAACCGCGCCCGCGTCCTCGACGCGCTGACCGATCGCCCCGTCTACGGCGTGAACACCGGCATGGGGCGGCTCGCGGGAGTCGCCTCGCCCGCGTCGGGCGCGCACCAGCGGAACCTGCTGATCGGTCGCGCCGTCGGTGGCCCACCCTGGCTTTCGGCCGGGGAAGTGCGCTGGCTGCTGCTGGTGCGCCTGCGCGATCTGCTCGCGCCGGAGGCGGGGGCGAGCCCGGAGCTGGTGACGTTCCTCGTCGACAGGCTGAACGAGGGGTTCACGCCCGCCGTGCCGAGGACGGGACTGGGCAGCGCCGGCGAGATCATCCCGCTGGCGCACGCCTTCCAGACCTTTCTCGGCGTCGGGACCGTGCTGGTGGACGGCGTCGAGACGCCCGCGTCGGAGGTGCTGGCGAAGCCGTACGAGCCGGGCCTCAAGGAGGGCGCGACGCTCATCCAGGGCTCGCCACTGGCCGAGACGCTGGCCGCCTTCGCGCTCACCGAGGTCCGGCGGCTCGTCGGCCTCCAGACGCTGGCCGCGGCTATCGCGATCGACGTTCTCGGTGCGCCGCAAGCGGTCTACCGTCCGTCGCTGGCGGGAGACGACCAGGTTCTCCGCTCGGTCCTGCTCGAAGTGAGCGAACTGATCCGCGGTGCCGTCGAACGTCCGGAGGTCGTGCAGGCGCCCGTTTCCGTCCGGGTCGCTCCGCGCGCGATCGCCCATCTGACGCGGGTCGCCGACGACCTGGACGAGGTCCTGCGACGCTCGATGCCGACCGACTCCCCGGCGTTCCTGGACGGCGAATTCGTGTCCACGACGGGTTTCCACGCCGTCGAACTCGGGCTGCGGATGGACGCGGTGACAGCGGCGCTGGCACATCTGGGCGAGGTGAGCGTGCAGCGGGCGCACCGGTTGCTGGACGAGCGGTTCAGCGGCCTGCCCGCGCAGTTGACGCAGGATCCGGGGCCGCAAGCGGGGCTGGTGCCGTTGCACAAACGCGCGGTGGGCGAACTGCACGCGCTGCGGCGGCTCGTCACGCCCGCGACGTTGGGCTCCGTCGACACATCCGCCGGGCAGGAAGACGTGCAGGCGTTCGCTTGGGCGGCGGGGAATCAGCTTCGCGACGCTTGCGCGCGGATGTCCGCGATCACGGCCTGCGAGCTGATCACGGGTTCGCAGGCGCGGTGGCTGGCGTCCGGGGAAGGGGCGCCCGGACTTCGGGCGGCTTACGACCGGCTGCGGGAGTTGGTGCCTCCGGTGGCCGAGGATCGGTCATTGGGGCCGGAAGTGACTGCTCTTGTCGCCGCGTTTCCCGCCGGGGGATTCGGGCCGTTCTGACGGCGAACTCGGTGACGGCGCTCCCTTGATCTGACGCAAACCGCCGCTCTCGCAACACCTATGGCGATTGGATTCTCGACTAGAACCGAGGATCAGGCTCGGGCGTCCGCGCGGGACTGGATCGCCAGCCCGCGCGGGGTCACCCAACGCGTGATGAGCGCGAAAACGCCCTCGCACGCCAAAGCCAGTACGACGACGGCGATACCGCCCGCCAGGATCTCGCCGTGGCCCGGATCCCCGAGCGCGAAACCGTCCACAATGTACCGTCCGAGGCCGCCGCCGTCGTTGACGATCGCGCCGATCGCGACGGTCGCGACCAGTTGCAGGAAAGCGACACGGGCCCCCGCGAGGATTACCGGCGACGCGAGCGGCAACTCCAAGCGCAGCATGATCTGCCACTCGCGGTAACCGGTTCCGCGCGCGGCGTCGACGGTTTCCTGTTCCAGCTGGATGACGCCCGCGTAGGTGTTGGTGAACATCGGCGGGAGCGCCAAGGCCACCAGCGCGAGCATCAGCGGCCAGAACGTCGTGTCGACTTCGAGCCGGGAAGCCAGGAACCAGAACAGGATCACCAGCCCGAAGCTGGGGATCGCGCGGCCGATGTTGACCGCGCTCGTCGCGAGGAACTGCGCGCGACGGTAGTGCGCGAGCCACAACGCGGGCGGGATCGTCAGCACGGCCGAGATCGCCAGTGCCAGCAACGAAAACTGGAGGTGCTCGACAGTCCGGTACGGCACGCCCGCCGAGTCCGTCCAGCTCCAGCGGTTCGGTTCGCCGAACCACTCGATGGTCTGGTCGATGATGCTCATCGCGACGCCGCCTTCCGCGACCACGGCGCGAGCGCGCGCCCCCCGAGCCACAGCAGCAGATCCACCACGACCGCGAGCACCACGGAAAGCCCGACACCGACGATGATCGACGTCGAGTTCGGCGTCGCGGTCTGGATCCCGTTGCGGATGAAGTACCCGAGCCCGCCCTTGCCGAGCATGGAAGTCACCGTCACGAGCCCGATCGTGGTCACCGCCGCGACGCGCAGGCCCGCGATCACCACCGGCAGCGCGAGCGGCAGTTCGACCTGCCACAGCAACCGCGCACGCGTGAAACCCATGCCTATCGCGGCTTCGCGGACTTCCTTGGGCACCTGTTCGACCCCGGTGACGATGTTGCGGATGAGGATCAGCAACGTGTACGTCGCCAACGGGATCACGGCAGTGGTGAAGGACGTCAGGCCGGTGAAGGGCACCAGCACGGCGAAGGCGCCGAGACTCGGGATGACGTACAGCGAACCGGCCGTGCCCAGCGCGAGCGCGTAGAACCACCGGCGACGCAGCGAAACCACGGAAACACCGATAGACACCACCAGACCGATGGCCAGCGCCACCGCGGTCAGCGTCACGTGCTCGCCGAGTCGCTCGAAGATCTCGTCGAGGTGACGGTCCACCCACCGCCACTCGAACAGCGGCCGCCCGCCCTGGGCGGGTACGGGGAACACGGAGGAGGCTCGCACCGGCCGACCTTACCCCGTTCGGACGGCCCGATTCCGTTCTCTGGGAGCGCACGGGGCGGAACTCTCAAAATGTGGATTCTGTCGTGACCCGGAGATACTGTCCATTCCTCTGAACGAGTCATAGGAGTGTGTGCACGTGCGCTGGACACGGAATGTTCGAGTGGGCGCGGTGCTCGCCGCCGCCGTCCTCGGTATGACCGCCTGTGGGGGTGGCGACGACGCGGCGGCCCCGGCCGCGCAGGGCAAGGGCGGGGCACCGATCGTCGTCGCCTCCTTCAACTTCACCGACAGCCTTGTCCTCGCGGAGCTGTACGCGAACGCGTTGGAGGCCAAGGGCTACCCGATCACCCGCAAGCTGAACCTCGGTTCGCGCGAGCTGATCTACCCGGCGCTGAAGTCCGGCGAACTCCAGTTCATCCCGGAGTACCAGGGCGCCGCCATCACCACCGGCTTCGGCAAGGACGCCGCGAAGGACGCGGCGGGCGAGCACGAGCAGCTCAAGAAGCTGTTCGAGGCCGACGGCATCGGCCTGCTGGACTACTCGCCGGCGGAGGACAAGAACACCTACATCGTGAAGGCCGACCTCGCCAAGGAGAAGGGCCTCGCGAAGATCAGCGACCTGTCCAAGGTCGACAACCTCATCGTCGCGGGCGGGCCGGAGTGCGAGAAGCGGCTTCCCTGTTTCAAGGGCTTCACGGACGTCTACAAGCTCAAGGCGACTTTCCAGACCGTGCAGGAGGCCGGCCCGCGCGTCGAGCAGCTGCGGTCCGGCAAGGTCACCGTCATCCCGGTCGACTCGGTGAGCCCGCTCGTCAGCGACCCGCAGTTCGTGGCGCTGGAGGACGACCTCGCCATCGTGCCGACCGAGAACGTCGTGCCCGCGGTGAACAAGAAGGTCCTCGACGAGCGCGGCGCCGACTTCGCGGCCGCCGTCAACGCCGTGAGCAAGGCCCTCGACACCGTGCAGCTGCGTGAGCTGAACAAGCGCGTCGACTCGGACGGCGAGAAGCCGGGCGACGTCGCGAAGGACTGGCTGAAGGAAAAGTCCCTCATCTGACCCCCGCGCACGCCATGAAAGGTCCTTTCCTTGCAAAATTCGCAAGGAAAGGACCTTTCATGGCATCCGGGGCCGGGGGTGACGGGGCGCCGCACACCTGAGTGCGGCCTCCAATCACGTGAGTTCCGTCCCTAATCACGTGAGTTCCGTCTCTGATCACGTGAGTCACGTCCTTGATCACGCGAGTCACGCCCACCCTCACGGCCTCTGGCGGCGGGGGCGCTCGCTCCTCCTGCGCCCGGCGGTGGAATCGTGGACGCTGTCTTGCAACACGGGTGAAAGGGAGTGGGATGGGAAAGGTCACGGCCGTCGCGGAGCGCACCATCGAGGCGCCGGCGGACAAGGTCAGGGCGCTCGTCGCGGACTACGCCGAAACCCGGCCGAAGCTGCTGACCGAGCACTACCGCGACTACGAGGTCACCGAAGGCGGCGTCGGCGCGGGCACGAAGGCGAGCTGGAAGTTGCAGGCGACGTCGAAGCGTGTGCGTGACGTCGCCGCGACGGTGTCCGAGCCGTCCGAAGGCACCCTCGTCGAGACCGACGCGAACTCCAGCATGGTCACCACCTGGACCGTCCGCGAGGTGCCCGAGGGCAGCCTCGTCCGCATCGAGACGAGCTGGGACGGCGCGGGCGGCATCGGCGGCTTCTTCGAGAAGACCTTCGCGCCCGGTGGCCTCAAGCGGATCTACGAAGGAGTTCTCGGCAAGCTCGCCGAGGTCGTGTAGCGCTCGCCACAATCGGAATGGTCGCCCCGGTTAGCTCGTTGTACCCGTCGTGAATACGGGGCGATCGCCCCGCTTGAGGTTCGCAACAGACTTGGAGTTACCTCGTGAACGCAACCGAGATCCGGCTCGCCTCCCGTCCGCACGGTGTCCCGACGCTGGAGAATTTCGAGATCGCCGACGTCGAGATCCCGACGCCGGGTGAGGGTCAGATCCTGGTCCGGAACCAGGTGCTGAGCGTGGATCCGTACATGCGCGGCCGGATGAGCGACGCGAAGTCCTACGCCGAGCCGTACGAGGTCGGCAAGGTCATGCACGGCGGCGCCGTCGGTGAAGTGCTCGAGTCCACCGTGGACGGTTTCGAGCCGGGCGACATCGTGCTGCACGGCCTCGGCTGGCGTTCGCACGCCGTCGTCGACGCCAAGCACGCGGTGAAGGTCGACCCCGAGGCCGCGCCGGTCACGGCGTACCTCGGCGTCCTCGGCATGACCGGGCTCACCGCCTACGCCGGGTTGCTCGACGTCGCGGAGTTCAAGGAGGGCGACACCGTTTTCGTGTCCGGCGCGGCCGGCGCGGTCGGTTCCATCGTCGGCCAGCTGGCGAAGCTCAAGGGCGCGAAGCGCGTCATCGGCAGCGCGGGCACGGACGACAAGGTCAAGTGGCTGACCGACGAGCTGGGCTTCGACGCGGCGTTCAACTACAAGGACGCCCCCGTCATCGAGCAGCTGCGCGCGGCGGCGCCCGAGGGCATCGACGTGTACTTCGACAACGTCGGCGGCGACCACCTCGAAGCGGCCATCGACTCGATCAACCTGCACGGCCGGATGGCGATCTGCGGGATGATCTCGGTCTACAACAACACCGAACCGGCCGCGGCGCCGCGCAACCTCGCGTCGATCATCGCGAAGCGGTTCACCATGCGCGGCATGCTGGTGGGCGACCACTTCGCGCTGCAGCCGCAGTTCGTCAAGGAGGTCGCGCCGCTGGTCGCCTCCGGCGAGCTGAAGTACTCCGAGACCATTGTGGACGGTATCCGCAACGCGCCGCAGGCCTTCCTCGACCTGCTGGGCGGCGCGAACACCGGCAAGATGCTGGTGCGCGTCTGACCCGCTTCCCCGATGTTATGAATGGGACTTTCATGGCAAATTTTGCGATGAAAGTCCCATTCATAACACGCGCGGGGGCTCAGTACTGCGTCGTGAGGGCGCCTTCGGTCAAAGCGGCGTCCAGCGCCTCCGCCGTGACGTCCAGCTTCATCTGGTCCCGGAAGATCTGCCCCGCCGTCGGCAGGCTGGAGCGCTCCGGCCAGGTGTCCGGCTTCCACAGCGCGGACCGCAGGAAAGCCTTGGCGCAGTGCATGTACAGCTCTTCGACCTCGATCAGGATCGCCAGCGCCGGGCGCTTGCCCTTGACCACGAGGTCGTCGAAGAACGGCGCGTCCGCGACCAGTTTCGCGCGGCCGTTGATGCGCAGCGTTTCGTTCATGCCCGGCACCAGGAACAGCAGCCCGGCGTGCGGGTTGTCGAGGATGTTGGTCTGGCTGTCGAGCAGCTTGTTGCCCGGCCTGTCCGCCATCACGAGCGTCTTGTCGTCGAGCACCTTCACGGAACCCGCCGGGTCTCCGCGCGGGGAGACGTCACAGGTCCCGTCTGACGACGCCGTCGCCAGCAGGTAGAACGGCGAGTGGTCGATCAGCGTGCGCGCGTGCTGGTCGATGAAGGGAATGATCTTCCCTCGCGTCCGCTCGGCCGGGTGGCCAAGGTGCTCACGCAGCGCATCGAGCGTCTCGATCGTTTTGATCTCTGAAGTCCCCATGACCTCAGTGAATCATCAGAAGACGACAGTTCGGTTACCGTGCACCAGGACGCGGCCTTCGAGGTGCCACCGCAGCCCGCGCGCCAGCGTCACCTTTTCGATGTCGCGGCCCTTGCGGACCATGTCCTCGACCGAGTCGCCGTGGTCGACGCGGATGACGTCCTGGTCGACGATCGGGCCCGCGTCGAGGTCGGCGGTGACGTAGTGGCAGGTCGCGCCGATGAGCTTCACCCCGCGCGCGTGGGCCTGGTGATACGGCCGCGCGCCGACGAACGACGGCAGGAAGCTGTGGTGGATGTTGAGCGCCCGGCCTGCCCAGGCCTCGCACAGTTCGGCGGGCAGGACCTGCATGAACCGGGCGAGGACGACGGCGTGCGGGTCGTGCTCGTCGACCAGTTTCCGCACCTCGGCGAACGCAGCCGCCTTGGCCGCAGCGTCGCCGGAAGGGAACGGGACGTGGTGGAACGGGATGCCGTGGGCGCGGGTGATGTCGCCCAGCGACGCGTGGTTGCCGATGACCGCGGCGACGTCGACGTCCAGCTCCCCGGACGCGACCCGGCCGAGGAGGTCGTAGAGGCAGTGCCCGGCCTTGGAGACGAGGATCACCGCGCGACGCCGCTCACCGGAGTCGCTGACCTGCCAGCTCGACTCGGCCGAAAGCGACTTCGCGACCTCGGCGAAGCGTGTGCGGAGTTCGGTGGCGTCGAACGGGAGCGAGTCGGCGCGGACGACCTGGCGGGTGAAGAACCAGCCGGTGTCCGGATCCGTGTGGTACGCCGCTTCGACGATCCAGCCGCCGTGCTCGGCGAGGAAACCCGAGATCCGGGCGATGATCCCGGTGCGGTCAGGACAGCCGAAAGAGATCACATAGCGACGTTCAGGGTTCGACACACAAACCATTGTCGCTGCTCTCGGCCGCCGCGCGGCGCCGGGTCAGGATGCGGACGCGGACCCGCCGCCCGATCTCGATCGCCGCGACCAGCACCAGTCCGAGCGCGAAAGACAGCAGAAGGCCCTTCTCCGGTTCGTCCGCGAAGGCCGCTCCGCCGACGAGACCGATCAGGACGCTGTACACCGCCCAGATGCTCGCGCCGACGGCGTCGAGCCAGACGAATTTGCCCGGTGGATAGCCGAGACTGCCGTTGGCGAGGCCACTCGCGACCCGGCCACCGGGCAGGTAGCGGGCGGCGAGGATCAGCAGGACGGCGTTGCGCCGCACCTGGATCTTCGCCCATTCGTAGCGCCGGATCCCGTCCGGGCCACGCTGCAGGCGGGCGAGCGCCCGCGGGCCCGCGGCGGCGCCGACGGTGTAGCCGAGGCAGTCGCCCACCCAGGCCCCGAGCCCGGAGACCAGCGCGAGCAGCGCCAGCTGCGGGAAGTCCGGGCCGATCAGGACGGCGACGGTGATGACCGTCGTCTCGCTCGGCATGAACGGCAGGAGCGCGTCCAAACCGGACACGAGGAACACGATCACCCACAGCCAGGGTGATCCCAGCGTGCCCCGAAGCAGCTCGGTGACGTACTCCAGCAGTTCCACGGTCCCATGGTGATCACCGCAGGTCGCTACGGGGTGACGGAGTGGGGTTGTACCGGTGAATTCCCGCTAAGGGACCAGTCCGCGGTCACTCGGTGCGACGGCGGACCAGGGCACGGTCAGCTCGCCGAGCCGCCACCGCGACGGCCGGTTCAGCACCGGCCAGCCCCGGCCGGTGAGCAGGTGCACGGTATGCGCCCAGCGGGCACGGACACCGAAGTTCTGGTGCGGCGCCGCCGTCGCCCAGCAGACGTCCAGAGCGGACAGCAGCTCGTGGACCCGTTCGCCGGGGACGTTGCGGTGGATGAGGGCCTTCGGCAGGCGTTCGGCCACTGTGGACGGACGTTCCAGGCTGGCGAGATGGACCGACAGGGTCAGCGCGCGCGGCCCGTCGTGCCCGACCGCGACCCAGGTGCTCAACCGTCCGATCTCGTCACAGGTGCCTTCGACCAGGAGACCGCCGGGTGCCATCGCGTCCAGCATCAGCGACCAGGCCCCCGGGACCTCGGCTTCGTCGTACTGGCGCAGCACGTTGAACGCGCGCACCAGCACCGGCCGCGTCCCGGCGAGCTCGAACCCGCCGCGCCGGAAGTCCAGCCACGGCTTGTCGACGGCGGCCTGCGCGACGGCGACCCGTTCGGCGTCCAGTTCCAGGCCCAGCACCCGGACGTCGCGGCGGACGGACCGCAGCCACCGCGCCATCTCCACGGTGGTCACCGGGGAGGCGCCGTAGCCGAGGTCGACCACCAGCGGTGCGTCCGCGCGGCGCAGCAGCCGCGTCACGGCCGGGTCGCGCGCGAGCCACCGGTCCACCCGGCGCAGCCGGTTGGGGTTGGTCGTCCCGCGTGTCGGTGCCCCGACCGGCTTCAGCGCTCGGCCAGCCACTTCGCGACGAACTCCGCCTCGCGTTCCAGCAGTTTGGTGACCTGTTCGGCGATCACGCTCTCCAGCTTTCCGCCGACGAACGGGATCCGCACCTTGACCTCGCCGCTGTTGACCAGCGTCGTCTGCTCACCTTCGCCGGTCAGCGACGTCTTCGCGGTGATCTCGCCCGGCACGCTCTGCACGGACGCCGTCGCGGCGCCGGTGTATCCGGCTCCGGAGGCCTTCCAGGTCTGCTCGCGCTCGACGATCAGGTCGCCCCGGTGCAGCGTCCGCACGGCGGAGGGGAGCTTGTCCGAGCTGATGCCCTGACGCAGCTTGTAGCGCACGCCGTCCTCGGCCGGGACGTACTCCAGCAGCTCCGCGTCGTCGCCGCCGATCTGCTCCAGCCTGGCCCGCAGAGCCTCCTCGCCGGCGACCGCGTCGAACGTGGTCGCGAGGTCTGCGGAGAACGCTGAGCGGTGCTCGATACGGGAGGCCATGGCGCCAGACAGTACCGTTCACGGGCGTGAGCACTGCCGAAACTCCGACTCAGCACGCCGCCCTCGCCGATCACACCACGCTGCGGCTCGGTGGCCCGGCGCGGCGTTTCGCCGAGGCGAAGACCGCGCAGGCCCTGGTCGACGCGGTCCGCGAGGCCGACGACGCCGGAGAGCCGATCCTCCTGCTCGGCGGCGGCTCGAACCTCGTCGTCGCCGACGACGGTTTCGAGGGCGCGCTGCTGAAGGTCGGCAACACCGGCTGGACCCGTGACGGAGATCTCGTCGAGGTCGCGGCGGGGCAGAACTGGGACGGTTTCGTCGAGGGCCTGGTCGCCGAGGGCGCCGGCGGGCTCGAATGTCTCTCCGGGATCCCCGGCTCGGTCGGCGCGACGCCGATCCAGAACGTCGGCGCGTACGGCTGCGAGGTGGCCGAGTCCCTGGTCTCGGTCGACCTCTACGACCGCGCCTCCCGCGAGGTTCGCACGCTGACCGCCGAAGAGCTCGGGTTCGGTTACCGCACGTCGATCCTGAAGGGGACCGACGCGGGCGTAGTGCTCACAGTGCGCTTCAAGGTCACCGAAGACGGCCTCTCGGCCCCGATCCGCTACGCCGAACTCGCCCGCACGCTCGGCGTCGAGATCGGTGATCGTGTCCCGGTGGCCGAAGCACGCGAAGCGGTCCTCGTGCTGCGTCGCGGCAAAGGCATGGTCCTGGACGCGGACGACCACGACACGTGGAGCGCGGGCTCGTTCTTCACCAATCCGATCATCGGGGAGGCGCGGCTGGCGAAGGTGCTGGCGGGGATCGTGGACGTCGTCGGCGAGGACGTGCGCGTGCCGCAGTACCCGGCGCCCGGCGGCACGAAGCTGTCCGCGGCGTGGCTGATCGAGCGGGCAGGGTTCGGGAAGGGCCACGAGGGGCCCGGAGGCCGGGTCTCGCTGTCGACGAAGCACACACTCGCGCTTACCAATCGGGGCAAAGCGTCGACAGCGGATCTCCTCGCTCTGGCGCGCGAAGTGCGCGACGGCGTCGAGGCCCGCTTCGGTGTTTCGCTGCACCCGGAGCCTCTGCTCATCAACTGCTCGCTCTAGCCACGACCCGCGTGCCAGGCGTTTCGTTATGCAAACCGGAAAATCGCGAACAACCCCGAGCCGTCTTCGTGCGTCTATCACTCCGAGGGGCGAGGGTGAGTTCCGTCGCCGCGGGTAACGTCGGAATGGATCCCAGCGCTGAGCGGGTAGAAGCTCGCGTGGGGGCGGGGATCTTCATGGGAGGTACACGGTGATCGAACGGCGCACGGTGTTCAAGGCCGCGCTCGCCGCGGGCGCGGCCATGCTGGCCGCTGCCTGCTCCAGCGAAGAAGGCGGCAACGCCAAGCCGGAAGGCAGCAGTGGTGGCGGGGAGCAGGAGGCCGCGCCGCTGGCCAAGATCACCGCCGAACCCGCCGCCGACGCCAAGGACGCCCCCGTGGTGACCCCGGTCGTCGTGAAGGTCGCCGACGGCAAGCTCACCGAGGTCAAGGTCACCGCCGACGGCGGCAAGGACGTCAAGGGCGAACTTTCCGCCGACGGGCTCACCTGGACCAGCTCCGAGGTCCTCGGCTACGGCAAGACGTACACCTACGCCGCGAAGGCCACCGGCAGCGACAACAAGCCCGCCGAGCTCAAGGGCTCCTTCACCACGCTCAAGCCCGCCAAGGAGGTCCGCGCCACGCTGAACCCGGCCGACAACGCCGAGGTCGGCGTCGCGATGCCGATCAGCGTGAAGTTCGCGTCCCCGGTCAAGGACAAGGCTGCCGCCGAGAAGGCGCTCAAGGTCAAGACCGACAAGGACGTCGAGGGCTCCTGGGGCTGGCTTTCGGACACCCAGGTCGACTGGCGGCCCAAGGAGTACTGGCCCGCCAACATCACGGTCAACGTCGAGGCGAAGCTCTACGGCGTCGCGCTCGGCGGCGGCGCGTACGGCAAGGCCGACGTCACCACCAAGTTCAAGATCGGCCGCAACCAGGTGGTCAAGGTCAACACCCCCGACCACACGATGAAGGTCTACCGCGGCGGCGCGGAGTCGGCGAGCTACCCGTGCTCGAACGGCCTCGACGGCGACGTCCAGCGGAACACCCCCAACGGCACGTTCATCGTGATGTCGAAGGAGCCGACCGCGCGGTTCGACAACGCGCGCTACGGCTACACCAACGTCAACAAGAAGTGGGCCTGCCGGATCTCGAACAACGGCGAGTACATCCACGAGAACCAGGACAACGCGTCGAACATCGGCAAGTCCAACACCTCGCACGGCTGCGTGAACCTGCTCGAGGCGGACGCGAAGAAGTACTTCGACTCGGCGCTGGTCGGCGACCCGGTCGAGATCACCGGTTCGAAACTGGGCAGTCCGACCAAATCGGACGTCAAGAACTGGTTCTACGACTGGAAGTCCTGGAAGGCCCTCTCCGCGGTCAAGTAGCGGGTCAGGGCGCCGGTATCGACGCCTCACCGCCGCTTGGCTCGCTTGAGGTACATGAAGGCCCCCTTCCTTGCGCCTAGCGCAAGGAAGGGGGCCTTCATGTACTTGGGAAGGTGAAGGGCCCTTCACGGACAGGGATCAAGCGCAGCCAGGTACCTAAGGCACGCTTGGCCCTGACCTGAATCGCCACTCACGACCCACCCAGCCCGCGGCTTACCGCCACTTCCGGCGGGTAGGGGCCACCCCGGCCGACCTCCTAAAGTGCGAGGCATGAAGACCGAGGTAGTCGGCTACGGCGGGACCCGCATCGGCCTGTGGGTCGAGGGCGCCGAGAACACCCGCCCGATCGTGTTCGTGCACGGCTGGGCCCAGTCCTCCCGGGCCTGGGCGCCGCAGCTGGCGGACCCCGCGCTCAGTGAGCGGTTCCGCCTGGTCGCGATGGACCTGCGTGGCCACGGCGACTCCGAGGTGCCCTCCGCCGGCTACGACGATCCGCGTGTCTGGGCCGAAGACCTCGCCTCCGTCCTCGACTTCGCCGGTGACGACGCGATCGTCGTCGGCTGGTCCTACGGCGGGCTGGTCATCGCCGACTACCTCCGGGTGCACGGTTCCGCCCGGCTCGGTGGCGTCGTCCTTGTGGGCGCGATCACAGAAATCGGCAAGAACCGGCCCGGAGGCAAGGTCGGGCCCGCCATGCGCGAGGCCATCCCGGCGGTGCTGTCGGACGATCCGGCGGTCGCGATTCCCGCGTTGGTGCAGTTCAGCGCGGGGATGACCGCCTCCCCGGTGTCCGGCACGCTCACCCAGGCGCTGCTCGGCGCCTGCCTCTCCACGCCGCCCGCGGTGCGTTCCGCGCTGTTCCGGCGCGACGTCGGGAGTGAGGATGTTCTTCGCGATCTGGACAAACCGGCGCTGATCGTCCATGGTCTCGCGGACGCTGTGATCGATCCGACGTCGGCGGAATACGCGGCCGGGAAGATTCCGGGTGCCGTCGTGCGTTGGTTACCTGAGGTGGGGCATCTGCCGTTCGCCGAAGCGGCGGACGAGTTCGGTGAACTGCTGCGCGGGTTCGCCGATCAGTAGGACTTCAGGAGTGTTGACCAGGTGACGATCCCTCTGCACGGGTTCGATGCCGCGCCCAGGCGCGTCGCGGTGCTGTCCTTGCACACCTCTCCGCTGGAACAGCCGGGTACCGGCGACGCCGGCGGGATGAACGTCTACGTGAGCCAGACGGCCACCGAGATGGCCCGCCGCGGCGTGGAGGTCGAGGTGTTCACGCGGGCGACGTCCTCGGACCAGCCCCCGGTCGCCGAGCTGGCGCCGGGCGTCCTGGTCCGGCACATCCCGGCCGGGCCGTTCGAGCCGCTGGGACGCGACGAGCTGCCGGCGCAGCTGTGCGCGTTCACCGCCGGGGTGCTGCGGGCCGAGGCGTTCCACGAGCCGGGCTACTACGACCTCATCCATTCGCACTACTGGCTCTCCGGCCAGGCGGGCTGGCTCGCCCGCGACCGCTGGGGCGTCCCGCTGGTGCACACCGCGCACACCCTGGCCAAGGTCAAGAACGCCGCGCTGGCCGAGGGCGACACCCCCGAGCCGCGCACTCGCGTGATCGGTGAGCAGCAGGTCGTCGACGAGGCGGACTGCCTGGTCGCGAACACCCGTGTCGAGGCCCGCGAGCTGATCGAGCTGTACGACGCCGACCCGCACGCCGTGCACGCCATCCCGCCCGGCGTCGACCTCGACCGCTTCACCCCCGGTTCCCGGTCGGCCGCGCGCCGCGCGCTGGGCCTGCCGCAGGACGCGATCGTGCTGGCCTTCGCCGGCCGGATCCAGCCGTTGAAGGCGCCGGACGTCCTCCTGCTGGCCGCGGCCGAGATGCTGCGTGAGCGGCCGGAGCTGGCGTCGCGGCTGGTCGTGCTGATCGTCGGCGGCCCGTCCGGGACCGGGCTGGAGCAGCCGCAGGCCCTGCGCGAGCTGGCCGTCTCCCTCGGGATCGAGGAGCAGACCCGGTTCATGCCGCCCCAGCCCGGCCGGTCGCTGGTCAACGTCTACCGCGCGGCCGACCTCGTCGCCGTGCCCAGTTACAACGAGTCGTTCGGGCTGGTCGCGCTCGAGGCGCAGGCCTGCGGGACACCGGTGATCGCGGCCGAGGTCGGCGGGCTGCCGGTCGCCGTCCCGCACGGTGTTTCCGGGCTGCTGGTGCCTTCGCACGATCCGAAGGACTGGGCGGGCGCGCTCGCGAACGTCGCGCTGCGGCCCGGCTGGCGTGCCGAACTCTCGGCCAACGCCGTCGTCCACGCGCGGCGCTTCTCCTGGCGCCGGACGACCGACCGCCTGCTGGACACGTACGCTCAGGCGACCGGCGCGTTCCGGCGTGCCCTCGAACAGCGCGCGGAGGTGGCGGTTTGACGCTCGACGAGACCTTGCGGTCCTCTTTGGACAACGCGGGCCTGGAGTATGACAGGCGCGGCGAGGGGAAGTACTTCGTCACGTTGCCCGGTACCAAGAAGCTGCAGACCAACTGCTGGCTGGTCGCCGGGGACCACGCCTTCGCCGTCGAAGCCTTCGTCTGCCGCCGCCCCGACGAGTCCCATGAGGACGTTTACCGCTTTCTGTTGCGCCGCAACGCGAAGCTTTACGGCGTGCACTACACCGTGGACGCGATGGGCGACATCTACCTGGTTGGCCGGTTCGGCTTGGACACGGTGACCGAGTCCGAATTGGACAAGATCCTCGGACAGGTCCTGGAAGCCGCCGACGGCGATTTCAACACGCTGCTGGAACTCGGGTTCGCCGAGTCGATCAAACGCGAATGGGACTGGCGTGTCTCGCGTGGAGAGTCGCTCGCGAACCTGGCGGCGTTCAAACATCTCGTCGAGCCTTCGAACGGGCACGAACCAGGGGCCTTGACCGACTCGTGACCCGGATGGTGCAACCGGCCTGAACCCGGTTCCGTCTCTTTCCGCAGCACTGGAGGGAGATGGACCGATGTACAAACGATTGAGATGGGTGGCCGTAGTCGGCGCCGCGCTGGCGCTGGCGGGCTGCTCGGCGAGCGAGCCTTACAGCGAATCCGCCGCGATGCCGATGACGGCCGACGGGAAGCAGGCCGTGCCGAATCAGGGCGGACCGAACCAGGGCGTGCCGAACAAGGGCGCCACCGACAGCGCGGGCAAGGCGGGTCAGGAGAAGGCGCCCGCGGCACAGCCGGGGATCGCCGACCGCAAGCTGGTGCGCACGGCGAGCCTGGAGCTCACCGCGCCGAACGTCGCCGACGTGCTCTCGCAGGTGCGCGTCATCACCCAGGCCGCCGCCGGCTACACCGGGCAGGAGAGCACCCAGGAGAAGCGGGCGTCGGTCAACGTCATCGTGCCCTCCGAACGCCTCGACGGCGTGCTGGACCAGCTGGGGAAGCTGGGGAAGCAGGTCCGGCGGGAGGTCACCGCGACGGACGTGACCGACCAGATGGTCGACGTCGATTCGCGGCTGGCCACCCAGCGGGCGAGCGTCGAGCGCATCCGCGCGTTGCTCGCGAGGGCGACTTCGGTGTCCGAGATCGCCTCCGTGGAGAGCGAGCTGACGAGCCGTGAGTCCGAACTCGAGTCGCTTCAGAAGCGCCGCGAAAGCCTGGCCGGAAGTGTCGCCATGTCGACGATCTCGCTGCAGGTGAAGGCGGAGACGGTCGCGGCGGCGGAGGAGGAAGCCCGGAGCGGGTTCTTCGGCGGCCTTGCCAACGGCTGGGACGCGTTCCTGACCTTCGGCGGCGGCCTGCTGACCGTGCTCGGCGCGATGGCGCCCTTCCTGCTGGTCTTCGGTATCCCCGCGGCCGCGCTGGTGTGGTGGCTGCGCAAGCGGCGCCGTCAGCTGGAACCGGCGATGGCGACCGCCTCGGAGCTGCCGTCCGCGCCTCCGCTGGACTGAAATGAACAGGCGGGACGGCTCGAGGGAGGGGGGAGTCGCGATCTCGAGCCGCCCCGCTGAAGTTCCCGCCAAGGTGGACCCGGTGACGAGGGGGATGCCAACGGGGCCGGCGGGCGCCGCGACTCGGCAGGGGGGAGACGAGTCGCGGTCGTCACCCGCGTCGAGCCGGGGAGTGCGTGGAATCCGGCCGCGCGGGACTTAGTCAACCTGTCAGATCTCCACCTGTAATCACAAGACTACCGGTTACTCCGTTCGAGTGAACTTCGAAAACCGGGATAACGGAGTGCAGCCTGATTGCCGGGGAATTGGACTTGTTGGCAACCCGTCTTCTGGACGGGTGAAGGTGTTACTCGCGGGTAACGCACTCTCTGTAGAAGAAAGCGCAATCCCGGCCCTCTGACCGGCGCTTCCGCTCTCTCTGGCAGGCTGAACCCCATGGCTGAGCTTGGGACTCTGGTGCTGCTGCGTCACGGGCAGAGCACGTGGAACGCCGAAAACCTGTTCACCGGCTGGGTGGACGTGCCGCTGTCCGAGCAGGGCGAGCAGGAGGCGCGCAAGGGCGGGCAGCTCCTCGCCGAGTCCGGCCTGCTGCCGGACGTCGTCCACACGTCGCTGATGCGCCGCGCGATTTCGACCGCGAACCTGGCGCTCGACGCCGCCGACCGGCACTGGATCCCGGTGAAGCGCGACTGGCGTCTCAACGAACGCCACTACGGCGCGCTGCAGGGCAAGAACAAGAAGCAGACCCTGGACGAGTTCGGCGAGGAGCAGTTCATGCTCTGGCGCCGCTCCTACGACACCCCGCCGCCCCCGATCGACCCGGCTGACGAGTTCAGCCAGGCGGGCGACGCGCGCTACGCCGACCTCGGCGACTCCGCCCCGCTGACCGAATGCCTCAAGGACGTCGTCGCGCGGCTGCTGCCGTACTGGGAGACCGAGATCGTGCCGGATCTGCGCGCGGGCAAGACCGTGCTGGTCGCCGCGCACGGCAACTCGTTGCGGGCGTTGGTGAAGCACCTCGACGGCATCTCCGACGACGCCATCGCCGGGCTCAACATCCCGACCGGCATCCCGCTGCGCTACGACCTCACCGAGGACCTCAAGCCGGTCACCGCCGGCGGGACCTACCTGGACCCGGAAGCCGCCAAGGAAGCCGCGGCCGCCGTCGCGAACCAGGGCCGCTGACCTTTCCGTACCGAAGCTCCCCGAGTGTCATGAAAGGGTCGTTCAGGACAAAAAATGTCCTGAACGACCCTTTCATGACATCTGGGCACGGTTGCCGAGCTCAGGGCAAAGCCTGGACGGACTCGATCCCGGCGGCCTTCCAGCCTTCGGGTAGGCGTTTGAGGCGCAGGACGATCGGCAGGTACTTCTTCGTCGTCTGTCCGGCCGCGTCCGTGACGTCCGTCGCCGCGTAGAGCAGCACGCTCGCCTTGTCGTCCACGACCTCCATGACCCCGACAGCGGGGTTCGGCGCCATCGACGCCTTCGTGCCCGCCGCGCGGAACTGGGCGATCCGCGCCGCCTTGTCCCGCTGGAAGCCCGTCAGCAGCTCTCCGGTCGAGACGGACTCGTAGCGGGCGTAGCTGCCTTCGGGATCGGCAGGGTTCACGTTCAGCAGGACCTCAGCGGCGCGCAGAGCGCCGTCACGGGCCGAGTCCCGCACCCGTGCGAGCGCCCGGTCACCCGCGCCTGGTTTCTCCGCAGCGAGCGGCGATCCGGCCGGGTTCACCTTGATTTCGCCGATGCGCCAGCGTTCGCCCTCGCGCACCGTCGCGAGCAGCACCGACGCGATGCCCTTGCTGGTGCCACCCGCCCTCGTGCTGCTCTGGTCGAGCACGGTCAGCACCCGCGTCTTGTCCGGCGTCTGCTCGACGGCGGCCGAGACGATCACCCGCGTCACGAGCTTGATCGGCTCCGGCGAGTTCCGGACCTCGGAGAACAGCTTCGCGATCTCGTCCCGCGCGCCCGGCGTCAGGTTCTCGGCGAGTGCCTTGTCGTAGGCGGGCGCGGCCGTGCTGTCGTAGGAGAACACCGCTTCGGTGGCCGTCTTCACCGCTTTCAGTACCGACGCCGTCCGCGACGGATCGACCAGTGCGAGGTTGGCGGGCGGGCTTTCCGGTTCGGGCCGGGCGGTGCCGGAGACGCCGGTGGTGCAGCCCGCGAGCGCGAGCAGCACGGCGAAACCCGCCCAGCGCCTCACAAGAGGCCGAGTTCCCGAGCCCGCGCGTCGACCTGGAGCCGCGAAGTCACGCCGAGCGCGACCAGCAGCTCCGAGACGCGCCGCTGATAGGTCCGCACGCCCATCCCGAGGCTCTTCGCGGCCTTGTCGTCCTTGCAGCCGGTGGTCAGGAACTCGAGGATCTGCGGGGTCTCCATCCGGATGTCGGCGAACCGCGCGTCGAACGTCTCCAGCGTGGCGGCCGCCAGCCAGGCGGTCTCGAACAGCGACAAGATGCCCTGGACCAGCTCCGGGCGCGAGATGACGCTGTACGAGCGCACCTCCTTGCCCTCGTCGCCCGCCATGATCGCGACCCGCTCGTCGAGCAGGATCGTCTCGTTGATCTCCTCGGTGCCGATCCGGATCTGCGCGCCGAGACCGGAGAGGTGGTGCAGGTGCTGCGCGGTCTGCTCGTTCAGCAGGACGCCGGGGCGGTAGAGCTTGCGGACCCGTTTGCCGGACAGCAGCCGCTCGCCCTGGCGCGTGAGCGACGGCCGGGAAAGCGCCCAGGTGTAGAGGTCGTCGGCCGCGCACGCGATGTCGGTCGCCGCGACGAACAGATGAGCCGTCCGGTCGAGCAGCTCTTCTTCTCCGCGAATCAGGGAGATGTCACTGACGAGTTCCACGGCGACAGTCTTCCAACATTCTCCGGCAGCCGTGACGGGAACGTCGCTATTCGCCCGTGAGTGGGACGATCGCCGCCCGGATAGTCACGACGAAAGTCGGGATCCGGGCACCGGCCACCGACCAGGTCCCCGTTCCGGGTGACCCGCCTCACCCAGGAGATCTCGGCCAGGGGTCGGCCACGTGAACGGCGGCCGACCTGCAGGCGAACAGGGCTTCCCCAGGTGTCATAGGCATCACGAGTACGCGGCCGGGACTAGGCCAAAAGGCTACCCGCACGCTTACGATTCCCCTGTGACCACGCCTGTTGCACTCGCCCTGGCCGTCGGCGGACTGATCGTCGGTGTGGTCGTCGGCTTCCTGATCGCCAGGGGCCGCGCCCGCCGCGAGGAGCGGCGCCCGACCGGCCCCACCGTGGCCGAACTGCTCGAACGCCTCGTGCGCTCCAGCAACAACGGGGTCGTCGTCCTCAACAAGTTCGGGGACATGGTCCTGCACAACCCGCGTGCCTACGAGCTGGGCCTGGTGAAGGTCAACCAGGCCGACCCGAGGGCCCGCAAGGCCGCCGAGCAGGTGGTCGAGACCGACGACCCGATGGAGATCGACCTGTCCCCGCTGGAGGCGAGGGGCCGTCAGCCCGAAGCCGTCCTCGGCGAGGTTCGCCCGCTGGGCGACGGGTTCACCGTGGTCGAGGCCGTCGACCACTCCGAGGCGATCCGCCTCGAAGCCGTCCGGCGGGACTTCGTCGCGAACGTCAGCCACGAACTGAAGACGCCGGTGGGCGCGATCGCGCTGCTCACCGAGGCCGTCCTCGACGCCGCGGAGGATGTCGAGGAGGTCCGCCGGTTCGGCGGCAAGATCCTCCGCGAATCGACCCGGCTCGGCCAGCTCGTCACCGAGCTGATCGCGCTGTCGCGGCTGCAGGGCGCCGAGCGGCTGCCCGACCTGAACGTGGTCGAGGTCGACGCCGTCGTCCGCGAGGCGCTCGGCCGGACGACGCTGTCGGCGGAATCCGCCGAGATCACCATCACCACCGACTCGGCCAGCGGGCTGCTCATCGAGGGTGACCGGACGCTGATGGTCACCGCGCTGTCGAACCTGCTGGAGAACGCCGTCGCGTACTCGCCGGCGGGCAGCCCGGTGTCGATCAGCAGACGGCTGGTCGACGGGAAGGTCGAGATCGCGGTGACCGACCGCGGCATCGGCATCGCCGAGGACGAGCAGCAGCGCGTCTTCGAGCGGTTCTTCCGCTCGGACAAGGCGCGGTCGCGATCGACCGGCGGCACCGGGCTGGGGCTCGCGATCGTCAAGCACGTGGCCGCCAACCACGGCGGTTCGGTCGGCCTCTGGAGCCGTCCCGGCACCGGGTCGACGTTCACCCTGCGGATCCCCGCGCACATCGGCGCCGAACCGGCCGCGGCGCCGAAACAGGCTCCGCCGGCATCCCGGCCGGA
Organism: Amycolatopsis sp. NPDC102522; assembly: GCF_055584485.1. Lineage (NCBI taxonomy): Bacteria > Bacillati > Actinomycetota > Actinomycetes > Pseudonocardiales > Pseudonocardiaceae > Amycolatopsis > Amycolatopsis sp. NPDC102522. Next base: position 401,600 of record NZ_JBVJLY010000003.1, on the reverse strand, counting down.
GAAGACCCCCGAGCGGACACCCCGTCTCGTGGCAACAGGGCAAGAAAGCCCCGACCATGGAGGAAACCTGTGACGAGGGTTCTCATCGTCGAGGACGAAGAGTCGTTCGCCGACCCGCTCGCGTTCTTGCTCCGCAAAGAGGGCTTCACCGCCGCCGTCGCCGTGACGGGGCAGCAGGCGCTCGAGGAGTTCGACCGCAACGGCGCCGACATCGTCCTCCTGGATCTCATGCTCCCGGGCATGAGCGGCACCGACGTCTGCAAGCAGCTCCGGCAGCGTTCCGCGGTGCCGGTGATCATGGTGACCGCTCGCGACAGCGAGATCGACAAGGTCGTCGGGCTGGAACTGGGCGCCGACGACTACGTCACCAAGCCGTACTCGGCCCGCGAGCTCATCGCGCGGGTGCGGGCGGTGCTGCGCCGCGGCGGCGAGCCGGGCTCCGAAGGTGATCTGGCGCCGCTGGTGCTGACCGCCGGGCCGGTGCGGATGGACGTCGAGCGGCACGTGGTGACCGTCGACGGCCAGGAGGTCTCCCTGCCGCTGAAGGAGTTCGACCTGCTCGAATACCTGCTGCGCAACGTGGGCCGCGTGCTCACCCGCGGGCAGCTGATCGACCGGGTGTGGGGCGCGGACTACGTGGGCGACACCAAGACGCTCGACGTCCACGTGAAGCGCCTGCGGTCGAAGATCGAACCGGACCCGGGTTCGCCGCGGCACCTGGTCACCGTGCGTGGCCTGGGCTACAAGTTCGAGACTTAAACCACCGAGGCTTCGAGACTTAAATCACCGAGGCTCGGTTGACCCAGGGGTCTTCCCAAGGGCGCTCCGCGCCCGACGAAGACTTCACCGTCGAGCGCCCTCTTTTGGGCCGAAGGCCCACGGAAACCTGATGAAGGGGCGCCTGCAAACGCAACGTGACGTTGTGTGCGATCCGGCGCCCCTTCGGCAGGTTTCCGTCAGCGCTCGACAGATAAACACGGTTACGGTTTCGTGACCTGACGTGGAGGCGGGTACCGTAGACGCTCGTGCGCCTAGGGGTACTCGATGTCGGTTCCAACACCGTCCACCTGCTCGTGGTCGACGCCCACCGTGGCGCCCACCCGACCCCGATGCATTCCGAAAAGGCCGTCCTCCGGCTCGCCGAGCAGATCACCCGCAACGGTGACCTGAGCCGCGCGGGCGCGGACAGCCTCGTCCGGGCGGTCGAATCGGCGAAGGCGGCCGCGGCCAGGCTCGGCTGCGAAGAGGTCATGGCGTTCGCCACCTCCGCCGTCCGCGAAGCCAAGAACGCCCCGAAGGTGCTGGCGAAGGTCCACGAACAGACCGGCGTCGAGCTGAAGGTGCTTTCCGGGATCGACGAATCCCGGCTCACCTTCCTCGCTGTCCGCCGCTGGTTCGGCTGGTCGGCGGGAAAGCTGCTCGTGCTCGACATCGGCGGCGGCTCGCTGGAGGTCGCGATGGGCCGCGACGAGGAGCCGGATCTGGCCGAATCGCTTCCGCTGGGAGCGGGCCGGACCACCCGGACGCGGTTCCAGCACGACCCGCCGACCCGCTCGGAGCTCATCGCGACTTCGGCGTGGCTCGAAGAACAACTCGCCCCGCTCGCGAAGAAGGTCGCCAAATTGGGTGAACCCGATCGTGTCGTGGCGACGTCGAAGACCTTCCGGTCACTCGCCAGGCTGACCGGAGCGGCGCCGTCGGCGGGCGGGCCGCATGTGCGCCGTACCCTGACCGACACCGCGTTGCGCCAGCTCATCGCGTTCATCTCCCGGATGACCGCCCATGACCTGGCACAACTCGAAGGGGTCAGCGCCGGCCGCTCGCACCAACTGGTGGCGGGCGCGCTCGTCGCACAAGCCACCATGCGGGCGCTTTCCCTGGAAGAACTGGAGATCTGTCCGTGGGCGCTGCGAGAAGGTGTCATCCTTCGACGGCTGGACCATTCGAACGGTGCGGACGAGACTGTGGGCGGCAGCGCCCGACTGGACTTAGTCGACGGAGAACGGGCACGGTGAAGAGGTGACGGAAATGCGGATGACGGTGGATAGCGCGCGCGACGCCGCCGATGCCCCGTCGTGTGCCGGTTCGCAACGGCCGGAGCGCGCATTGGACAGCACGGTATGACGGACGAGACAGAGAGCGGCCAGCCACAGAAGACCGTGGCGGAGCTGCTCGCACAGCATGGAGCCCAGCCCGAGGGCGGCCGCCGCAGGCGACGCCGCGCGGCCGACGACGAGGACGAGGCTCCCGAGCCTCCCCGTGGCCGACGCGCGCCGTCGGTGAGCGACACCGCGCCGCAGGCGATCATCGACAGGGTGTCCGGCGACACCCCGCCGCCGCCCAACCGTCCTCCGCGCCGTTCAAGGCCCCAGGACTCCGGAGCACGGCCGCTCCCGCCGCAGCCCCAGGACTCCGCGCCGCTGCCGGTGCCGCCGAACGCCGCGGCCCCGACCCGGCAGACGCCGCCGGTGCGCCCGCCGCAGCCGCCGCAGGAGCAGAGCGGCTATCAGCAGCGTCCGCCGCAGCCTCCGCAGCAGTCGGGTCAGTTCGTGAGGCCTGCGCCGCCGCAAGAGCAGAGCGGTTACCAGCAGCGTCCGCCGCAGCCTCCACAGCAGTCGGGTCAGTTCGTGCGGCCGACTCCGCCCCAGGAACAGTCCGGCTACCAGCAGCGTCCGCCGGACTCCGAAGGCCTGCCTCCCCGTGGCCGCCCGCGGCCCGCGGGCCCGGAAGAGACCCGCGGCGCGGTGCCGCCGGTCCGCCGTCGGCCCGAGCCGCCCGCGGGACCCCCGTCCGCCGGCTTGTCGGCGAGGCTCGACGGGGCCGACGCCCCGCCCGAAGACGTCCAGGACCAGCCCGGCCCGATGGCCAGCGGCGCGTTCCAGACCCCGCCCGCCCAGCCGGCGCGGCGCCGTCGTCCTGCGGCCCGCCCGCCGCAGCCGAAGGCCGAGCCGAGCACGGAGCAGTTCGCCGCGGTCGGCGACGAAACCGGGGTCGATTCCGAAGGTTCCGCGCCCGCCGAACCGGCGGCACCGCCCGCCGGGCTCGCCGGCTGGCGCAAGCGCAGGCAGAAGGTGCAGTCCGAGGACACCGAGATCGGCGGGATCCCGCCGATCCCGCCCCCGGTCGCGCCCGGCGAACCGGACATCGACGCCGAAGAGGACCAGTTCGACGCGGGCCCACCGACCATGGGGCACCCCGCGCCGATGCCGTTCGTGCCGCCGCATTCGCTCGACGACCGCGAACGGCAGGACAACCTCGACGAGTACGAGAGCGAGTTCGCCGACCCGGCGTACCCCGACGGCGGCCCGGACTTCGCCCGCGACGACTACGGCTACCGCGCCGACGAGTACGAGGACGACTACGAAGACGACCGGGCCGACGGCAGCGTCGATGACGTCGATGACGTCGAACCCGAGGCACCTGCCGAGAACGCGTCACCGGGGAAGCAGTGGCTGGCGCTGGCCGGCCAGCTCGCCCTCGGCGTGGTCGGCGGCGCCGGGGTCTGGCTGGGCTTCAACTGGCTGTGGGTGAACATCCCCGCCGCCGCGCTGGTCGCCGCGCTGCTGGTGATCGTCGCGCTGGTGTGGATCGTCCGGAAGATCCGCCGGGCGGAAGATCTGCAGACCACGGTGCTCGCGGTGCTGGTGGGGCTGGTGGTGACGGTCTCACCGGCCGCACTCCTGCTGGTCGCGCGTTAGCGGCCTCGGGAAGGATGCCGGAATGGTTCAGCAGATTCCGGTGGGGATTTCGACCGCGTCCGTGTGGCCCTTGAAGGCGGGCGTGGCCTTCGAGATGGCCGCCGACCTCGGCTACGACGGTGTCGAGGTGATGGTCTGGGCCGACCCGGTCAGCCAGGACGTCTCCGCGCTGCGCCGCTGGTCGCGCCGCACCGGGGTGCCGGTGCTGTCGATCCACTCGCCGTCGCTGCTGATCACCCAGCGCGTGTGGTCGCCGGATCCCGAGGTGCGCCTGCGGATGTCCGTGGACGCGGCGCTGGAACTGGGCGCGCGCACGGTCGTGGTGCATCCGCCGTTCCGGTGGCAGCGCCGCTACGGCGACGCGTTCGGCGACCTCGTCGACGAACTCGAAGAGGAGAGCGGCATCGAGGTCGCGGTCGAGAACATGTTCAAGGTCCGCCCGCCCGGCGGCTCGCGGACGTCGCGCGTGTCGGCCTTCCGGCCTTCGATCGACCCTACGGACGTAGGGTTTCGCCACTACACGCTGGATCTGTCCCATACAGCGGCAGCCGGTATGGACGCCCTCGCGCTCGCCGAACGCATGGGTTCCGGGCTCACCCACGTCCATCTGGCGGACGGCACGGGGCTCCCGAAGGACGAGCACCTGGTGCCCGGACGCGGGATCGAACCCTGCGCCGAACTGCTCGAAAAGCTCGTGAACAGCGATTTCTCCGGACAGATCGTGCTGGAGATCAACACCCGCCGCTCGCCGAACGCGGCACAGCGGTCAAGGGATCTCGCGGAGTCACTCTTGTTCGCGAGGTTCCACCTCGGCCAGTGACAAAGATCGTCCCCAGGTGCGGAGATTCATTCCTGCCTGCGCCCGAGGCGCTGGTACACGTAAAGTTCCGACCGTGAACCAGCTGCGCTTGTTGATCTCCCGCACTCCCATGGATCGGCTCGTGGCCTGGGTCAGTGCTCGGTGAGCGCGGCCGACGACACGGGAACCTCCTTCGACGCGGCTTGCGCGACGAGATCACTGGGTGACGGCACGTTCACGGCGGTACTGCGTACCGAATGGTCGATCGGCGGGCATCCGCACGGCGGCTTCCTGATGGCCTTGATGGCGCGGGCCGCCCTCACGTTCCTGCACGAACGCGGCGAACCGCCGTCCGAGCCGCTGGCGATCAGCGCGGAGTTCCTGCACCCGCCCGCGGTGGGGCCGGTGTTGCTGCGCATGGACGTCCGGAAGGTCGGAAGGCGCGCCTCGGTCGTGGCGGTCCTGCTGGAGCAGCGGGGCCGCAGCTGCGTCGAGGCCAGGGTGACCACCGGACGGCTGCCGATGCGGCGCCCGGAGTGGACCGACGTCCCCACCATGCCCGCGGAGCCGCCGCCCGGCGCGGTGCCCGTGACCGGTGAGACGTCCGAAGGCCTGTTCAACCTCGCGAAGGGCTGCGAGGTCCGGCTGGATCCGGCGAGTGTCGGCTATCTGCACGGCCGGATCGGTGATCCGCCGAAGATGCGGCTGTGGGTCCGGCCCCGGCACGGTCTCCCCGACCCGTACTTCGCGCTGCTCGCGAGCGACGTGAACCCGCCGGTGGTCTACAACCTCGGCCGGGTCGGCTGGGCGCCGACCGTGCAGCTGACCGCGTTGCTGCGCACCCGGCCGGCGCCGGGCTGGCTGCGGGTGATCGTGCAGTCCCAGTCGGTGCACGAGGCCTGGTTCGACTCCGACGCCGTCGTCGTGGACTCGCAGGGCAGGCTGGTCTGCCAGGCGAGGCAGCTGGCGCTCGCCCCGGCGCCCGGGGGCTGACCGCGGTTTGGCACGCTGAAAGGCATGAGCGTGATCGCGGTTTTGGGTGCCGGGAAGATCGGGGAGGCCCTGCTCTCGGGCCTGCTGCACGGCGGGCACAGCCCCGACGACCTGCTGTTCACCGAGCGGTATCCGGCGCGCGCGGCCGAGCTGACCGAGCGCTACGGCGTGCACGGGAGCACCGTCGCCGACGCCGCGCGCCGGGCCGACGTGCTGGTCGTCGCGGTCAAACCGCAGGACATCGACCCGGTGCTGGACGAGCTCGCGCCATTGCTCGGCAAGGAGTCTCTGGTGGTCTCGCTCTGCGCGGGCCTGCCGACAGCCCTGTACGAGCGCAGGCTGGCCGAGGGCGTCCCGGTGGTCCGTGTCATGCCGAACACCCCGATGCTCGTCGGAGAGGCGATGAGCGCCGTCTCCGCGGGCGCGCACGCGACCGCCGAGCACATCGCGGTGGTGAAGGACCTGCTTTCGCACGTCGGGCAGGTCGTCGAGGTGCCGGAGTCGCAGCAGGACGCCGTGACGGCGCTGTCGGGATCCGGGCCCGCGTACTTCTTCTTCCTGGTCGAGGCCATGATCGACGCCGGGATCCTGCTCGGCCTGCCCCGTGCTCTCGCCGGGCAGCTGATCATCCAGTCGGCCGTCGGCGCGGCGAAGATGCTCGCGGAGTCCGACGAGCACCCGGTGCTGCTGCGTGAAGCCGTCACCTCGCCCGCCGGGACGACCATCAACGCCATCCGCGAGCTGGAGAAGCACGGCGTCCGCGCGGCGCTCCTGGCCGCCATCGAGGCCGCGAAGGACCGTTCGACAGAGCTGGGCCGCGCCCACGATCCCCGCGCCTAGTCCTCCGGATGCGGTAGTTCGCCGCCGAACTACCGCATCCGGAGGGCGAAATGCGTAGTCGGACGGGCCCATCTCGGTGACTCGCGTCGCTTTAGCCACACGTGTCCCGCTACTCTCAGGAGAGCACGTGCGTGTCGATACCACAGGTGGGGAAGCCGCGTGGCGCGACACGTGTCGAAGGGCACGGTGATTCATGCCGTCGAACAAGAAGGATGATCTGCCCTCAGTGGGTCAGGTCCAGTTTCTGACGGTCGCCGAGGTGGCCACGCTGATGCGGGTCTCCAAGATGACCGTCTATCGCCTCGTTCACTCGGGCGAGTTGCCCGCGGTGCGCGTCGGGAAGTCGTTCAGAGTGCCCGAAAAGGCCGTTCACGAATATCTGCAGGGCGCGTACTTCGACGTGGGCTGAGGCCCGCTTCGCGGAGCACAGCGTGCCCGCCCGAGGGCGTCTTCCGGGGCGCGAGTACCCTGGAAGACCGCTCGTGCCTGTGCGCTCCACCCGTTGGACGCTGCGCCGGGCAGCGTGACCGACGACGAAGGAAGGAGCGCTCTATGGGTTCTGTGATCAAGAAGCGCCGTAAGCGTATGTCGAAGAAGAAGCACCGGAAGTTGCTGCGCCGGACGCGCGTTCAGCGTAGGAAGGCCGGCAAGTAAGACACAGCCGGTGAATGGCCCGTCCAGTTTCTGGACGGGCCATTCCCATTTGGTGGACGTTTTCCGCCCATTCGAGTGAGACGCGCATCCCCTCTGCGAGCGGCGGGTTAATAGCATGTAAGCGCTGGCTCGACTACCCCTAATGAGCGGTAACATCTCAAGGGCAGCCGCGCGATGCTTCCAGTGAGTGCAGGTACGCGCACGCTCGGTAGATCGATCCGCGCTCAAGGTCATCAGGACCCCGTGATCAAAAAGTCCGAGAACAGCCTAAAGCCGCAGGGAGTCCTATGCCGTCGAACATCGTGCTCGTGACCGGGGTCGGGGGAGACCTTGGCGGGAAGCTGCTCGCCAGACTCGGCAACAATCCGGAGTTCGAGCGGGTGATCGGCGTCGACACCACGCCCCCGCAGAAGTCGGTTCTGCAGCGTATGGGGCACGCTGAATACGTCCGGGCCGACATCCGTAACCCGCTGATCGCCAAGGTGATCAGCACGGCCAAGGTCGACACCGTCGTGCACGCCTCGTGCACCGCGCATCCGGCCGGGCCCGCTCGCCGCACGGTGATCAAAGAGGTCAACGTCATCGGCACGATGCGGCTCCTGGCTGCCTGCCAGCGTTCGCCGCTCGTGCGCAAGCTCGTGGTGAAGTCGACGGCCGCCGTCTACGGCGCGGGCGCGCGCTCGCAGGCCGTCTTCACCGAGGATTCCGAACTCATCCCCACCTCGACCAGCGGTTACGCGAAGGACGCCGTCGAGATGGAGGGGTACGTCCGCGGGCTCATGCGCCGCCGTCCCGACATCACGACGACGCTGTTCCGGTTCGCCAACATCATCAGCCCCGAGATCGACACCGTGCTCTCGCGCTACTTCGCGCTGCCGGTGGTCCCGACAGTCTTCGGCTACGACGCGCGGATCCAGCTGCTCCACGCCACGGACGCGCTGGCCGTGTTCGAGCAGGCGACGCTGAACGACAAGCCCGGCGTGTTCAATGTCGGCTCGGAGGGGGTACTCACGCTGTCTCAGGCGATCCGGCGAGCCGGTCGGGTCGAACTGCCGATGCCCAGCGGTGTGGTGCCGTCGGTCGGCAAGGTCCTGCGCGGAGCGAGGGTGGTCGACTTCTCCGCGGACCAGGTCCGGTTGCTGAACTTCGGCCGCGTCGTGGACATCACGAAGCTCAAGAAAGAGTTCGGCTACACCCCGCGGTGGACCACGCGGGAGGCGTTCGACGACTACATCACCGGCCGCGGGCTCAGGCCCGTGGTGGACGGAGGCAGGCTGGCAGGGTTCGCCGGCAAGGTCCTCGTGGCCGCGGCGACAGGGCAGGCGGGGAACCGGTGAGCAGGCCCCACGAGAACACCCCCGATAACTCTCACGAAGGCGAGGCGGAAGACGTGAGCGGCGCTGAAGCGCAGGTCATCCCGTTGCACGGCCCCGGCAGAGAGAAGCCGGACCCGGCCGCACAGGCGGATCGGGATCTTCGCGAGTCCGAAGAAGCGCAAGAGCAGCTGGAGCAGGAGCGCCGGGCGGACGCGCCCGTCGTCGAGTTCCCCGGGGCGGCGCGGATCTCGCCCGCCAGGACCCGTCCGGCCGACGCCGACCTCCTGCCCGCCTCGCTCCGGACGGCGCTGGGGTTCCTGCGGGACAGGCTGACCGGTGACTACACCGTCGACGAGTTCGGCTTCGACGCCGAGCTCACCGAGACCCTGCTGTTGCCGCCGCTGCGCGCGCTGTACGAGAAGTGGTTCCGGGTCGACACCTTCGGCGTCGAGAACCTGCCCACCGACGGCGGCGCGCTGCTGGTGTCGAACCACTCCGGCACGGTGCCGCTCGACGCGCTGATGACCGCCGTCGCCGTGCACGACCACGCCCCCGGCGGCAGGCACCTGCGCGGCCTCGGCGCGGATCTGGTGTTCCAGGTACCCCTGGTCGGCTCCTTCGCCCGCAAGTCCGGGCAGACGCTCGCCTGCAACGCCGACGCGGAACGCTTGCTGCGCAAGGGAGAACTCGTCGGTGTCTGGCCCGAAGGGTTCAAGGGCATCGGGAAACCGTTCTCGTCGCGATACAAGCTGCAGCGGTTCGGCCGCGGCGGTTTCGTTTCCGCCGCGCTGCGGACCGGGGTGCCGATCATCCCCGTTTCGGTCATCGGCGCGGAGGAGATCTACCCGAAGATGGGTGACATCAAGCTGCTCGCGCGGGTGCTCGGCCTGCCGTACTTCCCGGTGACGCCGTTCTTCCCGCTGCTCGGCCCGCTCGGCGCGATCCCGCTGCCGACGAAGTGGAGCATCGAGTTCGGCGAGCCCATCCGCACGGACACCTACGACGCGGACGCCGTGGATGACCCGATGCTGGTGTTCACGCTGACCGACCAGGTGCGGGAGTCGATCCAGCAGTCGCTGTACAAACGCCTTTCGCAGCGGAAGAGCGTCTTCAAGGGCTAGAGCCGGAACTCACGTGATTGAAGCCGGAACTCGCGTGATTGGGGCCGGAACTCGCGTGATTGGGGCCGTCACTTGCGTGATTGGGGCCGGAACTCGAGAGTTCCGGCCCCAATCACGCGAGTCACGGGCTTGAACACGCGAGTCACGGCCTGGATCACGCGTGTGACGGGTCAGCGGCGCCGGTAGGCCATGCCGGCCGCGACGGCACCGGCCACCGCACCGACGCCGAGCACCGAGGGCACGCCGATCTTCGCGGCCTTGCGCCCGGTCCGGAAGTCGCGGATCTCCCAGCCGCGAGCCCGCGCGACGTCGCGAAGACCGCCGTCGGGGTTCACCGCGACCGCTGTCCCGACGACCGACAGCATCGGCACGTCGTTCTGCGAGTCCGAATACGCCGTGCAGCGCTTGAGATTCAGCCCTTCGCGTGACGCCAGCGCCCGGACGGCGTGGGCTTTCGCGCGGCCGTGCAGCAGGTCGCCGACGAGACGGCCGGTGTAGACACCGTCCTTGGTCTCCGCGACCGTGCCCAGCGCGCCGGTGAGGCCGAGGCGCCGCGAGATGATGGCCGCGAGTTCGATCGGCGTCGCGGTGACGAGCCAGACGCGCTGCCCGGCGTCGAGGTGCATCTGCGCGAGTGCCCTGGTGCCGGACCAGATCTTGTCCGCCATCAGCTCGTCGTAGATCTCTTCGCTGATGTCGGTCAGTTCCTGCACGGTGCGGCCGGCCACAAAGGACAGTGCGCGCTCGCGATGGGTTTTGATGTCCTCCTTGTTCTCCCGGCCGCCGAGCCGGAATTTCACCTGCTGCCAGACGAATCCGGCGAGATCGGCGGACGTGAAGAACTTGCGCGCGGCCAGGCCGCGGGCGAAGTAGAAGATCGACGCGCCCATCATCATGGTGTTGTCGACGTCGAAGAACGCGGCCGCTGTCAGGTCCGGCGGAGCGGGCGGCGCGGGCGGTTCGAGGGCTTGTGCGGACGCGGTCGCCATGGCGGCCTCGGCCGATGCCTCGCCCGCGAGCTCGGCCAGCCGTTCGAGCTCTTGACTCTTATCCCTGCCCCGCCAAACTGACACGCACACCGCCTCCGGAATCCCAGGTGCCTGATGCACAGCGTAGCGAGCGGCCGACCAGCCTGTCCCGGGTGTGGTGCCTCCCTCATCAACGCCGCGTCAGCCGATGGTTATCGGCGGTAATCCCGGAATGAGCGGTGGAATCGAAATCAGCGGCGGCTTCGGCGTGGTGGTCGCCGGGGGCGACGTCCTCGTCGTCGGGGGAGGCGTGGCCACGACGGGTGGCGGCGTCCCGCCCGTGGGCGGCGTGAGCGGTCCGGTGGGGGTCGCGGTGTCCACGCCGGACGACGGCGGCACCGAGGTCGGCGACGGCGACCCGGCCGGTGCCGACGACGGCGAGGGCAACGTCACCGGCGGCAGGACGGCGTCGGAGGAGCCGGGGTTGCGGACGCAGTCGCCGGCGGCCGGGACGGCGCCCAGTTCGTCGGACGAGCCCGTGGTGATCGTGTAGCAGACCAGCCGCGAGCCGAGATCCGACGTGCGCGTCTGGACCTTGTCGAGCAGGACACGGGCCGCGGCGAACTTGTCGCGCGCCTCGGCGGGCGCGTGCCCGACCTGGACACCGAGCCGGTCGGACTGTTGCCGCGCCCAGGTGCGGAGTTCGGTGAGCCGGGTCTGGCCGCCCTGATCGGTGACGAGCGAGGTCAGCTGGGAGACGCCGGCCCGCAGGTCGGTTTCGAAATCGGCGAGGCCGGTGAAGTAGGCGCCGGTGGCCGCGCCCTGCCGGGTCAGTTCGTCGAGTTCGCCGACGCGGTTCGCGGCGAACTCCAGATGCTTCTTCGCCTTGTCCCGCTCGTCGAAGGTGAGCCCGAGCGCGGCCGATTCACCCGCCCGCTTGATGCCGTAGAGCGGATCGCCCGGCAACGCGTCCTTGGACAGCAGCAAGGTGATGCCGCCCAGCGCGAGGACGAGCGCGACGGCGGCCGCGGCGAGGTTGGCGACGGCGTGACCACGACGCTTCGACGGGGCTTCGTCTTCGGCGAGGCGTCCGGCGATCTCGTCGCGGATCCTTTGCCGGGTCTCCGCGTCGGGAGCGCCACCGGCGCCCAGCTCGCGCAAGCCGCCGACGAGGGCGAGTTCGTGCGCGAACTCGTCGTCCGGGGTCTCGGTGCCGGCGGTGCCGTCGACAAGGTCCGCGAAGCGGTCACCGTCCGCCCGCTCACGCGCGAACCATCCCGGCACGCCCACGGCGAAGTCTCCATCTGCTCAGCCCGGTCCTGACACCGGTCTGGCTGGGAAAACGAGCGGAGGCGCCCAAGGGTTACGGCAAGGCCCGGTGAGGAGTAAATATTAGATCGTTGCGGCAACGCGAAGCGTTTCCGTTGAGGGTGGCGGTGGGTATATCGGCGGGTTAACGCAATCCGGTGGGCAGAAGTTGTGCCAAACGGCGTACTGCGCGGTGCTGAAGGGCTTTGATGGCGCCTTCGTTGCGCTTCATGATCGCCGCGGTCTCGGCGACCGAAAGTCCCTGCATGAACCGCAGCACGATGCACTCGCGCTGGTCTTCGCCGAGTTCGGCGACGCAACGCAGCAGCTCGGCGCGGGTGGCACGGCTGATGGCCTGCTGCTCGGGACCCACGACGGCCTGCACGCCGACGTTCCCGATCGGTGCCCCGTTCGGCTCGGCGACCTCGTCGGTGACGACCTCGAGGCGGAACCGGCTCGACTTCACGTGGTCGAGGATGATGTTGCGCGCGATGGTGACGAACCAGGCGCCGACGTCACGCCCCTGGTAGCTCACCGACGTGATGCGGCGCAGCGCGCGGAGGAAGGTCTCACTGGTGACGTCCTCGGCGAGGTCCCGGTCGCCGAGGCGGAACAGGACGTAGCGGTAGACGACATCGACGTAGCGGTCGTAGAGCCGTCCGAAGGCGGACGTGTCGCCGCCTTGCGCGGCGCTGACCAGCTCCCACGCCTCGGCCTTCGCGGCCTCGGCGGCGTCGTCGTTTGCCTCGGCCTTGGCTCGCGACGGCGCGGCGGGAAAACCGCTCCGGCGGAGGATATGGCCCGCCAGCATCGAGACGGGGTTCGGCGCGGGAAGAGTCACGCGGTACCTCCCGTTCCGGACAGGGAGAACCGGCCCGCATGTCCCACCGCCGCGTGGGCCTGCAAGATCTGCACGTCCGGACTCCCTTTCTCACCATCGAGTGATCAACACCACTCGACGACGCCCAGCAGCATACGTGTAGTTACCGCGAAGTAGGTAGCGGTGCCGGGGTTACGGAACTGCGACGAAAGCGAGTGACACCCATGACGGTGGGGGAGATGACAAACTGGCAACGCCGTTCACCGAGGGAAGAGGTTCGCAGTTGAGCGCGGAGCAGGTTGCCGATCCAAGTGTGCCCACCTTGCTCGCCGAGGCCGCCCGGCAGTGGCCCGGGAAGGCGGCCGTCCAGGAGACCGGCGACGGGGTCGCGCTGAGCTGGGCGGAACTCGACAACGCCGCCCACGCACTGGCGCGCGCCCTGCTCGACGCGGGAATCGAGCGCGGCGACAGGGTGGCGTTGCGGCTGCCGACGTCGGCCGCTTTCGCCGTCTCGCTCTTCGGGGCACTCCGGGCGGGCGCGGTGGTCGTCCCGATCTCGCCGCAGGCTCCGATGGCGGAGCTGACCGGGCTGCTGGAGCACAGCGGCGCACGGCTGGTTCTCGAACGCGAGGCGACCGAGGAGCTCCCCGATGGGGTGACAAGCCTCTCACCGGCCGTTACTTCGGATGGAGCAGTCGAACCGCTCGACGCTGCCGGTGCCGGTGAGGACATAGCGGTCATCTCGTACACCTCCGGCACGACCGGCCCGCCGCGTGGCGTGATGCTGTCGCACCGGGCGCTGCTGGCGAACCTCGACCAGCTGAGCCGGATCGTCCCGACGCCGCTCGTGCACGGCGACCGCGTGCTCATCACCATCCCGTTGTTCCACGTCTACGGCCTGGGGCCGGGCCTTCTGCAGACCACCTCGGTCGGGGCGACGGCGATCCTGTCCGAACGTTTCCTCGCCGAGCGGACCCTGGCCGACTGCACCGAGTACCGGGTGACCTCGATCGCCGGCGTGCCCGCGATGTACGCCGAATTCGCCGCGATGGACCCCGACGAGCTCGGGCAGGGCCTTTCCACCGTTCGGCGGATGACCTCAGGCGCGGCGCCGCTGCACCCCAAGATCCTCACCGCGCTCCGCGGCGCCACCGGGCTGGACGTCTACGAGGGCTACGGCCTCACCGAATGCGCGCCCGTGGTCACCACGACCCTGGTCACCGGCTACCCGAAGCCGGGTTCGGTCGGGCGCCCGCTGCCCGGCGTCGAACTCCGGCTGGTCGACAGCGACGGCGACGCGGAACCCGTCCCGCTGGACCCGGACGACCTCGGCGACGCCTTCGACGAGGACGGTGGCACCGGGCTGGTGTCGATCCGCGGCGCGAACCTGTTCTCCGGCTACTGGCCCGACGGCTCGCACGGTCCTGACGAGGACGGCTGGTTCCGCACCGGCGACGTCGGCTACCTCGACACCGACGGCGACCTGCACCTGGTGGATCGCGCCAACGACCTGATCATCGTCAACGGCTTCAACGTCTTCCCGCACGAGGTCGAGAACGTGATCTCGATGCTGGACGAAGTCGTCGAGGCGGGGGTCGTCGGCGTCGTCGACGAGCGGACCGGTGAGGCGGTGAAGGCCGTCGTCGTCCCCGCGCCGGGTGCGTCGCTCTCGGAACAGCAGGTCGTCGAGCACTGCGCGGAGCACCTGGCCGGGTACAAGGTGCCGCACACGGTCGAGTTCGCCGAGTCCCTGCCGCATTCGGCCACCGGGAAGCTCCGGCGCCTTCGCCTCAGGTAAGGATGGGGGCCATGGCGCACCACGTGACCGTCATGACCCGCACCGGTTGCCACCTGTGCGAGGTCGCGGAACAGGACATCGAACGGATCTGCGGCGAACTGGGTGTCGCCTGGTCGGCGCAGGACGTCGACAGCGACCCCGAATGGCGGGCCGAATACGGCGACCGCGTGCCGGTGATCCTCGTCGACGACGCCGAGCACGGCTACTGGCGCGTCGAAGAGGACAGGCTCCGGAAGGCACTGGCGTAACACACTCGTAAGGGGCGATCGGCCGACCCGAAGCGCCTTTCGCTCCGAAGATGGAGTCGTGGACGAAGAACGCAGGCTCACCTTCCAGCAAGCCGCTCTGACCGGGCTCCTGTCACTGGCGGCCGCCCTCGGCGTGGGGCATCTCGTCGCGGGCTTCGTCGGGTACACGGCCTCGCCGTTCGTCGCGGTCGCGAACTTCGTCATCGACCACAGCCCGCACGCGGTGGTCGCCTGGGCGGAACAGACGCTGGAGACCTGGGACAAGCCCATCCTCAAGATCGGCCTGGCCGTGGTGCTGGTGCTGGTCGCGCTGCTCGCCGGGCAGCTCTCGCGCCGCAAGGCACTGCCGGGCCAGGTGCTCGTCGGCGTCCTCGGCGCGGCGGGTGTCGCCGCCGTCTACGTGCGCACCGACCTCGGGCAGATCGCGCTGCTGGCGCCGGTGGCCGCGACGGTCGCCGGGCTCGTCGTCTTCACCAGGCTGCACCTGTTCTTCCGCCCGAAGGTGTTCTTCGACGACCGCGAAGGCGAGGGGCCGGACCGGCGGAAGGTGCTGATCACCGGCGCCTCCGTCGCGGCGGGAGCCGGTGTCGCCGCGCTGACCGGCCAGCTCGTCGGGACCAGGAAGAACGCCGCGGACTCGCGGGCCGCCGTCGGCAGGCTCGTCGCCGCGCGGACAGCGCCACCGATCCCGCCGGACGCGGACTTCGTGAAGTTCGGGACCCCGCCGTACCTCACTCCTTCGAAGGATTTCTATCGCATCGACACCGCCCTGGTGGTCCCGCAGGTGCGCGCGGAGGACTGGAGCCTGCAGATCCGCGGCATGGTCGATCGCGAGGTCACCTACCGGTATGAGGACATCCGCTCGCGGCCGCTGATCGAACGCGACGTCACGCTGTGCTGCGTCTCCAACGAGGTCGGCGGCCCGTACATCTCCAACGCGCGCTGGATCGGCGTCGACCTGCGTGACCTGCTGCTCGAAGCGGGCGTGAAACCCGGCGCCGAGCAGATGTTCGCCACCAGCGTCGACGGCTGGACCTGCGGTACCCCGGTCGAGGCCGCCTTGGACCCGGCGCGCGGCGCGATGCTCGCGATCGGCATGGACGGCGAACCGCTGCCGATCGAGCACGGCTTCCCCGCGCGCATCGTGATCCCCGGGCTGTACGGCTACGTGTCCGCCACGAAATGGGTCACCGAGCTGGAGATCACCACCTGGGAGGAGCGTCGGGCGTACTGGCTCGACCGGGGTTGGGGCCGCGAGGGACCGGTGAAGACGCAGTCGCGGATCGACGCGCCCGGCTCGGCGGTGAACGCGGGCAAGGTCGTCGTGTCCGGGACCGCCTGGGCGCAGCACACCGGCGTCGCGAAGGTCGAGGTCCGCGTCGACGAGGGGCCGTGGCAGGAGACCGTCCTGTCCGCCGAAACGTCGAAGGACACCTGGCGGATGTGGTGGACCGAAGTCCGGGTCGGCCCTGGTCAGCATCAGGTCGCGGTCCGGGCCACGGACCAGTCCGGCTACACGCAGACCCAGGAGCGTGCCGGAACCGTGCCCGACGGAGCCACCGGCTGGCACACGGTTTCGGTCAACGCGCGCTGACGCGACCTTCAACACAGCACCTACCAGTGACTTTGTGCCTGCGTTCACAAGTGGCTACCGTAGATACGTCGCCTCCGACAGCGCCCGGCATCGAACCGGACTCAGCGCCGCGGGTCAAGAGCCGGTTTCGCAGGTTCAGGCGAATCATGTCGTCAGCAGGACCAGAGGAGCGGACAAGCGTGGTGTCGCAACGAGGCCGGCGCACCCGGGTGACACCGGACGCCGACAACGCGCCCACCGCGGAGATGCCCGCCGTCGAGGCCACCGCCGAGCCGGAAGCGGTCCGCGCGAAGTCGATCCCCGAGGCCGCCGTCGCCCGCCTCGCCGTCTACCTCCGTGTCCTCTCCGGACTGGCCGAGCAGGGCGCGACGACGATCTCCAGCGAGGAACTCTCGCAGGCCGCGGGCGTCAACTCCGCGAAACTGCGCAAGGACCTGTCCTACCTCGGCTCCTACGGCACCCGCGGCGTCGGCTACGAGGTCAGCGTCCTGGTCAGCCAGATCGAACGGATCCTCGGCCTGACCCGCAAGCACAAGGTCGCCGTGGTCGGCATCGGTAACCTCGGGCACGCGCTGGCCAACTACGGCGGGTTCCCCGGCCGCGGCTTCCCGGTCGAGGCGCTGTTCGACCTCGACCCGGATCTGGTCGGCGTGCCGGTCGGCGGCCTCCTGGTCTCGCATCTCGACGAGATCCCCAAAGTCTGCGCCGAACGGCAGATCTCCATCGGCGTCATCGCCACTCCGCCCACCGCCGCGCAGTCGGTCTGCGACCGGCTTGTCGCAGGTGGCGTGCAGTGCATCCTGAATTTCGCCCCGGTGGTGCTGCAGGTTCCGGCGCATATCGAGGTGCGCAAGGTCGATCTCGCGGTCGAGCTGCAGATCCTGTCGTTCCACGTCGCTCGCCGCGCCGATCTGGCCGCTAACGGCAACGGCGGAGGGGACGGTGGCCCCGGAGGCGCCGAGAATGGCAGCGTGAACGGCCACGGCAACGGAATGGTGGTGCGCTGAAATGAGCGTGTTGGCGGTCGGGCTCTCGCACCGCAGTGCCGAGCTGAGCACCCTGGAGCGCGTCGCGGTCCCCGCGACCGACGTGACCAAGGTGCTCCACGAACTGCAGCAGGCCGAGCACGTCAGCGAGGCGATCCTCGTCTCGACCTGCAACCGCATCGAGGTCTACGCCGTCGTCGAGACCTTCCACGGTGGCCTCAACGACGTCTCCGACGTGCTCGCCCGCCAGGCCGGGATGCAGCCCGCGGACCTCTACGAATCGCTGTACGTGCACTACGCGGGCGCCGCGATCGAGCACCTGTTCTCGGTCACGTCCGGGCTGGACTCGATGGTCGTCGGCGAGACGCAGATCCTCGGCCAGATCCGGTCCTCCTACGCCACCGCGCGCGAGGCGGGCACCGTCGGCCGCACGCTGCACGAGCTGATCCAGACCACGCTGCGCGTCGGCAAACGCGTCCACTCCGAGACCGGGCTGGACCAGCTGGGCGCGTCGGTCGTCTCCGAGGCGCTGGCCGCCGCCGGTGGCATCGCCGGCAAGCACGCGCTGATCGTCGGCGCCGGTTCGATGGGCGCGCTGACCGCGTCCCACCTGCGCAAATCCGGGATCGGCGAGATCACCGTCGCCAACCGCACCGAAGCCAGGGCCGCCCGACTCGCCGCCGCGAGCGTCGAGCAGGGAGTGCCCGCGAAGGCCGTCCAGATGAGCGGGATCGCGGCCGCCGTCGCCGAGGCGGACGTCGTCGTCTGCTGCACCGGCGCGAACGCCGCGGTGTTCACCGCCGAGCACGTCCCGGCCCGCGCCGGGCGACCGCTGGTCGTCTGCGACCTCGGCCTCCCGCGCGACGTCGACCACGACGTCGCCGAGCTGGCCGACGTCACCGTGGTCGACCTCGAAACCATCCAGCGCCGCATGCGCGAAGCGGGCACCCCGACCACCGAACGCCAGACCGCGAAGGCCACCGGCATCGTGCTCGACGAGGTGCGCGAGTACCTCGCCGGTCAGCGCAGCGCCGAGGTCACCCCGACGGTGACGGCGCTGCGGCGCCGGGCGGCCGAGGTGGTCGACGCCGAACTGCTGCGGCTGGACAACCGCCTGCCGGACCTCGAAGCCGGGGTCCGCGAGGAGGTCGGCCGCACGGTCCGCCGCGTGGTCGACAAGCTGCTGCACGCGCCGACGGTGCGGGTCAAGCAGCTGGCCGCCGAGACGGCCGACACCGATTACGCCAACGCGCTGCGCGAGCTGTTCTGCCTCGACCCGCAGGCGCCCGCCGCCGTGGCGAGTCCCACCGCTACGAAAGACGAGTGAGCATCAAGTGAGCAGAGTCATCCGTATCGGGACGCGCGGCAGCAAGCTCGCCCTCGCGCAGACCGGCACCATCGCCGACGCCCTGCGTGCCACCGGGGCCGAGGTCGAGCTCGTCACCGTGACGACCCCGGGCGACAGGTCGTCCGCGCCGATCCCGACGATCGGGGTCGGTGTCTTCACTTCCGCGCTGCGCGAAGCCCTGCTGCGCGAGGAAGTCGACGTCATCGTGCACTCGTACAAGGACCTGCCGACGAAGCCGGAGCCGGGCATCACGCTCGCCGCCGTGCCGCGCCGCGAGGACCCGCGTGACGCGCTGATCGCCCGTGACGGGCTCACTCTCGGTGAGCTTCCGCCGGGTTCGACCGTCGGCACCGGCTCGCCGCGGCGCACCGCGCAACTGCGCTCGCTCGGTCTCGGTTTGGAAATCGTGCCGATCCGAGGCAATATCGACACCCGCATGCGCAAGGTGATCGACGGAGAGCTCGACGCCGTCGTCCTGGCGCGTGCCGGACTGGCCAGGATCGGCCGGGCGGAGGAGATCACCGAGACCCTCGACCCGATCCAGATGCTGCCCGCGCCCGCACAGGGTGCGCTGGCGGTGGAGTGCCGGACCGGTGACGTGGACATCGAGCACCTGCTCGGGTCCACAGTGGACGATGAAGGCACTCGTGCCGTGGCGACCGCCGAGCGGGCGCTGCTCGCGGCATTGGAAGCCGGATGCAGTGCACCGGTCGGAGCGCTGGCGGAGATCGTCGAGGACTTGGACGCCGAAGGGCGGGTCGTCGAGCGGATCTCGCTGCGGGGCACCGCAGCCGTCGAAGGAGACGGGGACGCGGTCGACATGGTGCGCGCTTCCGCGCTCGCCGACATCCGTGATGCTGAACAGCTCGGCCGGACACTGGCCGCCGAGCTGCTCGACCTGGGGGCGGGCGCGCTGTCCGGCCCCGCCCAGTGAGTCAGAACGTTGAAGGTAGGGCCGCGATCGACTGCGGCCGCTCAAGAGGAGAACGCACAGATGACCCCCGCGCGTAAGACCACCGGGCGTGTCGCCTTCGTGGGCTCGGGCCCCGGTGACGCCGGTCTGCTGACCGTCCGCGCTCAGGAGCTGCTCGCCAAGGCCGAGGTCGTGGTGACCGACCCGGACGTCCCTTCGGGCGTCCTGGCCCTCACCGCCGAGGGCGCCGAAGTGCGCCCCGCCGTCGGCGAGGCCACTGAGGTAGCCAAGGACCTGGTGAATGAGGCCAAGGCCGGACGGCTGGTGCTCCGGCTGATCGCCGGTGACCCGCTGACCCAGCCCGCCGTCGTCGCCGAGGTGCAGGCCGTTTCCCGGACCAGCGCCGTCTTCGACATCATCCCGGGCGTCTCGCCCGGCGCCGCCGTCCCGGCGTACGCCGGTGTCGCGCTCGGCGGCACCCACACCGAGGTCGACGTCCGCGGCGACGTCGAATGGGCCGCACTGGCCGCCACCCCGGGCCCGATCGTGCTGCACGCGACTTCGGCGCACCTCGCCGAGGCCGCGTCCGCGCTGACCGAGCACGGACTGGCGCCGACCACCCCGGTCGCGGTGACCTCCAACGGCACCATCAACACCCAGCGCACCCTGGACACCACGCTGGCCACCGTCGCGAACGAGGCGGGCGAGCTCGTCGGCCCGCTCATCGTGACCATCGGCCAGGCCGTCGGCCAGCGCTCGAAGCTGTCGTGGTGGGAGTCGCGCGCGCTGTACGGCTGGAAGGTCCTGGTGCCGCGCACCAAGGAGCAGGCCGGTGAGATGGCGGAGCGGCTTCGCGGCCACGGCGCCACCTCGCACGAGGTCCCGACCATCTCGGTCGAGCCGCCACGCAGCCCCGCTCAGATGGAGCGCTCGGTCAAGGGCCTCGTCGACGGCCGCTACCAGTGGATCGTCTTCACCTCGACCAACGCCGTCCGCGCGGTGTGGGAGAAGTTCGAGGAGTTCGGCCTCGACGCCCGCGCGTTCTCCGGCGTGAAGATCGCCTGCGTCGGCGAATCGACCGCCGCGAAGGTGCGCTCCTTCGGCATCATCCCGGAGCTGATCCCGGAGGGCGAGCAGTCCTCGGAGGGCCTCCTCGCCGAGTTCCCGCCGTACGACGACGTGCTCGACCCGGTCGACCGCGTGCTGCTGCCGCGGGCGGACATCGCCACCGAGACCCTTTCGGCCGGCCTGCGTGAACGCGGCTGGGAGATCGACGACGTGACGGCGTACCGCACCGTGCGGGCCGCGCCGCCGCCAGCCGAGACCCGCGAGATGATCAAGACCGGCGGTTTCGACGCGGTCTGCTTCACCTCGTCCTCGACCGTGCGGAACCTCGTCGGCATCGCCGGCAAGCCGCACACCCGCACGCTGGTCGCGTGCATCGGCCCGAAGACCGCGGAAACCGCCGTGGAGTTCGGGCTGCGGGTCGACGTCCAGCCCGAAAAGGCCGACGTCCCGCACCTCGTCGACGCGCTCGCCGAGCACGCCGCGCGGCTTCGCGCCGAAGGTGCGCTTCCGCCGCCGCGCAAGGCGAAGCGGGCCCGCCGCTCCTGATTCCGTGAAAAGCCCCCTTTCCACATTTCGCGTGGGAAGGGGGCTTTTTCGTTCCTTAGTGAGTCTTTACCGCGCGCGAAGCAGTGGGGCGTAGCTTCGTGGGTTCGACAATCACTGGGGAGTGATCATGAAGTCTCTCGCACGGGCCGCCGCCGTCCTGGGTGTGCTGGCCCTCGGTTCCGCCGGATTCGCGGGCACGGCGGCCGCGGCTCCCAGCTCGTTCGAGGTGTGCAGCCCGCTCGGTTGCGCGGCGCAAAGTATCCGGACCACCATCGGTCGGGGAGAGGCGTTCGCCACGCTGACCGACAACTCGCCGACGTCGACTCTCATCGCGCAGTTCATCGTGTCTCCGCCGACTCAGGTCTCCATCATCCAGGTCGGCGATGGGGAGACCGTGGCCGTGATCATGTTGCCGAGCACTTGGAGTCGGCTGACGGTGAAGGCCTGCGCCGACAGCATGTTCAACTGCAACAGCGAGTCCATCATCCGGCTGCCCTGATCCTGCTCGTTTGAAGTACGTGAAGGCCCCCTTCATTGCGCTAGGCGCAATGAAGGGGGCCTTCACGTACTTCCTCGCCGCTCACGCGGCTTCCAGCGCCTGCGGACCGCCTCTCAAGCGAGCCGGAGTACCGTCGGAGGGGTGTTTCCTGAGCATCGTCCCCGCAGGCTCCGTACCACTCCTGCCATGCGAAGGCTGGTCGGTGAGACGACGCTGCGCCCGCGCCAGCTGATCCTCCCGATGTTCGTGGCCGAGGGCGCCGACGCGCCCCGCCCGATCTCCAGCATGCCCGGCGTCGTCCAGCACACCCGCGACACGCTGCGCAAAGCCGCCGTCGAAGCGGTCAACGCCGGTGTCGGCGGCCTGATGCTGTTCGGCATCCCGAAGACGCGTGACGCCGAGGGCTCCGGCGCGATCGACCCGGACGGCATCCTCAACGTCGCCCTGCGCGACTTGAAGGCCGAACTCGGCGACGCGACGGTCCTGATGGCCGACACGTGCCTCGACGAGTTCACCGACCACGGCCACTGCGGCGTCCTCGACGCCGACGGCGGTGTCGACAACGACGCGACCCTGCGCCTGTACGCGGAAATGGGTCTGGCGCAGGCGGAAGCGGGTGCGCATCTGCTCGGCCCCAGCGGCATGATGGACGGCCAGGTCGGCGTCATCCGCGCCGCGCTCGACCGCGCCGGGCGCACGGACACCGGGATCCTCGCGTACTCGGCGAAGTTCGCCAGCGCGTTCTACGGCCCCTTCCGCGAGGCCGTCGACTCGCAGCTGAAGGGCGACAGGAAGACGTACCAGCAGGATCCGGGCAACGTGCGCGAAGCGTTGCGGGAGATCGAGCTGGACATCGCCGAGGGCGCCGACATGATCATGGTCAAGCCCGCACTGTCCTATTTGGACGTCATCAGGGCCGCAGCCGAGGCGTCGCCGGTTCCCGTGGCGGCGTACAACATCTCGGGCGAGTACGCGATGGTCGAAGCCGCCGCGGCGAACGGCTGGATCGAGCGCGAGCGCACTGTCCTCGAGGTGCTGACCTCGATCCGCCGCGCGGGCGCGGACATGATCCTCACCTACTGGGCCGCCGAAGCCGCTGCTTGGCTCGACTAGGCTGCGTCGCGTGAGCGACAGCGAAGCGGGCGAAACGGACGACGAACGCCGCAAGCGTGGGAGGGCACCCGACCCGATCCTGCCTGGTCAGGCGCCGCCGAAGATCGCGGCGCCGAGGCTGGTCACCGTCTCGTTCTGGCTGTGGATCCTGGCCGGGGTCGTCCTGGTGGCGGGGCAGATCGCCCTGCTGGTGCTGAAAGACGAACTGACCGCCGGGATCCTCGACCAGATCAAGAAGAACCCGGTCCCCGGCCAGCCCGCCGACCCGGCGCTGGTCGCTTCCGGTGTGAACACCCTGCTGTGGATGCTGTTCGGTGGCGCTGTCACCTTCGCCGTCCTGTTCGCGCTGTTCGCCTACAAGGCCCGCGAGGGGACACGATCGGCCCGCACGGTCCTGACCGTCGGTGCGGTCTTCCTGGTCTTGGTGGAGCTGCTGATCCTTCGCGGCTCGCTCAACGTGTTCCTGCTGGTGTCCACCCTGCTGGTGGCGATCGCGCTGATCCTGATGTACCTGCCCAGCGTCTCCGACTACTTCCCGAAGGTCGGGCGCAACCTGCCATGACGCCCGAGCCGGCTGCTCTCTACGGCGAACCCGGCGTCGGCTGGACGGCGTTGCTGTGGGCACCGCTGTTCGCCGCCGCCGGGCTGCTCGCCGAACTGGCGACCGGCGGGCCGGTCCACTGGCTGGCCTGGCTCCTCGTCGCGGCGGGGCTGGTGCTGATCACGGTGCCGTGGGTGTACGCCCGCCGCCGCTTCCTCTCGCTCGAAGTCACCGCCGACGGCTTCCGGCAAGGCCGGGAAACCCTGGAAGCGGCCCGGATCGCCGAGGTCCTCGGTGACGAAGAGACCCCGGTCGGATCGCGGGTCCTCGGGGGCGGCTGGACGATCCCCAAGAAGCACGGCGAAGTCGGGTTGAAGCTCGAAGACGGCGTTTTCGTCCGCGCTTGGGCGAAGGATCCGGACGCGCTGCGCGAGGCTCTCGAGGATTTGGTGCGTGCTCGCACCACAGAGTCATGAGAAACTGCTCACCGTGATCGACCTTCCCCAGCCGACCGGTGCCGATCTGTGGCCACCGGAGGACGCCCGGCCCGCGGCCCGGCTGCACAAACCCCTGCGCGCTCTGGTGGGGGCCGTCGAGTTGTTCCTCGCCGCGCTCGCGGTGTGGGGCGCCTTCGCCTGCTGGAAGGCCGGCGTCGTCCCGGTCGTGATCACCTACAACGAAACGACGATCCTCGAATCGCAGCGCTACTTCGGCGGCCCGCTCGCCGGCGCCATCGGGCTGGGCCTGGTGGCCGCGATCCTGGTGGTGGACGCCATCCGCCAGTTCCTGCTCGCCGTCCGCGCCAAGGGCCGCAAGCCCAAGGACTAGCACGACCTAGTTCAGCCAGACGACGGCGGCGTTGACCGCGGTCGAGAACAGCAGCCACAGCAGGTACGGCACCAGCAGCCAGGCCGCGAGTTTCGACCGGCGCGCGAACTCCATCATCGTGATGGGCACCACGAAGTCCAGGACGACGACGTCGGCCAGCGCCAGGGCGTGCGCGCTGCCGGCGAAGAACAGCGGCGTCCACAGCAGGGTCAGCAGCAGGCAGAGGCCGTAGAAGGCGAATCCGCGCGTTTCGCCGTCGGTCCGCCAATAGCACCAGCCCGCGACCGCGACCAGGAGCAGCAGGGCCGACCACACCGGGCCGTAGAGCCAGCCGGGCGGCGCCCACGACGGGCGGGCCATCGCGTTCTGCGCTTCCGAGCGGGTGGCCACGGCGAGCGCGGCCACCGCTCCCACGATCGCCGACAGGGCGACGAATCCGGCCAGGGCCTGCCAGCGCAGGCGGCGATGGTGGGTCGGCGGTGATGGCACCGTGGACACGTGGATTCCTCCGCGAGGGTTTCGACGGGAGTGCTTCCCACCCTAGTGGGGCTGATCACGCCACGCCCGGAACCGCGAGGACTCGGCGGCGGGTGTCATCCGGGATTTGCGAGACTGGGGACGTGACTACCGGAGTCGATCAGTCCAAGGCATGGTTCGAACGAGCGAAGGCCGCGATCCCGGGCGGGGTGAACTCCCCGGTGCGGGCCTTCAACTCCGTCGGCGGAACCCCGCGGTTCATGGTGCGCGGCGAGGGCCCGTATCTCTGGGACGCCGACGGCAACCGCTACGTCGACCTGGTCTCCTCGTGGGGGCCGATGATCCTGGGGCACGCGCATCCGGACGTCGTCGCCGCGGCGCGTGAAGCGGCCGTCGACGGGCTGTCGTTCGGCACGCCGACCCGCGGTGAGGTCGAACTGGCCGAGGAGATCATCGGGCGTGTCGAGCCGGTCGAGCAGGTCCGCCTGGTCAACTCCGGCACCGAGGCGACGATGAGCGCGATCCGGCTGGCCAGGGGGTTCACCGGCCGGGCGAAGATCATCAAGTTCGCGGGCTGCTACCACGGTCACGTCGACGCGCTGCTCGCCGAAGCGGGCTCCGGCGTCGCGACCCTCGGCCTCCCGACGTCGCCCGGTGTCACCGGCGCGCAGGCTGCCGACACGATCGTCCTGCCCTACAACGACCTCGACGCGGTCCGGAAGTCCTTCGCGGACAACCCGGACTCGATCGCCGCGATCATCACCGAAGCCGCGGCGGGCAACATGGGCGCCGTCGCCCCTGCCGAAGGTTTCAACGCCGGGCTCAAGGAGATCGCGCACGAACACGGCGCGCTGCTGATCATGGACGAGGTGATGACCGGGTTCCGCGTCTCGAAGGCGGGCTGGTTCGGCCTCGAAGGCGTCGCCGGTGACCTGTACACCTTCGGCAAGGTGATGTCCGGCGGGCTGCCGGCGGCGGCCTTCGGCGGTCGCGCCGACGTGATGGCGAAGCTGGCCCCGGGCGGGCCGGTGTACCAGGCGGGGACGCTTTCGGGGAACCCCGTCGCCGTCGCCGCCGGGCTCGCGACGCTGCGCGCGGCCGACGACGCCGTGTACGCGGCCCTCGACGCCAACGCGAAGCGGCTCGGCGACCTGTTCGACCGGTCGCTGACCGAGGCGGGCGTCGCGCACAGCGTGCAGTACGCGGGCAACCTGGTCAGCGTGTTCTTCGGCCAGAACCCGGTGACGGACTACCCGGGCGCACAGGCCTCGGAGACCTGGCGGTTCCCGGCGTTCTTCCACGCGCTGCTGGACAACGGCGTGTACGGGCCGCCGAGCGCGTACGAGGCCTGGTTCGTCAACGCGGCCATGGGTGACGCCGAGTTCGCGATCATCGAGTCCGCGCTGCGTGTCGCGGCTCGCGCGGCGGCCGAGGCGGTCCAGGCGTGAGCGAGACGACGATCGTGCACCTGCTCCGCCACGGCGAAGTGCACAACCCGGACAAGATCCTGTACGGCCGCCTGCCCGGCTTCAAGCTCTCCGACCGCGGCCAGCGCCAGGCGCTGACGGTCGCCGAGGCCGTCGCGAAGCACGACATCACGCACGTCGTCGCTTCGCCGCTTCAGCGCGCGCAAGAGACCGCGGCGCCGATCGCGGCCGCGCACCGGCTCGACGTCGACACCGACGAGCGGCTCATCGAGGCGGACAACCAGTTCGAGGGTGAGCGGGTCGCCGTCGGCGATGGGGCCCTTCGCCAGCCGAAGCACTGGCCGAAGCTGGTCAACCCGTTCCGGCCGTCGTGGGGCGAGCCGTACGTCGAGATCGCGCACCGCATGCTCGGCGCGATCTACCGGGCGCGGCAGGCGGCCGAGGGGCACGAGGCGCTGTGCGTCTCGCACCAGCTGCCGATCTGGACCGTGCGGCGGTTCCTGGAGGCGAAGCGCCTCTGGCACGACCCGCGCGTCCGGCAGTGCTCGCTCGCGTCGCTGACCAGCCTGGTCTTCGAGGGCGAAGAACTCGTGCGGATCGTCTACAGCGAGCCCGCCGGCACGACCGACCCGAAGGTGACCGGGGCATGAAGCGCGCGCTGGCGGCCATGGCGGTGCTGCTGCTCGTCGTCACGGGTTGCAGCACCGGCAAGGACGCCGTCGTCACCGGCGGCACGTTCAACTTCGTTTCGCCGGGCGGGAAGGTCGACATCACCTACGACGTCGCGGACCGCCAGCCGTCGCCGACGCTGTCCGGCGACGACCTGATGAACGAGGGCAAACAGCTTTCGATCGCCGACTTCCCCGGCAAGGTCATCGTGCTCAACCTGTGGGGCCAGTGGTGCGGGCCGTGCCGCGTCGAGGCGCCGGAGATGCAGAAGGTCTACGACCAGACCAAGGCGTCCGGTGTCCAGGTGGTCGGCATCGACCTGCGCGACAACGACCGGGCCCCGGCACAGGACTTCATGCGGGACCGGAAGTTGACGTACCCGTCGATCTACGACCCGTCGGGGCGGACGCTGCTGCAGCTCTCGGGCTATCCGCGCAACATCATCCCGTCGACGATCGTGCTGGACAACCAGCACCGCGTCGCGGCGGTGTTCCTGCGGGACCTGCTGGCCTCGGACCTGCTGCCGGTCGTCCAGCGCCTGGCCGCCGAACCCGCCTGACCGCATTCAGAGGACGAAACGCGACGGCTTGTCGGTCGGGGCGGCTATCCTCCTGTTCCGCCACGTGGAGTGGCTCTGAACTGGGGAGAAGGAAATGACGACCGCTTCGGACGTGCCCAGATCCGGTCAGCGTGACGCCGAGGCCATGATCGCGGAGGCCAAGAAGGCCTTCTGGGTCATGGTCGGCGCGCTCGTGGTGCTCTGGTTGATCCAGATCTACAACGCGGTGGACGGCTACAGCCTCATGTACGAGTACGGGACGCGGGCGCGTGAGATCAGCTCGCTGCCGACAGTGCTCACCGCGCCGCTCCTGCACGCCAGCTGGGGACACATCGAGTTCAACTCGGGACCGCTGTTCATCTTCGGGTTCCTCGCGGCGTATCGCGGGGTGAAGAAGTTCCTCAGCGTCACGGTGCTGATCGCGGTGCTGAGCGGGCTGGGCGCCTGGACGCTCCACGACTCCGGCACGGTCGGGGTCGGGGCGAGCGGCCTGGTCATGGGGTACTTCGGGTACGTCCTCGTGCGCGGGATCTTCGACCGGCACAAGATCGACATCGTCATCGGGCTGGTGATGGCGCTGTGCTTCGCCTACCAGTTCGCCGGCCTGTTCCCGCAGGACGCCGGGATCAGCTGGCAGGCGCATCTCTTCGGCTTCCTCGGCGGCGTGATCGGCGGCTGGGTGTTCCGGGACCGCCGTCCCAAGCCCGAGGTCACGGCGCCCGCTTTCCCCACCATCCCGCTGACACCGCCCGACTCCCTCAAGTAACGGGGACGGGACCAACGTCCTGACCGGGTGCGACGTAGGTCCCGTTGAGGACGCCCCGGCGTTTTCACTTGGACCACACTGCCTACGCTCAGCCGGGTGAACTCCGTTTCCGAGCTGGCCCTCTCCGGGCCGCTGCTGCTCGCAGCGGGTGTCGCGCTGCTGGCCGGGACGATCTCCTTCGCGTCGCCGTGCGTCGTGCCGCTGGTGCCCGGGTATCTCGCGTACCTGGCGGCGCTGGTCGGCGCGGACGCCCCCGCGGTCAGCGCCGACGAGGAGCGCAAGAAGGGCCGCTACGCCGTCGTCGGCGCGGCGGCGCTGTTCGTGCTCGGGTTCACCGTCGTCTTCGTCGTGACGCTGGGGACGCTGGTCTGGATCGCCGACACCGTCGCGCTCAACATGGACCTCCTCCAGCGCCTCGGCGGCGTGCTGACGATCGCGATGGCGCTCGTCTTCCTCGGCTGGATCCCCGGGCTGCAGCGCGAGTTCCGGTCCCACCACGTGCCGCGCGGCGGACTGTGGGGCGCGCCGGTGCTCGGCGCGGTGTTCGGGCTCGGCTGGACGCCGTGCATCGGGCCGACCCTGTCCGCGGTCATCTCCATGGCCAGCGCCACCGGCGGGGCGGCGGCGCGTGGTTACGTGCTGATCCTGGTCTACTGCCTCGGCCTCGGCCTGCCGTTCCTCCTCATCGCGTTCGGTGCCCGCTGGGCCGTCCGCGCCACCGACTGGCTGCGCCGCCACGGCCGTCAGGTGCAGATCTTCGGCGGCGCCCTGCTGCTGATCGTCGGCGTCCTGCTGGTGACCGGGCTGTGGGGCGACATGACCGGCTGGATCAGGAACACCCTCGTGACCGACCTCAGGCTGCCCTTGTGACCACCGAATACCGCCCGACGCCGCTGAAGCGTGTCCTCGCCTTCCTGCGCAACACCTGGCGCGGATTGACGTCGATGCGCACCGCGCTGGTGCTGCTGTTCCTGCTCGCGCTCGCCGCGATGCCCGGCGCACTCCTGCCGCAGCGGAACCTCAACGTCGCCAAGACCGACGAGTACATCGCCGCGCACGGCTGGTGGGGCGAACTCCTCGACCGCACGCAGTTCTTCGAGGTCTACGGCAGCGTCTGGTTCTCGGCGATCTACCTCCTGCTGATGGTCTCGCTCATCGGCTGCCTCGCGCCACGCAGCCTCGAATACGCGAAGGCGATGCGCGCGAAGCCTGTGCTCGCGCCGCGCAAGCTCTCGCGGATGCCGCACCACCTGTCCACCACGACCGATCGGACCCCCGAGACGGTCATGAAGGACACTCACACGCTGCTCAAAGGCTGGCGCCGCGTCGAGCGCGAAGAGGCCGACGGCGTCCGAAGCATCTCCGCCGAACGCGGGTACCTCCGCGAGACCGGCAACGTCGTCTTCCACTTCGGCATGCTCGGCCTGATCATCTTCTTCGCCCTCGGCAAGATGTTCGGCTACGAGGGCCAGGTCATCGTCCAAGCCGACAACAGCCCGTGGTGCAACTCCGGCATCCTCGGCTACGACACCTTCAACGCCGGGCTGCGCGTCGACGGCACCGACCTGAACGCCTTCTGCATCCGGCTCAAGGACTTCGAAGCGCGCTACACCGCGACTGGGCAGGCGAACTACTACCACTCCAATATGGAGTACCAGTCCGGCGAAGACCTGAAGACCGGCGTGTGGAAGCCGTACGGGCTCGAGGTCAACTCGCCGCTGCGCACCGCGGGCGACCGCGTCTACCTGCTGAACTTCGGCTACTCCCCGAAGTTCACGGTGACCTTCCCCGACGGCACCGTGCGCACCAACATCACGCCGTGGCGCCCCGCCGACGAGCCGACGAAGCTCTCCGAAGGCGCGACGAAGATCGACCAGCCCGGCATCACCGACCCGATCGAACGCCGCACCCGTCAGCTCGCGATCACCGGCCTGCTCGCCCCGACGGCGTTCATGCACGGCAACGTCCTGACGTCTTCGCGGCCCGAGGCGAACAAGCCGGCGGTGGCCGTCGACATCTACCGCGGCGACCTCGGCCTCGACGCCGGTCGCGGGCAGTCGATCTTCCAGATCGACCAGTCGCTAGTCGCGGACGGCAGGCTCAAGAAGCTCACCCGGCAGAACCTGGACCAGGGCCAGGAGACCGTGCTGGACGACGGCACGAAGGTCCGCTTCGACGGCGTCCAGGAATGGGTCGCCATCCAGGTCTCGCACGATCCGGTGCAGGGCTGGGTGCTGGTCTGCGCGGTCGCGATGCTGATCGGCCTGGCGGGATCGTTGCTGGTCAAACGGCGCCGGGTGTGGGTGCGGGCGACCCCGGCGCGCGAAGGCGAGACAGGTACCGTGATCGAGGTCGCCGGGCTGGCGCGCACCGATCAGGCGGGCTACGGCGAAGAGTTCCAGCGGATCAGCGGCAAGCTGGTCCAGGGGCAGAGAGGCAACTAGAGGTCATGCCGATCAACGAGACGCTGTCCCAGTACAGCGACTACTCCTACACCACCGCGACGGCGATCTACGTGCTCGCGCTGATGTTCACCCTGGTCGAGCAGGGTTTCGGCGCGAAAGGCCGCCTGGCGACGGAGCGCAGCAAGCAGCGCGTCCGCGAACTGGTCGGCGCCGGCGGCCCGTCGGTGACCACCGTGAGCCCCGCCGAGCCGCCGCGTGAGGTCGGCCGCCCCGAGCGCATCGGCCGCATGGGTGCCGCGCTGCTGGTGCTCGCCGCGCTGCTGCACCTGTCCGCGATCGTGCTGCGCGGGTTCGCCGTGCACCGCGCGCCGTGGGGCAACATGTACGAGTACGGCATGGCCACGACCTTCATCGCGGTCCTGACCTGGATCGTCATCCTGCGGAAGTTCCCGGTCCGCCACCTCACCGGCTTCCTGCTCACGCCGGTCGTGATCCTGATGTTCATCAACGGGACGATGCTGTACACGACGGCCGCGCCGGTCCAGCCCGCGCTGCAGTCGTACTGGCTGATCATCCACGTCTCCGCGGCGATCATCGGCTCGGGCGTCTTCCTGGTCCCCGGTGTCGCGAGCGTCCTCTACCTCTTCCGCTCCGCCCACGACGGAAACCCGGCCAAGTTCCCCAAGTTCGGCCCGAAGCTGCCGACAGCGGACGTGCTCGACCGCATCGCCTACCGCACGACCATCTTCGCGTTCCCGGTCTTCACCTTCGGCGTGCTGTGCGGCGCCGTCTGGGCCGAGGCGGCCTGGGGCCGGTTCTGGGGCTGGGACCCGAAGGAGACCGTCGCGTTCGTCGCGTGGGTCATCTACGCGGCGTACCTGCACTCCCGCGCCACCGCGGGCTGGCGGGGCAAGCGGGCGGCGATCATCAACGTCGTCGGGTTCTCGGCGACGGTGTTCAACCTGTTCTTCGTGAATCTGGTGACTTCGGGCCTGCACTCCTACGCCGGGGGCTGACCGTCACCGCTGCACGCGAGCCGACTACCGTCAATACTGAGGTAACGGGGGAAGACGTGCGCGGAGGAGGAATTCAGCGGTGACCGGACCCAGCGAAGAATCGGCTCCTGGCCACCCCGAACCCACCGAGAGCGCCGAGCCCTCGGAGTTGTTCTCCGAGGACAGGACGGACTCGGCGCCGCATCCGCCCGCGAGCGCCTTCGAGGCCGAGCCGACGCAGGTCGTCCAGCCGCAGTACTCGCAGCAGCAGGGCCAGTACGCGCCTCAGCAGCCGCCGTTGCCGCAGCCGTCGCAGGGGCAGTACCAGCAGCCCTACGACCAGAACCTGCCCCCGCTGCAGCCGCAGCAAGCCCAGCAGGCGCCGCCTCAGCAGGCCGCCCAGTACCCGCCTCAGCAGCAGTACGCGCCGCAACAGCCTGTTCCGCAGCAGGCCGTCCAGCAACTACCTGTCCAGCAGCAGCCTGTCCAGCAGCAAGGCGTGCCGGGGCTTCCGCAGCCGCAGGGCAGGCACGCGCTCCCGGACGAACTCGCCACCGCGAGCCTGGTCAAACCGCAGAAGCGCAAGCCGCAGTCGGGCTGGCGCAAGGCGCTTTACGTGGGCACCGGCAAGCTCGTCAACCCGGGGGAGAGCCCGGCCGACACCCGCAAGCGCGAGCTGATCGCGCAGATCAACCAGCCGCTGCGCGGGTGCTACAAGATCGCGATGCTGAGCCTCAAGGGCGGCGTCGGCAAGACCACCACGACGACCACGCTGGGCTCGACGTTCGCTTCGCTGCGCGGTGACCGGGTCGTCGCCGTCGACGCGAACCCGGACCGCGGGACGCTGTCGCAGAAGATCCCGATCGAGACCACCGCGACCGTCCGGCACCTGCTGCGCGACGCGGACAAGATCACCCGCTACAGCGACGTCCGTTCGTACACGTCGCAGGGCGGGAGCCGGCTGGAGATCCTCGCCAGCGAGCAGGACCCGGCGGTTTCGGAGGCGTTCTCCGAGGACGACTACCGGCGCACGGTCAACCTGCTGGAGCACTTCTACAACATCGTGCTCACCGACTGCGGGACCGGTTTGATGCACTCGGCGATGAAGGGTGTCCTGGACGTCGCGGACGCGCTGGTGGTGGTGTCGTCAGGCTCCGTCGACGGGGCGCGCAGTGCTTCGGCCACGCTCGACTGGCTGGAGGCGCACGGCTACGGTGACCTGGTCAAACGGTCCGTCGCGGTGATCAACTCGGTGCGGCCGAAGGGCGGCTCCGTCGACCTCGACAAGCTCTCCGCGCACTTCGGCGCACGGGTCCGCTCGGTCTGCCGCATCCCGTTCGACCCGCACCTGGAAGAGGGCGCGGAGATCGAACTGGACCGGCTCGACGCCGACACCCGGCTGGCCCTGCTGGAACTGGCCGCCACCGTCGCCGACGGCTTCGGCGGCCAGCAGTACCAGCCGATTCAGCCCTAGCCTATTCCTTGTCCTCGTCTTTACCTTTGCGCTGCTGCTCACCGAGCTTGCGCAGGAAGTCGGGGTCGTCGTCCGGGGCCAGAGTCGGCCGCGACGAGGGCACCCCGACCCGCTCGATCCCGAACGCGCGCCACAAAACCACGGCGACGGTGAGCGCTCCGATGGCCGCGAGCAAATAGATCATGCTCGGTCCCTTTCCGCGTGGAGGACGTTGCTCAGTCCCACGAGGCTAGCCTCTTTGCCGCACACGGGGGGACCCATGGATACCCCAATGTGACGAAGGGCCATTGCGAACCCTTCGTCACTGGAGTCCCTTTTGGGAGAAATGCCTGGTCAGACCTTGCGGGCGGGCTCGCTGGCGTCGGTGGTCAGCTCGGCGAGGAGCTCGTTCACTTCGGCCTCACGGAACCGGCGGTGCCCGCCGGGAGTGCGGATCGAGCCGATCCGGCCCGCGGTCGCCCAGCGGGTCACGGTCTTGGGGTCAACCCGGAACAGGGCCGCCACTTCACCGGGGGTGAGCAACCTTCCGCCCATGGTCGCGGTCATTTTCCGCCTCCTTCACGGCTTCACTGCTAAACCGGAGGCGGGCACAGTGCCCGTCGTGCCGGGTAGCCAACACGGCAATCGTTGCATCTCACCCGTCAGGTACTCGAACGGTTGTCCAACAGTAAAGAGCCCTTAAAGGTCAAAACCGACAACCGCGACATGCGCATCCGCGCGCGAAGGACTTGTCACGGATGTACGAAAACGCGCCCTGATCTCGCGAATCGGGCCGTGGCCCCTAAGGTGTAGCGGTGGACCAGGTGGATCGGAAGATCATCGCGGCATTGCGGGAGAACGGCCGGGCTACCTATGCCGACCTCGGCCGGTCTGTCGGGCTCTCGGCCTCATCAGTGCACGAGCGGGTCGGCAAACTCGAGGCCGCCGGCGTCATCACCGGCTACCACGCCATGGTCGATCCCAGCACGGTCGGACTCGGGGTGACGGCGCTGGTCGGCATCCATCCCACCGACACCGCGACCGAGGAAGACGTCGCGGCCGCGCTCGGCGCATTGGACGAGGTCGAAAGCTGCTACGCCGTCGCGGGTGACGAAGCGTTCGTCGTCAAGGTGCGCGTGGCGACCGTCGACGACCTGGAGCGGTCGCTCAACCGGCTGCGGCGGATCCCCGGCGTCGGCCGGACGAACACCACCGTCGTGCTTTCCACCCGCTTCGAAGGCCGCCCCAACAACGCGGGCCTGGACGACGTGCAGAACGGCAACGCGTAGCCTCCGTTGATGTGAGCGACAATCACCTGCCCCGAGACCTGACGTTGTACGTGCTGGCCAGGTTCGCCCTGGTGGGGGTCATCGGCGGCGGGTTGCTGCTGGCCAACGTCCCGCTGCTGGTCTCGCTGCTGATCGGGCTGGTCGTCGGACTGCCGCTGGGCCTGCTGCTGTTCCGCCCGCTGAACGCGCGCGTGACCGCCGGGCTCGCCCGCCGCAACGAAAAGCGCGCTCGCGCCCGTGCCGAACTGCGCTCCCAGCTGCGCGGCGACCGAGTGGACGGGGCAGCGTGAGCCGGCTGCACAGCCGCAGCTGGGTCCGCGAAGCCGTCCGCATCATCGAGGCCGACGCGAACCGCAGCGCCGACACGCATCTGCACGTCTTCCCGCTGCCCGCCGAATGGGGCATCGACCTGTACCTGAAGGACGAGTCCGTCCACCCGACAGGCTCGCTCAAGCACCGGCTCGCGCGTTCGCTGTTCTTGTACGGGCTGGTGAACGGCCAGATCGGGCAGGACACCGTGCTCGTCGAGGCCTCCAGCGGCTCGACGGCGGTCTCGGAGGCGTACTTCGCGCGGATGCTCGGTCTGCGGTTCATCACCGTGGTGCCGCGCAGCACCTCGCCGGAGAAGATCGCGCTCATCGAGTTCTACGGCGGCGAATGCCACTACGTCGACCGCGCGCCGGACATGTACCCGGAGGCCGAGCGGCTCGCTTCGGAGTGCAACGGGCACTACCTCGACCAGTTCACCTACGCCGAGCGCGCGACGGACTGGCGCGGGAACAACAACATCGCCGAGTCGGTGTACGCGCAGATGCAGTCCGAGCGGCACCCCGTGCCGACGTGGATCGTGGTCGGCGCCGGAACCGGCGGCACGAGCGCGACCTTCGGCCGCTACGTGCGCTACAAGCGGCACACCACGAAGATCGCCGTCGTCGATCCGGAGAACTCGTCGTTCTACGGCGCCTGGGAGACCGGCGCGCTCGACTACGCGACAGGCATGCCGTCGCGGATCGAAGGGATCGGGCGGCCGCGCGTCGAGCCGTCGTTCGTGCCCGGCGTGATCGACGAGATGCTGCAGGTGCCGGACGCCGCTTCGCTGGCGGCCATCCGGGTGCTGCGCGAGCGGACCGGGCACTGGGCGGGTGGCTCGACCGGGACGAACCTCTTCGGCGCGTTCACGCTGATCTCGCGGATGGTCTCGGAAGGCCAGGCGGGCAGCATCGTCACGCTGCTGTGCGACGGCGGCGAGCGGTACGCGAACACGTACTACGACGACGGGTGGCTGGCGCAGAAGAACATCGACATCGCGCCGTACCTGGAGAAGTACCGGGAGTTCCTGGTGAGCGGGAAGCTCGCTCCGGAGGCCTGACGGGGGCCGGTCGGGGACGTCGCGAAAGCCACTTTCGCGACGTCTGATGTCCCGAAAGTGGCTTTCGCGACACGGCTGAGCGGTCCTAGCGCAGGTTCGCCCGATCACCAAAAGAGCAAGGGACCTTTGCTATCGCCTGGGCTATATCTTGTGGTCGGCCCGTGCTGCGGCAGGCACGGGTAGTGGGTCGAAGCGGGAAGCCCAAGGAATGAACGGTCCATTCACGCCTCCTCGCTCCGGAGGCCTGAGCGGGGACTGAAGGGCCCCTTCAGTCCGGCTCTAGAGCGCGAGAGCGACCGCGGTCAGGATCGCCCACCCCAGCATGGCGAACCCGGTGTCCCGCAGCGCCGGGATCAGCGCCCGGCCCTGCGCGCCGCCGCCGACGGCCTTGACCGACTTCAGCAGAAGAGGCGCGGTCAGCAGGCCCAGCAACGCCCACGGCGTCACGAAGGCGAGCGCCACGCTAACGACGTACGGGACCGCGACCAGCGCCAGGTAAAGCTGTCGGGTGCCGGCGTCGCCGAGCCGGGTGGCGAGCGTGCGCTTGCCGGACTCGATGTCGGTCGGGATGTCGCGGAGGTTGTTGGCGGTCAGCACGCCGGTCGAGAACGTGCCGACGGCGACCGCGCAGCCGAGCGCCGTCCAGCTGAGCTGTCCGGCTTGGACGTACACCGTGCCCAGCACGCCGGCCAGTCCGAAGAAGACGAAGACCGCGATCTCGCCGAAACCGTAGTAGCCGTAGGGCTTCTTGCCGCCGGTGTAGAACCAGGCGCCGAGGATGCAGACCGCGCCCATCGCCAGCAGCCACCACAGGCCGCTGATCGCGACGAGCATGAGCCCGAGGACTCCTGCGAGCCCGAGTGAAACGAGAGCGGCTGTCAGGACCGCTTTCGGCTTCGCGACCCCGGAGCCGACCAGCCGCAGCGGGCCGACACGGTTTTCGTCGGTGCCGCGGATGCCGTCGGAGTAGTCGTTGGCGTAGTTGACGCCGACGATCAAGGCCAGCGAGACCAGCAGCGCGAGAACCGATCGGGACCAGGAGAAGCCGTCGAGCGCGACAGCGGCGCCGACTCCGGCGACCACCGGCGCCACCGCGTTGGGCAGGGTCCGCGGGCGCGCCCCTTCGATCCATTCACCAGCAGTCGCCATGCCGCCATTCTGGCCCTGGCGGCTACCGGCCGGTATGCGGGGCTCGTCACCTGCTCGCGGTGCCGAGCCACCGCGAGCAGGGGACGAATCGCGCTACTTCAGGTTGTTGATCGTGTCTTCCAGGGTCCAGGTGAGGGTGCCGCTGTTCGGAACGGCGGTTTCCGGTTCGTCCGCCAGCGCGGGCCCGGCCAAAGCGACCAAGCCCATCGTGACGGCGGTGCAGGCCAATACTGTGCGTGTCCAGCGCGTCATACCTAGACGTAAACCCGCGGGTAATGATCGTGTCAACAATGTCCCAGTAATCGGTGGAGAATTCACGACCTTCGTAGGAGATTCCGGACGGCCGTTCTGTCGACCTTTCCAGGGCCCCGCAACGGGAGTTCTTCGGCGAACTCGACCCGCTTCGGCGCGGCCGCCGCACCGGCCTGTTCACGGCACGCCGCACGCAGCGAATCGACGTCGCAACCAGCGCCGACGACGAGCGCGACGACGGCCTCGCCCCACTCGGGGTCAGGTACCCCGACCACGCACGCGTCCCGGATCCCGGGTTGTCCGGTCAAGATCCGTTCGACGGCCGCGGCGGCCACCTTCACCCCGCCGGTGTTGATCATGTCGTCGACCCGCCCGAGGATCTCCAGGCGCCCGTCGGCCGACCACCGGCCGCGGTCGGAAGTGCGGAACCGGCCCGCCTCGAAGGCCTCCGCTGTCAGGTCGGGTCGCAATCTGTAGCCGTGCGAGAGCACGTCACCCGTGATACAGACCCGCTCGTCTTCGAGTTCGACGTGTACTCCGTCCAGCGGTACGCCTTCGTAGACGCAGCCGCTGGCGGTCTCGCTCATGCCGTACGCGGGCACGATCTTCAGGCCCGCTTCGGCCGCGCGCTCGCGGAGTCCGGCGGTCGTGGCCGCGGCCCCGATCACGATCGCGTCGAAGGCGCGGGCCGCCGCCAGCCCAGGGCCGCCCGCGTCGAGCAGCCGGCCGAGCTGAGTCGGCACGAGCGCCGTGTAGCGCGGCCCGTCGAGGGCCAGCAGCGGCGCGGCGGCTTCGGCGAAGTCGTCCGGCCGGAAACCGGAGGCGTGCAGCGCGGCGGGCGTCGTCCCGGCCAGCAGCGAACGGACCAGCACCTGCAGCCCGCCGATGTACTGCGCCGGGGTCGCGAGCAGCCAGTGCCCCGGCCCGCCGAGCCGCGTGTGGGTGGCGTGCGCCGACGCGGCCAGCGCGGCGGCCGAGAGCAGGACGCCCTTCGGCTCGCCGGTGGATCCCGAGGTGGCGATGATCACCGCCGTCCCGGGCTCGGCCGGGCGTGTCGGCTCCATCGCGTCCCGCAGAGCGCCGGACGCGTAGGGGAGGACAGCCGGGCCGCCGCCGAGCGCCTCGGCCAGCGCCGCGGTCAGCCCGGCGATCGACTCCGGACTCCCGTCCACCTCCACGGCACGCATCGCTCCACCCTAAGCGCCCGCCCACCAGATCGCGTTTAGCCCGCTAAACGCAGGTCAGGCCCGGGGGCCTCCGGATCGCGTTTAGCCCGCTAAACGCAGGTCGGCGCCGGAGGGGGCACAGATCGCGATTAGCGGGCTAAACGCAGGTCGGCGGTCAGTAGTAGTACGGGAAGGCCGACCAGTCGGGGGAGCGTTTCTCCAGGAAGGAGTCGCGGCCCTCGACGGCTTCGTCCTGCATGTACGCCAGCCGCGTGGTCTCGCCGGCGAAGAGCTGCTGGCCGACCAGGCCGTCGTCGGTGAGGTTGAACGCGTACTTCAGCATCCGCTGCGCGGTCGGCGACTTGCCGTTGATCGCCCACGCCCAGTCCAGCGCCTCGGTCTCGAGCTCCGCGTGCGGGACGGCGGAGTTGACCGCGCCCATCGCCTGCATCTGCTCGGCCGTGTACTCGCGTCCGAGGAAGAAGATCTCCCGCGCGAACTTCTGCCCGACCTGCTTGGCCAGGTACGCCGAGCCGTAGCCGCCGTCGAAGGAGCCGACGTCGGCGTCGGTCTGCTTGAACCGCGCGTGTTCGGCCGAGGCGAGCGTGAGGTCGCACACCACGTGCAGCGAGTGCCCGCCGCCGGCCGCCCACCCGGGGACCACGGCGATCACCACCTTCGGCATGAACCTGATCAGCCGCTGAACCTCGAGAATGTGCAGCCGTCCGGCCCTGGCCGGATCGATCGTGTCGGAGGTCTCCCCGTCCGCGTACTGATACCCGGAGCGTCCGCGAATACGCTGGTCACCACCGGAACAAAACGCCCAGCCGCCGTCCTTCGGCGACGGGCCGTTGCCGGTGAGCAGGACGCAGCCGACGTCCGAGCTCATCCGCGCGTGGTCGAGCGCGCGGTACAGCTCGTCGACGGTGTGCGGACGGAAGGCGTTGCGGACCTCGGGACGGTCGAACGCGACACGCACCACACGTTTGCCTGAGCGGCTCTCAGAGGAGCGGTGATAGGTGATGTCGGTGAAGTCGAAACCTTCGACCTCGGTCCACAGGGCGGGGTCGAACAGCTCGGAAACCTGGGCGTCATCCACGTTTGGGAGAATAGGACGTGTGGCCGTGAGTCGTAGTGTGAAACCCGAGGTCTGCCGGTGAATCCTTCCACCGCGCAGGCCAGGGTGATCGTCGACGAGCTCATCCGCAACACCGTCTCGCACGTCGTCCTCTGCCCGGGCTCACGCAACGCCCCGCTGTCGATCGCGCTCTACGACGCGGCGGCCGCCGGACGCCTCCAGTTGCACGTCCGCATCGACGAACGCGGCGCCGCCTTCCTCGCCCTAGGCATCGCCGCGCGCACCGGGCGACCCGTCGCCGTGCTGTGCACCTCGGGCACCGCGGCCGCGAACTTCCACCCCGCCGTCCTGGAGGCCGATCGCGCGGGTGTCCCGCTGATCGTGCTGACCGCCGACCGCCCGCCCGAGATGCGGGCCGCCGGCGCGAGCCAGGTCATCGACCAGCACCACCTCTACGGCAACGCCATCCGCTACTTCGACGAGCTCGCCGTCGCCGAACGCCGCGCCGGGCAGAACTCGTACTGGCGCGGCCAGATCTGCCGCGCCTGGAACGCCGCTTACGGCGAGTGGCGCTGCGGGCCGGTGCACCTGAACATCCCGTTCCGTGAGCCGCTCGTCCCCGACATCAACGATGACGGCGAGTGGTACGAGTCACTCGAAGGACGTCCCGACGGCGCTCGCTGGACCGAGCTTCCCGACTTCGGCGCGCTTCCCTCGTTCGTGGTGCCCTCGGCGCGCCACGGCCTGGTCATCGCGTGCGACACCGGCGTGCAGGCGGCCAGCGAATGGGCCGAGCAGCACGGCTGGCCGGTCGTCTCCGAGACCGGCGGCATCGGGATGGCGGGCGCGACGGCGATCTCGTCCGGCGCCTGGCTGCTCGGCGTCGAGGAGTTCATCTCGCGGCACAAGCCCGAACAGGTCCTGTGCATCGGCCGTCCGACGGTGTTCCGGCAGGTCCAGCGCGTGCTGTCCGATCCCGACGTCGAGGTCCTGCTGGTCCGGCCCGATTCGGACTGGCCCGCGCCCGCGCACAACGTCCGCCAGGTCGGCCAGTGGTTCGACGAGCCGACCAAACCGGCCGATCCGGAGTGGCTCGCCAGCTGGCAGCGCGCGGACAAGGCGGCGTCGTCGGCGGTGGCCGAGGCACTGGCCGCCGAACCGTGGCCGAGCGGGCTGCGGCTGGCCACCGAGCTGGTCGACGCGGTCCCGGAAGGGTCGCTGCTGGTCGTCGGCTCGTCCAACCCGACCCGGGACGTCGCGCTCGCCGGACGGCTGCGGCCGGACGTCCTCGTGCACCGCAACCGCGGTGTCGCCGGGATCGACGGCATGGTCTCGACCGCGATCGGCGCCGCGACCGTCCACAGGGGACATTCGTACGCCCTGCTCGGCGACCTGACGTTCCTGCACGACGCGAGCGGCCTGCTGACCGGGCCCGCCGAACAGCGTCCCGACCTGACGATCGTGGTGCTCAACGACGACGGTGGCGGCATCTTCTCCCTGCTGGAGCAGGGCGCGCCCGAGCACAACGCCAGCTTCGAGCGTGTCTTCGGCACGCCGCACGGCGCCGATCTGGGCGCGCTGTGCGCGGGCTACCGCGTTCCGCACGTCGTCGCCGAGACGCTCACCGAGTTCCGCGCGGCGCTGAAGCCCGCGCCGGGTCTGCGGGTGGTGGAGGTCCGGGTGGACCGAACGCGCCACCGTGAGCTGCACGCGCGCCTCCGTACGGCGGTTTCCTCCGCGGTGCGCGCTGTCTAGCGGATATCCGTCTCAGTCCAGAGGGTAGGAACCCCTCCTTCGGACGTGTCTCCGTGATGATCATCTGGATAGTTTCGAGCGCGCTGACAAATCCTGGGAGGGATTCGCAATGCGCTTGAAGACTCGCGCCGGCTTCGCCGGATTGACCGCGGGCGTCGTCTCGGTGCTGCTCGCCGCCACCGCGGCCGCCGCACCCGCGCCCGGCTCGATCGGCATCGGTGACCCGTACTACCCGCACGCCGGGAACGGTGGCTACGACGTCGGCCACTACGACCTCCGGCTGACCTATCAGCCGTCCACCGACCTGCTGTCCGGGTCGACGACGATCCTGCTCACCGCGACGCAGGACCTGTCGCGGTTCAACCTCGACTTCGGCCTGAAGGTGTCGAGCGTCCGGGTCAACAACCGGCCCGCGCAGTTCGCGACCTCGACCGACGGCACCGGCGAGCTGAGCGTCACGCCTGCCGCGGCACTGAAGAAGGGCCAGACGGCGACAGTCGTCGTGGCCTACGCGGACACCCCGTCGAAGGTGAAGATCGACGGCTTCACCGCCTGGAAGAAGACCCCGGACGGCGCGCTGGCCGTCGACGAGCCGCAGAGCGCGGCCTGGTGGTTCCCTTCCAACGACCACCCGACCGACCTCGCCACCTACGACATCTCGGTCGAGGTCCCGAACGACGTCGCGGCGCTGTCCAACGGCACGCTCGTGCGCAAGACGGTGCAGCGTCCCGGCTGGACCCGCTGGAACTGGCGCAGCACCAAACCGCAGGCGCCGTACCTGACGTCGCTGGAGGTCGGCAAGTTCGAGGTGAACGAGCAGACCACGCCGAGCGGCCAGCCGTTCATCACCGCCTACGGCGCGGACCTCGGCGAGTCGGCGGGCGCGGCCAAGGCCAGCGTCGAGCGGACCCCGGAGATCACCGAGTTCCTCGCCTCGAAGTTCGGCCCGTACCCCTTCGAGGCGCAGGGCGGTGTCGTCACCACCGGCATCACCTTCGCGCTGGAGAACCAGACGCGGCCGGTGTACGGCGCGAGGGCGTTCCGCTCCGGCTCGAACACCTCGGTCGTCGCGCACGAGCAGGCGCACCAGTGGTTCGGCGACAACGTCACGCTCGGCAAGTGGAGTGACATCTGGCTGAACGAGGGCTTCGCCTCCTACGGCGAGTTCCTGTGGTCGGAGGAGACCGGCGAGGGCACGGCAGACGAACTCGCCCAGTACATCTACGACTCGCAGCCGGCCGACGCCCCGTTCTGGCAGGTCCTGCCCGCCGACCCGGGGGTGGACAAGCAGTTCGACGCGGCCGTCTACGACCGCGGCGCGCTCGCGGTGCACGCGTTGCGCAAGGCTGTGGGCGACGACACGTTCTTCCGGATCCTGCAGACCTGGCAGCAGGTGAAGAAGAGCAAATCGGCGTTGATCCCGGAGTTCATCGCGCTGGCGGAGAAGATCTCGGGCAAGCCGCTGTACGACCTGTTCCAGACCTGGCTCTACACCAAGGGCAAGCCCGCGGTGGGTCCGAACGGGACGCCCGCCGCCGCTCTGCGGGCCGCTGTGGCACCGGTCGCACCCAAGTCCTACCCGCAGATCAAGGCGACCCATGAATTCCTCGGCGAGCGACACGCCCACTGACGGGTAGCGCTACGCTCGCGGCGTGACGGCCAAAGCGGAGCGGGTGAGGCGCATCGGGTGGTATGCCGCCCTCGTTGTCGCCTCACTCGTCACCGTTCTCTGCGTCTCGCTGCTGTTCGCCGCCTTCCGCAACGACAGCGCGATCGAAGCGCAGCTCGGGCAGGCCACCGCGCAGGTCGAGTCGGTGTCGTTCGACCGGACGATCATCAACTACGCGACCCCCGACGGCATCATGCACAGCCCCGCCAACGGCGTGCTCTACCCGGCGGGACTGGCCGCCGGGCAGCTGGTCAACATCGAGTACGACGCGGGCGACCCGGAACTCGCGCGAGTGGCCGGGCGCTCGGGGTCGAACACGCTGCTGCCGCTGGGCAGCATGGTCTTCTTCACCTGGCTGATCGCCGGTCCGCTGCTGTACTGGATCCGGCGGCAGAACCTCCGGTCACGCGTCGAGTCCGCCGCCTGATCACGCGTGTTCCGCGTCCAATCACGCGAGTCCCGCGTCCAATCACGCGTGTTCCGCGTCCAATCACGTGAGTTCGCCGTCTAATCACGTGAGTCGGCCGTTGAGGCACGGGAGCTCGCTGTGCGGAATCTGCGATCACGCGTGATTGAAGGCGCGACTCGCGTGATTGGGGACGTGACTCGCGTGCTTGAAGGCGGAACTCAGTCGACCGAGTCCTGCCACCACCCCAGCACCTCGTCGGCCACGCCCGGAGCCGCGACCAGCAGCGCGTCCACCGGCAGTGCCGAGCCCTCACCGTGCCTGTCCAGCACGACGGCCCCCGCCTCGATGGCCAGCGCGACCGAGCCGGCGAC
The DNA here is from genome assembly GCF_055584485.1 of Amycolatopsis sp. NPDC102522. Lineage (NCBI taxonomy): Bacteria > Bacillati > Actinomycetota > Actinomycetes > Pseudonocardiales > Pseudonocardiaceae > Amycolatopsis > Amycolatopsis sp. NPDC102522. Next base: position 358,343 of record NZ_JBVJLY010000003.1, on the reverse strand, counting down.
GTCCCATTCGCGGTAGTTGTGCAGCACCGCCGCGGCCGCGTGCCCCAGCGCGACCTGGGCGATCGCCAGCGCCGCCGAGCCGAGCACCCGGACCCCGGCGTGCGCGGCGGCGGCCTGTTCGATGAACCGGCCCATCCCCGGCCACACCCCCTTGCGCGTGAGTTCCGTGCAGACGATCGCCCCGGCCGTCCCGCGACGGTCGGGCAGCGTGATCGGCTTGCCGTTCGCCCGGGCGCCGCGGCCGCGGGCGGCGGCGTAGATCTGGGCGCGGTACGGATCCGCGACCACGCCCACCACCGGCCCCGAAGCGTCGATCAGGGCGAGGCTGTAGGCGCACCAGGGGACACCGGCGACGTAGTTCGCGGTGCCGTCGACAGGGTCGACCACCCAGCGGTATTCGGCGACGTCGGCACCGTGGTCGGCGCCGAACTCGCCACCGACGACGGGGATGCCGGGGAACTCCGCGGTCAGCACGCGGCGGGTGTGGCGTTCGAGGATCCGGTCCGTGTCGGTGACCCAGTCGAAGGGTGAGTCCTTCAGATCGGGCTGGGTGCCCCGGCCCGCGGTCGCGGTGATCACGTCGGTCGCGTCGTTGGCCAGCCGCCCGGCCACTTCGAGGGCCCTCGACAGCAACCCGGGCTCGACGGGTTGCGGCGGCCTTGACGACAGGAGGGTCATGCCTGCCTAGTGTGGCCGAAACTGGTTTCCGGAACACGACCTTGAGATGACATGTCGTCTGTTCCGTTTTTGTTGGCGTGGGCGTCACAACCGGATGCGACAGTGATCGTCGTGCGAGTCGCGATAGTCACCGAAAGTTTCCTGCCCCAGGTGAACGGCGTGACCAACTCCGTGCTCCGTGTCGTGGAACACCTCCGCGACCGCGCGCACGACGTGCTGATCATCGCTCCGGGGCCGGGTCCCGGGGAGTACCTCGGCGCCCCGGTCGTGCGCATCCCCGCCCTCGACTTCCCCGGCGTGAACTCCCTCCCGATCGGCGTGCCGACCAGGACGGTGCTCACCGCGCTGGCCGATTTCGGGCCGGACGTGGTGCATCTGGCGTCCCCGTTCGTGGTCGGCGCCCGCGGGCTCGCCGCGGCGCGACGGCTGCGGGTGCCGTGCGTCGCGGTGTACCAGACCGACATCGCCGGTTTCGCCGCCGCGTACGGCTTCGGCATCGCCGCCCGCGCGGCCTGGCGCTGGGTGCGCCGCCTGCACTCGCGGGCCGACCGCACGCTCGCGCCGTCGTCGGATTCGGTGGAACAGCTGAAGTTGCACGGGATCCCGCGGGTGCACCGCTGGGCGCGGGGTGTCGACATCGAGCGGTTCTCGCCGGTCCACGCCGATCCCGCGTTGCGTGCCGAGCTGGCGCCGAACGGGGAACTGCTGGTCGGGTTCGTCGGCAGGCTCGCGCCCGAAAAGGAGGTCGAGCGGCTGACCGCGCTCGCCGGGATCGACGGGATCCGCCTGGTCGTCGTCGGCGACGGGCCGGAGCTGCCGATGCTGCGGGAGCGGATCCCGGGAGCCGCGTTCCTCGGCGCCCGGTACGGCGAAGAGCTCTCCGCCGCGTACGCGAGCCTCGACGTCTTCGTCCACACAGGACCGCACGAGACGTTCTGCCAGGCCATCCAGGAGGCGATGGCGTCCGGGCTTCCGGTGCTCGCGCCGGACGCGGGCGGCCCGAAGGACCTGGTCCTGCCCGGCCGCACCGGCTACCTGCTGCCCGCCGACCGGGCCGGGTTCGCGACGGCCATGGTGGACAAGGTGAACGACCTGCGCGACGAAGCGTTGCGAGCCAGGCTGGGGGAGAAGGCGCGCAAAGTGGTGCTGGGCCGGACCTGGCCCGCGGTCTGCCAGGAACTCGTCGGGCACTACGAGGCGGTTCAGGGCAAAATCGCGCGCGCGGCCTAGATGCACATCGTGCAGCTCGCCAACTTCTACGGGCCACGCTCGGGCGGGCCGCGGACGGCGCTGCACCATCTCGGCGCCGGCTACGTCGCGAGCGGCCATCAGGTGACCCTCGTGGTGCCAGGGCAGCGCTACACGGACGAGACGCTGCCCTCGGGAGTCCGCCGGTTCTCCCTTCCCGCACCGCAGATCCCGGGCACGGGCGGCTACCGCGCGGTCGATCCGCACCGGGTGCGCGCGGTGCTGAAACGCCTCGAACCGGACAGACTGGAAGTGTCCGACAGGCTCACCCTGCGCGGTATGGGCGGATGGCACGGCGCTACGACACGGTGGTCTGCACGACGGCGTTCGCCCGCGTGGAATTCGACCGGATCGCCGCGCCGAACGTGCGGCGCCTCCCGCTCGGCGTCGACCTCAAGACGTTCGCCCCGGCCCGGCGTGACGACGGCTGGCGGCACACGCTGTCCGGGAACGCGGATACGCTGCTCGTCCACTGTGGACGCCTGTCGCCGGAAAAGCACGTCGAGCGCAGTGTGGACACTGTCGCCGCGCTGACCGAGTCAGGGCACCGCGCGCCTGCTGGCCAGCGCCGACGTCTCCCTCGCGCCCGGTCCACACGAGACGTTCGGGCCGGCCGCGCTGGAGGCGCTCGCTTCGGGAACGCCGGTGGTGGTCTCGGCGTCGTCGGCGCTGCGGGAGATCGTGCGGCCGGGCTGCGGCGAGGCCGTCGACAATCAGGCCCCGGCGTTCGCGGGCGCTGTCACCGAGCTCCTAAAGAGACCTGAGCTGGCCCGGCGCGCGGCGGCGCGGGCGCGAGCGGAGGAATTCGCCTGGCCACACTCGGTGCGGGGAATGCTCTCCGCACACAACTGAACACTTTGTATCTTCTTTGTACAACCGGCATTCATCGTCCCCTCACGCCATCGAGCGAGAGGACGGCACGTGAGGTTCGAAGTACTCGGCACGTTCAGCATCTCTTCCGGTTCGCGGTCGGTCCCACTGCACGGCCGGATGAGAAGAACGCTCCTCGGAGTGCTGCTGGTCCGGGCGAACACCTTCGTGCCGGTCAACGTGCTCACCGAGGCCCTGTGGGAGAGCCGGTGGGAGCCCCGCGCGATGCCGAAGCTGCATTGGCACGTCCACAAGCTGCGGCAGGCCCTGCCCGAAGGTGACCGGCTCGGCTTCGACAACGGCGGCTACCGGCTGGAGGTCCACCCCGGCGAACTGGACGTCGAGACCTTCGAGACGCTCGGAAGCCAGGCGCTGAAGTCCGCGGATCCCGCGCAGCGTGTCTCGCTGATCCGGCAGGCCCTCACGCACTGGCACGGCGCGCCCTACGACGGTTTGGACGTCCCGCTGCTTTCGGACGAGACGATGCGCCTCTCGGAGCACCGCCTGGTCCTGCTCGAAGAGCTCTACCAGGCCGAACTGGACCTCGGGCGGCACGCGAGCGCGGCCGTCGAGCTGGCGGATCTGGTGCGTCGGCAGCCGTTGCGGCAGCGTGCCCAGTACCTCCTGATGGACGCTCTTTGGCGAGCCGGGCGCACGTCCGACGCGTTGGCGGCGTACCGGCGTGCGCGCCGGGTCTCGGTCGATCAGCTCGGCCTCGAACCGGGGCCGGAACTGCGGTTCCTGGAGCGGCGGATCCTCGCCGGCGAGGTCGCGGGGGCCGGTGCGCACCGGGCCCCTGCGTTGCTTCACCGGACCAGGTGAACCTACGGGGCGTCGCTTTGCTCCCGCTTGGCCGAAGTGTCTCAGCGGCGGCGAGTTAGTGTTCAGGCATGTCCCGAGCGAGTCTTGACAAGGATCCGCACGAAGTCGCCGCCATGTTCGACGACGTCGCGGACGGCTACGACCGCGCGAATTCGTTCATGACCTTCGGCTTCGACCGCCGATGGCGCACCATCACCGCGCGGGTGCTGGACGCCAAGAGCGGCGAGAAGGTGCTGGACCTCGCGGCGGGCACCGGCGTGTCCACCGTCGAGTACGCGCGCAACGGTGCTTGGTGCCTCGCCGCGGACTTCTCGGTCGGCATGCTCAAGGCGGGCAGGCATCGCGGCGTCCCGATGGTGGCCGCCGACGCGTTGAGGCTGCCGTTCGCCGACGGAAGCTTCGACGCGGTGACCATCTCGCTCGCGCTGCGGAACTTCGTCGACACCAAGGCCGCGCTCACCGAGATCGCGCGGGTGGTCAAACCGGGCGGACGCCTGGTGATCTGCGAGGTGTCGACGCCCACATTCCCGCCGATCCGGTTCGTGCACCGGAAGTTCGTCCTGCGGCTGCTCACCTGGGTCGGCAGCCGGACCTCGACGAACCCCGAGGCCTACTCCTACCTGGCCGAATCCATGCTGGCGTGGCCGGATCAGCGGACGCTCGGCGAGATCATCGCGAGCGCCGGATGGACCGAGGTGGAGTGGCTGAACCTCACGTTCGGCGTCGTCGCCATCCACCGCGCGAAAAAGCCCTCTGTAGCTCCGCCTTCCTCCCCGCCACCACCCTCAACGGACGAGCTTCGCTCGACTGTAGATTCGTGAGTATGACCCGTCGCAATGCTGACCACGACGCCGAAGTCATCGTCGTCGGTGCCGGACCGGCCGGCTCCACGGCCGCCACGTACCTCGCCCGCGCGGGCGTCGACGTGCTGCTGCTGGAGAAGACCGAGTTCCCGCGCGAGAAGGTGTGCGGCGACGGGCTGACCCCGCGCGGCGTCAAGCAGCTCATCGACCTGGGGATCGACACCAGCGAGGACGCGGGCTGGGTGCACAGCCGCGGCCTGCGGATCCTCACCGGCGAGCTGACGCTGGAACTCGACTGGCCGGATCTGACGAGCTACCCGCCCTACGGCGTCTCGCGGACCCGCCAGGACTTCGACGACCTGCTCGCGAAGACCGCGGTCAAGGCGGGCGCGCGGCTCTACGAGCGCACCACCGTCACCGGCGCGATCACCAGCCCGACCGGGCGCGTGATCGGCGTCGAGGCGAAGGTCGGCCCGGAGAAGACGCCGGTGAGCTACCGTGCTCCGCTGGTCCTGGCCTGCGACGGCGTCTCCGCGCGGCTCGCGCTGAGCGTCGGCATCCAGAAGAACGAGAAGCGCCCGATGGGCGTCGCGGTGCGGCAGTACTACAAGAGCCCGCGCCACGACGACCCGTTCATCGAGGGCCACCTGGAGCTGTGGGACCGCTCGGACCCGCGCGACCCGAAGCTGCTGCCCGGTTACGGCTGGGCCTTCCCGCTGGGCGACGGCACGGTGAACGTCGGCCTCGGCATGCTGTCGACGTCGGCCGCGTTCCGCGGCACCGACTACCGCGCGCTGCTGCGCCAGTGGCTCGACGGGACGCCCGAGGAATGGGGCTACCGCGAGGAGAACGCCATCGGCAAGGTCGGCGGCGCCGGTCTCCCGATGGGCTTCAACCGCACCCCGCACTACCGCGACGGCCTGCTCCTGCTCGGCGACGCGGGCGGCATGGTCAGCCCGTTCAACGGCGAGGGCATCTCGGCCGCGATGGAGTCCGCGCAGCTGGCGTCGGAGTTCGTCGTGCAGGCCTTGGCACGTCGTGAGGGGCCGTCCCGCGAGCGCGCGCTGGAGGGCTACCCGCGCGCCGTCGGGGAGCTGATGGGCGGCTACTACCGGCTCGGCAACGTGTTCGCGAAGCTGATCGGGAAGCCGAAGGTCATGCACGCCGCGACGAAGTACGGGCTGCGGATCAACTCGATCCTTCCGTTGGTCTACAAGGGACTCTCGGGCTGCTACGACGCCAAGGGCGGGGACGGCGTCGACCGCCTCATCGCCGCGCTGGCGCGAGCGACGCCCACTCCGCGCTGACGCCGGGCAAGTACGTGAAGGCCCCCTTCATTGCGCCTAGCGCAATGAAGGGGGCCTTCACGTACTTCGGGCGACCAGGCGATCGACGCGCCCCCGGCCCCCGCTCGCGCCTGCCCGCCCCGGCTCCCACCTGCGCCGGACCACACGTCTGGACCAGTCATGGGTACTCCGAGCAGTGGTATCGGTCACAGGACAAACGTGGTCAAACGGACTCCTCGACTCGATCTTGAGAACGACGTCGCAGGTCACCGGTACCGCACGCGGGAAGAAACCGTACTGGCCGTGCGGCCAAGTTAGGGCAGCCTTATAGCACGGGGCCTAGGGACAAGAATGTGAGTCACGTCCTACACTCCCCCCATGCTTTGTGAATCGCTTCACATCCTCGACGGGAGGCTTGTGAACTATTTCACAAGCAAGGGGGCCGTCATGCACGGCCCGTAAGGGTTGCCTAACCCTCGGCGGTGTGACCCAGGTGACTTAGGGTGCCGACCGAGGGAAGCGGTGAACCCCGACTCGAAAACCGCAGCGGCGCGGAAAGGATGGCGAAAACCCCGTGCTGATGTTGCCCGTGCTTGCCCAGGCCGGTACTCCCACAGTGCCCAACCTGGACATGTACCTCCCCCTGGTCCTGCTTTTCGTTCTCGCTCTCGGATTCGCGGTGCTTTCGGTGCTGCTCGGCCCGCTGGTGGGCCCGAGCCGGCCGAACAAGGCGAAGCTCGCGGCCTACGAATGCGGTATCGAACCGTCGCCGCAGCCTGTCGTCGGCGGCGGCCGGATGCCCATCGCGTACTACATCACCGCGATGCTGTTCATCCTGTTCGACATCGAGATGGTCTTCCTCTACCCGTTCGCGGTCTCCGCGGACGCGCTGGGCATGTTCGGCCTGGTGGAGATCGTGCTGTTCATCGCGACGGTCGGTTTCGCGTACGCCTACGTGTGGCGTCGCGGCGGCCTGGATTGGAACTAGAGAAGCATGGGCCTCGAAGAAAAACTCCCCAACGGCATCCTGCTGGCCAGCCTCGAAGGCCTGGTGAACTGGGCCCGCAAGAACTCGATGTGGCCCGCCACCTTCGGTCTCGCCTGCTGCGCGATCGAGATGATGACCGTCGGCGGTTCCCGCTATGACATCGCCCGCTTCGGCATGGAGCGCTTCAGCGCGACGCCGCGCCAGGCGGACCTGATGATCGTCGCGGGCCGCGTCACGCAGAAGATGGCGCCGGTGCTCCGCCAGATCTACGACCAGATGGCCGAGCCCAAGTGGGTGCTCGCGATGGGTGTCTGCGCCTCGTCCGGCGGGATGTTCAACAACTACGCCGTGGTGCAGGGTGTCGACCACATCGTCCCGGTCGACATGTACCTCCCCGGCTGCCCGCCGCGCCCCGAGATGCTGCTCGACGCGATTTTGAAGCTGCACGCCAAGATCCAGGACGAGCCGATCAACGCCCGCCGGGCCGCGATCCGTGCCGCCAGCGGTGAGCGCACCGAGCTGATCGCCTCCTCGATCAAGTACGCGAAGAAGTGAGCGACGTGCCCGACGACAACACAGACAACACTCCCGAAGTCCCCGAGACCGGCGGCGAGCAGTCCAGTGCCGACCGGCCCGAAGGCGGTCTCGAGCCGCAGGGTGTCCGTCCGGCCGAGCCTGTCGTCACCGGTAAAGAGCGCCAGGGCATGTTCGGCGTGCGCGGCACCGGTGACACCTCCGGCTACGGCGGCGTCCGCCTCCCCGCGTACAACCCGCCCCCGGCGGAGCGCCCGTACGGCGGCTGGTTCGACGAATTCGCCGACGAGTTCTACGCGGCCTTGGCGGACAACAAGATCCCGGCCGGCGCGGTCCTGCAGACCACGGTCGCCCACGGCGAGATCACCTTCTACGTGTCCCGCGAGCACCTCGTCGAGATCGCCAGGACCCTGCGCGACGACACCGGTCTCCGCTTCGAGCTGCTGAGCTCGGTGTCCGGTGTGGACTACGGCGTCGACGTCCCGCAGCGGCTGCACTCGGTCTACCACTTCACGTCGATGACCTACCGCCGCCGGATCCGCGTCGAGGTCACCCTCGACATCGAGGACCCGCACGTCCCGTCGCTGGTCGGGCTCTACCCGACCGCCGACTGGCAGGAGCGGGAGACCTGGGACATGTTCGGCATCGTCTACGACGGGCACCCCGCGCTCACCCGCATCCTCATGCCGGACGACTGGGACGGCCACCCCCAGCGCAAGGACTACCCGCTCGGCGGGATCCCGGTCGAATACAAGGGCGCGGAGATCCCGCCGCCGGACCAGCGGAGGTCGTACTCGTGAGCATCAGCGAGAACACAGGCGAAGCAACCGAAGTCCCCGAGGCTGACTCGCGCGACACCACCGAAGGCCGTGTCTACACCGTCTCCGGTGGTGACTGGGAAGATCTCATCGAGGACTCCCGCCACGACGAGCGCATGGTCATCAACATGGGCCCGCAGCACCCGTCGACGCACGGCGTGCTCCGGCTCGTGCTGGAGATGGAGGGCGAGACCGTCACCCAGCTCCGCTCGGTCATCGGCTACCTGCACACCGGGATCGAGAAGAACTGCGAGTACCGCACGTGGACCCAGGGCGTCACCTTCGTGACGCGCATGGACTACCTCGCGCCGCTCTCCACCGAACTCGCGTACTGCCTCGGGGTCGAGAAGCTGCTCGGCATCCAGGCCCCGCGCCGCGCCGAACTGCTGCGCGTGATGCTGCTGGAGATCAACCGCATCGGCTCGCACCTGGTCTACATCGCCACCGGCGGTATGGAGCTCGGCGCGACCACGGCGATGACGCTCGGATTCCGTGAGCGCGAAGAGGTCCTGCACCTGCTGGAGCACCTCACCGGTCTCCGGATGAACCACGCGTTCATCCGCCCCGGCGGCCTCGCGCAGGACATGCCGGACGACTACCAAGAGGTCGTCAGCGCGTTCGTCAAGACGATGGACGAGCGGCTTCCCTTGTACGACAAGCTCTTCACCGGTCAGCCGATCTGGCGCAACCGGCTCAAGGGCGTCGGCTACCTGCCTGTCGACGCCTGCCTCGCGCTCGGCGTCACCGGCCCGGTGCTGCGCAGCGCAGGTCTCCCGTGGGACCTGCGCAAGACCGAGCCGTACTCCCGCTACGACGAGTTCGAGTTCGACATCCCGACCTCGACCGACGCGGACTGCTGGGCGCGGTACCTGATCCGCGTCGAGGAGATGCACCAGAGCCTGCGGATCATCAAGCAGTGCCTGAAGAAGCTCGAGCCGGGCCCGGTCATGGTCGAGGACAAGAAGGTCGCCTGGCCCGCGCAGCTCTCGCTCGGCAGCGACGGCCTGGGCAACTCGCTCGAACACGTCCGCAAGATCATGGGCCAGTCGATGGAATCGCTGATCCACCACTTCAAGCTGGTCACCGAGGGCTTCAAGGTCCCGGCAGGCCAGTCCTACACGACCGTGGAGTCGCCGCGTGGCGAACTCGGCGTGCACCTCGTGTCCGACGGCGGCACCCGGCCGCTGCGGGTCCACGTGCGCGAACCGAGTTTCGTGAACCTGCAGTCGATGCCCGCGATGGCCGAAGGCGGCCTGGTGGCGGACGTCATCGCCGCCATCGCCTCGATCGACCCCGTCATGGGGGGAGTGGACCGATGACCCAAGCACCCGAACAGGCCACGGCCGAAGAGATCTTCGACGCCGACGTCGTCGCCAAGGCGCAGGACCTGATCTCGCGCTATCCGCAGTCGCGCTCGGCGCTGCTGCCGCTGCTGCACCTCGTGCAGTCGGTGCAGGGTTACGTGAGCCAGGAGGGCATCGCCTTCTGCGCCGCGCAGCTGGACCTGTCCGACGCCGAGGTCAGCGCGGTCGCGACGTTCTACACCATGTACAAGCGCCGCCCGTGCGGCGAGCACCTGGTGAGCGTCTGCACCAACACGCTGTGCGCGGCCATGGGCGGCGACGCGATCTACAAGAAGCTCCAGACGCATCTCGGTTCCGACGAGAAGCCGTTGGGGCACAACGAGACCGCGGGTACGCCGAACGAGCCCGGCTCGATCACGCTGGAGCACGCCGAATGTCTCGCGGCCTGTGACCTCGCCCCGGTCATCCAGGTCAACTACGAGTACTTCGACAACCAGACCGAGGACAAGGCCGTCGCGCTGGTCGACGCGCTGCAGGCGGGCAAGAAGCCCGCCCCGACGCGCGGCGCGCCGCTGACGAGCTTCAAGGGCGCCGAACTGCAGCTCGCCGGGTTCTTCCCGGAGGACGCGCAGCAGTACCGCACGGACGTCGACGGTCCTTCGCAGGCCGTCGAAACCCTGCGGGGCGCGCAGGTCGCGCAGGACCGCGGTTGGACGGCGCCCGCCATGAAGGACGTCGCGTTGCCGACTCCGCCTTCCAACACCGGGGAGAAGAAGTAATGGCAGATCCCATCACTCCGGTCCTCACGAAGCGCTGGCTTTCGCCCAACTCGTGGACGATCCAGTCCTACGAAGCCCTCGAGGGCTACACCGCGATCCGCAAGGCGCTCAAGGGCACTCCCGAGCAGATCGTCCAGCTGGTCAAGGATTCCGGCCTTCGCGGCCGTGGCGGCGCGGGCTTCCCGGCCGGCATCAAGTGGTCCTTCATGCCTCCGAACGAGGACAAGCCGCACTACCTGGTCATCAACGCCGACGAGGGCGAGCCGGGGACCTGCAAGGACATCCCGCTGATGATGGCGGACCCGCACTCGCTGATCGAGGGCTGCATCATCGCCTCGTACGCGATGCGCTCGCACCACTGCTTCATCTACGTCCGCGGCGAGGCGCTGCACTGCATCCGCCGTCTCAACGCGGCCGTGCGCGAGGCCTACGACGCGGGCTACCTCGGCAAGGACATCCTCGGTTCCGGATTCGACCTCGACATCACCGTGCACGCGGGCGCCGGGGCGTACATCTGCGGCGAGGAGACGGCGCTGCTGGACTCGCTGGAGGGCCGTCGCGGCCAGCCGCGGCTCAAGCCGCCGTTCCCGGCCGCCGCGGGGCTTTACGCCGCGCCGACCACGGTCAACAACGTCGAGACCATCGCCAGCGCGCCGTACATCATCAACGGCGGCTCGGACTGGTTCCGCCAGATGGGCCGCGAGAAGTCGCCCGGCCCGAAGATCTACTCGATCTCCGGCCACGTCGAGAACCCCGGCCAGTACGAATGCCCGCTCGGCACCACGCTGCGCGAACTGCTCGACATGGCGGGCGGCATGAAGGACGGCGTCCCGCTGAAGTTCTGGACGCCGGGTGGTTCGTCCACACCGATGTTCACCGCGGAGCACCTCGATGTTCCGCTGGACTTCGAAGGCGCGGCGGAAGCCGGGTCGATGCTGGGCACGACGGCCGTTCAGGTCTTCAACGAGACCGTTTCCGTGCCGTGGGCCGTGATGAAGTGGACGCAGTTCTACGAGCACGAGTCCTGTGGCAAGTGCACGCCGTGCCGCGAGGGCACGTACTGGCTGGCGCAGATCCTGGAGCGCATGGTCGCGGGCAAGGGCACCGAAGAGGACATCGACACCCTCCTCGACGTCTGCGACAACATCCTCGGCCGCTCGTTCTGCGCGCTGGGCGACGGCGCGGTCTCGCCGATCCAGAGCGGGATCAAGTACTTCCGCGAGGAATTCCTCGCGTTGTGTCAGTCAAACAAGCGCGAATTGGTGGGGGCGCAGGCATGACGATCGCACCCGACAAGCCCGGGACGGCCGCGGAGGAGACTCCGGTCCCCGAGGGCCACGTCAAGCTGGTCATCGACGGTGAAACGGTCATCGCGCCCAAGGGCGAGCTGCTGATCCGCACCGCCGAACGGCTCGGCACGGTCATCCCGCGGTTCTGCGACCACCCGCTGCTCGACCCGGCGGGCGCCTGCCGCCAGTGCCTGGTCGAGGTCGAAATGGGTGGCCGTCCGATGCCGAAGCCGCAGGCCTCGTGCACCATGACGGTCGCCGACGGCATGGTCGTGAAGACCCAGCTGACCTCGGCCGTCGCGGACAAGGCCCAGCAGGGTGTGATGGAGCTGCTGCTCATCAACCACCCGCTGGACTGCCCGATCTGCGACAAGGGCGGCGAATGCCCGCTGCAGAACCAGGCGCTCGCGCACGGCCGCGCGGAATCCCGCTTCGTCGACACGAAGCGGACGTTCGCGAAGCCGCTGCCGATCTCCTCGCAGGTGCTCCTGGACCGGGAGCGTTGCGTGCTCTGCCAGCGCTGCACCCGGTTCTCCCGCGAGATCGCCGGCGACCCGTTCATCGAGCTGCTCGAACGCGGCGCCCACCAGCAGATCGGCACGGCCGAGACCGCCGACGTGCTGGACCTGGCCTCCCGGACGACTTCGGGTGACCCGTTCCAGTCGTACTTCTCGGGCAACGTCATCCAGATCTGCCCGGTCGGCGCGCTGACGTCGGCCGCGTACCGGTTCCGTTCGCGGCCGTTCGACCTGGTGTCCGCGCCGAGCGTGTGCGAGCACTGCTCGTCCGGCTGCGCCGAGCGGACCGACTTCCGCCGCGGCAAGGTCACGCGCAAGCTCGCGGGCGACGACCCCGAGGTCAACGAAGAGTGGCTCTGCGACAAGGGCCGGTTCGCCTTCCGCTACGCCACCGCAGACGACCGCATCCGCCGTCCGCTGGTCCGTGACGAGGCGGGCGAACTGGTCGAGGCTTCCTGGACCGACGCGCTGCGCGCGGCCGCGGCCGGGCTCGCCAAGGCACGGGACGGCAAGGGCGCCGCGGTGCTGACCGGTGGCCGCTTGACCGTCGAGGACGCCTACGCGTACTCGAAGTTCGCGCGGATCGCCTTGGGTACCAACGACATCGACTTCCGCGCCCGCCCGCACTCGGCCGAGGAACTGAGCTTCCTCGCCGCGCACGTGGTCGGGACGACGCCGGAAAGCGGCGTCACCTTCGGCGAGATCGAGCGGGCACGCACGGTGCTGTGCGTCGCGTTCGAGCCGGAGGACGAGGCGCCGATCGTGTTCCTGCGGCTGCGCAAGGCGGCCCGCAAGAACCGCACCCGCGTCGTCCACTTGGGACAGTGGACCACCTCCTCGGTCCGCAAGACCTTCGGCGAGCTGCTGGCGTGCGCGCCGGGCAGCGAGGCCGCCGCGATCGATGGCATCGCGCAGCACGCGCAGGACCTCGACGCGGCCTTGACCGCCGAAGGCGCCGTGATCCTCGTCGGCGAGCGTGCCGCCGAGGTCCCCGGCCTGTTCTCGGCCCTGCACCACTTGGTGGAGCGCACCGGCGCCCGGCTCGCGTGGATCCCGCGTCGTGCGGGTGAACGCGGTGCCCTGGCGGCGGGTGCGGCGCCGACGCTGCTGCCCGGTGGCCGTTCGGTCACCGACGCGGCGGCTCGCGCCGAGGTCGAAAAGGCTTGGGGCGTCGAGCTTCCCACTGGTGAAGGGCGCGACACCACCGCGATCCTCAAGGCCGCTTCCGGCAACGACCTCGACGGCCTGCTTGTCGGCGGCGTCGACCCGGACGACCTGCCGGACCCGGATCTCGCCCGCCGCGCGCTCGAAAACGCGAAGTTCGTCGTCAGCCTGGAGCTGCGGCCCAGTGCGGTCACCGAGCACGCGGACGTCGTCCTCCCGATCGCCCCGGCGGTCGAGAAGTCGGGCACCTACCTGAACTGGGAAGGCCGCCACCGCGAGTTCGCCGTCACCCTCGAAGGCACCGGCGCCCTGCCGGACTGCCGGGTGCTCGACACCCTCGCCGTCGAGATGGACGCCGACATCTTCACCCAGACCCCGGCCGCCGCGGCCGCCGATCTGGCGAAGCTGCCCGGCAAGACCGAGCCCGCCACCTTCGAACCGGTCGCCGCGGCCGCCGCGGTCGCGGATGACGGCAAGGTCCTCCTCGCCACCTGGCGGCAGCTGATCGACAACGGTTCGCTGCAGGACGACGAGCCGCACCTCAAGGGCACCCAGCGCGAGGTCGTCGCCAAGCTCTCGGCGAAGACCGCCGAAGGTTTGGGCGCCACAGTGAAGGTCTCCACCGAACGCGGTTCCCTCACGTTGCCGATCGAGGTCGCGGACCTGCCGGACGGCGTCGTGTGGCTCCCGGGCAACTCCGACGGCTCGGCCGTCCGCGCGGCGCTGGCCGCAGGACACGGCTCCGCCGTCAACCTCACCGGAGGTGAGAAGTGACTCCGTTGCTCAGCCAGATGCCGGACGCCGCCGAGCGGGCGGCGCTGCTGGCGGACGACCCGTTGTGGCTGGTCCTGCTCAAGACGGTCGTCATCCTGCTGATCGGCCCGATCCTGACGATCTTCCTGATCGTCTGGGAGCGCAAGGCCGTCGGCCGGATGCAGAACCGTCCCGGCCCGAACCGGGTCGGCCCCGGCGGCTACCTGCAGTCCCTGGCGGACGCGATCAAGCTGCCGTTCAAGGAACAGATCATCCCGGACACCGCCGACCGCAAGGTGTACTTCCTCGCGCCGGTGATCTCCGCGGTGCCGGCGCTGATCGCGCTGGCGGCGATCCCGTTCGGCCCGGTGGTCTCGATCTTCGGCGAGAGGACCGTGCTCCAGCTGGTCGACCTGCCGGTCGGCGTGCTGGTGATCCTGGCCTGCTCCTCGATCGGCGTGTACGGCCTGGTGCTGGCCGGCTGGTCTTCCGGCTCGCCGTACCCGCTGCTCGGCGGACTGCGAAGCGCGGCTCAGGTGATCTCCTACGAGATCGCGATGGGCCTGTCCATCGTGGGCGTGATCCTCTACTCGGGTTCGATGTCGACCTCGCAGATCGTCGACTCGCAGCAGAGCGGCTGGTACTTCTACCTGCTCCTGCCGAGTTTCGTGATCTACCTGATCTCCATGGTCGGTGAGACCAACCGCGCCCCGTTCGACCTCCCCGAGGCCGAATCCGAGCTGGTCGGCGGTTTCCACACCGAGTACAGCTCGATGAAGTTCGCGATGTTCTTCCTCGCCGAGTACGTCAACATGGTGATCGTTTCGGCGTTCGCGACCACGTTGTTCCTCGGTGGCTGGAAGTTCCCGTTCGTGAGCGCGGACCACGCGCTCAACCAGGGCTGGCTCCCGCTGCTGTGGTTCACCGCGAAGCTGTTCATCCTGCTGTTCGGCTTCATCTGGCTGCGCGGCACGCTGCCGCGGCTGCGGTACGACCAGTTCATGCGGCTGGGCTGGAAGGTCCTGGTCCCGGTCAACCTGGTCTGGATCGTCGTGATCGTCACGGTCCGCGCGATCAAGAACTCGGGCGGGCTGTCCACCCCGCAGATCCTCATCGGCGGCGGCGCGCTCATCCTCGTCGTCGTCATCCTGAGCCTGCTGCTGCCCGACAAGAAGGTCCCGGACGACGACTACGTCCCGGTGACCGGCGGCGGGTTCCCCGTACCGCCGCTCGACCTGCAGGTCCCGGAGCACACTCCGCGTCAGAAGGCCCTCGCGAAGGCCGAAGCCCGGGCTGCCAAGCGCAAGCCCGCGGCGGTTTCCAGTGGAAGGGAGGCCGGCGATGGGGATTCTTGATCCCATCAAGGGTTTCGGTGTCACCTTCGGCATGATGTTCAAGAAGGTCGCCACCGAGGAGTACCCGGAGGCGGGCGCCCCCGCGGCCCCGCGCTACCACGGCAGGCACCAGCTCAACCGGCATCCGGACGGGCTGGAGAAATGCGTCGGCTGTGAGCTGTGCGCGTGGGCCTGCCCGGCGGACGCGATCTTCGTCGAAGGCGGCGACAACACCGAAGAAGCACGTTTCTCGCCCGGTGAGCGGTACGGCGCCGACTACCAGATCAACTACCTGCGCTGCATCGGCTGCGGGTTGTGCGTCGAGGCCTGCCCGACCCGGTCCCTGACGATGATCAACTTCTACGAGCTGGCCGACGACGACCGGCAGCGGTTGATCTACACCAAGGAAGACCTCCTCGCGCCGCTGCTGTCCGGTATGGAGCAGCCGCCGCATCCGATGCGGCTGGGCGAGAACGAGCAGGACTACTACGTCAACGGCCCTGAGCTCGCACGTCAGAAGCCGGCCGAGTCGACGGAGGCCGTCAAGTGATCACGGCTCTTCTCGCCCAGGCGCCGGACGTCTCCGCCGGGATCACCACCGGCGAGACCATCGCGTTCTGGGTGCTCGGCCCGCTCGCGCTGCTCGGCGGGCTCGGCATGATCTTCTCCCGCAACGCCGTGCACTCGGCGTTGTGGCTGGTCCTCACGATGCTGTGCCTCGGCGCGCTGTACATGATCCAGCAGGCGCCGTTCCTCGGCTTCACGCAGATCATCGTCTACACCGGCGCGATCATGATGCTGTTCCTGTTCGTGCTGATGCTGGTCGGCCGGGAGAGCTCGGACTCGGTCGTCGAAGTGCTGCGCGGGCAGCGGGTCATGGCGACCCTGCTCGGCATCGGTACCGGTGGGCTGCTCGCCGCGGGTCTCGCCCGCGCGCTGGCCAACGTCACCCCGGCGCTGCCGCGCGACCCGGCGAACCTCGACGGCGGCGGCCCTGGCGGGCTGGGGCGGCTCATCTTCACCAAGTACCTGTTCCCGTTCGAGCTCACCTCGGCGCTGCTGATCACCGCCGCGCTCGGCGCGATGGTGCTCGCCTTCACCGACAGGCACGCCAAGGGCGGCAAGAAGTCGCAGAAGGAACTCGTCGTCGACCGGTTCACCGGGAAGCACGACAGGCCTTCGCCGCTGCCCGGCCCGGGTGTCTTCGCGACCGCCAACTCGGTCGCCACCCCGGCGCTGCTGCCCGACGGTTCGATCGCCCCGGAGTCGCTGTCCGAACTCATCGAGTCGACCTCGGCCGCGCGGCTCGAAGACGAGCGCAAGCAGGTCGCCGGTACGGAAGAAGGCCCCGACGCACACGCTCTCGTGGGCAAGCCTGAAGGGGAGAAAGAATGACCCCGACGTACTACCTGCTCCTGTCCGCGCTGCTGTTCGCCATCGGCGCGGTCGGGGTGCTGGTGCGCCGCAACGCGATCGTCGTGTTCATGTGCATCGAGCTGATGCTGAACGCGGCGAACCTGTCACTGGTCACGTTCGCCCGGATCAACGGGTCGCTCGACGGCCAGGTGATGGCGTTCTTCGTGATGGTCGTCGCCGCCGCCGAGGTCGTGGTGGGGCTCGCGATCATCATGGCGATCTTCCGCACCCGGCGCTCGGCCTCGGTCGACGACACCAACCTGCTGAAGTACTAGGGAGCACCGAGAGTGACCGCATCATCGTGGCTGCTGGTGGCCTTCCCGGCTCTCGGCGCCCTTATTCTCTTGCTGGCGGGTAAACGAGCCAGGGGCTGGGGACACCTCCTCGGCAGTGCGACAGTCTCACTGTCCTTTGTGTACGGCTTGATCCTCTTCTTCACGGCCGACACGAAGAGCATCGCGGACGTCAAACTGTTCTCGTGGATCCCGGTTTCGGCGCTGCAGGTCGACTTCGGGCTCCGGATCGACGCGCTGTCGCTGACGTTCGTACTGCTGATCACCGGCGTCGGCATGCTGATCCACTTCTACTCGATCGGCTACATGGCCGAGGATCGCGACCGTTCGCGGTTCTTCGCCTACCTCAACCTGTTCGTCGCCTCGATGCTGATCCTGGTGCTGGGCAACAGCTTCGTGACGCTGTACCTCGGCTGGGAAGGTGTCGGCCTCGCGTCGTACCTGCTCATCGGCTGGTACCAGGACCGCCCGTCCGCGGCCACCGCGGCGAAGAAGGCGTTCCTGATGAACCGCGTCGGTGACGTCGGGCTCGCGCTGGCGATCTTCCTGATGTTCAAGTACGTCGGGAGCACCGGCTACGCCGAGGTCTTCGGCGCGATCGACAAGATCCCCACCGGCGCCATCACCGCCATCGCGATCCTGCTGCTGCTGGGCGCCTGCGGTAAATCCGGTCAGTTCCCGTTGCAGGCCTGGCTTCCGGACGCGATGGAGGGCCCGACCCCGGTCTCGGCCCTCATCCACGCCGCGACGATGGTCACCGCCGGCGTCTACCTGGTCGCCCGCGCGCACGAGATCTTCAACGCCACCCCGGACGGCCGCCTGATCGTCACCCTCGTCGGAACGGTCACGCTCCTGATCGGGTGCGTCATCGGCTGCGCTTACGACGACATCAAGAAAGTCCTGGCGTACTCCACTGTCAGCCAGATCGGCTACATGATGCTCGCCGTCGGCCTCGGGCCGATCGCCTACGCGCTCGGCATCATGCACCTGGTGGCGCACGGCTTCTTCAAGGCCGGGCTGTTCCTCGGGGCCGGTTCGGTCATGCACGCCATGAACGACGAGGTCGACATGCGGAAGTTCGGCGGGCTGCGCAAGCACCTGCCGGTCACCTTCTGGACCTTCGCGCTCGGCTACCTGGCGCTGATCGGCATCCCGCCGCTCTCGGGCTTCTTCACCAAGGACGCGATCATCGAAGCGGCGCTGAGCCAAGGCGGCTGGCGTGGCTGGGTGATGGGCGGCGCGGCACTGCTCGGCGCCGGGCTCACCGCGTTCTACATGACGCGCCTGATGGTGATGACCTTCTTCGGCAAGGAACGCTGGAAGGAGATCAAGTCCAGCGACGGCCGCGACTTCCACCCGCACGAAAGCCCCGCGGTGATGAAGTGGCCGATGATCGTCCTGGCCGTCGGCTCGCTCGGCGCCGGTGCGTTCTTCGCCCTCGGCGACCGGTTCGCCGAATGGCTCGCGCCGGTGGTCGGCCCGCTCGAAGAGGGTGGCCACAGTGTCATCCCGCACGCGCTGGTCCCGATCCTCACCGTGGCGCTGTCCGTGGTGGGCGCGCTCGCCGCCTGGCTCTTCGTGGGCCGCAAGGATGTTCCGGTGGAACGCCCCGAGCGGGTCTCGGTCGTGGTCAAGGCCGCGCGCAACGACCTCTACGGCAACACCCTGAACGAGACGCTGGTCGGTCGTCCGGGCACCTGGCTCGCCCGCGCGCTGGTCTACGTGGACAACCGCGGGGTCGACGGCGCCGTCAACGGCCTCGCCGCCGCGCTCGGCGGCGGATCCGGGCGCCTGCGCCGCCTGCAGACCGGCTTCGTCCGCTCGTACGCACTTTCCATGCTGGGCGGCACATTCCTGCTTCTGGCGGCACTCCTGCTGGTGAGGTTCTCCTGATGACCTGGGTTCTCGCATCCATCCTGCTGCCGCTGCTCGGTGCGGCGGTCGTCGCCGGGATGAAGAAAAACGACCGCCTGGCGACGCTCACCGCGCTCGTGGTGTCCCTCCTGACGTTCCTGCTGGTGATCCCGATGTGGGCGAGTTACACGCCCACCGGGGACCGGATCCAGCAGACGACCTCGATGGACTGGATCCCGAACTTCGGCATCCACATCTCGTTCGGCATCGACGGCATCGCGCTGGTGATGATCGCGGTCATCGGCCTGCTCGTGCCGATCGTGGTCGGCGCGCTGGGCCTGACCGACAAGCTCCCGGCCGGGCGCTCGGCGGGCGGGTTCCTCTCGCTGATCCTGGTGCAGGAGGCGCTGACCATCGCGGTGTTCGCCGCGACCGACGTCTTCCTGTTCTACGTGCTGTTCGAGATCATGCTGATCCCGATGTACTTCCTGATCGGCGGCTACGGCGGCGCGAACCGGCAGTACGCGGCGGTCAAGTTCTTCCTGTACTCGTTCCTCGGCGGCCTGATCATGCTGGCCTCGGCGATCGGGGCGTACTCGCTGGCTTCGGACAAGCTCGGAAAGGGCACCTTCGACTGGGCCACGCTCGTCACCGTCGTCCGCGACGCCCCGACAGGCACCCAGATCTGGCTGTTCCTCGGGTTCTTCCTCGCCTTCGCGATCAAGGCCCCTTTGGTGCCGTTCCACACCTGGCTGCCGGACGCCGCGGGCCAGGCGCCCATCGGCGTCGCGGTCCTGCTGGTCGGTGTGCTGGACAAGGTCGGCACGTTCGGGTTCCTGCGCTACTGCCTCCCGATGTTCCCCGAGGCCAGCAAGGAACTCGCGCCGTGGGTGCTGGTGCTCGCCGTCGCGGGTGTCCTCTACGGCTCGATCCTCGCGGCCGGGCAGCGCGACATGAAGCGGTTCATCGCCTACGTGTCGATCGCCCACTTCGGGTTCATCGCGCTCGGCATCTTCAGCTTCAACGAGCAGGCGATGGTCGGCTCGGTGTCGTACATGCTGAACCACAGCCTCGCCACCGGCATGCTGATCGTGGTGGTCGGCCTGATCGTGATGCGCGGCGGGTCCACCAGGATCTCCGACTACGGCGGCATGGCGAAGGTGACCCCGCTGCTCGGCGGCATGCTGCTCATCGCCGGTCTGTCCACTTTGTCCCTGCCCGGCACGAACTCCTTCATCAGTGAGTTCCTGGTGCTGCTGGGGTCCTTTGTGGACTACCCGGTGTACACGATCATCGCGACGGTCGGCATGGTGCTGGCCGCGGCGTACGTGCTCTGGCTCTACCAGCGCGTCATGCAGGGCCCCGTCCGCGGTGATGCCCTGATCGGCGCCGGTGGCGGTCCCGGCACGGCCATCGCGCCCGAACTCGGGGCGACCAAAGCAATCAAGGACCTCGGCGGCAGGGAGATCGCGATCCTGGCGCCGATGGTCGTGCTGATCATCGCGCTCGGGTTCTACCCCAAGCCGGTGCTCGACACGATCACCCCGTCGGTGCAGGCGACGATGTCGTCCGTGCAGGGAGGCAAGTAAACCGTGCTCTTCTTGACTCAGGCGCCACCGGTGCAGGTGCCGTCGATCGACTACTTCGCCGTCACGCCGATCCTGATCATCCTCGGGGTCGCGTGTGTCAGCGTGCTGCTCGAAGCCTTCCTGCCCAAGCACATGCGGTGGCCTTCGCAGGTCTTCCTGTCCCTGGTCGGGATCGGGGCGGCAGGCGTCTTCCTGGTCTGGTACGCCAGCTCGTCCGCGCCGAAGGGCGGTGTCACGACCTTCAGCGGCTCGATCGCCGTCGACCGGCCGTCGCTGTTCCTGTGGGGCACCCTGCTGGCGCTGGCATTGGGCGCGCTGCTGCTGATCGCGGACCGCTCGGTCGAGCCGGGCGGCGCGTTCGTCGCGCAGGCCGGTATCCGCCCGGGCACGGTCCAGGACCGCGCGCAGGTCGGCACCACCGGCATGCAGACCGAGGTCTTCCCGCTGACGCTGTTCGCGCTCGGCGGCATGATGGCTTTCGTCGCGGCCAATGACCTGCTCACCATGTTCATCGCGCTCGAAGTGCTGAGCCTGCCGCTGTACCTGATGTGCGGTCTCGCGCGGCGGCGTCGCCTGCTCTCGCAGGAATCCGCGGTCAAGTACTTCCTGCTCGGCGCGTTCTCGTCGGCGTTCTTCCTCTACGGTCTCGCGCTGCTCTACGGCTACGCGAACTCCGTGAAGCTTTCGGACATCGCCAACGCCGCCGCCGGTTCGGACCGGTCGGACACGCTGCTGTTCGCCGGGCTCGGCCTGCTCGCGGTCGGCCTGCTGTTCAAGGGTTCGGTCGGCCCGTTCCACACCTGGACCCCGGACGTCTACCAGGGCGCGCCGACCCCGGTCACCGCGTTCATGGGCGCCTGCACCAAGGTCGCCGCGTTCGGCGGGATCCTGCGGGTGTTCTCGGTGGCGTTCGAATCGACCAGCTGGGAATGGCGCGGTGTCCTCTGGGGCGTCGCGATCCTCTCGATGCTGATCGGCGCGGTGCTGGGCCTGACCCAGACCGACGTCAAGCGCATGATCGCCTACTCGTCCATCGCGCACGCCGGGTTCCTGCTCATCGGTGCGATCACGATGACCGAGGAAGGCCTGTCGAGCACGCTGTTCTACCTGCTTGCCTACGGCTTCACCACGCTCGCCGCGTTCGGTGTCGTCTCGCTGGTGCGGGACTCGAACGGCGAGGCGACGCACCTGTCCGCCTGGGCGGGGCTGGCGAAGCGGTCCCCGGTGCTGGCGGGGGTGTTCACCTTCCTGCTGCTCGCGCTGGCCGGTATCCCGCTGACCAGTGGTTTCGTCGGCAAGTTCGTGGTGTTCTCGGCGGCCCTGTCCGACGGGATGGCGCCGCTGGTCGTCATCGCGCTGATCTTCAGCGCCGTCGCCGCGTTCTTCTACCTGCGGGTGATCGTGCTGATGTACTTCTCCGAGCCGGCACCCGACGGCCCGACCGTCACCGTGCCCGGCGCGTTCACCACGACGGCGATCACGCTCGGCGTCATCGTCACGCTGGTGCTCGGCCTGATCCCGGCGTTCGCCCTCGACTGGGCGGCCTCCGGCGGTTTCGCCCTCAAGTAGTCCTTCTTTCTGTCGCGAAAGGCCCCCTCGCTGTCGTGAGGGGGCCTTTTTCGTGTCAGAGCGACGTCAGGGTGGTGTCAGGCCGGACCGCGATAGTTCCCTCATGACCAAGAACAGCACCGCCTCGACCACCACTTCCACCGCCGCCTGGACCGGGATGCTCCCGGTCGAAGACACCCAGCTGGCCGTCACCGACACCGGCGGCCCCGGCATCCCGGTCGTCTACCTCAACGGCCAGTTCGCGACCCAGGGCTACTGGCGGCGGATCCTCGCCGACCTGGGGTCGGACTTCCGCCACATCACCTACGACGAGCGGGCGCGCGGCAAGTCCGCGCGTTCGGCCGACTACTCCTTCGAAGCCGCCGTCCGCGACGTCGACGCCGTCCTCGCGGCCAGGGGAGTGGAGCGGGCTGTCGTGGTGGGCTGGTCCTACGGCGCGGTCGTCGCGGCGCACTGGGCCGCCCGCAACCCGGAGCGCACGCTGGGCGCGGTCCTGGTCGACGGCGCCTTCCCGTACGACTGGCTCGACGACGCCATGGAGGCGCGGATCCGGAAGCTGTTCAAGCGCCTGAACCTGGTCATGCCGCTGCTGCGCCCGACAGGGCTGGCGCCGCGCATGACTGCCGCGCAGCAGGCGGAGAGCAACATCGAACTCGGCAAGCTCTCCCGGGAGGCCGAGCTGGGCCCGGTGCTCGACGGCATCACCGTGCCGACGCGATACGTGATCGCTTCGGGAACCTCCTTCGGCAGCAAGGGCGACGAGCAGGAACAGATCCGCGCCGGCCTCGACGCGGTGACCGGCCGCAACCCGAACATCAAGGTGAGCGCGAAGGTCGACAGCAACCACGGCGCGCTGCTGAAGAAGGACTTCCCCAGCATTTCGGCCGCCATCCGCGAAGTCGCCGCCATCGGGGAATGACTTGCCAGAGCGCATCGGGCAGGTTGCTGGCGATGCCGAAACCGAAGCCCACACCTCAGGCGAGGGCGCTCGCCGAAGGACTTCGAGACGCGCGGAGGTCCGCCGGACTCACGGCGACCGAAGTGGCCGACAAACTGGCTTGGTCCCAGCCGACGATCAGCCGGATCGAAACCGGCGCGCGTCCGGCGTCCGCCGAAGAGGTATCGGCACTGCTCGCGGTCTATCGGGTGACCGGGGAGCGGCGGGACGCGCTGCTCTCGCTGTCTCGCGACAGCGGGGCTTGGTGGTTCGCCGACGTGTCCCTTCAGCGGAAAACCTTCGCACAGTACGAAAAGGAGGCCACCAAGATCGTCGAATTCGGAACCGTGCTCTTGCCGGGCCTGCTGCAAACCCCGTCCTACGCGAGGGCCGCGGACCTTCCCGTCGCGACGATCGAAGCGCGGCGGGAACGACAGAAGATGCTGGGGCACAAGAAGTTCGTCGCCTATATCGACGAAGGGGCGCTGCGCCGTCAGGTCGGTGGGCCCCGGGTGATGGCGAACCAGCTCCGGCACCTGGTGACGATCGCCGAGCGACCTGCCGTCGAACTGCGAGTCATCCCCTTCGCGGCCGGAGCACATCCCGGCGGCGCCTACGTTTTGCTGGAATTCGGCGACGGTCGGCAGCTGGTGTATGCCGAATATCGGCGATCCGGGCTGTTCCTGCACCGGCCCGTCGACGTCGAGCCGTATCTCCAGTCCACTGTGGACGCGGTCGCACTGGATCCCGGGCGGTCGGTGCGGCTGATCGAGTCAGTGATCGAGGCCTGCCCGCAGCGCGGCGACTTTTTGGGCCAGTAGAACGGGTTCGCCGGGCAGGACGGTGATGTACCGGTTCCGGGGCGAACCGGTCACGTGCATGGCGATCCGTCCGGCGTCGAGGTCCAGATACGTCAGACCGTCGACGGCCTCGGTGCGTCTGCCTCCGTCAGGACGCTTGGCCACGGCGAAGAACCCGACGCCGAAGTACGGCTGCTCGAAGATCACGTCCAGCCGCCGCGCCCCGCGGCTTCGCGACTCGGGTTCGTCGTAGAGCTCGTTCCCGGCCGTGAGCTTGAAATCGTCCTGGGGCAAGGAAAACGGCGCGAACCGCGCCGGCGGATACTCGGGCAGGTTCATCACGAGCGCCGCCGCGCGATCGGCCGTCCGCACGCCTTTCAGCCACACCCGGCTGCCCTCGCAGATCGCGGTGACCGCCGCCCGCCCGCGCACGGCCACGAGCACGCTGTACTGCTCCGCCTCCGTCCGCACCGTCGCGTAGTACTCGGTGTTCGGCCGGTCGAGGATGTGCAGGACGTCCTCGAAATCGCTGGTCAGCCGCCTGCCCTCGGTGAACCCGAGCCCGCCGAGCTCCTCGAACGCGGCCCGGTCTTCGCCGTTTCTCGACGACGGCGGGACATAACGCAGCCCGCCCGCGAAGACCAGATGCGGATCTCCGCAACCGGCGTGACGGAACGCGGTCAGCAAAGTGTCGAGCGTGATCTCGACAGGGCGCGCAAGCACCACGTGTCTCCCTCCCCTGGGACTGTGGTGCTAGTTCTTCTTCTCGCCGATCACCGGCGGCGTCGGCTTCTCGACGTAGCCGCCGAAGGTCTCGTCCGGATCCGGGTTCTGGAGGTACGACGGAGCCTTCTTCTCCTTGTCCTCCTCGCCCTTCCCGCCGCGACCCGCGCCCGCCCCCATCGGCATCCCGTTCGCGCCGCCACGACCGGCGGCCCCCGCCGAACCCGCCGAGCCACGGCCGCCGACACCTTCGCCCGGCATCCCGGCGCCGCTCCGGCCACCCATGCCAGGCTGCCCACCGGGCCCACCCGGGACTCCGCCCCGGAAGCCGCCGCCGGACACCGCCGGTGTCTTGCCGCCTGTTCCCGGGCCGCTCGTTCCCGGCACGCCGATCCCTGGTCCTCCGGTTCCCAGTCCTCCGGTCCCTGGACCGAATGGGCCGTACCCGGGCGGGTTGTAGGAGGTGGGCGGCCTGCCGTTCGGCCCGAAGTCGAGGTTCGCCGCCGGTGGCACGACCGGGGTGGTCTGAGGCGGCGTGTACGAATTCGCGCGGGTCCCGTCGTCGGGCTGCTGCTGATGGGTGCCCGGCTGCTGGCCCGGCAGGTGCTGACCCGGCTGGGGGCCTTGCCCGGGCTGCGGGCCGCCGCTCTCGACGGGCCCGCCCTGTCCCGGCCCAGGCGTGCCGGTGCCCGGCCCGTTCGGTCCGCTCGGTCCGGTTGGCCCATCCGGCCCGCTCGGGCCGTTCGGTCCACGGTAGGGCTCGCCGATTCCGGGATCGTGCCGGTCGGAACCGTCGCCGAACCCCTTCACCGCCGGCTTCCCGGAGCCGTCTTCGTCCAGAGTGACGCTGCCGCCGGGGTCGGTGAGCTGCGCGTACTGGGCGGGCAGCTCGTCACCGTTGGACGTGCTGGCCGAGTGATAGGTCGCGAAAGTGTCGATGTTGTGCTGGCTGTCGGCCTGGTAACCCTTGACCCTGTCCCAGTACCCGAACTGGCCGCCGCCACCCATGAGAGCCTTGACGTCTTCGGCCGTCGGGGCAGGCTGCTCGGGCGGCACCGGCTTGACGGAGTTCTTCGCCGACCCGAACGCGCCCATCTGCGCGGTGATGGCCGATTGAGCTCGCGCCAGATGCATCGCGTCGTCGTACGCTGCCTCAACGACGGGCTTCGTCGCGTCGGCAGCCGCGTCGCTGGCGCTGCCTTGCCAGCCGGCCATGGTCTTCTGGGTGAGCGCGGTGAGTCTCTGCGCACGTTCGTGGTGTCGCTGGGTCAAACTGAACCCGCTTTGCTGGGCATCGGATAGCGAGCCGGTGCCTTCACCACCGGTGATCTGTTCGTAGATCTGGGCGGCTGTGAGCGGTCCTTCGGTGGCCATCAGTTGCCTCCTCGGACTGTGGCGAGGACCCTGATCGCTGCTTCGCGTGCGATAGCGCAGGGCTCTTTCTTGCCGACATTGGCCTCGGATAGCTCCAGCGCGATGTCGATGGTTTCGGTATCGCTGGCTCCGAGCGCGACCGAGCACTTTCCCGAGGGGCGTTCGTCTTTCGCGCCGTAGGCGGTCAGCGGGTATCCGTCGATCGGCTCGAGCGGTTCAACGAACTCGTAAGCGCCGCCCTTCGCTTTGTAGACACTTGCCGTGCCTCCATCGGGAGTCTTGCTGAAGATCACGTTGACTCGCGGACGAGTGGTAGAGGGGACAGACCACCTGCAGGCGGGCCCTGCCGCACCGTCCGGCTGTCCAGCAGTTTCGGTGGTAGGACCGAGGAGCTCTTTTGCCTGTGCTTCAGTCAAGGCGTTGCACGGGGCCTGCTTGATCTGTGCCAGGCCGATCGGCTTTTCGACCTTCGGTACCTCGGGAGCAGGGCTGGCCGATTTCGACGGGCTCGGGTTCGTTCCGCCGTTAGTGGGCGTGGGGGTGCCGTTGGTGGTGGGGGTGGAGCATGCGGTGAGGGCAAGGGCGGCCGCACTGAGGACAAGGACGGTACGTCGCATCAGGCGATGCCCTTCGGCTGTTGATTGATGACTGAGGTGGCATGGTCTTCCGCAGCGGCATACTTGCCGAGGGCGGTCAGGTACTTCTTAGCCATGTTTTGGCAGTAGTTGACGCGCTGCGTTAGAGCTTCCGTGAGGGCTTTGCCAGACCGCTGGGTGACGTCAGCGTTGTTGCCGCTGGCGTACTCCAGTCCTGGTGGCAGGGCCCGGGCTATCTTGCCAGCTGCATCGAGGTCGTCCTTGAACTCCTGGGCTAAGTCAGACCACTCCTTCACCAGTTCGTGAAGGGTCGCCTCGTCGTACTTGAACCCCGCCCCTTCGGCCACTGGCGTGCCATAGCTGCCGCCGGTCGGCGGGGCTTTGCAGACCGAGCCAGGGTTGAAACCGGGTGTGTAGACAGGTGGCTGGTCAGACACGGCTATGCACCCCTGCCGCCCCGAACCGATCCCCGCTGAATGGACGAAGCCGCCCTGAAGTCACCGTCGTCATGTGCCCCTCCCGTGGCTACAAGGCGCCTCTCCCCGATGCACCCTGCGTAATCCGACGCCGGGAAGATTACCAGGGTTCCCGTGGCGGCGACCCGGTCTCCTTAAAGTCCCGTTCCTCGCTGAATAGGGTCGACGAACCTGGTGACTATCCGTGAAAATCGTTCAGGTGAACGCGTCGCGGGAAACGGGGTTCTACCTGGTACGCGAGACGCGAAATTTGCATACTCTGCGTAATGAAGTTCCGAAGAGTGATTCTCGGCGCAGTACTTGTCAGCCTGCTGGCGGCTTGTACGAATTCCGTGGATATGCCCCCACTGCGACCGCAGTTTTCGAAATGGGATCCGAAACAACCACGTCCGGCCGATCGTGATGAACAGGCCGTTGGCGCTGCCCTCGACGCCGTCGACTTCTGCGAGCTGATCGACCTGGCCGCGTACGACCGCAGGAAAGGGGGCGACACTCGGCCCGTCACGCGTGAGCCCAAGGTGAGGTACGGCAAGAAGACGTGCACGCTCAACCGCGACGGCTACGAAGGCCTCGTCTACGTCCAAGACGTGGATCCGGGGCACACGGTGCTTCGGAACGACGGAACTGTGGTCGACCTGGGTGGAGTGAAGGCTTACCAGGTTGAAACCCGTCAAGGGGGCCAGGTCAGTGGCTGTGCGATCACGGTTCCGGTCAGTTTCCAGCGTGCGGTCAAGTTCGAACTCGGGCTTCAGAGCCGGAGCAAAGACTGCGAGCTCCTACGCGACTTCGCCACCGCAGGAGCCGCGAAGCTTCCCCGCGACCTCGTCTATCCGCCGGACGGTCAGGACAGCGGCCGCGTCGGGGCCTGCGCAGATTGGGTCTCGACCAGCAAAGGCGAGACCTGCGATCCGGCCGTCGACGCGCAGGTGCCCGCCGGCGCCGAGCTGATCCTCGACGCCGGCGCCGCCGATCCGAACGTCGAATGCGCGGTGTTCCGCGACGCGGTCAAGAAGACCTTCGGCCAGGATTTCGAGCCGATCGCCACGCCGGCCTCCTGCTACTTCGTCGAACCGAGGCATCGGCTGCAGATCGAGGCAGGGGCCACCGCGACCGGCGGCGCGCCCGGGGAGTGGCACGCGGATCCGAACAAGGTCTACAAAGACCACCATCAGACCTCGTTCAGTGGCAACCCGGGAGTCACGTTCCGTTCGACGGACGACAGCGAGTTCGCCCTTTACGTCTCGCCGCTGGGGAATCTCGACTCGCGTGGGCATGTCCGGCTGAAGATCACGCCCGAGCGGGAGCGGGGGATCGACGACTGGGACCGCTCGAAGGTCGTTTCGGCCGTGGACGTCGCCAAGGCACGCGCTGTGATGGAACTCGTGATGGCGACCCACTTTCGGACGACCAGGTGACGTCCGCGGCGTCGTAAGCTTCCTGCATGTATATCGAGCGGGTCCGGCTGGAGAACATCCGCGGCTTCAGCGGTGCCCGCGCCGTCGACCTGCGGTTGCCCGGTCCCGGCTGGGTGGTGCTCGCCGGGCGCAACGGTTCGGGCAAGACCTCGTTGCTGCGCGCCATCGCGGTCGCGGCGGCGCCGGACGTGGCCTGGGGGCTGCTGTCGGACGCGGGCAGCTGGATCTCGATGGACCAGACCTCCGGGTCGATCGAGCTGTCGGTGATGCGCGACGAGGGCCCGGCACCGGTCGAGGTCCGCTGGCTCGATTCCGGTCTGCTGCCGATCTCCGGACTCCCGCCGGGGCAGCCGTTCTGCGCGGCGTATGGGCCTTTCCGGCGGCTCGCGGGCGGCAGCGGCGAGGCCGAGTCGTGGATGCGCGGCGCGGGATCGCTGGCGCGGATGGCCAGCCTGTTCCACGAAGACGCCTCGCTCGCCGAGGGGGTCACGTGGCTGATCAACCAGCATCTCCGTGCCCTGGAAGGAAAAGCGGGCGCTCGCGAGCTGAAGGACAAGGCGCTGGAGATCCTCGGCGACGGTCTCCTGCCCGGTGGTTACCGGATCCGGGACGTCGATTCGGACGGGCTCTGGGTCGAGTACCGCGGCGACAGGTTCCCCTTGCGCGAGATGAGCGACGGCTACCGCACGGTGACCGCGCTCGTGGTCGACCTGCTCAAGCAACTCGACGTCGCGGGCCTCGATCACGAGAGTCCCGGCGTCGTGATCATCGACGAGGTGGACGCGCATCTCCACGTGTCGTGGCAGAAACGCATGGGGTCGTGGTTCAAGGCGCATTTCCCGCGCATCCAGTTCATCGTGACCACGCACAGCCCGTACGTCTGCCAGGCCGCCGACCCCGGCGGGCTCATCCGGCTTTCCGGGCCTGCCGAGCAGGTCCCGCCGCGTGTGGTTTCGGAGGAGTTGTACGAGCGGGTCGTGTTCGGCAGCGGGGACGACGCCGTACTGTCCGACCTTTTCGGACTGGACACGCCTTATTCGCCGCAGGCGGTCGAACTGCGGGAACACCTCGCCGAACTCGAATTCCAGGTGGCTTCCGGGCGGGCGGACGCGAACGGCGTCCGCGAATGGGAACGTCTCCGGGACATGCTGAGCAGCTCGCCGCCGAGCCGGGTGGACGAGGTGGCCAGGCGGTTCGAGGCCGACGATCGGTGATCGGGATCCGCCGGATCGAGCTGCCGGGGCGGGTGGTGGCCGATCTCGAAGAGCTGACCGCGCGGATCCCTGCCGGTGACAGCAAAGAAGCGCGCCGCCTTTGGCGCGTTTCCCGTGCCGTACGGCGTTCTTTGCGGGCCGGCCTGGACGTGATGGCCGCCGGCCGCGGCTACTGCATGTACTGCGGCGACGGCCTCGGGTCCACTGTGGACCATTTCGAGCCGATCGCGCGGAATCCGGGGCGCGCTTTCGACTGGCTCAACCACGTGCTCGCGTGCGAGTACTGCAACAGCCACCACAAACGCGACCTGTTCCCGGTGGACGGCGACGGCGCCGGCCTGCTGATCGACCCGACCGCCGAAGACCCGCTGGATCACCTGTTCCTGGTGCTGTCGATCGGGACCTACCGCGCACTGACCGTGAAGGGCGAGCAGACGATCAAGGTGTGCGGGCTGAACCGCGCGCAATTGGCGCGGGGGCGGGAAACGGCGGTCAACCAGGTGAGCGCGCTCGTCATGGGCTGGTGGACCGCGCGCGAACTGGGGGACGACGCGAAGCGGCGCGCGATGGCCTGGACCCTGCTAGACCAGCCGCACGCCGACGTCCTCCACGCGATGCTCCGGCAGGCTGGAATGCCGGGAGCCCGCGCCGTGTTCCGGGCGGACGACGAGCTCATCGAACTACTTCGAACCCCGGAACTCGCCGAAGATCTTCAGCTTTCCGGCGGCGCGGTGTAGGCGGCCAAGGTGGCGTCGGCGCGCCTGCGGGCGGTGTCCGCGTCGGTTCCATGGGCGACGTCGGCCTCGTACCAGGCGTCGTTGCTCAGGGTCATGAACCGCACGCCCTCTTCGCTGGTCATCCAGGCCATGGCGGCCTCGGGGTCGGCGGCCTCACCGGATTCGAGGTGCAGTGCGAGCCCGTTCACCATCATGTCCCAGCCGATGCCGACCGCACCCGGCCCGAACTGGTTCCAGTGCTCGTTGGGGATGGCGGTGTGGTCGAGCTCGAATCGCGTGCGCCCGTCGGCTTCCGGGCTCAGCCGGACTTCGATCCAGCTGACGTCGCCGCCGTACTCCCAGGTCGCGGCGAAGCTCTTCGGGGGATCGCAGCGTTCGACCGTCCCGCCCGCGTTGCCTTCGAGCTGGTACTTGCCACCGGCGCGCAGGTCGCCGCTCACCGGCAGGAACCAGCGCGGGATGCGTTCGGGGTCGGTGCAGGCGTTCCAGAGGTCGTCGATGCCGGTGTCGTAGACCTGGCTGACGGTGGCCGTCACCGCCTCGCCCGCTTCGACCACGCGCTTGTCCAGCTTGCGCTGGACGGAGTTGATCTGACCGGTCACGTCGACCATCGGTGCCCTCCTCGGCTCGGTTTCGGCCAAGGTATCAGCGTAAGCTTATATAAGCCAGGTTGGAAAGAGGGCGCCCGGCAAGGCCCCGGACGCCCCCTTCCCGGCGTGATGGCTTACGGAGTGGGGGAGCAGGCGGTGCGCCCGATGACCACTTCGCCGGTGATGTTCGAGGCCGGGGCGAACTTGATCCGCAGCATGGTCAGCCCGATGCTGCCGTCGCCCGGCAAGGTCTGCTCGTTGAAGACCGCTTCGGCGAGCAGGGTGCCGTTGGACTTGGTGATCGGCTTGACGTAGCCCACCGGCACCGGCGACGGCAGGGTGCCGAGCCCGGTCGCGCCGCCGTAGGTCCAGCTCGCGTTCGTGTTGTTCTGGGTCGCCGTGCAGCTGACCGAGTACGACCTGATCTTGATCCGCGGGCCGCTCGACGAGACCAGTGCCGACAGCTCGAAGTTCTCCCCCTTGGCCTCCGACTTCGTCGTGGTCACGTCGTTCGCGGGGTCGACGACGGTGGTCGTGCACGTCGACGTGCCGCCACCGAACGTGATCCCGGTCTTGCTCACGGCCCCGGACGAGTTGCTCGTCGGCCCCTCGACCGCGCAGTCGGCGAGCGACGCGATCGAGATCGGCGTCGAACTGCCCTTCGTGAAGGCGGCGGAGCCGAGTGAGGCCACGCCCGACGGGTTCGACGCGGCGGCCGGTGCCGCCCCGGCGCCGAGGCCCGCCAGCAGCAGTGCGCCGACCAGGCCGGCCCGGCTTGCGATGGTGTTGCGCATGGGCTTCCTCCTCACGTGATGGAGAGCGAGCCGGATCGGCCGTTCTTCCTTTGTGATCACTATCTGCGTGGCGGATTCGACCGTTGCGCGCGTGACGGTCGTTTCACTCGACCGTGGATCATGGGCACCCATTGGATATTCGGGTTCGTATCTGGATACAGATCTGTATATTCGGACGCATGCCGACCTACCGCGTCCTCGTCAACGGCAAGTTCGACCATCCCGACGCCGATACCCGTGCCCGGCTCCTGGCCGGACTGAGTCACCACCAGGCGATCGGGTTCACCGAGGACGGCCTGCTCACCTACAGTGCGCACCTCGGCGCGTTCACCTTCCGCGTCACGCTGCGGGGCGAAGAGGAACGCGACGTGCTCGACGAGGCCGAGCTGAAGGTCATGGAGCTGCTGGACGCGAAGGGTTACCCGTATCGCGACGTCGCGGGGAAGGCGACCTGCATGGACGACATCAAGATCCGTCGCCGTCCAGGGTCCTGAGGATCTCTTCGGCCAAGAAGAGCCGGACTCGCCCTGGCGACTGGATCTCCGTCAGCACCCCGGCGTCGACCAGTTTGAGCACGTTCTGGGTCGCGGCCCGATGGGTGATTCCGAGGACCTTCGCGGCCCGGTTGATCGTCATCGCGGGGGACTCGAACAGGGCATCGACGAGTTGAGGGAGCAGGCTCGAAGTGCGGGCGGAGGTCGCCCTTGTCCGGTACTCCTGCCGGAGCGAGTGCAGCGCGATGGCGCGGTTGCGCGCGTCGATCGCCTGGTTTTCCAGCACTGAAAGAAAGAAGCGGATCCAGCCGGTCCAATCCCCCTTGGTGCTGACGGCCAGGAGCCGGGCGTAGTACTCGTCGCGCCGTGGCTCCAGGTAGGCGGACAGGTCCAGAAGCGGAGCGGGCAAGAGGCCCCATTCGACGAGAAGCAAGGTCACCAGGAGCCGGCCGACGCGGCCGTTGCCGTCGATGAAGGGGTGGATCGCCTCGAACTGGTAGTGCAGGCAGGCGATCGTGATGAGCGGTGGCAGGACGTGCTCCGCGTGCAGGTACTTCTCGAAGGCGCCGAGGCAGTCCCAGAGCAGTTCCGGCGGCGGGGGAACGTAGCTCGCGGTGTCGAGAACGCAGCCGGGAGGGCCGATCCAGTTCTGAGAGCGGCGGAACTCGCCCGGTGTGGCGTATCCGCCGCGGACTCCGGTGAGCAGAACCTGATGGGCTTCGCGAAGGAGGGGAAGGCTCAGCGGCAATCTGCGGTCGGGTGCGAGTACGTGTCCCAGCGCGGTCACGTAGTTGAGCACCTCCTCGACGTCGGAGCCTTGCTTCGAAGCGGTCGGCTGCAGTTCGAACAGCACGAGTTCGGACATGGTCGCTTCCGTGCCTTCGATCCGGCTGGAGAGCACGGCCTCGCGCCGCACCATCGAGTGGACCAGGAACGCCGCGCCGGGCAGCGTGCGCCCGATGCCCGCCAGTTCGCCGACGGCCCGGTCCGCGGCGGAAAGCGCGCTCGCGAGGCCGAGGTCGAACTCGACGTCCGGTGGCAGAGGGGGCGGCACGAAGGCTTGGTAGCCGCGGTCCGAGCGCACGAGGTGGGCCCGCTGGCGTTCTGACACAGCCGCGGTCCGCATTGATACTTACCTCTTCCAGTTCGTGTCTTGTGATACTTGAAGCGGCTAAAGTATCACAAGACACGTGGTGTGCTACTTGGCTACGAGAAGGCTTGCCAAGTCTCGAACTGTCAGGAGACCTCGCTCGCAGGGGCGGTGAAGGTGTTGCACGCCGAGGTGTCCTTGGCGTTCAGGCCGCGCTTCTGCCACAGCGCGGCGCTCTTCGACGAGCCGTGGGTGTCGCTGTCGTCGAATGTGCTCTGCTTGAGCTGGGAGATCAGCCCGGCGCCGATCGAGCCGCG
The DNA here is from genome assembly GCF_055584485.1 of Amycolatopsis sp. NPDC102522. Lineage (NCBI taxonomy): Bacteria > Bacillati > Actinomycetota > Actinomycetes > Pseudonocardiales > Pseudonocardiaceae > Amycolatopsis > Amycolatopsis sp. NPDC102522. The sequence goes on along the minus strand of NZ_JBVJLY010000003.1, from coordinate 324,877 downwards.
GCCGGCGGCGTTGGCGAGGAACATCGAGCTGAAGCAGTCGGCCTGGAGTTCGAGCCGCCTGCTCAGGTCGAGGATCTTCGGCTGGTCGCCGTCCGCCTCGTCGTAGAGCGAGTCGTGCTTCGAGAGGATGCCGGACTGCTCCTGGACGTGGTGCCCGTACTCGTGCGCGAGCAGGAACAGCTGGGTCAGGAGGTCGGGCCCGCCGCGATCGAGTTGCCTCGGCAGCGGGACGAAGATCGTCGTGCCGTCCGAGCAGTAGAAGCCCAGGGCTTCCTCGGGTGGCGGCGGAGGGCCGCACGCGGTGTTCTTGACGTCCTCGGCGTTGACCGAGACGGGGATCCTCGGTTCGCCGACCTGGGTCAGGACCGGATGCCACGCCTGTTCCAGACAGGGGATCAGCGTCCGGTAGAACTCCTCCAGTTTCTCTTTCGTGCCGCGGAGCTTGGGCAGCTCGCAGGTCACCTTCGGCATCGTCACACCGGGTGCGACGAGCGGGTTGGCCGCCGTCTCGTGCTTGCGGGTCGGAACCTCCGCCTGTGTCGTCGGCGACGTCGCGGGCTGGGACACGGAGGACGGCGGGACCGTCGGCTGCCGGGACTGGATAGCGCCCGCCCTCGACTCCTTCATGCCGCCCACCGCGAGCGCGGCCACGACCAGCATCACCGCCATGAACGCGGCGAAGAGGATGACGGTGATCCACACCGTCGAACGCTGCTCCCGATGCTCTTCGGCGGGAGGTCTCCACGCCGGTCTGTCGCCGGAATCGCCCGGTCTTTCCATGGTGTTCCCCCAGTTCGTGCCAAGGTCGGCAGGATACGCGGCGGGGGTGTCATGTTCGTCACCGTTTCCCCTGGACAGCAGGTCAACAGGGCTCAGTGGGTAGCCACTACGCTGGAAGCAATTCCCGAACGGTGTCAAAGAGAGCGGAGCCGACGTGTCTGTGTCTTCACCTGCCCCAGGTGGTGCCATCGAGGACCTGCGCGCGTCCGTCGGGCTCCAGATCGCCGATGAACAGCTTCTGCGCACGCTCGCGACCGGTCTCGCCGACGTCGAAACCCTGCTCCGCGATGTCGTCCGCAGTGACGTCAAGGCTGTCGAGGACGCCGCTTCGCACCTGGTCGAGGCGGGGGGCAAACGTTTCCGTCCGCTGTTCACGCTGCTGTCTTCGCAGTTCGGGCCGAAGCAGGGCGACCAGGTGGTCATCGCCGCCGCGGCGGTCGAGCTGGTGCACCTCGCGACGCTGTACCACGACGACGTGATGGACGAGGCGACGATGCGCCGCGGCGCGGAGAGCGTCAACGCCCGCTGGGACAACACCATCGCCATCCTGACCGGCGACTTCCTGTTCGCGCACGCCTCGCGGCTGGTCGCCGACCTCGGCACCGACGCGGCCCGGATCATCGCCGAGACCTTCGGTGAGCTGGTCACCGGCCAGATGCGCGAGACCGTCGGCCCGGCCGACGGCGACGACGCGGTCGAGCACTACCTCACGGTCATCGCGCAGAAGACCGGCTCGCTGATCGCCACCTCCGGCCGGTTCGGCGGGATGATGTCCGGCGCGCCCGACGACTACATCGACGCGCTCCGCCGCTTCGGCGACATCATCGGGACGGCGTTCCAGATCTCGGACGACGTCATCGACATCGCGTCCGCCTCGGACGAGCTCGGCAAGGCGCAGGGCACCGACCTGCGTGAAGGCGTCCGCACGCTTCCGATGCTGTACGCGCTGGCCGACCCGGCCACCGACCCGCGCCTGGTCGAGCTGCTGTCGGGGCCGATCTCCGACGACAAGCTCGTCGCCGAGGCCCTGGATCTGCTCCGTGCTTCGTCCGGACTCGAACGCGCACGCGAAACTCTTTCCGACTACGCTCGTCGGGCGCGTGCCGAGCTCGCGGCGCTGCCCGCGTCGCCCGCCCGGGACGCCTGCGAATCGGTCGCCGACTACCTGATCGCGCGAACGCATTGACAAAGGGCAGGTTAGATGTCCATTTTCGGACAGGTTTGGCTGTGGAGTCTGCTGGCGTTCGTCGTCGGCGCGCTGCTCACCTGGCTGGTGCTGGTGATCCCGGCGCGCAAGCGCATCCGTGAGCTGGAAAGCTCGCTGGCCACCGCGCACGCCGAGACGTCCAGACTGCCTGCCGGGATGAGCCTCGGCGCGGGGGCCGCGGCCGTCGCCGGCGGGACCGCGTACCTCACGAAGCCGTCGCACGACGAGCTGGACGAGGAGTTCGCGGCCGCCGAGGAGCCGCAGCCCGCGTACCCCGCGACGCTCGCCGAGCAGGAGCCCGCGCAGCGGTGGTCCGAACCCGCCGAGGAGCAGGCTCCGGAGCCTGCCCAGGAGGTCCGCGAAGACTTCCACGGGGACTTCCGCGAGGACGTCGTCGAGGAACAGGCGCCCGTCGCCACCGAGACGCAGATCTTCGAGCCCGCCGAGACGCCGACCTTCGAGCCTGAAGACGAGTACGAGGCCGAGTACCGCACAGCGCCCCAGAGGGATCTGGAGCCGGACTTGGAGCCCGACCCGGAGCCCGCGGCCGAGCGGACGCAGTTCATCCCGGCGGCCCAGCTGGAGCCGGAACCCGAGCCCGAGCCGGAGAACCCGTACGCCGCGGCGGCGACCGAGTATCTCCAGCCCGCGTCGACCCTGGACGTCGAACCGGAGCCTGAGCCCGAACCCGAACCCGAGCCTCTGCCGGTCTTGCCGGGCGAGGGGCCGTACCGGTCCCGCCTGGAGATCCAGCTGGACCCCGAAGGCGTCGAGACGCAGCCGGAGCCGGTCTCGCTGTTCAGCCCCGCGTCGCGCGTCGACGCGGAGCAGCCGCCGGTCGAGACCAACTGGTTCGAGCGGGAAGAAGAGCTGCACGATCCGCCCGCGTACGCCTTCGGTTCCGACGAAGAAGCGCAGGCCGGTCTCCTCGACTCTGAGCCCGAGACCCCCGCCGAAGCCACCCAGGTGCTGCCCAAGCGCACGCCGCGGGGCGCGGTGCGCGGCGGGTTCGAGCCGCCGCAGCCGATCCAGCCGTCGATGCGGGCGATCGAACGTCGTGAGCCGGAGCTGTCCGGCGGCCAGAGCGGTTCGCTGTTCGAGCCCGCCGTGCAGCCGGGCGACGCGATGCCCGCCCCGGAGCCGCCGCCCGCACGGCAGACCGCCCCGGTGACCGAGTCCGTTCCGCCCGGCCCGTTCGGTCCCGGATCGGCGATGCCGCGGCCGGGCGGTGGCCGCCCCGCCGACGACTTCGCGGTCAAGGCCAGCGTGACGGCTCTGCGGTACTGCACCGAGGAGTCGCCCCAGTTCCCGAAGATGGTCGCGGAGGTCTGGTTCCGCACCGCCTCCGACGCGGAGCGCGTAGGTTTCCGGCCGTTGACTTGAGTGCAATGAAGGGGCCTTTCATCGCAAATTTTGCGATGAAAGGCCCCTTCATTGCACTTCGGGACTAGCTGACCACGGTCCAGGTGTCCTTGCCGCGCAGCAGGCCCTGCAGGTCCGGCTTGCGAGCCGCCTGGGCCTCCGCGACCTGGGCACGTGCCTGGTCGTCGTAGGTGGGCCGCTCGACCTGCCGCAGGATGCCGGTCGGCACGTGGTTCAGGTTCTGGTCGGCGATCCGGGACAGCGCGAACGCGTACGAGGTGTCCTCGATCGTCGGGTCGTGCACGACGAGGTTCTCCTCGCCGATGTTCGCGACCTTCCCGACCTCCAGCCCGGCCCAGCCGCCGCGGGTGACGCCGTACTCGCCCTGCGGCCCGAACTTGATCGGCTCGCCGGACTTCAGCGGGATGAGCCGGGAGGCGGCCTCGTCCTTGTCCTTGAGGACTTCGAAGGCGCCGTCGTTGAAGATCGGGCAGTTCTGGTAGATCTCCACCAGCGCCGACCCGCGGTGCTTCGCGGCGGCCTCCAGCACCTCGGTCAGGCCCTTGCGGTCCGAGTCGAGCGCGCGGCCCACGAACGACGCCTCGGCGCCGATCGCCAGCGAAAGCGGGTTGAACGGGGTGTCGACCGAGCCCATCGGGGTGGACTTCGTGACCATGCCCGGCCCGGACGTCGGCGAGTACTGGCCCTTGGTGAGGCCGTAGATCCGGTTGTTGAACAGCAGGATCTTGATGTTCACGTTGCGCCGCAACGCGTGGATCAGGTGGTTGCCGCCGATGGAGAGCGCGTCGCCGTCACCGGTGACGACCCACACCGACAGGTCCGGCCGCGCGGTCGCGAGGCCGGTCGCGATCGACGGCGCGCGGCCGTGGATCGAGTGCATGCCGTAGGTGTTCAGGTAGTACGGGAACCGGGACGAGCACCCGATGCCCGAGATGAACACGATGTTCTCGCGCTTGAGGCCGAGCGTCGGCAGGAACGACTGCACGGCGTTGAGCACGACGTAGTCGCCGCAGCCGGGACACCAGCGGACCTCCTGGTCCGACTTGTAGTCCTTCGCCTTCTGCGGTTCGGTTTCGGTCGGCACGAGGTCCAAGCCGCCGAGGGTGGGAATCCCCAGGTCTATCGCGGTCACTTCGCCGCCTCCGTACTGGTGATGATCTCCGTGAACACGCCTTGCAGCTCTTCCGCCTTGAAGGGCAGCCCGGCGACCTTCGTGTACGACTTCACGTCCACGAGGTACTTCGCCCTCAAGAGCATCGAAAGCTGGCCGAGGTTCATTTCAGGGACGACCACGGTGTCGTACGAACGGAGTACGACACCGAGGTTGCCCGGGAACGGGTTGAGGTGCCGCAGATGCGCCTGCGCGATCGGCATGCCGTCCTTGCGGACGCGGCGGCACGCGGCACCGATCGGCCCGTAGGAGGAACCCCAGCCGAGTGCCAGCACCCTGGCCTTGCCGCCGCTCGGGTCGTCGACGACGAGGTCCGGGACGTCGATGCCGTCGATCTTGGCCTGCCGCAGGCGGACCATCGTCTCGTGGTTGTCCGGGTCGTAGGAGATGTGGCCGGTCTTGTCGGCCTTCTCCAGCCCGCCGATGCGGTGCTGCAGACCGGCCGCGCCCGGGATCGCCCACGCGCGGGCGAGGGTCTCGGGGTCGCGGACGTACGGCCAGAACTCCCCGGAGCCGTCCTCGGCGTTCGGCTCGGTGGCGAATTCCACCCGCAGGTCCGGCAGCGTCTCGATGTCCGGGATCAGCCACGGCTCCGAGCCGTTCGCGATCGCGCCGTCCGACAGCAGGAAGACCGGGGTGCGGTACTTCAGCGCTATCCGCGTGGCCTCCATCGCCGCGTCGAAGCAGTCCGCGGGGGACAGCGGCGCGACGATCGGCACCGGGGACTCGCCGTTGCGGCCGAACATCGCCTGCAGCAGGTCGGCCTGCTCGGTCTTGGTCGGCAGGCCGGTCGACGGGCCGCCGCGCTGGACGTCGACGACGACCAGCGGCAGTTCGGTCATCACCGCGAGGCCGATGGCCTCGGACTTCAGCGCGACACCGGGCCCCGACGTCGAGGTGACCCCCAGCGCACCGCCGTAGGAGGCGCCGAGCGCCGCGCCGATGCCGGCGATCTCGTCCTCGGCCTGGAAGGTGAGGATGCCGTAGTTCTTGTGCTTGGACAGCTCGTGGAGCACGTCCGAGGCCGGGGTGATCGGGTACGTGCCCAGCAGGATCTGCAGGCCGGACTGCTGCCCGGCGGCGACCAGCCCGTAGGCCAGCGCGGTGTTCCCGGTGATCTGGCGGTACGTGCCCTGGTTCAGCTTCGCGGGCGCGACCTCGTACGTCGTCGCGAACGACTCCGTCGTCTCGCCGTAGTTCCAGCCGGCGCGGAAGGCCAGGATGTTGGCCTCGGCGATGTCGGCCTTCTTCGCGAACTTCTCGCGCAGGAACCGTTCGGTGCCCTCTGTCGGCCGATGGTACATCCAGGAGAGCAGCCCGAGCGCGAACATGTTCTTCGCGCGTTCGGCGTCCTTTTTGGACAGTCCGGTCTCTTCGAGTGCGCCTCTGGTCAACGTCGACATGGCCACCCGGTGGACCTGATAGGCCGAAAGGGTGTCGTCGTCGAGGGGATCGTTCTCGAAGCCGACCTTGACCAGGTTCCGCTTCGTGAAGTCGTCGGTGTTGAGGATGAGCGTCCCACCTGCCGGGACATCGGCGAGGTTGGCCTTCAGCGCGGCAGGGTTCATGGCGACCAGGACGTCCGGCCGGTCGCCCGGCGTCAGGATGTCGTAGTCGGCGAAGTGCACCTGGAAGCTCGAGACGCCCGGGATGGTGCCCTGTGGCGCGCGGATCTCCGCGGGAAAGTTCGGCATGGTGGACAGGTCGTTGCCGAAGGCGGCCGCTTCCGAAGTGAACCTGTCGCCTGTCAGCTGCATGCCGTCACCGGAGTCACCGGCGAACCGGATGACCACCCGGTCCAGCTTGGCGACCTCGGTGGGCCTGACGGCCGACAAGGAGCCGTTGCCGTTCGCACTCGTGCTCATAGGTCAGGGATTCCCTCTCTCCCGACGTGCGCCGTCCCCGGCCGTGCCGGAGATCGGCGTGCCTCGCCCGGCGGTGTCGGCCAGGTCACAGGTGCCATGTCCCGAGGTTAGTCCCCGGCACACTTCCCAGGTTGCCCTAAAAACGGTCTGGACCTACTTCTCGAGTGTCCTGAGCTCGGCGCTGAGCGGGGGTTTTCCGGTTTATGTGTTACCGATGGTAACGGTTAACGACGCGACCCGATTGTGAGCCGTATCTCGTTCCAGCGTAGTGAAGTCCGGTCGAGGAGCGGTCATTGGCCGGTCATCGCCGCCCTCAGCTTGGCGAGCCGCTCGGCGAACGCGGGTGCGGTGAGTGACGCCAGCTGCGGCTCGATCTCGGCGTCGACGGCGGCCGAATGGTCGGTCAGTGCGGCGGTGTGCCGAAGCGTGCGCTTCGTCGCCAGGAGGACGTCGCGAGGAGCGCCGACGGCGGGTTTCGCCAGTTCACGGGCGGCCTCGACCAGATCCCCTTCGACGAGCCGGAGCGCGAGCCCGGATTCGACAGCCGCTTCGGCGCCGACGATCTCGCCGAAGAGTGTCATCGCCGCGGCCTTCTGCGGTCCGACGAGCCGCTGGATCATCCACGTCATCCCGCCGCCGGGATGGATGCCGAGATCGAGAAATCTGGCCACGAACTTCGCCTTCGGTCCCACGATGCGGACGTCCGCGGCGAGCGCGAGGTTCAATCCGGCGCCCACGGCGGCGCCCCCGACCGCGGCGATCGTCGGCAGGGAACACCGGGCGACCGAGAGGAAACCGGCATAGATCGCGCGGAGTCCCTCCTCCCTGGCATCGGCGAGCGTGTCCAGGTCCGCGCCCGCGCAGAAGGCCGGAGGGGCGCCGGTGACGACCAAGGCGTGGACACTCTCGTCGGCTTCGGCGCGCGCGACGGCCTCGACCAGCTGTGCGGAGAGGTCGAGGGTCAGGGCGTTTCGGGTCGCGGGGGCGTCGATGGTGAGTACGGCGACGCCGCCGTCGTGGCTGGAGCGGATCTGATCTGTCACGGGGCCGAGGGTGTCACGCTTCCGGCGTCGGCGGGCGTTCCAGCAACCGGGACAGGACGACGGTGGAGACCGTGCGGTCGACGATCTCCAGGCCGCGCAGCCGCTCCAGCGCGGTCTCCAGGTGATGGATGTCCGAGGCGCGCAGGTGGACGATCGCGTCGGCCGCGCCGGACACCGTGTAGGCCGCGACGACCTCCGGCAACGGCTCCAGCCGGGCGCGGATCCGGGCCGGGGTGATGTTGCCGTTGCAGGTCATCTCGACGAACGCCTCGGTGCCCCAGCCGAGTGCCTCGGGGTCCACGACCGCGGTGAACCCGCGCAGGACGCCGGTTTCGAGCAGTCTGTCGACCCGTCGCTTCACCGCGGGCGCGGACAGGCCGACGACTTTGCCGATGTCGGCGTAGCTGGACCTCGCGTTGGCCATCAGGCATGAAACGATTCGCTGGTCGATGGTGTTCACACGCAATGTTTAGCAGGTATATGCGCAGCGAACAGCGATTGATTGCGAATTAGGCGAGCCTTACCCTTCGGGTATGCCGGAACTGGAGCAGCAGCCCCGTGTACCCACGACGCGCCGCTACCTCATGTGCCCGCCGCGGTACTTCGCGGTGGATTACGTCATCAACCCGTGGATGGACCCCTCGGTCCCGGTCAGCGTCGACACCGCGATGGCGCAGTGGACCGAACTCCGTGACACCTACCGACGCCTCGGCCACACGGTCGAGGAGATCGACGCCCAGCCCGGCCTGCCCGACATGGTGTTCGCGGCGAACTCCGGCACCGTCGTCGACGGCCGTGTCCTCGGCTCGCGGTTCCGCGCCCCGCAGCGCACCGCCGAGGCCGAGCACTTCCGCCGCTGGTTCGTCGAGCGCGGCTACCGCGACATCACCATGCCCGAGAAGATCAACGAGGCCGAGGGCGACTTCGCCTGGACAGGCAAGGTCCTGCTCGCCGGCACCGGCTTCCGGACCGACCCGGCCGCGCACGCCGAAGCGCAGGAGGTCCTCGGCGTCCCGGTCGTCTCGCTGCGGCTGATCGACCCGAGCTACTACCACCTCGACACCGCGCTGTTCGTGCTCGCCGAGGCCACCGACACCACGTCCGCCCAGATCGCCTACTACCCGGAAGCCTTCTCGGCCGGGTCGCGGAAGGTGCTGGAGCGGATGTTCCCGGACGCGGTAATCGCGGACCGAGCCGACGCGGAGTGCTTTGGGCTGAACGGGGTGTCCGACGGCCGCAACGTCGTCCTGCCGGTCGAAGCGACCGGGTTGGCGGCGCGGCTGGCCGGATGTGGCTACGAAGTCGTCTTCGTGGACATCTCCGAGCTCAGGAAGGCAGGCGGCGGCCCGAAGTGCTGCACCCTGGAGATCCGCAAGTAATCCGTTAGTGGACATCTTGCTGGATCATGTAACTACTCCATTCGCCAACTCGATTAATCGGGAAACACACTCGGTCCCGAATGAGGCGCGGATGGTGATCCTGGCGATTGGCGGCGTGGGCAGGCCCGTGCGCGCGCTCGATCCAGGCGAGAACGAAACATGGGTGACGGTCGACCAGCTCGATCGCGTGCTCGACACGGTGGCCGGACGTGACGACGTCGGGCTCACCTTCGACGACGGCAACATCTCCGACGTCGAGATCGCGCTCCCCAAGTTGATGGAGCGCGATCTCACGGCGGAGTTCTTCCCGCTGGCCGGCCGGATCGGCCAACGGGCGTTCGTCGACGCCGACGACCTCCGGCAGCTGGCCGAGGCGGGTATGTCGATCGGCTCGCACGGCTGGGAGCACCGCGACTGGCGGCGGCTCGACGGCAGGCACGCCCGGCGCGAGCTCGAAGCCGCGCCGAAACTGCTCGCGGACCTGAGCGGGAAGCCCGTGCGCGCGTACGCGCCGCCGTTCGGCGCCTACGACCGGCGGGTGCTCAGCAGACTGCGGCGTTCCGGCGCGACGAGGGTCTACACGAACGAAGGCGGCGCGGTGGCGCGCGACAGCTGGCTGCGGCCGCGGACCGAGGTCCGGTACGACGTCGACCAGGAGTGGATCGACAGCGTGCTCGGTGAACGGGACGGCCTGTACCGCCGAGCGGGACGGGTGATGGCCCGAGTCGCCAGGCTTGCCCGCTTTTGACCGGTTTTCGTTGCATGGTTGGAAAACAACCCCCCGCCGGCCCTTGAGCCGAACCGCGCCCGGCGGCATCCTGAGCACCCTCGGTAAAGAAGTCTTACTAACTAAGGGGTGCACGGTATGCGGAAGTTGCTCCTGTTCCCGGCGATGGTGGTGGCCGCAGGACTGGCCCCCGCGGCGGCCGCCGCGGCTTCACCGGCCGCCGTGACCTCGCCGGCTCCGGTCACCGTCCAGGCGGGCCCGACCGCGCAGCAGCTGCTGGCGAAGACGGCCAGCTGCAAGCAAGTCTCGAACGGCAAGTACAAGACCGATGAGGAAACCGGCCGGACCATCGCGGTCTGCGACGCGGGCGGTGCCGTGTTCTGGAAGGCCGACATGGACGTCGACTGCGACGGGCAGCCGACCGCGCGGTGCAACAAGAACACCGACCCGTGGTTCCAGGACGGCACGGCGTACCCGCGCTCCGACGGCAAGGCGCTGATCGCCGACCAGACGCCCTACATCGTCGTGCCGAGCATCAGCAGCACGTGGAACTTCGAGAAGGCCGGGCTCAAGGGCGCCGGCTCGTGCGCGGTGATCTACAACGACAAGGTGCTGTACACCGTCATCGGTGACACCGGCCCGAAGGACATCATCGGCGAAGCGTCCTACGCGGCCGCGAAGTCGCTGGGCATCAACCCGGACCCGGCGAACGGCGGTGTCGACTCGGGGGTCACGTACATCTGCTTCAAGAACTCGAAGGTGACGCCGACCGAAGACCACGGGAAGGCGACGTCCGTGGGGGAGGGTCTCGCCGCGAAGTGGGTCGGGTAAAGATGTCGTGAGTGATTTGGGTCGTTAGAACGACCCAAATCACTCACGACATCTTTTATCCACACCCACCCCACTTATCCACAGATCCCACTCTCCCTCCCCGCGCCACCCCTCCGGCCCTCACCCTCGAAGGATGCCCACTCACACTCGCTGGTCGGAAAACTCGATTCCGGCCGAACTCCGCCCCAGCTGGCCTGTCCTTGTTCGGGAGCAGCACGGGATCGTCAGCAGGGCGCAACTCCGCGCGTACCGGCACACGCCCTCCGATATCCGTGCCAACGTCGCTGCCGGTCGATGGCGAATCGTGCTTCCTGGCGTCATAGCCACGTTCACCGGCGAGTTGTCCCGGGCGGCGAAACTGCACGCGGCGGTCCTCTACGGCGGCGGGCACGCCACCTTGAGTCATCGCACGGCCGCCGAAGAATGGAATCTCGTCCCGGTCATCGAGGGCCCGATCGAAATCACCGTGCCCTACACCAGTTCGGCTGTCTCGCAGCCGCCTTTGGTCCTGGTGCACCGATCCCGGGCCTTGGAATTCACGGCGGTCGAGATGAACCCGCCCCGAACCCGGACCACGGACACGATCGTCGATCTCGCCGTTTCCCAGCGGACCGCGCGGGAGGCCACGAACATCGTCGTCGACCTGGTCAGCCGGAGCCGGGTGACGGTCGCCGCGATGGAGGCCTGCGTCGCGCTCCGGCCACCGTATCTTCACCGGGCGGCCATTTGGCGCGGGCTGGCCTTGGTGAGGAATGGGCTGATGTCGGCGCTCGAGGTCGAATACCAGAAGGAAGTCGAGGACGGACACGGTCTGCCTGCCGGTGACAAACAGACGCCGGTCGAAGTCGACGGCAAAACGCTCTGGGAAGACGTCACCTACGACTCCCGCGGAGCCCGGTTGACCGTTCGCCTCGACGGTCGGGCGACGCATGCCATGGCGAGTGTCGCTTTTCGGGACCGGCGGCGCGACAATGCCGCCGAGCTCGCGGGCCGGGCCCGCCTCGTCTACGGCTGGAATGACGTGCGGAACTCGCCGTGCGCGGTCGCCGCCGAGGTCCGGGAGGTGCTGGTGCGCGAGGGATGGGACCCAAGAGGAGCGCGGGAGCCGACTTGTGTCCGGTGCAGGGCTCGTGAGTGATTTGGGTCGTTAGAACGACCCAAATCACTCACGAGATCGTTACGTGCCGCATGTAGCGTTTCGCGCTCTTCGAACGATGAGTAATTCCCTTGCCGCACAGGCATTCCGCCAAAAGCAGGCGACTTCCGGACGGCGGTAACGAACCCGGTCCGTCCTCCGACCAACGGGCAGCGGAATGCGGCTGGAGGAATTCGTCATGAAGATCAGTGTCTTCGGGCTCGGTTACGTCGGTTGTGTGTCGGCGGCGTGCCTTGCCGGGCGCGGGCACGAGGTCGTCGGGGTAGATGTGAACCCGGTGAAGATCGACCTCATTTCGGGCGGCAAGGCGCCGGTGGTCGAAGAGCGCATCGGGGAACTGACCGCGGAGGTGGTCGCCCAAGGCAAGCTGAGAGCGACCACCGACGTTAGACAGGCGATCGCGGACAGCGAAGTCTCCCTGATCTGCGTCGGTACCCCCTCGGCACCGAACGGCAGCCTGTCGACGGCGTTCCTGGAACGTGTGGCCGAGGAGATCGGCGAGGCGCTCAGGGACAAGGCCGAGCGGCACACCGTCGTCTTCCGCAGCACCATGTTGCCGGGCACCTGCCTGGACCTGCTCGTCCCCATCCTCGAGAAGTCGTCCGGCCTCACCGCCGGCGTCGACTTCGGGGTCGCGGTGAACCCCGAGTTCCTGCGCGAGGGGAGCAGCGTCAAGGACTTCTTCGACCCGCCCAAGACCGTCATCGGCCAGCTCGACGAGGCCAGCGGTGACGTCGTCGCGGCGCTGTACGAGGGGCTTCCCGGCGAGGTCTTCCGGGTCGCGATCCCGGTCGCCGAGATGACGAAGTACGCCGACAACTCCTTCCACGGGCTCAAGATCGGCTTCGCGAACGAGCTGGGCGCGATCTGCCGGGCCCTGGGGCTCGACTCGCACCAGGTGATCGACGTCTTCCTCGCCGACCGCAAGCTCAACATCAGCCCCGCCTACCTTCGCCCCGGGTTCGCTTTCGGCGGCTCGTGCCTCCCCAAGGATCTGCGTGGCCTGGTCTACGCCGCGCACCGTGCGGACGTCGCCGTCCCGATCCTTTCGCACGTGCTGCCCTCCAACGACGAACACCTCCAGCGTGCCTTCGATCTGGTCGCGCACACCGGAAAACGCAAGGTCGGCCTGTTCGGCCTGTCCTTCAAACCCGGCACCGACGACCTCCGTGAGAGCCCGCTCGTCGAGCTCGCGGAGCGGCTGCTCGGCAAGGGGTACGACCTCCGCATCTACGACGCCAACGTCAGCCTTTCCCGGCTGATGGGCGCGAACCGCGAGTACATCGAGGGCAGGCTGCCGCATCTCGGCCAGCTGCTGGCCGGTTCCATCGAAGAGGTCCTCGACCACGCCGAGGTCTCCCTCATCGGCTGCAACGACCCGGACGTCCTCGCGGCGCATCCGGTGGGCGGCGGCCGCACCATCATCGATCTCGTCCGCGTACCCGACGCCGACCGGCGCCGGGCTGAAGAGGGATATGTCGGTCTTGCCTGGTAAAGCTCTCATCCTCGTCGAGAACCTTTCCGTCCCCTTCGATCGCCGCGTCTGGCAGGAGTGTCAGACACTTCGCGACGCCGGCTGGGAAGTCCACGTCATCTGTCCACAAGGGACGAAGCGGGACACCGAAGCCGAAGTCACCATCGACGGCGTCCACATCCTGCGATACCCGCTGAAGGCCGCCACCGGCGGTCCGGCGGGGTACGTCCAGGAGTACGGCTCCGCGCTGTGGCACACGCTCCGGCTCGCCCGCAAGGTCGGCCGGGTGGACGTCGTGCACGCCTGCAACCCGCCGGACATGCTGTTCCTCGTGGCGCTGTACCTCAAGCGCCAGGGCGCGAAGTTCATCTTCGACCAGCACGACCTCTGCCCCGAGCTGTACCTCTCGCGCTTCAACCGCGGCGAAGACCTCCTTTACCGCGCGGTCTGCGCGCTGGAGCGCCGCACCTACAAGACGGCCGACGTCGTCATCGCGACCAACGAGAGCTACAAGGACGTCGCCGTGAAGCGCGGCGGCAAGTCGCCGGACGATGTGTTCGTCGTGCGCAGCGCGCCCGTGGTCGAGCGGTTCCACCAGGTCCCGGCCGAGCCCGAGCTGAAGAAGGGCAAGCCGTATCTGCTGGCGTACCTCGGCGTGATGGGCCCGCAGGACGGCGTCGACTACGCGTTGCGCGCGCTCGCTTCGCTGCGTGACGAGGTCGGCCGCACCGACTGGCAGGCCGTGTTCATCGGCTCGGGTGACGCTTTCGACGCCATGGTGGCGTTGTCCAAGGAACTGAAGCTCGACGACCAGGTCGAGTTCACCGGCCGGATCTCCGACGAGGACCTGCTGCGCTACCTGTCCACCGCCGACGTCTGCCTTTCGCCGGATCCCCTGAACCCGCTCAACGACGTGTCGACCATGAACAAGATCATGGAGTACATGGCGATGAGCCGCCCGATCGTCTCCTTCGAGCTGCGGGAGGCGCGGGTTTCGGCGGGAGAGGCCGCGCTGTACGCGCCGGCCAACGACGAGCCGGAGTTCGCGAAGCTGATCGCGCACCTGCTCGACTCGCCGGAGGAGCGGGCGAAGATGGGTGAGCTGGGCCGAGCGCGTGTCGCCGGTCCTCTCTCCTGGGAGAACTCCCAGAAAGCCCTGCTCACGGCCTACGCGGCCGCCGTTCGCTGATCGACTTCCCGATCGCGTTTTGAACAAGACTCGGGCAATCCTGTAACCAACACCGCGGTCGGTCCGACGGGATTGATGCTGCACCCGCACGCACCGATGGGAGATCCCGGCTTTGACTGACGACACGGTGCGCCTGTCCATGATCGGACAGGTCTTGCGCGGGCGATGGCGGACCCTGGTGGTCCTCGCCTTGCTCGGCGCCCTGATCGGTGCGGGATCGTCGGTGATCCTTTCCCCCGGCTACCGGACGACGTCCAGCGTGCTGCTGCAGGGCCCGCGTCAGGCGGACGAACTGCTCACCCAGGCCGAGGTGGCGACCAGTTCGGTCGTGCTCGATCGGGCCGCCGCCGGGCTCGGTGACGGTGAGACCGGCGCCGACCTGCGGGACAAGGTGGCCACGTCGGTCGCACAGGGCAATGTCATCACCATCGGTGTCACCGGGGACACCGCCGAACAGACGCAGCGGATGGCCGACCAGCTCGCGGCCGAGTTCGTGAAGTACTCGACGCAGATCATCGCCGGTTCCGGCGACGCCGCGGTGCAGCTGGCGCAGGAACGCCGCGAGACGTTGCGGCAGCAGGTCGCGCAGACGAACCAGCGGATCAGCGAGCTCTCCACGAAGGTCAACGAAGGCAAGACGACCGTGGAGAGCGTCCAGCTCCGCACCGAACTGCAGGGCCTGCGCACGTCGATCGAGTCGGCCATGTCCACCCTGAACGCGGCCGACACCGCCAGCGGCCTCGGCAACATGGTCGTGCTCGGCTCGGCCGAGCTGCCGTCCTCGCCGGCGGCGCCCACGCTGCCGCAGCTGGCGCTGGGCGGCGCGCTGCTGTTCTTCGTCATCGGCCTGTTCGGGCATCTCTTCACCGCCCGCACCGACAGGCGGCTGAAGGACGAGGAGGAGATCGCCGCGGCGATCGGGGGGCCGGTGCTGGCCACCTTCGACGCCGTGGAGGAGCGGCTTCCCGCGAGCACCCTGCGGGCCAAGCTCCTCCGTGACGACAGGCCGTGGAACATCCCGCGGGTGGACGTGTACGCCGACGAGATCGACGTCGACGTCCACTACCGGCGGCTGGTTTCCCGGCTCCCGGACCGGCGGCTGCTCGTCGTGGCCGCCGAAGACGACCACGCCGGGCGGATGGCCGCCGAGCGGCTCGCCGCCTTGGCCGATCGGTGGTGCACCGTGGCGACGGTCTCCCCGGTGCGGCCGATCATCGAAGACACCGACGCCGAGGGGATCCTCGTCGTGGCGGGCCTCGGTTCCCGGTCCGCCTGGGAGCTGGTCGGGATCGCCGAAGCGGTCGCCGACGCCGGTCTCGCCGTGGTGGGCACCGTGCTGATCCGTCCGGTCCGGCCGACCCGCACCCGGTCCGCCGCCGCCACCCCCACCGACCACGAAGCACTGGCAGGTACCGCGTGACCAGCGCAGAAAAAACGAAGTCCGAGCCGCTCATCGACCTGCAGCGGCTGGTCGTCTCGATCCGGAGACGCCGCCGCCTGTGGATGGCCACCGCCCTGCTGGGCCTGATCGCCGGCGGGCTCGTCGCGATGCTCCTGCCGTCGCCGCCCACCGCGGTCGCGCAGATCCTGGTCATCCACCCCGACGACTCGCCGACCGACAGCGGAACGCTGATGCGGACCGACGTCGCCGTCCTCAAGACCACGAAGACCGCCGGCGAGGCGCTCAAGAAGCTGAACAGCACCCAGGCGCCGGAGGAGTTCATCAAGGACTACGACGGGCTCGGGCTGACGAACAACGTCCTCCAGCTGACGGTCAAGGGCAAGACCAAGGACGAGGCGCTGGCCCGCGCGCAGGCGATTTCCGACGCCTTCATCACCGAGTACATCGGCCGCAACCAGGCGGCCGCGGCGGCGCAGCAGAAGGCTTTGCTCGATCAGCGGAACCAGGCGCAGAACGAGCTCACCCCGATCGAAGCGTCGATCGTCACCGAAGAGGCCAAGGGCCGCAACGCCAACCCCGCGCAGCTGGAACGGCTGTACTCGCGCCGGGCGCAGCTGACCTCCAAGATCTCCGACTACGACGGCCGCGCGCAGGAGGCGGGCATCGGTACGCCGAAGGTCGCCGCCGGGACGCAGATCGTGGACGCGCCGCGGATCCTGCCGAAGTCGCTCCTCAAGACCCTCGGCACCGACATGGGCATCGGCCTCGCGCTGGGGCTGCTCGCCGGGCTGGGGCTCGCGGCCATCCTGAGCGTGGTGAAGGACCGGCCGGTGCTGCGCCGCGAGATCTCGCGGCATCTCGGTGCCTCCGTGATCGCGCAGCTGCCCAGACCGCCGCGATTCCTGCGGCGTTCGCGGGCGGTGACCCGGCGGCAGCGGGTCGCGGCGACCCTGGTCCGCGCCGTCCGGCAAGAGGGCGGTTCGGTGTCGCTGCTGGACCTCGGTGCCCGTCAGGTCACCGCCCCGCTCGCCGTCGACATGGCGCGCGAGCTGGCGGAGAAGGGGCCGGTCTCGCTCGTCGACGACCTGCCGAAGGCGAACCTCCGTGAGCTGGCAGGTGACGGCCCGATCCAGGTGCTGGACCGCGCCGACGCGCCGGTGGCGGGCAAGGAACGCCGCATCGGCGTCGGCTCGATCGAACCCGGCACGGCGTGGACCGACCTCGAATTCCTCGGTGAGGAGACGATCCTCGTCGTCCGCACCGCGCACGCGAACACCGAATGGCTGCACACCGTGGCCCGCCAGCTGGCGGACCGGCGCATCCCGATCATCGGGGTCGTCCTGGTGGATCCGGATCCGCGGGACCACACCGACGGGACGCTGTGGGACGGCCTGCACACCGCGTTGCGTGGTCGGGGCGGTGCCGTTCCGGAGCCGGTGCCCGCGCGGCCGGTGATGACCGCCCGCCCGGTGGCTCCGGCCCGGGTGGCGGCGCCGGAGCGCAGGGCTCTGCCCGAGCGGAAGGTCTCGCCGGAGCGGCGGGTGCCCCGGCCCGCGCCGAAGCCGGTCGAGATGTTCCCCGACGCGGATGCCCCGGTGCGGCGGCTCTCGACGGTGGCGCCGGTCGAGACGGACGCCGAGCGCACCGTCGAGCGGGTACTGGAGCCGCCGAGGGAGAAGAAGGCCGCGCGGCGACGTCCGCCGACGCCGTACAAGCGGCCGGAAGACCAGGACAACGCCGATCAGCCGACCAAACGATTCTCGCCCGTTTCACCGGATAACGCCGAAGCGCTATAGGGAGCGAAAAGAGATGTGCGGCATCGCAGGGGCCTACTTCTGGCCGGACGGGGGACCGCTCACCGATCGGCTCACGAAAATCCTCGCCCATCGCGGACCGGACGGTTCGGGGCGGTACGACCACCGTGCCGGCGAGGGTGAAGTCCACTTAGGACATCGACGGCTGTCGATCGTCGACCTGACCGAGACCGGCGCGCAGCCGATGGTCAAGGACGGCCTCGCGCTGACCTACAACGGCGAGCTGTACAACTCGCCGGAACTGCGCAAGGAACTCGAAGCCGCCGGCGTGCGCTTCCGGGGCACCTCCGACACCGAGGTCGTCCTGGAAGCCTGGCGCAAGTGGGGCACCGAGGGCCTGCACCGGCTGCGCGGCATGTTCGCGTTCGGTGTCTTCGACGAGCGCACCGGCGCCCTGACCCTGGTGCGGGACCAGCTGGGCATCAAACCGCTCTTTCTGGTGCGCCGCGGCAAGGGCGTCGCGTTCGCCTCCGAGCTGAAGGCGCTGGCCACCGAACTGGGCGGCTCGCTGACCGTCGACGACACCGCGCTCGTCGCGTCCCTGCTCTACTACTGGGTCCCGGACGGCCGCTGCGCGTTCAGCGAAGCCGAGAAGCTGCCGCCGGGCAGCTGGGCGCGGTTCCGCCCGAACGGTGACGTCGAGCGTGGCACCTTCTGGTCGCTGCGCCAGGTCGCCGAAGAGGGTGCGGCGTACGAGGGCGAGTTCGACCTCAACGCCGTCATCGAGGACTCCACGCGCAAGCACCTGATGGCCGACGTCCCGGTCGCGACGTTCCTTTCGGGCGGGCTCGACTCCAGCTACCTGACCGCGCTCGCCGCGCGTGAGCAGCCGGGGATCTCCGCTTACACCATCGGTTTCCGGGCCGAGGACGCGAAGTTCGAGGCGATGCCGGACGACCTCATGTACGCGAAGAAGGTCGCCGCGAAGTTCGGCGTCGACCTGCACGAGATCGAGATCGCGCCGCAGGTGCTGGATCTGCTGCCGCGGATGACGTATCACCTCGACGAGCCGATCGGCGACCCGGCGGCCATCAACAGCTACCTGATCTGCACCGCCGCGCGCGAGGCAGGCGTCAAGGTGATGCTGTCCGGGATGGGCGCCGACGAGCTGTTCGCCGGGTACCGCAAGCATCTCGCGAACAAGATCGCCGTGCAGTACCAGCGGGTGCCCGGCCTCGTCCGCCGCCCGGTGGAGTCCCTTGTGGACAGACTGCCGGTGGCGACGTCGAAGCGCGGGTTCCGCTCGGTCCGGTTCGCCAAGCGGTTCCTCTCGTTCGCGGAACTGCCGGAGGAGACCGCGTTCCGGCGCAGCTACACGATGTACGACCAGGCCGAGCTCGCCGGGCTGCTGAATCCGGACCTCGCGGGCGCCGTCGACGACGTGATCACCGAGCACGCGGACACCTATAACGACAACACGTTGTCCGACTTCGTGAACCGCATGTGCCTCGCCGATTCCCGGCTCTTCCTGCCCGGCCTCAACCTCGCCTACACCGACCGGTCCAGCATGGCGGCGTCGACCGAGGTGCGGACGCCGTTCGTCGACATCGAGGTCGTGAAAGCCGCGTTCCGGATCCCCGGTGACAAGAAGATCGTGAAGCGCCAAGGAAAGATGGCGCTGAAGGAAGCGGCGCTGTCGATCCTCCCCGCCGAGATCGTGCACCGGCCGAAGGGCCTGTTCAGCGCGCCGCTGCGGGCCTGGATGAGCCGCGACCTCGCGCCCTTGGTGCGCGAGGTGACGAACGAAGGTGAATTGGTGAAGGCCGGGTTCCTCCGCCGTGAGGCCCTGCAGAAGCTCGTGGACGAAGACGCGTCCGGGCAGCAGGACCGGTCCAAGCACCTCTGGCACATCTTGACCCTCGAGTACTGGTACCGCGGCGCCGTCGCGGCCCGGACCACCTGATCGCTGAGGAGCGACGTGAAGCAGGTAGTGCAGAACTACAAGAGCGGGGAGCTGGCGCTCCTCGACGTCGAAGTCCCCGCGTGCAAACCGGGCGGTGTGCTGGTCCGCACCGCCTATTCGCTGATCTCCACCGGCACCGAGATGATGAAGGTGTCCGAGGCGAGCCTTTCCCTGGTGGGCAAGGCGAAGGCGCGGCCGGACCAGGTCGCGAAGGTGATGCAGAGCGTCGCGACCAACGGCCTGGGCGCCACCTATCGCAAGGCCATGAACAAACTCGACTCGTACACGCCGCTGGGCTATTCGCTGTGCGGCGTGGTCGAGGAGGTCGGCGCGGGCATCGGCGACGTCGCCGTCGGGGACTACGTGGCGTGCGCCGGGAACGAGCACGCGCTGCACGCGGAACTGAACTGGGTGCCCAAGAACCTGTACTCCAAGGTGCCCGACGGCGTCGACCCGCGGCACGCCGCGTTCGGCACGGTCGGCTCGATCGCGATGCAGGGCGTCCGCCAGGGTGAACCGCAGATCGGCGACATCGCGCTGGTCATCGGGCTGGGCCTGATCGGGCAGCTGGTCGTGCAGCTGCTGGTCGCCTCCGGGGTCCGCGTGGTCGGCGTCGACCCGGACCCGACGCGGTGCGCGCTCGCCGAGCAGCTCGGTGCCCTGAAGTGCGGTGACCCGGCGTCCGGCGTCATCGACACCGCGGTCGCGGAGATCAGCAACGGGCACGGCGTCGACCAGGTGTACCTCGCCGCGGGCGGCAGCACGAACGAGCCGGTGGAGCTGGCCGCGAAGCTGGCCCGCGACCGCGGCCGCGTGATCGACATCGGCAAGTGCTCGCTGAACCTGCCGTGGAACGCCTACTACGAAAAGGAACTCGACGTCCGGTTCTCCCGCTCGTACGGCCCCGGCCGCTACGACCCGGAGTACGAACTCGAAGGCCGCGACTACCCGATCGGCCAGGTCCGCTGGACCGAGCGCCGCAACCTCGAATGCGTCGTCGACCTGATGGGTAGCGGCCGTCTCGACGTCGAGCCGTTGATCTCGCACATGTCGGACTTCTCCGACGCCGTCGAAACGTACCGGAAGCTGAACGAGGGCGAGCTCAAGGCCGTCGCGGTGCTGTTCGAGTACGAGAAGCGCGCCGCCGCCACCACCGAGCACGTCACCTCGGTCGCCGTCCCGAAGACGGTGACCACGCGCGCGCTGCCGAAGCCCGGCGGCGTGCGGATCGGGTTCATCGGCGCCGGCAACTACGCGTCCTCGATGCTCCTGCCGCATCTGGCGGAGATGGAGGGCGTCGACCTCACCGAGGTCGTCACCACCTCCGCGCTCTCGGGCGCGAACGCCAAGCGCAAGTTCGGCTTCGCCCGCGCCACCACCGACCTCGACACGATGCTCGACGACTCCTCGATCGACGCCGTGTTCGTCGTGACCCGGCACAGCTCGCACGCCGAGCTGACCCGGCGCGCGCTGCTCGCGGGGAAGGCCGTCTTCGTCGAGAAGCCGCTCGCGCTGTCGGAGAAGGAACTCGAGGTCGTGCTCGGCGCGATCGAGGAGTCCGGCAACGACCGGCTGCAGGTCGGGTTCAACCGACGGTTCGCGCCGCTGCTGAACGAGTCGGTGCTCCATTTCGGACCGCGGATCGGCCCGGCTTCCGTGCGGTACCTGGTCAACGCCGGTCAGCTCGACTCCGGCAGCTGGTACAACCAGGCCGACAGCGAGGGTTCGCGGTTCGCGGGCGAGGGCGGGCACTTCATCGACACGGTCAGCTGGCTGCTCGGCTCCGACCCGGTCTCGGTGTACGCCACCGCGACGCCGGGCCACCAGGACCTGCAGATCCTGCTGCGCTATCCGGACGGCTCGACCGCGTCGATCGCGTACACCACCAGCGGTTCGTCGGCGTTCCCCAAGGAGACGATCGACGTCACCGCCGACGGCAAGGTGCTGAAGTTCGACGACTTCGCGCGCGCGTCGGTGTTCGGCCGCAAGAAGTGGGCCAGCTCCCGCATCCCCAAGGGCCGGGACAAGGGCCAGGCCGCCGAGCTGGAGGCGTTCGTCAACGCGCTGAAGACCGGGGTCGCGATGCCGGTGTCCGTGGAGTCGCTCGTTTCGACGACGCTGGCCACGCTCGCGGTCAACCGCAGCCTGGAGACCGGTGCCGCGGTGCGGATCAACGCCGCTGAGCTTGATGGCGGAGCTGAGCGGGCGGCGGAGAAATGACCATACGCGTGAACCCGCCCGGCCGTAGGCCCCGCTATCGCGGTGGCAGGGCGCCCTTTGTGCTCGACGTGACGTTGACGACCGACCAGCGCCCTGCCGACGTCGATCGCGGTCGCGGGTTCACCGAGGAAGACAAGGAAGGACTCGGCTGATGGATCCGTCCTGGTACCTGCGAAGACTGTCGCGGATGGGGCCGGCCGAGGTCGCGGGCCGGGTCACCGACGTCGTGCGCAAACGCCAGTGGCGCGGGGTCGCCGGCGACAAGCCGACGTGGCTGCCGGACCGCCGGTTCGCGTCGGTGCCCGGTGAAGACGTCCTCGCCGCCGTCTCGGGTGACGCGGTGAAGGATCTGCTCGTCACCGCGGATCGCCTGATGGAGGGGCGCGCCGAGTACTTCGGCGTCGAGCGGGACGACCTCGTCGACCCGGACTGGTCCTACGACCCGAAGACCGGCCGCCGCGCACCGTCCGATGTGTACTCCTTCGACGTCCCGTACCGGAGCGAGGACATCGTCGGGGACATCAAGCAGATCTGGGAGCCGTCGCGGCATCAGCACCTCACCGTGCTGGCCGCCGCGTACGCCCTGACCGGCGAAGACCGGTACGCCGAGCGCGTCGCCGCGCATCTCGGGTCGTGGTGGGCGGCGAACCCGCCGATGCGCGGGGTGCACTGGGTCAGCGGGATCGAACTCGGCATCCGGCTGCTGTCGTGGGTGTGGGTCCGGCGGCTGCTCAACGGCTGGGCGCAGGCCCCGGCGCTGTTCGAGGACAACCCCGTGGCGCTCACCCAGATCTGGCATCACCAGCGCTGGCTGGACGCGTTCCCGAGCCGGGGTTCGTCGGCGAACAACCACGTGATCGCCGAGGACGCCGGGCAGCTCGCCGCCGCCTGCGCGTTCGCCTGGTTCCCCGAGTCCGCCCAGTGGCGGGACGCGGCACTGGCGTCGCTGGACAAGATGTTGCGCCACAACACCTTCGACTCCGGCATCAACCGTGAGCTCGCCACCGAGTACCACGGGCTCGTCCTGGAACTGGGGCTCGCGGGAGCGCTGGAGGCGAAGGCCGCCGGGGTCGCGGTGCCCGAGTCGACCTGGCTCGTGCTGCTGCGGATGACCGACGCGCTGGCGTCCATTGTGGACAATCGACTGCGGCCGCCGCGCCAAGGCGATGCCGACGACGGCTTCGGGCTCATCGTGGACGGCGCTGTCGGCGACGAGACCAGCCGCTGGGCATCGCTGCTCAACACCGGATCCGTCCTTTTCGGACGGTTGGACTGGTGGCCGGAGACGGCCGGCGGCGATGTCCGCACCCCGCTCTTCGCCGCGCTGGCCAAGGACATCCAGGTCCGTGAGACGCGTCCGGTGCGGCGGCGGGACGATTTCGCCGACGCGGGGATGACCATCCTGCGCGACGGCGCGATCTGGGCCCGCTGCGACGGCGGGCCGCACGGCTTCCTGTCCATCGCCGCGCACGCGCACGCGGACGCGCTCTCGGTGGAGGTCCGGCACGACGGCGTCGACATCCTCGCCGACCCCGGGACCTACTGCTACCACGGCGAACCGAAGTGGCGGTCGTACTTCCGGTCCACGGCCGCGCACAACACCCTCGAACTCTCCCGGACCGACCAGTCCGTCTCCGGTGGCCCGTTCCTGTGGACGAAACACGCCGTCACCACCGTGATCGCGGCGGGAACGCCGTCGCGCTGGAGCGCGGAACACGACGGCTACGGCCCGGCGATCCACCGGCGCTCGGTGGAACTGGAGGACTCGACGTTCCGGATCCTCGACGAGGTCCGCGGCGGCGACGCGCAGCACTGCCGTCTCGCGTTCCACTTCGGCCCGGCCGTCGAGGTCTCGCTCTCCGACGCGACGGCGACGTTGTCCTGGACGGTCGACGGCCGGGTCCGGACGGCTTCGCTCATGCTGCCACCGGAGCTGGACTGGTCGGCGCATCGCGGCGAGACTGGTTTGCCGATGGGCTGGTACTCGGCCGGATTCGGCCGCCGCGAGCCCGCTTGGACCTTGTTCGGCGGCGGGATCGCCACCGACGGCGCGGCGTTCACCACCGCGCTCACCTTCGATTCAGGTAACGAGGATCCCCCATTGTGATCGCACGACCGCACCGTCTCCGCAGGGCAGCGCTTCTGGTGCTGCTCGGCCCGCTGACGCTCACCGCCTGCACCACCCCGGCCGACGAAACCGGACCGAACCCGGCGCAGGCGCCGTCCGGTTCGATCGCGCAGGTGTGCGACAAGGTGAAGGCGGGGCCGGCCGAAGCGCCGGCGGGGGCGGTGAAGATCGACCCGGCGGTGACGGGCGACCTCGCCGCGAAGACGCGGTCGAGCCCGGCCGGGACGACGTTCTGGCTGGCACCGGGGACCCACCGGCTCGGCGACGACCGCTACGACCAGATCACCCCGAAGGCGGGCAACGTCTACCTCGGCGGCCCGAACGCGGTCTTCGACGGCCGGAAGATCAACCAGTACGCCTTCTCCGGCCACGCCGCCGACGTCAAGATCCAGTACCTGACCGTGCAGGGCTTCGCCGCCCCGCACGACGAGGGCGTGGTCAACCACGATTCGGCCGACGGCTGGGTCATCGAGCACAACACCGTCCAGGACAACGACGGCGCGGCGCTGATGGCGGGCGCGCGGCAGCAGGTCCGCGCGAACTGCCTGCGGCGCAACGGGCAGTACGGCATGAACGCCTACGCGCAGGGCAACGCGATCAAGGGCCTCGTCGTCGAGGGCAACGAGATCTCCGGGAACAACACCGGCGACTGGGAACGCAAGATCGACGGCTGCGGCTGCTCCGGCGGGATCAAGTTCTGGTCGGTCGACGGCGCCGACATCCGGGGCAACTGGGTGCACGACAACCGCGGCGTCGGGCTGTGGGCCGACACGAACAACAACGACTTCCTCGTCGAGGGCAACGTCATCGAGAACAACAACGGCTCCGCCCTGATGTACGAGACGAGCTACAACGCCGTCATCCGCGGCAACACCTTCCGCCGGAACAACTGGGTGGACGGCAAGGGCTACATCGACCGCGGCGACAGCTTCCCGGTGGCGTCGATCTACATTTCCGAATCCGGCGGCGAGCCGAGAGTGAAGGCGCGCACGGACAAACTGGAGATCTCCGGCAACTCGTTCGAGAACAACTGGAACGGCGTCACCCTGTGGGAGAACTCCGACCGGTTCTGCAACAGCCCGGCCAACACCTCGTCCGGCTCCTGCACCCGGCTGGTGCCCGAGCAGGCGAAATGCGCGCAGCCCGCGATCGCGGCGGGCACGCTGAACGAGGACTGCCGGTGGAAGACGCAGCGCGTCGAGATCCACCACAACCGGTTCGTGCTCGACCCCGTCGTCACCAACTGCGAGGAGAGCTGCGCGCGGATGGCGATGCTCGCGAACTTCGGCACCTTCCCGGAGTGGTCACCGTACAAGGGCGAGGTCGTCCAGCAGGCGATCACCTTCGACCAGGGCAACAAGCTCTACGACAACACCTACTCCGGGCCGTGGAACTTCGTGGCTTTCGAGCCGAGCCGGGTACTCGGCTTCGGTGAGTGGCAGGGCGCGCCCTACCGTCAGGACCAGGGCAGCAAACTCACCCGCGCGGGAGGTGGCTGACGTGCTCGATCCCGCCGTCCGGCCCGCTCCGGTGGTCCGCGGCTTCCCCAAGGCGGCAGGTATCGCCTGGACGCTGCTGATCATCAACACCCTGGGCTCGACGGGCGCGAAGACGGTCATCCCGCTGCCGAGGTCGGTCAGCCAGCTGATCACCATGGGCGCACTGGGCACCGCCTTCGTGATCGCGCTCGCGTTGAACCCCAGGCTGCGGATCCGGCCGAGCGCCTATCTCTCCCTGCTCACGCTGTTGCTGGTGCTGAGCGTGGTCGCGAGCCTGGACCTGGAAGGCGGGTTCGGCGCGCTCTTCCGCTGCTTCCGGTTCAGCCTCTTCCTCGGCACCCTGTGGTTGCTGACCCGCTGGTGGGACGGCGGCCTCGACCTCGTCCGCCAGCACATCCGCACCTACGGCGCGATGCTGGTGACGGTGGTGATCGGGCTCGCGCTGAGCCCGGGCAAAGCGATGCCGTTCGAGTACGGCGGACGGCTCACCGGCACGGTCTGGCCGCTGACCCCGCCGCAGGTCGGCCAGTACGCGGCCATCGCCATCGGCCTCACGATCCTGTTGTGGCTCGGGGGGAAGCTGGAGCGGCGGCACGCGCTGATCGTCATCATCCCGTCGTTCGGGGTGCTGCTGCTGACCCACACCCGCACCGCGATGCTCGGCCTGGTGGTCGGGACCATCGTGGCGCTGATGTCGCAGTGGATGTCCAGTGCCCGCGCCCGCAAGGTGTTCACCGGGCTGGTGTTCGGCGGGGTGTTCGTCGTGGTGGCGCTGGGCGGGTTGCTGCAGGCGTGGTTCCTGCGGGGGCAGTCCGAGGAGAACTTCTCCAGCCTCACCGGCCGCGCGAAGGTGTGGGACTCGCTCCTCGGCGCGCCGAGGACGACGCTGGAGTACCTGTTCGGCGTCGGCCTGACCGACAAGTCCTACGACGGGCTCCCGATCGACAGCAGCTGGCTCGCGGTCTACCACGAGCAGGGGTACGTCGGGATCGTGATCGTGGCGGCGTTCCTGCTCGTGCTGGTGGTGGTCGCGGTGCTGCGGCCGCCGTCGCCCGCCAGGGCGTGCGCGATCTTCCTCATCACCTATTGTCTTTCCGCCTCCTACACCGAGGCCGGTCTCGGCGACGCGTCGCCGTACCTGCTGCACCTGGCCCTGGCCGCGTCGCTGCTCGTGCGTGTGCCCGCCGAAGAACCCGAGTTCGTCAAGGAGACGACGTGAAGGTCCTCGTGATCCACAACCGGTACAGATCCGAGCAGCCCAGCGGCGAGAACAACGTCGTCGACCAGGAGACAGCGTTGCTGGCCGAGGCCGGGCACGAGGTCGGCCTGTTCGAGCGGCGCAGCGACGACATCGCGGAGATGTCCCTGCCACGCAAGGCCGTCGTCCCGCTCCAGGTGCCGTGGAACCGGGCCGTGCGAGCGGACCTGGCCCGGCGCCTCGCCGACGACCGGCCGGACGTCGTCCACGTCCACAACACGTTCCCGCTGCTTTCGCCGTCGGTGCTGGCCGCGTGCGCCGAGGCCGGGGTCCCGACGGTCGCGACCGTGCACAACTACACCCTGATCTGCCCGCCCGGCACGCTGTACCGCGATGGCCAGGTGTGCACCGACTGCGTGGGGCGGACACCGCTGCCCGCCGTGCGGCACGGGTGCTATCGAGGCTCGGGGCTCGCGACCGTGCCGATGGCGGCGAGCCTGATGCTGAACCGGAACCGCTGGTGGTCCGGGGTGTCGCGGTTCTTCTGCATCTCGAAGGCGCAGCGCGAGGTGCTGATCGCCGCCGGGATGCCCGCCGAGCGGCTCGCGGTGAAGTACAACTACGTCGCCGACCCCGGCAAGACGCGCCAGGGCACGGGGGAGCACCTGCTGTTCCTCGGCCGGATCACCGCGGAAAAGGGTGTCGGCCTGCTGATGAAGGCCTGGGATCTGCTCGTCGCGGCGGGTGGTCCGCTGCCGCCGCTGGTGATCGCCGGCACCGGCCCGATGCAGGACGAGGTCGCGCGCTGGGCCCACGGCCGCGACGACGTCCGTTACCTCGGCCTTCAGTCCAAAGAGGAGTGTCGCGACCTGGTCGTCCGCTCGAACGCCGTCCTCGCCCCCTCGGAATGGCTGGAGACCTTCGGGCTGGTCGTGGTCGAGGCGATGGCCGCCGGCGTCCCGACGGTCGCCGCCGCCCACGGCGCCTTCCGCGAACTCGTCGAAGACGGCGTCACCGGCTTGCTGCACGAACCCGGGAACCCCGAGTCCCTCGCGGCACGCCTGCGGGAGGTCGTCGGCGACGCCGAACGGAACCAGGAGATGGGCTGGGCGGCGCGGCTGGTCTACGAGCAGGAGTTCACCCCGAAGGTCGGGCTGGAACGGCTCGTCGGCGGCTACCAGGCCGCGATCGACGCGTGATCACCGGTCCGCCCGCCCTCCCTCCGCGCGCCCGGATTCCGCTCTGGATTTTGGGCGGCTTCGGCTTCGTCGTCGCCCTCGTCCTCGGCCTGCGCTACACCGGAACCTCCCACCTCGCCGGACTGGACGCCCTCGTGCTTCCCGTCATCGACCGGGTCGAGGGCCCGCTCTGGTACGTGGCGACCGCTATCGACTTCGCGGGCGAACCGATCGGCGCGGTCGTCGTCATCGCGCTGTTCTGCTGGCTGTGCCTGCGGCACCGGCGGCCGCGGATCGCGATCCTGCTCGTGGCCGCCAGCGGGGTGACGGTGGCGCTGACCACCGGCCTGAAACCCCTGGTCGGCAGGCTGATCCACGGCGAGTTCCTCTCCTACCCCAGCGGGCACACGGCCTTCGCGGTCACCGTGGCGACCGTCGTCGCGCTGCTGGTGATCGACGTGCGGGGGCTCGGACCTGCGGGCGGGATCGGAGTGTTGGTGGGGCTGGTCGCGTTCGCGGGGCTCGCGATGGGGTGGGCCGAGGTGGCGCTGGGGGCGCACTACCCGACGGACACCTTCGGGGGCTTCGGGGTCGCTGTCGCGGTGGTGCCGGTGGTGGGGTGGACAGTGGACCGGCTCACGCGGCGGTTCGCCTGACGTTCGGCCGGGGCCGGGCCTGCGCCGTTTGGAACGCGGCGTGAAGCTCGCTGAGCACCTGCTCCGGTTCGGTGCGCAGGCGGGACGGCAACGTCTGGAGCGCGACGATCCCGGCGGCGACGTACCTCGCGTTGCGGGCGACGGTGGCGCGGTGGTCTTCGAGGCTCGCGTGATGGCGGTAAGAGTCGATCTCCCAGGCGAAGGCGATCTCGTCGCACCAGAAGTCCGGGGTGGCGATGTAGATCCCGTTCGCGTCGAAGATCGGGACGTTCCAGTGGCCCGGCGGGAGGCCGGATCTTCGCCAGAGGTGCCAGGCGTCGGCCTCGGCGACGGATCTCGCTCCGGCCAGGAGCGGGACCAGGGCTTTCCGCGGCAGGGCTGTTCCGGTTCGGCCCGCTTGGTCGAGTTCGCGGGCGAGCAGGGCGGTGGTGCAGAAGCGACGTTGGACGGCCTCGGCCATCATCGCCTGGATCTCGTCCTCGTCGGTGAGCCTTCGGGCGGCGTCGATGACTGCTCGGGGGACGGGAGCCACCGGGAGATCCCCGCGGAGGTGGGGGCGAGGTAAGTGCCTTGTCCGCTCGACGTGCACGAAGCCGACATCATCGATGTCGCGACTCGCGGAGATGAGGACATGTACTTCTTCTTGATCGGGAATCCTCTCCAAACCGTGGCGACGCAGAGCCCAGGTCCCGGTGAGCATCGCCTCCTTCCGGGCGTGCAGCAAGGCACCGCGGACGCGGTGCTCGTTCGTCGGTTCCCCGTTGGTCAGCAGTACGACGCCGGGCAGCAGCATTCGCCAGGGGCCGCCTGGAGCGCAGCGTCGTGAAACGGTCCGGCGTGGTACTCCGATCCGTTCCAGCTCGGACACGCGGACCACGCCCATGTGATCGGGCGCGGTCAGTAAGGGGTGGGTGTCCCAAGTTCCTCGTAGCACCTGACCACTGTGCCGCTGAGCACCGACAATTTCGCTCTCGTGTGCACGAAAGTCCCGGTCATGAACTGACGTCAGTCGACGGTGAAGGAATTGGGACGTTGAACGTCCCAATTCCTTCACCGTCGCCAACCGCGTGCGCTCCGAGAGGTCCTGTCGTCACGAGAAGCTCGACCCCGCGTCCTGCGAGTAGGGCTTCCCCCGCCAAGCCGAAGCCCCCAAAGTCCGCGAAGTGTCATGAGCGACAAACCGCCAAGACCCCGTATAAGCGTTGTCATACCACCGATTCCCCTGCCCAAAGGTGACAGCCTCCGAAACAGAAGAACCCCGATAAGGCGACCACTCCGGATAAGTCCCGAAATTCGCCAAAAGCGCCATCCGACCGCACAACCCCGAGCAGTCGACCCCGTGAGAGAACTTGTTGCCGTGAATGGAAACCCGCTGTGTCTTCCATCGGCAGTCGTCGTACAACGGACGAGAAGCGATCCTCGGAGAGGAACACGAAGAGACCGAAGGAACGAGAAGCGTGCACGACCCGGAAGAGGTGTTCGCCGGGCTGTTGCAGAAGCGGTCCGAGTTCTCCCACGCGGTGATCCCGCCCCAGTTGTCCTCGAAGACGTTGTCCACGATCTCCACGGAAGAAGTCCGGGCCGGAATACGCGGCTCACCGCCGGATTCGGACAGGTAGATCGTCCCGACCGGGAAGTCGTCCCCGCGAGCGGCGAACGCGCGGCCCTGCACCAGGGTGTTGCGCCGGAAGGTGTTGTCGCGGACCACGAGGTTGTAGGAGATCTCGTAGAACAACGCCTCCG
Organism: Amycolatopsis sp. NPDC102522; assembly: GCF_055584485.1. NCBI lineage: Bacteria > Bacillati > Actinomycetota > Actinomycetes > Pseudonocardiales > Pseudonocardiaceae > Amycolatopsis > Amycolatopsis sp. NPDC102522. The sequence continues at coordinate 294,931 of NZ_JBVJLY010000003.1, read as the reverse complement.
CCTCGTTGTCCTCGATCAGGTTGTCCTCGACGAGGAAGTCGTTGTTGTTCGTGTCCGCCCACAGGCCCGCGCCGTGGTTGTGGTGGACCCAGTTCCCGCGGATGTCGGCGCCGTTCACGGCCCAGAACTTCGCGCCGCCGCTGCAGCCGCAGCCGGGGACCTGCTTCTCCCAGTCGTCGGTGTTGTTGCCGGTGATCTCGTTGCCCTCGACGAGCAGCCCGGTGATCCCGTCGCCGGCCCGGTAGGCGTTGATGCCGTACTGGCCGTTGTCCCGCAGGCAGTTCCGCAGGATCTCCTGACGCGGCCCCGCCATCATCGCGGCGCCGCGGTTGCCCTCGATGGTGTTGCCTTCGATGGTCCAGTGTTCACCGGAGTCGTGATTCACCACTCCCTGATCGCGCGGCGCCGTGAACCCGCGGATCGTGAGGCCGCGGATGACGACGTCGCGCGCCTGCTGGGTGAACGCGTAGCGGTTGACGCCGCCCCCGTCCAGGATGGCGCCGGGCGCGCCGAGGTAGGCGTTGCCGTCCTTCGGGATGATCTGGCCGTACTCGTCCGGGCCCAGGGTATGCGTGCCCCCGGTCAGCCAGAACGTCGTGCCTGCCGGGAGTTCGCGCGTCTTCTCGGAAAGGTCGGTGCCCGGCGGGACGATCACGGCGCCGTCCGGTTTCGAAGGGCTCACCGGTCCCGCAGCACAAGCCGTGACAGGAGCCGCCGAAGCCGGAGAGGCTGTGACGACTCCTGTCACGAGCAGCAGCAGGACGACCAGGAACGCGGGCATACCCGAAACGGTAAGCCACTATGGACCGTCCCAGATGGACACTTACAGGTGAAACCTCAGCAGGTCGCCGGAGCTCCGAACCCGCTGCAGACGTCCTGCCGGTAGGGCTCGGCCTGCCATTGTGCCGAGGTCAGCCGCCGTGACGCGTCCTGGGTGACGAACGTCCAGGGCCCGTAGTACTGGTTTTCGTACCAACGGTTCTCCTGCCGGAAGGTGATCGCGTCGGAGATCACGTTCGCCCGGTACGGCGACCAGGCCGGGAAGGTCCCGTAGTTCGAGAGCACCGCCATCCGTCCACAGAGGCCGAGACAGCCCTCCAGCGTCGAGTCGACCTCGAACGTGTTCTCGTGCACCAGGACGCGCTGGGTCTTCCACCGGCAGTCGCTGTACAGCGGCTCGGTCGCGATGCCCGGGGCCGAACAGGTGGACGTCGGTGAGACCAGTGCCGTGCAGGTGAGCGTCGAGGTGTTGGCCGGGCTGTTGCAGAACCGGTCGGCGTTCTCCCACAGGGTGATCCCCGACCAGTTGTCCGAGAACAGGTTGCCCCGGATGTCGATCTGGCTGGTCCGGGCCGGCAGCCTCGGTTCCCCGCCGGATTCGCTGAGGTACACCGCGGCGACCGGGAAGTTGTCGCCCTTGGCGGCCCGGGTGCGGCCCTGCACCAGCGCGTTGCGCCGGAACGTGTTCCCGATCAGCTCCAGGTTGTAGGAGATCTCGTAGAACAGCCCCTCGGACGCGTTGTCCTCGATCAGGTTGTCCTGGATGAGGAAGTCGTTGTTGTTCGTGTCGGCCCAGAGCCCGACACCGTGGTTGTGGTGGACCCAGTTGCCGACGATGTCGGCGCCGTTCACCGACCAGAACTTCGCCCCGCCGCTGCAGCCGCAGCCCGGGATCTTCGTTTCCCAGTCGCCGGTGTTGTTCCCGGTGATCTCGTTGCCTTCGATCACCAGACCGGTCATCCCGCCGCCGAAACGGTAGGCGTTGATGCCGTACTGGCCGTTGTTCCGCAGGCAGTTCCGGATCACCCGCTGGCCGGTCCCGGTCATCATCCCGGCGCCGTCGTTGTCCTCGATGACGTTGCCTTCGATGATCCAGCCGTCGCCGGAGTCGTGGTTGACCACGCCCTGATCCCGTTCCGCGACGAAACCGCGGATGGTCAGACCGCGGATGACCACGTCCTTGGCCGACGTGGTGAAGGCCGCGCGGTTGATCCTTCGCCCGTCCAGCACGGCGCCGGGCGCGCCGAGGTAGACGTTGCCGTCCTTGGGCATCACCTGGCCGAACTGGTCGGCTGTCAGCATGTGCGTGCCCGGGGCCAGCCAGAACGTACTCCCCGGCGGGCTGAACCGGGTCCGGTCGGTCAGATCCGTGCCCGGTTGGATCACCTGGGCGCCTTCCGGCGGGGAGGGGACGCCAACGGTTGTGCCGCACACCCCTCCGGCCGGCTCTTCGGATGCCACCGCTGGGCTTTCAACGGCGACCTGGAGCAGTAGTACCGACAGCGTGACGCAGAGCGCCCGTTTGCCGGCCGAGCGATGTGCGATCCCTAAACTCATACCCTTCTCCGAAATACCGGCTTCACCGGACGGCCACCCAGCCACGGCGCCGGATCATCCGCGTCGAGCGCTTTGCGGTACACGAGGCAAGCCTGCGAGACCACTTCGACCGTCCGGTCGATGTCTTCTTCGGACAATGCGCTGCTGACCACGAACGACGGTCCGAGGACCCCGCCGGTGACCAGTTGCCGCAGGAACAACGTTCGGTAGTCCTGCGACGGTTTCTTCTCCGCGTCGAGCGTGCCGAAGACGAGGTTGCTCGCCCGGCCGCGTACGACGACGTGTTCACCGACTCCGGCGGAGGCCGCGACTTCGCGGACCCCGGCGGCGAGCCGGTCGCCGAGCGCGTGCAGCCGCGCGGCGATGCCTTCTTCGGTGTAGGTCTCCATGACCGCGATAGCGGCGGCCAGTGAATGCGTCTCGGCGCCGTGCGTGGTGGACAGCAGGAAGACCCGCTCCCCGCCGGTGCGGAGGCCGCCGAGTTCCATCAGTTCGCGTTTGCCTGCCAGCGCGGAGACGGCGAACCCGTTCCCGAGCGCCTTGCCGAACGTCGAGAGGTCCGGCGTGACACCGTAGAGCCCTTGCGCTCCGGCCTCGGACCAGCGGAAACCGGTGATCATTTCGTCGAAGATCAGGACGCAGCCGTAGCGGTCGGCGAGTTCCCGCAGGCCGACGAGGTACCCGGCGGGTGGTTCGAGCTGGGTGGACGCCTCCAGTACCAGGCAGGCGACCCGGCCCGCGTTGTCCCGCAGCAGTCGTTCCGTCGCCGGAAGGTCGCCGTAGGGGAACGACACGGTCAGGCCGGTGATCTCGTCCGGGATCCCCGACGACATCGGCGTGGTGCCGATGAACCAGTCGTCGATGGAGAAGAACGCGTGGTCGCCGCAGATCGCCACCAGCGGCCTGCCGGTGGCCGCCCTGGCGAGCTTGACCGCGGCCGTGGTGGCGTCCGAGCCGTTCTTGGCGAACTTGACCATCTCGGCGGTCGGGACTGTCGCGAGGAACTTCTCCGCCGCCCGTTCCTCCACAATGGACGGACGGGCGAAGTTGGCGCCCCGGTCGATCTCGCGGTGGGCGGCTTCGCTGACCCGTGGGTGCACGTGCCCGAGGCTGACCGCGCGCAGCCCCGAGCCGTACTCGATGTATTCGTTCCCGTCGACGTCCCAGACGTGCGCGCCGAGCCCGTGGGAGATGACCGGCGCCAGGTTCTCCGGGTACTGGTCGTCGCCCTTGGCGTAGGTGTGCGCGCCACCGGGGATCATCGCGTGGAGGCGTGCGTTGGCCCGCATGGATTTGGGAAGCCGACGGGTCATGCTCTCACCTCGTGTTCTGTAAGACGGCGGAAAGAGGAAGGGCACGGCGGTCCCGTTCCGACAGCAGCGCCGCCGGGAGCGGCCAGGGGATCGCCAGTTCCGGATCGTCGTGGGCGATCGCGACGTCCTCGCTCGCGTCGTGCACGCGGTCGATCCGGTAGGAGACGTCGGCGTACTCGGTGAGCGCCTGGAACCCGTGCGCGCAGCCGGCCGGGATGTACAGCGAGACCTGGGTCTCCCCGGAGAGGTCGAAAGTCTCCTTGCCGAGGTAGGTCGGCGAATCCGGCCTCAGGTCGACGACGACGTCGAAAACGGCGCCCCACGAGCACCGGACCAGTTTCGCCTCGCCCTCGCCCGAGCGGAGGTGCATTCCGCGCACCACTCCCCGGCGGGACCGGGAAACGCTGTCCTGGAGGAACCCGTTCGGGTCGATCCCGGCCGACCGGACGACGTCGGCGTCGAACGTGCGGCTGAAGAAGCCGCGTTCGTCGGCGTGCGGGGTCGGCTCGAACAGGTACGCGCCCGCGATGGCGGGCACCGGGATCACCTTCATCGGACTCCGATCGGCAGGAAGGCGGCCGACAGTTCGGCGAACTGTTCGTCCAGTAGCCGCACTTGCTCCGCGCCTCTTTTCGCCACGATCCCGGCCAGTTCGCCCGCCCGGGACTCGAGTTCGGCGAATTGGCGCACCAGCGCGGCGGAATCGATCTCCTTGGCCGACTGGCAGAACTCCCCCAGCCCCAGGGTGGTCATGAGGACCTCGTTCTTGCTCGCGTACCCGATGGACAGCGTTGGTTTCGCCAGTTTCAACGCGCACAGGACGTTGTGGTACCGGGTGGCGACGACGACCTCGACCGCCGACATCGCCCGCAGCAGTTCGTCCAAAGTGGACGTGTCGGCGGCGGCGATCAAGGGGGAGTCCAGTTCCCGCATGATCTCGTCGACGACCTGCTTGTCGGCCCGGTCTCCGATGAACAACCGCACCGGGCGGCCGTCGGCGACCAGTCCGGCGACGAACCCGGTGATCTTGTCCACATAGGACTCGTAGATCTCGCCGGCGCGGGCCCTGTCCTCGTTCCCGCCGTGGTAGGCCATCACCCCGACCCCGACGGAGCGGGGCAGCACCGGTTCCGACGGCGCCGGGAGCGCGAAGGCGAGATCGGGGTAGACGCGGTCGTTCGTGACGTCGACCCCCATCGCGCCCATCGCTTCCCGTGACGGCTCGTCCCGATACGACCGGAACGCCGCCAGCCGCGCGGCCCAGCGGATGACCGACCGGGTGACCCGCTGCGAGCTCACGTTGGCGCCGACGCTCACCAGCGCCACCTTGGTGCCGACCAGACGGCCGGACGCCGAAAGCAGCAGCAGGGCGTACGGGAACCCCCACGGGCGCAGGGGAAGGGTGGATTCCAGGACACCCATCCCCGGCACGATCACCGCGTCCTGGCGCCGTACCCACGCCGCCGTGCGGACGGCGTCGACGAGTTTCCCGAAGGCCTTCAGTACGACTGACAGCGGTCCCGAGACCGTCCGGTATTCGCCCTCGTACCAGTTCAACGCGGTCGTCTCGAGTCCGTAGCGCGACGCGACGATTTCCGGACCGCCGCACATCACGCTGATGGCGGCGTCCGGATGCTCCGTGCGCAAAAACCCGAGGACCGCCTCGAAGGAACCGTCGTTGCCGAGGTTCCCCGATCCGAGGAGGCCGAACAGCCCGATCCTCGCGGGCGGGGTCAAGGGACTCGTCCCTCCTGGCCGGCGACGACCGAGACGACGGAGACCTCACGCGGGCCGGTTTCGGCCTCGGCCTGCACCGGCATCCGGCCCATGGCCGGGTTCCCCGCCCGGTTCAGCGCCCATTGCCGCAGGTAGCGGAAGCATTCACGCTTCTCCGCGCCGGAAATCGGCGCGTTGCGGATCGCGTTGACGTACCCCAGGACGTACTCGCCGAGCAGCCGGACCATCGGGTGGCGCAGCTTGTCGGCCCGCTTCGGGTCGAGGTTGGTGGCCCGCCGGCGCACGGTCGGGTGCTCGTGTTCGGAGCGGCCGGGGTGGTCGCGCCGGAAGTACAGCCAGTCGGACACCTGGTGGAACGGGCCGTGCAGGGCCAGTTCCGAGATGATCGTGCGGTCCGCGTGGTGATAGCTGTCCAGCGGCGCGACGCGGCGCAGGACCTCGGTGCGGATGACAGCGCCGTCGTCGTCCCCGCCGGGCGCGAACAGTGTGCTGCGGAAGCGTTCCGCGGCGTGCGGCGAGACCGTGTTCAGTGGGTACTGCAGCGCCTGTGTGACGACGCCCTTCTCGTCGATCATCGCCGTCCACGAGTGCGAGAGAATGAACTCCGGATGCTCGTCGAGCGCTTCGATACAGCGTTCCAGCAGGTCGCGCGCGTAGAGGTCGTCGTCGGAGGCCCACTTGAACAGTTCGCCGCGGGCGACGTCGACGCAGTAGTTGTGGTTGGGCGCGCAGCCGATGTTCACCGGCTGGCGCACGTAGCGGACGCGGGAATCCAGCTTCGCGTACTCACGGCTGATCTCTTCGGTGCGGTCGGTGGACGCGTTGTCCGAGATGATCAGTTCGAAGTTCCCGAAGCTTTGGCCGAGGAGTGCGTCCAGCGATTCGGCGAGGTAGTCCTCGCCGTTGTAGACCGGGAGCCCGATGCTCAGCCGAGGAGCGGTGCTCATGACGTCCTCATTTCTTCCTTCTCCGAAGTCAGGTGTTCCTTGAAGGCGATGTGCAGCTGAAGCCACCACACCGCTGATCCGCTGGTGATCGCCAACGCGACCCCCCACGCGGATCCGGACGCCCCGGCCAAGAAGGCGCCTATGAGCCCGAAGCCGACGTAGCCGGCCGAGTTGATCAGCTGGGCGCGAAGGCTCCGTTTCGCAGCGCCGAGCGCACGCAGTCCGGCGGCCGCTCCGGTGTTGAATCCCGCCGCGGCGATACCGATGGTCACCGGGAGGATCAGTTTCGAAGCGGGATCCCAGACGTCACCGAGCACGAACCGGCCGGCGTCGTGGGGTACCAGAAGCAAGGCGAGGCCCCAGAGCAGGGCCGCCGCCGCCTGGCCCGCGCCGAGGACGGCGCAGAATTTCCGGAAGCGGTGCTGGGCCCGTTGGAGCACCCGCGCGCTTTCGGCGACCGTGACCAGGGAAAGTCCCATCAAAAGAGCGAAGAACGGCCCGAGGAGCAGCTCGGCGCCGCGGACAGCGCCGACGCTCGCGATCCCGGCGATCGCGCCGAGACCGTACATCCGCAGTTGCGACGAGCCGCTGTTGCTGACGTTTTCGACCACGTAGCGGGTGCCGAGATCGCGGTGCGCCTTGATCCATTCGAGCGTGCCGCGCGGATCCGGCCGGACCCCGGACTGCAGGCAGCCGAAGGCGGCCGCGACCGCCCCGGAAAGACCCCACGCCAGGATGAACGCGACGACGGTGTCGGACGTGTGGTGCGCGATGAACAGCGCCGGGATCAGCGCGATCCCCCAGACGACGTCGTTGAGGAACGCCTTCTTCCCGTGCCCCGCGGCGAAGAAGGTGAACCGCCAGGCGTCCTGCAGCAGCAGCGTGGGGATGACGAGGCCGAGCGCGACGAACGCCCCACCGGTGGAGTCGCCCACGATGAGACCGGCGGCCACGCTGATCAGCCCGGACACGACGCCCGCGGTGAGCGCCGTCCCGGTCGCCCGCTTGGTCGCGGCGCGCCAGGATTCGGTGGACACCCCGGAGAACCGCACCATCAGCGGATCCGTCGTCAGCCCGCGCGAAAGGTTGAGCACCACGCCGTAGCTGACCCAGGCGAGGCTGAACATGCCGAACGCGAACGTGCCGAGCGAACGCGCGACGTAGAGGCCGACCACGAAGTTGGTGATACTGGAGACGGCCTGGTCGCCGAGGCCCCAGCTGAGCCGTCCGGCCATCGCCCGGACGGCTTGGGAACGCAGAAGTGATCGCATGGGCCTCTAATCCTTGAGCAATCCGGCGTCGTGGAGCGCCTGAGCGGCGGCGACGACGGAATCGAACGGCAGCCCGGACCGCTCGGCGACGTCGAGCAGGCTGTGCTCGCCGTCCGAGAGGTTGAGCACCCAGAGCATGGCCATCTGGGCTTGTTTGGCGTCGCTTCGCCCGCCGAGTGAGCCGTACAGCCCGCGCTTGCCCAGTTGAGGCTCGCCGTAGGGGCTGAGGTTGACGTAGCTGCGGTTGCGGTCGAGGACGGCGTGCGTGTCTTTCAGCGTCTGGAGGGTTTCCTCCATGGCCGCCGTGGAGACGAAATCGAGGTTGTCGGCCGAGGTGTGGTACTCGGGATAGCCCGCGTACGGCGTCCTCGTCAGCGATCCGACGCCCAGGTTGAAGCCGGGGGAGCAGAACTGGCGCTCGTCGTAGCCGTACGGCGAGAAGTCCTCGATCTGGTGTGCGCGATCGGCCAGGACGTACGCGAGCACCCGGTCGATCTCGGCGTCGCCCCGACGGCTTCGCTTGTACGTCAACGATCCCGGGTCACCGGCACACGCCAGCACGAGCCCCGCCTTGATCCGGCCCGCGCGTTCGTTGTTGCGCGCGAGCCAGGTGATGGCGCCGATCGTGCCCGGCATGAACAGGAACCGGTACGTGTAGTGGGGCTTTTCGAGCGTCTGCGCGAAGGCGGCGGCGATCGCGATCCCGGCGACGTTGTCGTTCGCCAGCGACGGATGGCACGTGTGACAGGAGATGATCACCTCGTCGGTGACCTCTCCCGGCACGACGTGCTCGGCGTAGGTGAGGCTCCCGTCGGCCAGCGTGGAGTCGATGCAGACCTCGTACTCGCCGTCCGGCATCGCGTCGAGGGTCTCCTGCGCCAGGCAGAAACCCCACGTCGGCGAGTAGTAGCTGGTCCGGTACGGCACCCAGGACGGCTGGTCCGGCAGGGTGTGGAGGTGCTCGCGCAGCTCGGCGAGCGGCATCTTCCGCGACACCGGGACGCTGTAGCCGACCACGTGCAGATTCGACTCCTGAAAGTCGACCACGCGGCGGCCGGAGGCGTCCTTGATGTACGCGTCGCGGATGTTCCACTCCTGCGGCACCGTCCAGTCCAGTACTTGGGTGCCGGTGGGGACCTCGTGGATCTCCAGCGGGATGTGCTCGCCGACGATCTCCAGCGTGCGGCGGACGCCGTCGCCGGTGATGCTGCGGCACAGCGGATACAGGCGCTCGACCAGCTCACGCAGGTCGGCGCTCGTGTCCAGGTCCCGGTACGACATCAGCGACGCCGGAGGGTGTCGTCGAGTTCGCCGGCGGCGGTGCGGTCCTGCAGCCGCGCGAGCCGGGTGAACAGGCGCTGGAAGCCGTGTTCGGTGAGGCCGTGGATCTTGTAGGCCTCGATCAGTTCGAGCGCGCCGTCCTTGACCGACCAGTCGCAGTCGAAGCCGGGGATCGCCGCGCGGAACCGGGAGAAGTCGACCCGGTAGGAACGCGGGTCCGCGCCCGCCTCGCCGGTGATCCGCAGCGTGGAGCCGGGAACGGCCTCGACGACCTCTTCGGCGATCTCGGCCACGGTCACGTTGTTGCGTTCGGTGCCGATGTTGAACGCCTTGCCGTGCACCGCTTCCTTGGGCGCCACCAGCGCCGCCGCGAAGGCCCGCGCGATGTCCTTGGCGTGCACCAGCGGCCGCCACGGCGTGCCGTCGGAGAGCACCAGCACCTCACCGGAGAGGTGGGCGTGCGCGGTCAGGTTGTTGAGCACGATGTCGCCGCGCAGCCGCGGCGAGAAGCCGAACGCGGTCGCGTTGCGCATGTACACCGGGCTGAAGTCGCCGTCGGCGAGCTCCTGGACGTCGTCCTCCACCCGCACCTTCGACTCGGCGTACGGGGTCACCGGGCGCAGCGGCGCGTCCTCGTCGACCAGGCCGTCGCCGCCCGAAGCGCCGTAGACCGAACACGTCGAGGCGTAGAGGTACCGCTTGACCCCGGCGTCCTTCGCCAGCTTGGCGAGCTTGACCGAGGCGTGGTGGTTGATGTCGTAGGTCAGCTCCGGCGCCAGCGAACCGAGCGGGTCGTTGGACAGCGCGCCGAGGTGGATCACGGCGTCCACCCCGGCCACGTGCTCGGTCGTGACGTCACGGAGGTCGACCTCGAAGCCTTCGGGGTCTTCGGGCTGGGGGCCCAGCACGCAGGTGTCGTAGAGACCGGAGTCGAGGCCGATCACCTCGTGGCCTTCGGCGGCCAGCACCGGGGCCATCACCGTGCCCAGGTAGCCCTTGTGCCCGGTCAGCAGCACACGCATGACTTTCAGCCTTTCGCAGTGAGGTCGAGCGTCAGTTTCTTGAGGTCGAAGGCCTCGGCATAGCGCTGCCCGCATTCGATACCGCGAATGCGGGCGAGGCCGAGGAAGGCTTCACGGTCGTACCAAGGCCGGTGCCGCTGAGAGGCGTAATGCTCCTGCAGCAGTCGGACCTTCTCCTCGGCGCGTTCCGGGGAAAGCGGGACATACGCGGTGGGTTTGCCGAGGTCGCCGTCCCATTTGGCGATCTCGTACTCCAGCTGGAGATGGGTGCGGAACACCGTCGGCACCAGTGTCGCCAGACCGCGGTGGTCCTGATGCGCGTCGGCCGTGCGCGGGGACAGGACGAGATCCGGATCCGTGCGACGGCGCAGTTCCTCCAGCCCGTTCTTGGCCTCTTCCCAGTGCGACGGGAACCGGCCGTCGGGCAGTTTGAGCACGGTGACCTCGACGTCGGCGCCCGGGCAGAAGGCCGTGAGCGCGGCGCGCTCCTCGGCCTCCCGTTCGGTGCCGCCGCCGGAGAGGACGAGCGCGTCGACCCGGACGCCCGGGTTGCCCGCGCACAGCGTCAGCAGTGTGCCGCCCGCCCCGATGGCGATGTCGTCACAATGCGCGCCGAGCGCGACGATCCGCTCGATCCGGCCGGTGCCGAGTCCGATCACGCCGTGGCCACCGGCGCGGGTTCGCGCTCCCACCGCGCCCAGGGGCGGTCGCCGTGCGCGTACGCGTCGTCCAGCTGGACGCGTTCCTTGACGGTGTCGGTCGGCTTCCAGAACCCGCGGTACGGGTACGCGAGCAGCTTGCCCTGCTTGGCGAGTTCGCCGCAGCCGTCGGCGACCAGGTCGCCGCCCTCGGGGATGTGGTCGAAGACCTCCTGGCGCAGCACGAAGTACCCGCCGTTCTCCCACAGCGGCATTTCGCTGACCGGGGTCAGCGCGCCGATCCGGCCGTCCTCGTTCATCTCGACGCAGTGGAACGACGACTGCGGCGGCACGACCATCATCGACGCGCCGGCGTCGGTGTTCTTGAAGCGCTCGATCATTTCCGGCAGCGGGGCGTCGGTGAGGACGTCGGCGTAGTTGGCGAGGAACATCTCGTCGCCGTCCAGATGCGGGCGCACCCGGCGCAGCCGCTCGCCGATGGCCGATTCGAGGCCGGTCTGCACGAAGGAGATCGACCAGTCCGCGATGTCGGTCGACAGCAGTTCCGCCTTGCCTTTTCGCAGGACGAAATCGTTGGAGACGGTCTCCTGGTAGCTGAGGAAGAATTCCTTGATGTGGTGCGCGCCGTAACCGAGGCACAGGATGAACTCGGTGTGGCCGAAATGCGCGTAATAACGCATCACGTGCCAGATCAGGGGTCTGGGGCCGACCATGGCCATCGGCTTGGGCACGTCGGACGCGTCACCGTTGCGCATCCGCATGCCGTAGCCGCCGCAGAAGAGGACTACCTTCACGACTTCACCTCGACGATTTCCAGGTGCGGGATGGGGAAGACCAGTTTCCCGCCCCAGTCGTCCACAAAGGACAATTGGGCGGTCAGTTCCTTCCGGAGGTTCCACGGAAGGACGAGCACGTAATCCGGCCGGTCCGCTTCGATGCGCTCCGGCGGGAGGATCGGGATCCGGGTGCCGGGGGTGAACCGGCCGTGCTTGTACGGGTTGCGGTCGACGGTGTACCGCAGCACGTCCGGGCGGATGCCACAGTGGTTCAGCAGCGTGTTGCCCTTGCCCGGGGCGCCGTAGCCGACGACGGTCTTGCCTTCGAGCGCCGCGTCGGTGAGGAACTTGTTCAGGTCGAGCCGGACCTTGGTGACCCGCTCGGAGAACTCGGTGTAGCCGGACATTTCGTGCAGTCCGGCCGCCTTTTCGGCGTCGAGGATCTCCAGCATCCGCTCGCTCGGCTCGCCGGCGACGGCGTCCGGGCGCGCCCACAGCCGGATGGAACCGCCGTGGGTGGGCAGGAGTTCGACGTCCACAACGGACAATCCGCCGCGCGAAAGGGCCCGGCGCGCGGATTCCACCGTGTAGTACTGGAAGTGCTCGTGATAGATCGTGTCGTACTGGTTCTCCTGGATCAGCGTCAGCAGGTGCTGGACCTCGATGCTGACCCAGCCGTCGTCGGCGACGAGGGCGCGGAGCCCGTGCGTGAAGCCGATGATGTCCGGAATGTGCGCGTAAACGTTGTTCGCCACGACGAGGTCGGCGGGACCGTGTTCCTCGCGGACGTCGCGTCCGCTTTCAGGGCTGAGGAAGGCGGTCTTCGTCGGCACCCCGGCGTCACGCGCGGCTTGGCCCACGTTCACCGAAGGTTCCACGCCGAGACAACGGATCTGCTGCGCCACAACATGTTTGAGCAGATAGCCGTCGTTGCTGGCGACCTCGACGACGAAAGAGGACTCATCGAGCCCGAGTCGCCCGACGGCGCCGTCGACGAACGTTTTGGCGTGTTCGACCCAGGAGGCGGAATACGACGAGAAGTACGCGTATTCGGTGAAAGTCTCTTCCGGGGTGATCAACGGCGGAATCTGGGCGAGCCAGCATTCAGTGCAGACCTGCAGGTGCAGGGGGTAGGTCGGCTCCGGTTCCGCGAGCTGTTCCGCGGTGAGGAATCGTTCGCACGGCGGCGTCGCCCCGAGGTCGACGACGCTGGCGAGATGGGCCGATCCGCAGAGTCGGCAGGTGGTCATCGAGAGGCTCCTTGGCTCGCGTCACGTATCCCAGACGTCGGCACCTCGGGTCGCCTCGTTACATGCCTTTCGGGGCTCTCACGCTTCCGTCTCACAACCGAAACCTGGCGTCTCGGCCATCGGCGCAGACATCTCCGCCATCCGGGCGCGGGCAACTCCGGAACCCCGTGACCGAGGGTGAGCCAGGCCCGGCCGGATCGCGTTTAGCCCGCTAAACGCGATCCGTTTGCGCGTGAAGGCCCCCTTCCCTCTGCTCAGCCGAGGGAAGGGGGCCTTCACGCGCATTTACGGAAAGGGGCACCAGTGGCGCCGCTCACAGCGTCAAGAAACCACCAGGGCGTAGTCCGCGTCGGTCGCCGACGTCTCCGGGTGCCCGTCGGCGTTCACCTGCGTCGCCACGACCTCCACCGTCCAGGTACCGGCGGCGGGCTTCTCGAGGATGACGTTCTCCACCGTGTCGACGGTGTTCGGCGAACCGCCCGCGGTCGAGAAGTTGCCCGCCTTCAGCCCGTTGTTGCCGTAGTAGACGGTCCCGTCCGGCGCGGTGACCTTCAGCGTCAGGTCGTTGACCCGGGTGACCGACGCGCTCGGCGAGCCGGCCGGGTCGGTGTAGGCCAGCGTCGCCTTGAACTGCTTCGACCCGTTCACCGCGACCGTGTACTTCTTGGCCTGCCCGGTGCCCAGCAGGTCCGTCTCGTTGACCAGCACCGGCAGCTTCCACCCGTTCGCCTTGGCCTGTTCGTGCAGGTACCGCACGTTCGCGGTGCCCCAGCCCTGGTGCGTGCGGGTCATGTCGTGCGAGGTGCCGCTGAACGCGAACTGGTCGGCCCCGTTGATCAGCAGCGCCTTCGCGGTCGCGGCGTGCGGGCGGCTGGTGAAGACGTCGCGGCCCTTGCCGGGGGTGCCGTCGAACACGCCGTCGGCCCACATCTGGAACAGCAGACCGGCGTTTCCGCAGGTGATCGGGGTCGCGCCGCTCGTGCCGCCGAACGACGTCGTGTACGAGGTGTCACTGCCCGAAGACGTGGTGTCGATCTTGTCGTAGTAGTTCGACAGCTCCGGTTTGATCCGGCCGTCGGCGGCCGGGCCGATGCTGGCCCCGCCGCTCCACTTGTCGTCGGTGCGGCTGAGCGTGTTGTAGTGGTACTGCCCGCCGACCGAGAGCACGTTCTTCGACCAGGCCTGCGGCCGCGACTGCTGGCTCCCCGCGTTGCTCTGCGACTGGCAGATCAGCAGGTCGTGGTCGAAGACGATCTTGTCGAGCTCGGCCGAGACCGAGTTGTACGCCGTCGTCAGCCCGCCGCCCCAGCTGTTGCTCTGGAACACCGCGCGGTACTTGCCGGCCGGGTCGACCAGTTCCTTGGTGTGGGCGTAGCGGTCCGGCTTGTTGTAGGTGGCGAAGATGCCCTGGCCCTCGGGCAGCAGGCCGCGCTGCGGCGCGCTCACCCCGGAGGCGAAGATCTGGCCGTACGTCGAGGTGCCGTGGCTGGTGTCGGTCGAGTTCGAGCCGTGCGGCACGGTCGGCCGCGCCTTGAACTCCTGGTGGGTGGCGCGCAGGCCGCCGTCCATCACCTCGCCGCGCACGCCCTGACCGCGGTAGCCGCCGGCGCTCTCGATGTAGTTCGCGCCGCCGCTCTCCCTGGCGTTGGCCATGTCGGTCTCGGGTGCGGTGATCGCGCCGACCGCGAGCACCTCGGCGCCCTGCGCCACGGTCGCGACCTGGCCGGAGCCGAGGGTGGCGACGAGGTGCTGCCCGCTCTGCGAAATCGCCTCGACGCTCCCGCCGAGCCGCAGGATCCGCTCGGCCACCGCCCGCTGGTCCCGCGCGTCCGATTCGACCAGCGTCACCAGATAACTACCCGTCCCGGCCACCGAGATTTCCGTCTTGTCGGCAGGCCGGTATTCACCGAGCCAGCGGACGAAACTCAATTTCGCGATCGATTCACGGTTCTCTTGCTTGAGGCGGACCACGTAGGCGAAATCGGGAATGTAGGTCCCGATTCGCACGCCGAGTGCGCGCAATTGCCCGCGCTGCGCGTCGGTCAGCGTGCTCCGGACCTGGAGCAGATAGGAGCCCGTCCAGTTCTGGCTCGCGGCTGTCCGCTGGCTGAGCGGATCGAAGGTCCTGCTGGCCAGGCGGATGAACCGGGGGTCTTCACCGCCGCTGGCGGGTGCGGCGGTGGCGGCCACCCCGCCGGTCAGGAGCAGGGCGCCGACCAAGGGCGCGAGAAAGCGGACAGACTTCGGCCGTGGCATGAAATACCTCCGGGGAGCTCAGCAGGGGAAGAGAGCTTCTTTCGAAGGTACCGGCCCAAAAGCACGATGATCAGCCGCTGAATGGCCCAGCCGTTTTCCGGTGCTGCGGGAAATGGAGCATAAACGGTTAAAAAATCGTTCAGGCGATCTCGTCGATCACGTCGCTGAACCGCGTCAGCCGCTCGCGTTCCTCGTCGTCGAGGCGTCGCGTGCCGCCTTCGGGCAAGGTGCACGCGACCCAGATGGTGCGGCAGCGCGCGTAGACGGCCTTCTCGTCGCGCAGCCTGCTGTTGACCACGATGTCGCAGGTCCCGATCCGCCCGACCACGGTCTCCACCTCGACGGGGTGGTCGCGGAACGTCAGCCGCCGCACGTAGCTGACGTTGTGCTTCGCGATCAGAAAAGCCGGTCCTTTCGTCTGGAAGACCCGCTCACGCCGGGGGTCGAGCATCGCGACCTGGGCTTCCTGGAAGTAGTCCAGCAGCCGCACGTTCCCGACGTGACCGAGGTGATCCAGGTCGGTGACACGCAGGCGATGACGGTAGAGGTGGATCTCGGAAGCGGGACTCGCACCGATCGTCCCCAGCGGATGTGCGTGCACGAAGTGGATCTTCAACGATCGCGCGGTGTTCCGGCCGCGCGGCGCAACGGGTACCGGCCCGGTTCACTCCATCAGGGTTTTGGAGAGCTCGCGGATCGCGGCGGTCTCGGCGGTGTGGATGTCCCGGATCATCGTGCTCATCGCGGCGAAGAGTTCGCGGGCCTCGACGTCGGTGAACGGCGTCTCGTCGTTGTAGTGCGCGCGCAGCTTCCACATCTCCGTGGCTGCCTCCGCGGCCGCGTCCTGCCCCGCGTCGCCTTCGCGGACACCCGCCGACACCGCACTGACCAGCCCTCGGACCCAGGCGAACTCCGCCGCCGGTGCCGGGACGGCGGCCTCGGCCAGTTCTGCCCAGCGTTCCCCGATCCCGCGCCAGGTCGACGCCTGTTCGGCCAGCGCCGGGAGTTCGAGCAGACCGGCGGCCTCGGTGAGCGCGTCGGCGAACAGCCCGCGCAGATGCCCGCCCTCCATCCCGGCCGGGGTGACGCTTTCCCAGACGTTGAACAGTGCTCCGACGAGCCCCCGCCGCTCGCCGAACGCGCGCGGCCAGCCCTTCGGGTCACGTTCGTCGGTCATCGCCTTCGCCCAGCGTTCCCACGCGGGCAGCGAGAACGACTTCGACGGCGCCGAGAGGTTCCGCGCGCAGTCCGTCAGCCCGCCGCGCACGGCCGCCTGCCAGTCAGGGACCTCGCCGGGAGTGATCGTCGCGAGCAGATTCTTGTACGAGCCGACGCGACCGCGCGCGGCGTCGAACGTCTTCCTGTCGACCGTCAGCGGGGCGAGGTTTCGGTCGTCGACGAGCACCCTGCCGTCCTCTTCGCCGTACGCGACGACGAAATGGCCGCCACCGCCGGACATCTCCGGCGGAAGCTGCCAGTAGCCGAGCGACTCGCGGTCGGGAAGGACGATCACCGGCCGCCCCGCCGCGAGGTCGGCGGTGAGCCGTTTCGCGGCGGCGCGTTTGCCACCGGTGGTGTGGATGTCGATGCCGAGCCCGAGACGGTCCACAGTGGACTTCAGCCACTCCTGGGGATACTGCCAGCGCGCGCGGAAACCGAACACGACCGTCGACATCGTCTCGTGCGCGAAGTCCCACAGGATGTAGCCGGCCCCGATCCCGCCGGACACGGCGAAGAGCAGCGCCTCGCCGGGAGCCTTCCCGTCCGGCCCCTCGACACCATGGTGCGCCAGAACGGCGGCCACGGCCGACACGTCCGGTTGCAGTCCGCCACGCAATGCGTACTCGCTCACCCCGCCATCATGCCCGCGGCGGGCGGGGTGGGCGAGTGCCGTCAGAGCTTTTCCGCGACCGGGATGACGTCCGCGCCGATCTTTTCGACGAGGTCGAGGTCGGGAAGCCCGGGAATGGACCCGATCGCGACGTCGACGCCGAGTTCGGCCAGCTTGCCGAGCGCGTCGTTCAGTTCGCCGGTCTTCTCGCCCTTCGGCCCGATGTCGAGGGTGTGATAGACGGTCTTGGTGATCTCGGCGTAGTCGCGGCCCTCGTTTTCGCAGTGCTGCTTGAGCACGTCGAGTTTGCGTTCGAGGTCCGGGCCGTTGAAGAGATTGCACATGTCGCCGTATTTCGCGACGAACCGCAGCGTCTTCTTCTCCCCGCCGCCCCCGATCATGATCGGCGGATGCGGCTTCGACAGCGCCTGCGGCACGTTCAGCAGCCTGTCGGCCTGATAATGCTTGCCCTGGAAGGGACCGTCGTCGTCACTCCACATCTGCCGGACGTACCGAAGCGTCTCTTCCAGTCGCTCGAACCGCTCCGCGGTGGACGGGAACGGGAAGCCGAGCCCGCGCGATTCCTCTTCGTTCCAGCCCGCGCCGATCCCGAGAATGGCGCGGCCGCCGGAAAGGACGTCGAGCGTCGTGATCGCCTTCGCCAGCAGGCCGGGCTCGCGATAGTGCACACCGGTGACGACGGTGAGCAGCTTCGCGCGTTCGGTGTGCGCGGCGAGGAAACCGAGCGCGGTGTAGGCCTCGATCATGTCGTTCTCGGGCGGTCCGACCACCGAGATCTGGAAGAAGTGGTCCATCAGGGCGATGGAGTCGAAGCCCGCTTCGTCGGCCTTCCTGGCGACGGCGGCCAGATCGGCGCCCAGCGTGCTCGCACCGTTCGGCCACGTGAGGTCCGGGATCTGCAAACCGAGTTTCATGCTTCCGACGGTATACCCGGAGTTACTCCACGTGAGAACTCAGAAATCCCTGATCAAGGAAACCCTGCCGCGCAAGGGATCCGTCACGTACACCGTCCGGGTGCGCTGGTCGATCGCGACCGCGCCGGGGTTCACGCCGAGTGACAGGTCGCCGGTGAGCAAGCTCGTCACGCCGTCGATCCGGGCGACGCCGTTGGGGCCTCCGTTGGTGTAGACGGTGTTCGATCCTTCGTGGACCGCGACCGCCGAAGACTCCGAGCGCAGCAGCACGGTCGCCTTCTCCTTGCGTGCGCCACCGTCCACAACAGACAGATGATGGATCGCCGAATTCGCGACGAACACCGTCCCGGAACCGCGGTGCACGGCGACCCCGGTCGGTGACTGTCCGACCGGGATCCCGCCGGTGAACTTCCCCGCGCCGATGTCGTAGACCTCCAGCGAGTCCGTGTCCGGGCTGGTGCAGTAGGCGAGCTTGCGCCCGCTGTCGATTGCCGTCGACGCCAACGCCCGCGTGGGGCCGGGGACCAGGTTCAGCAGTCGGCAGCCGACGCTGTCGAGGACGGCGAGCGTCCCGGTGAGGTCGCTGACCGCGTAGACGCGGTTCGCCTGCTCGTCGACGTCGACATCGGACGCGCCCGGCCCGGCGGGCACCACGCTGACGACCTCGTTGGTCAGCCCGTCGAGGACGAGGACCGTCCCGCCGGGCGGGTTGGCGACGTAGACCCGGTTGGTGACGGTGTCCACGGCCAGGCCGGCGGGCTCGCCGCCGACCGGGATCACCTCGCTGACAGTGCCGCTGCGCGAGTCGAGGACGACGACCGTGCCGGTGGCCGGGTCCGAGACGTAGGCGAAGCCGGTGACGGAATTCACCGCGACCGCCTCCGGGGCGCCCCCGACCTCGATGACGAGCACTTTCTCGGCTCTGGCCGCCGGGGCGAACGCGACCGCGGAAGCACCGGCCGCGGCCAGCGTGAACAGGGCTCGGCGGCTCAGTTCGGGTCCTCGCACGGGCGCCTCCCCATGATCGTTCCGGGGTTCGACGATAACCCGCGATCCGGGCCCGCGAAGGAACTTCGCGTCCCCCGATCGCGTTGTTTCCGATGAGTAACCCCCAAACCCGGAGAGAGAAAGGAGCAGGACGCCGTGCGCAAACACCAGAACGGGCTCAAGACCGTCGTCCTGCTCGGCGTGCTGTCCGCGATCATCGTCGGGGTCAGCGGCTTCTTCGGGCGGGGCGCGCTGGTCATCGGCCTGATCGTGGCGCTCGGCGTCAACGCGTACGCCTACTTCAACTCCGACAAACTGGCCCTGCGGGCCATGCTCGCCCGGCCGGTTTCGGAGGCCGAGCAGCCCGCGATGTACCGGATCGTGCGCGAACTCGCGACCACCGCGCGGCAGCCGATGCCGAGGCTCTACATCAGCCCCACACAGGCCCCGAACGCCTTCGCCACCGGCCGCAGCCCCCGGCACGCGGCGGTGTGCTGCACCACCGGCATCCTCGGCCTGCTCGACGAGCGCGAGCTGCGGGCCGTGCTCGGGCACGAACTGTCGCATGTCTACAACCGCGACATCCTCATTTCGTGTGTCGCGGGCGCGCTGGCGAGCGTGATCAGCGTGATCGCCAACATCGCGATGTTCGCGAGCGTCTTCGGCGGCAACGACCGCGAAGACGGCGACAGCCCGCTGGTCGCGCTGCTCCTGGTGCTGATCGGGCCGATCGCGGCCGCCGTCGTGAAGCTCGGCGTGAGCCGGTCGCGGGAGTACCAGGCCGACGCGTCGGGCGCGGAACTCACCGGCGACCCGCTCGGCTTGGCGTCGGCGCTGCGGAAACTCGACAGGGGGACGCGCGCGGCGCCGCTCGTGCCGGAGCCGAAGCTGGTGTCGCAGTCGCACCTCATGATCGCGAACCCGTTCCGCCCGAGCGGTGGCCTCACCAAACTCTTCTCGACCCACCCGCCCATGGACGAACGCATCCGGCGCCTGGAAGAAATGGCCCGCCGCCCCTTCTGACCCCCGCCCCGACCTGCGTTTAGCGGGCTAAACGCGATGTCTCACCTCGTGGGAGCGGGAATCGGGGGCTGGGCCAGGGGGTTCCCCGGGCATGGGTTCCGCACAGCAGTTGCACCTCGGGGTCGCGCTCGACGGGGCCGGGCAGCATCCGGCCGCCTGGCGGGTGTCCGACGTCCGCCCGGCCGCCTTGTTCACCGCCGCCCACTACCTAGCCCACGCGAAGCTCGCCGAAGCGGCTTCGCTCGACTTCGTCACCCTCGACGACACCCTCGCGCTCCAGCCCGGCGGCGAGGAGGTCGTCCGAGGCCGGCTCGACGCCCTGCTGACCTTCGCCGCGTTAGCCCCCGCGACCAGCGGGATCGGCCTCGTCCCGACGGTCACCACCACCCACACCGAGCCGTTCCACCTCTCGACCGCCGTCGCTTCGCTCGACTTCGCGAGCCGCGGCCGCGCAGGCGTCCTCGCGGTGCCTTCGCGCACCGAAGCCGAGGTCGCGCACTTCGGCAGGCGCACGCTGTCGTCCGAGGTGGACGCCGAAGCTGAGAACGCCGAGGTCGTCGACGTCCTCGCGCGCCTCTGGGACAGCTGGGAGGACGGCGCGATCATCCGCGACGAGCCGTCGGGCCGCTTCATCGACCGCGAAAAGCTGCATTACGTCGACTTCGAAGGCCGCTTCTTCAGCATCAAGGGACCTTCGATCACGCCGCGCCCGCCGCAGGGCCACCCCGTCGTCGCGGTATACGGCGACTCGCCGTACGCGCACGGCGCCGACGTCGTCCTGATCGACGAGATCCGAGGCGCTCGCGAGCGCTTCCCGGACGCCAAACTCCTGGCCGGCCTGTCGATCGTGCTCGCCGAGACCGAGCAGGAGGCCATCGACCGCCGTCGCGCGCTGGAGGCCTACGCGCCCTTCCCGCCGGGCCTGAGCTTCACCGGCACTCCCGCCGACCTCGCCACCGAACTACCCCGCCTCGCCGCGTCGGGTGGCCTCGACGGCTTCCACCTCCGGCCCGCCGTCCTGCCCGACGACCTGGCGCTCTTCACCGCCGAGACCGTCCCCGCGCTCCAGGCCGCGGGCGCGTTCCGGCAGACCTACACCGGCACCACCCTGCGCGACCATCTCGGCCTCGGGATCGCCGCCAACCAGTACGCGGAGGCGTGACAGATGCCCAAGCAGGTCAAACTCGCCGCACATTTCCCCGGCGTCAACAACACGACCGTGTGGAGCGACCCACGATCGGGTAGTCAAATCGACTTTTCGTCCTTCGAACACCTCGCGCGCACGGCCGAGCGGGGCAAGTTCGACTTCCTGTTCCTCGCCGAGGGCCTCCGCCTGCGCGAGCACGCGGGCAAGATCCTCGATTCCGACGTCGTCGGGCGGCCGAACACCACCACCGTCCTGGCCGCGCTGTCCGCGGTCACCACCCGGCTCGGCCTCGCGGGCACGCTGTCGTCGACCTTCAACGAGCCGTACGAGGTCGCGCGGCAGGTCGCGAGCATCGACCACCTCTCCGGCGGTCGCGCCGCGTGGAACGTCGTCACCTCACCGGACGGGTGGACGGGGCAGAACTTCCGCCGGGGCGGTTTCCTGAAACGCGAGGACCGCTACCGCCGCGCCGAAGAGTTCCTCGCCACCGTGCGGGAACTCTGGGACAGCTGGGCGCCCGACGCTGTGGTGGGAGACAAGGAGAACGGCGTCTTCGCCAGCGGCATCGACAGCTTCGTCCACAGTGGACCGCAATTCGACATCCGCGGCCAATTCACCGTCCCGAGGACACCGCAAGGACAGCCGATCGTCATCCAGGCCGGGGATTCCGACGAGGGCAGGGAATTCGCCGCCAAGACCGCCGACGTCATCTTCAGCCGCCACGGTTCGCTCGAAAGCGGCAAGGAGTTCTACGCCGACGTCAAACGGCGACTGCCCGCCCACGGCCGTGAGCTCGGCGAGCTGCTGATCATGCCCGCCGCGACGTTCGTCCTCGGCGACACCGAGGAGGACGCGCACGAGTACGCACGGGAGATCCGCTACCAGCAGGTCCGCCCGGCCACCGCGATCCAGTTCCTCGAACAGGTCTGGAGCCGCGACCTCTCCGCCTACGACGCCGACGGCCCGCTGCCCGAGATCGACCCGGACCCCGACGCCGAACCGCTGACCTGGGGCCGCGTCCGGCACGAGAAGGATCCCCTCGCGGTGGCCGCGAAATGGCGGGCGATCGCGGAGGACAAGAAGCTTTCGATCCGCGAACTGGTCATCGAGGTGACCGCGCGCCAGCAGTTCGTCGGCACCGCCCGCCAGGTCGCGGAATCGATCGACGAGTACGTCCAGAGCGACGCCGCCGACGGATTCGTGCTGGTCCCGCACCTGACCCCGGGCGGCCTGGACGCTTTCGTCGACGACGTCGTCCCGCATCTCCAGGACCGGGGCGTCTTCCGGACCGACTACACCGGGGACACCCTGCGGGAGCACCTGTTCAGCCGGTAGCACCCTGCGTGCGCGCGACGTTCATCAGATATTCGCCGTAGCCGGACTTCGCCAGCTTCGCGCCGAGCGCGAAGCACTGGTCCGCGTCGATGAAGCCCATCCGCAGCGCGACCTCCTCGAGACAGGCGATCCGGACGCCCGTCCGGTGCTCGAGGACCTGCACGAACTGGCCCGCCTCCAGCAGCGAGTCGTGCGTGCCGGTGTCGAGCCAGGCGAACCCGCGGCCGAGGTCGACCAGGGTCGCGCGGTCCTGCCGCAGGTAGGTGAGGTTGACGTCGGTGATCTCCAGCTCGCCGCGCGGCGAGGGCTTGAGGTCACGGGCGATTTCGACGACCTGGTTGTCGTAGAAGTACAGGCCGGTGATGGCCTTGTTCGACTTCGGCTTCTCGGGCTTTTCCTCGATGGAGATGAGCTTGCCGTCGGCGTCGATCTCGCCGACGCCGTAGCGCTGCGGATCCTTCACCGGGTAGCCGAACAGCACGCAGCCGTCGAGCGCGGTCGCGGCGGCCTGCAACCGGCTGGAAAACCCCTGGCCGTAGAAGATGTTGTCGCCGAGCACGAGCGCGACGTCGTCATCGCCGACGAAGTCCGCGCCGATGATGAACGCCTCGGCCAGCCCGCTGGGGGCCGCCTGTTCGGCGTAGCTGAAGCTGAGCCCGAACTGGCTGCCGTCGCCGAGCAGCCGCCGGAAGTGCGGCAGGTCGACAGGGGTCGAGATGATCAGGATCTCGCGGATCCCGGCGAACATCAGCACCGAGATCGGGTAGTAGATCATCGGTTTGTCGTAGACCGGCAACAGCTGTTTCGAGATCGCCTGGGTGATGGGATGCAACCGCGTCCCACTGCCCCCCGCCAGCACGATGCCCTTCATCCGCAGCCCCCGCTCCGTAGCCGTTCTCTCGACGACTCACACTACCGGGTGGATCAGAACGCCGGACCCTTCGCGAAGTACGCCTTGCAGCCCAGGTTGTACTCGGTGGAGATCTGCAGCACGTTCTTGCCGCCGTCCACCGGCAGCAGTGTCGAGCTGTAGTTGGGGCAGAAGTTGTTGTGGATCCCGGTGATGTGCACCGGCGCCGGCAGTTCGTACCAGTTCCCCGCGCCGAAGTTGTCGTTGGCGAGCAGGACCTGGCCGTTCCTGTCCTGCGGGACCCCGGCGGCGTCGGTGTAGATCTGCCCGACCATCACCAGCCGGACCCCGTTCGGGCCGCCGGGGAACAGCGCGATCGTCTGGGCGTGCTGGAAGTAGTTGCCGCTGGCGGTGTTGACCCGGGTGCCCGGGTCGAGCGGATCGCCCCAGTTGGCGCCGTCGGAGGAGATCTTGAAGTACGGGTCGCAGTAGCGGTTGCCGTAGTTGCAGATCTCGTAGGCCAGGTAGTACCGGCCGTCGGGGAGGCGGCGGATGATCGGCATCCCCGGCCGCACCCGATGCGGCGGGATGGCCATCGTGCGCTGCTTGGTGCCCCAGTTCACTCCGTCGGTGGAGGCGACCCGGTTCATCACCTGTGCGAACTGCGGCGCCTCGGTCTCGTCGGCGTAGTGCAGCCACAGCGTGCCGCCCGCGTCGACGACGAACTCCGGCTCCCAGATGCCGTCGTGGTTGTGCGAGCGCGCGGCTTCGGACAGGAACGACCAGGTGCGGCCGGCGTCGCGGCTGTACCAGATCTTGATGCCGATCCGCCGCTGCGGACCGGCGTCCTGACGGTAACTCGCGGCCCACAACAGGGTGCCCGCTCGCAGCCTGCCGACACGCTGCGGCAGTTCGTACAGCGTCCCGCAGCACATGCCGTAGCGGCCGTCACGGTCGCGGACCTCGCCGATCTTGTGAAAGGTCTGGCCCTCGTCGGTGCTCTCCATGATCGGCGTGAACTTGCCGCCCGCGTCTTCGCTGGTCAGCGACGCGAGGATGCGGCCTTTGCCGATCGCGGAATGCTCCAGGCGGATGAGCCGGGCATACGAGCCGTAGCCGGGCACGAGCTGTTGTTGCTCCGCGGCCTGCGCGGAGGTGAACAGCGACGCGATCACGGTGAGTGACAGCGTGAGAGCGAGTGCGGAGCGGAAACGGCGCTTCATCGGGACCTTCCTCGAACGCGATCGCCGGATTACAACACGGACATTTGTCCATTTCGGACTCCAGCGAAGGCGTTGCGGCAGAAACCCACGCACGGGTGGCCTGAATCGCTCGGCCGGGTGGTCCGGTAACGCTGGGCTATCGGTCGGCGAAGATCCCATGACTGAACAACTAGGGGGAGTCCGTGATCAGGCGCTTGTGCGCGGCGTCGGCCGCCGTGCTGCTGACCGTCGGCCTGATGGCCTGCTCGCCCGCGAACACGGGCAGGGTCGTCCCGCGGGCCGCCGCCCCGGAAGGGCTGCGCTCGCAGTCGGAGACCCCCGAGCCGCCGCCGACGTCCACCACCACCCCGCGCCCCGGCCCGCAGCCGGCGGAGAAGCACTCGGGCAAGGGGAACGCGTCGGTCCCCATGACCTGGCCGACGCGCCTCGGCTTCGTGACCTTCGACTGCCCGAAATGCTCCGGGCACGTCGCGGTCAACACCGAGAACGAGCTGATCGTCAACGACATCGGCCCGTACAAGGGCACGCAGTGGATCAACGACATGCCCGGCTACCAGGCGAAGACGTTCACCATCAAGGCCAACGCCGCCTGGACGCTGACCATCACCGACGAGAGCGGCCTGCCCGTGCTCGAACCGGGCAAACCCCTCTCAGGCAAGAGCGAAGCGGTCTTCGCGGTGCCTGACGCCGTCTCGTCCGTCGCCGTCACCACCAAGAACAGCGGCCGCACCGCGGTGTGGGTGCACAGCAGCGACTACTCGGATCTCCCCGTGAACCAGCTCGGCGACTACAAGGGCACCGTGCCCGTGTCCGGCCCGGCTTACCTCTCGGTGGAAGGCGACGGGACCTGGACGGTCACGGGGTCGTAGGTATGACGAAGGCCACCTTCGCGACTTTCCGAAGGTGGCCTTCCCCGCCGCTGTCAGCGGTAGTTCGTGAACTGCAGCGCGATCTCGAAGTCCTTGCCCTTGAGCAAGGCGATCACGTCCTGCAGCTGGTCCTTCTTCTTGCCGGACACCCGCAGCTGGTCGCCCTGGATCTGCGCCTGGACACCCTTGGGGCCCTCGTCGCGGATGAACTTGGCGATCTGCTTCGCCTTGTCCGACGCGATCCCCTGCAGGATCTTGCCGCCCACCTTGTAGATCTTGCCGGACAACGCCGGCTCGTCCGCCTCGAACGCCTTCAAGGAGATGTTGCGCTTGATCAGCTTCTCCTTGAACACCTCGACCGCCGCCAGCGCGCGCTCTTCGGTCTCGGACTCGATCGCGATCGCCTCTTCACCGGACCAGTCGATCTTGGTCCCGGTACCCCGGAAGTCGAACCGTGTACCGAGTTCCTTGCTGGCCTGGTTCAGGGCGTTGTCCACCTCCTGGCGATCGACCTTGCTCACCACGTCGAAAGAGGGATCCGCCACGTGTTCTCACACCTCGTACTCGCTTGTCAGGAGCTTCCACCCTAGCCCTGCGGAACCCGGTTGACCGGCCCGCCATGGCATTGGGTATTCTTTCGTCTCGACCGGGCTTGCCCGGCCACGGCGAGTTGCCCGAGCGGCCAAAGGGATCTGACTGTAAATCAGACGGCTACGCCTTCGGGGGTTCGAATCCCTCACTCGCCACACAGAGCGGCCCCGTGACCTGGTCACGGGGCCGCTCTTGTTCGTGCGACCCCGCGCTCACCGGCCTCGATCCCGCCGCTGCGGCCAGGCCGGATGGCTGTTCGGCTCGGCCAGGTCCTCCAGGTAGGTGTGCTCACTGAAGTCGTCGTCCGTCGTCGGCGCTTTTCGCGCGCGCCGGGGTGCGGCCACCGGTGCGGGGGCCGCTTCGGGGGCTGATTCGAGGCTCTCGGCGATCTCGGCGAGCTGTGGCCACAGCTTCTCCTGGGCCTTGGGCGCGAACAGGGCCTGCGCGAGCGGATGTTCGCACTTCCCACCGGCGACGTCGTCCCAGCTGAACTTGCCGTCCCGGACGCAGCCCGCCGCCCGGGTCAGCCGCGGCGAGGCGCCGGGCCGTTCCGCCGCGAGGCGGAACACCTCGGCGGTGAACTTCGACGCGTCGACCATGATCGCCACCTCCGTCGTTCTCCCGCCGCTACGCCGACCCTACCGAGCCCGGTAGCGCAGCAGCACGATCCCCGAAGCGAACGGCCGTTCCTCCACCAGCCGAAGCTTAGGAACGCCGGTGGCGCCTTCGAACAGGCGGCGGCCTTCCCCGGCCACGACGGGGTAGACGAACAGCCGGTACTCGTCGACGAGCCCCTCGGCGATGAGCGCCCGCACTAGCGAGATGCTGCCGGTGGTCACGATGTCCTTTCCCTCGGCGGCCTTCAGCCTCTCGATCTCCGAACGCAGCCCGCCGGAGAGAACTGTCGTGTTTTCCCACTCCGGCTCGGTCAGCGTGCTGGAGACCACGTACTTGCTCACTGAGTTCAGATAAGCCGAGATCCCTGTCGTGTCCTCGGTCTGTTTCGGCCAGTAGTCGCGCATGTCTTCGAAGGTGACGCGTCCGACCAGGAACGCGTCGGCGTTCTCACGTTGTTCGCGGAGCGCGGCCAGGAGCCCCTGATCACCGCCGCCCGGGCTGAACCAGTCGCCCGTCAGCTCGATCACGCCGTCGATCGTGCTGTTCTCCGTGACGATCAGTTCACGCATGAGCCAGACCGTACCGCCGCCCACCGACAAGAATGTGCCGATGACCGAGCCGCTGCCCTGGCCCGCGACGCCGCCGGCCCACGGATCCGTTGTCCTGCGCGAATTCGCCGACACCGACGTCCAGCTCGCCCTCGAACTCGGCGAAGACCCCTATGTGCCGCTCATCGGCAGCCTGCCCGCGCACCCGACCGGCAGGGAAGCCGAAGACTGGGTACGGCGGCAGCAGACCCGTCACGTCGAGGGGCGGGGCTTCCCTTTCGTGATCACCGCCGACGAGACCGCGGTCGGCACGATCGGCCTCTGGCTGAGGAAACTGTCCGAAGGCGTCGGGATCGTGGGCTATTCGGTCTCGCCGCGGCACCGGCGACACGGCTTCGCGACCGACGCGCTCAAGGCGATCACCGGCTTCGCCCGGACCGTCCCCGGCGTCGAGCGGATCGAGCTGTACATCGAGCCGTGGAACCGTGGTTCCCTTCGCGCGGCGGAGAAAGCTGGCTACCGGCGTGAAGGACTGCTACCCGCCCATCAGGAGATCGGCGGGACCGCACGGGACATGCTTCTCTACGTCAAGCCGTGAGAACCCGCGCGCGGTTGAGCACCAGCATGTCGGTCACGAAGCAGGCCGGGGTGCCGTCGGCGGCTCGGCCGATCCAGGTCGGATAGCTCCCGTCTCCCCAGCCGGTGGCGAACGCGATGATGTTGCCGCTCGCGCCGTCCGGGGTGATGTCGACGTGGGGATCCACCTCGGCGAACCGCTCCATGAGGTCGTCGTCCACCTCCTCGGGGAGCGCAGTGGCGTCGGCGAAGCAGCCCGTGCCGCTGTCGACGCCGTAGCCGTAGAACTCCCCGTCTCCCAGGAAGAGCGCGTTCTGACCCGGCCAGAGCGCGACCTCCCAGGTGTTCACCGGAACGTCGGCGACGACGAGTTTCGCGGCGGCGACCCGCTCGTGGGCGGGCTCGTCGACGAAGCGGATCATGGCGAGCTCGACCCGGTGCTCCCCGGGCGGGACCGTGACCGTGAAGTGGTCGGACTCCGCGTCCAGGAAGGCCGGATCCGAGGCGACGAGCCTGCCGCTGGGCATGCGGAGCTTCCCGGCGTCCCGAAGCTCGACTTCGACGAGGTCGCGGTCTTCACGCAGCGAAAAGCGCGTGCCCGCGGTGAACATCTCCTTCATGCTGTTGGGCCGCAACGGAACGGACGGCCGCCAAGGACGCTTTTCGACGGGAAGCGGCGGATCAATTTCGGGAGTGCCCGGGCTCTGGAAGGCCAGCGGCCCCGAGTTCGCGAGAGACTCCCAGTCGCCGAAGACGGGCTTCGGCGTGGTCAGCTCGGACACCGGCTTGTGCGCGCGGCCGCTGCTGGAGCCGCCCCCGTAGCCATCGGGCGCCTGATGCAGCCAGCCCTCACCTTCGGGGCCGAAGGACATCTCCACGCGCCCGGCGTTCTGTTTGTCGAATTCTTCCTGGTCGGGGGATTTGTAGGTCCATTGCTCGATCCGCACGAGGAACAAGGTGCCGTCTTCGAGCAAGCGGTACTCGAACGAAGCGCGCCGTCTGGCCTGCTCGTCGACGTGCCAGCAGCGCGCGAAATGGTGCTGCCACGCGATTTCGAGCAACACCGACGGTGCCTCGGCGCCGGGACGCACCAGGGCGACGGCGTACTGCTCTCCGGCTGCATCGCGTTCCCGGGCGGTGTCGGACGTGAGCTTGCCGACCAGGGCGCGGGCGGTCGGATCCCAGCCCTCACAACAGATGACTTCGAACGAAGTCCCCTCAGACATGAGGCGGACCCTAGCGGTCACCCCCGACAGAACACTAGGAGTTACACGCGGATCGCGTAGTCGCCGAAGGCCGGTTCCAGTAGCTCGAAAGCCCGCTGTGTCGCCTTCGTCAGCGCTTCGGCGATCTCGTCGTTGCTCTCGCCGGCATGCGAGCGCCGCAGGACCTCGCGGAAGAGAACGCGGTCGATCGCGTTGAGTTCGGCGGCCGCCATGATCGGGGTGACGTCGTCCGCGGCGGCTCCGGTCTCGGTCGCGAGCAGGACGGCGAGCGCCCCCTCCCGCAGTTCGTGCAGTTCACGCAGTCGCGCTGTCAGGGTCGGGCTCTCCAGCACCATTTTCGCGAAGGCCGTCCCGGTGAAGCCGATCACGGGCGAATGCTCCGCCACCGCGTCCAAGAAGGTGCGCCGTAGCGCGGCCAGCGCCGACTCACCCGCCTTCCTGTCCCGGACGGCGTTCGCCAGCCCGTTCGTGAACTCTTCGTGCTGGTCCAGTGCCAGGTCCTCTTTGCGTGCGAAGTAGTTGGTGACGGTCTTCTTCGCGACCCTCGCCGCCGCGGCGATCTCGGCGATCGTCGTCTCCTCGAAGCCCTTCTCGATGAAGAGGAGCGTCGCCTTGTCGGAGATCAGCTGCCGTGTCTCCTGCTTCTTGAGCTCTCGTAAGCCCACATCCGCGCTGGTCATGGGCGAAGTTTACCACCGTCGTAAAAATATCCTTGACTTACGGTAGGTCCGATGTAAACTTACGTCCGTACTACCGACCAGAGAGAAGAGGGTCCTTGACTGCTCGAATCCCCCAAGGCAACGAAGGCATCAACCGCGCCCAGGTCCGCCGGAGCGACCGCCGCCATCAGCAGCCGTTCCCCGGCCGCTCGATGCCGGTGCGCCGCTCGACCGGCGTCCCGCGCCGCCGGTCGTACTGACCGATCAGTTCCATCGAAAACTCACCGCCGACCGAAGGGGATAGCCCATGAACGTCCTTGCCTCCACCGTCTCGCTGACCGTCGACGACGTCGCCGCCTCCAGCCGTTTCTTCACCGAGCACTTCGGCTTCACCGAGCAGATGGCCGCGGAGGGATTCGTCTCCCTCGGCCATGAAACCGCGAAGGTGGCCATCGTCCTGCTCCAGGCGGGGATCGAGGTCTTGCCGGAGAACCTGCGGCAGCAGCGCGCGTCCGGGGTGATCGTGGCCTTCACGGTCGAGAACCTCGAAGCCGAGGAGAAGCGCCTGCGCGACGAAGGTGTCGAGATCACGATGCCGCTGCGGGAGGAGCCGTGGGGAGAACGTCTCCTCATGGTCACCGACCCGAACGGCGTGCCCGTGGAACTCGTGGAATGGGTACAGCAGTAAGGAAAAGTCAAAGCGGGGCCCGGTCCACAGTGGACCGGGCCCCGCTTTCGGCTACTTCATCGTGGCGAGCTGGATCAGGTTGCCGCAGGTGTCGTCGAAGACTGCGGTGACTACCGGCCCCATGTCGACGGCGTCCTGGGTGAACTCGACGCCCAGCCCCTTGAGTCGCTCGACCTCGGCGTACACGTCGTCGACGGCGAACTGGGTGAACGGGATGCCGTCATCGGCCAGTGCCTTCTTGAACGGCTTCGCCGCGGGGTGGCCGTCCGGTTCCAGCAGCAGCTCGACGCCGTCGAGGTCGGCGGGGGAGACCACGGTGAGCCAGCGGGCGTCGCCGGTGGGCACGTCGTGCTTCTTGGTGAACCCCAGCTTCTCGGTGTAGAAGGCCAGTGCCTTGGCCTGGTCGTCGACGAAGACGCTGGTGATGTTGATGCGGATCACGGGTTCGGTTCCTCTCGGTCGATGGGCCACCGCTCGACGATCGACCGCAGCGGACTCGTGTCGATGTGGTGGAACTTGTAGCGGCCCTGCCGCCGGGTGTGCACGAGGCCGGCCTGTTCGAGCATCGCGAGATGCTGCGAGATGGCCTGCCGTGAAGAGGTCAGGCCGTGTTTCATGGTCAGCCTGCCGCAGATCTCGAACAGCGTCTGACCGTCTTTTTCGGTCAGCTCGTCCAGGATGGTGCGTCGCGTCGCGTCGCCGATCGCCTTGAACAGGTCGCCGTCCACGACTCAGTTATAGGCAAGCCGTCACTTGCCTGTCAACTCGGGGTCAGGAGCCGAGGTAGCGCAGGATCGCCAGGACACGGCGGCTGTAGCCGGCGGTGTTGGCCAGTCCGAGCTTGTCGAAGATGGCGTTCACGTGCTTCTCGACGGCGCTCTGCGACACGTACAGCGACTCGGCGATCCCGGCGTTTGTGTGGCCCTGCGCCATTTTCTCCAGCACTTCGCGTTCGCGAGCGGTCAGCTTCGCGAGCGGATCGGTGTGCGTCGTCCGCGCGAGCAGCCGCCGGACCACCTCCGGATCGAACGCCGCCCCGCCCGCGGCGACCCGGTCGAGCGCGTCCAGGAATTCGCCCACCTGGGCGACCCGGTCCTTCAGGAGATAGCCGACGCGTTCGCCGTCGCCGGTGATCAGCTCGGCGGCGTAGCGCTTCTCGACGTACTGCGAGAGCACCAGGACCCCGATCCCCGGCCAGCGTTTCCGGATCTCGAGCGCCGCGCGAAGGCCCTCGTCGGTGTGGGTGGGCGGCATGCGGACGTCGGTGACGACCACATCCGGCTGATAGGCGGCCGTCGTCGAGAGGAGCGCTTCGCCGTCGCCGACCGACGCCACGACGTCGTGCCCCTCTTCGACCAGCAGCCGGACCAGCCCTTCGCGCAGCAGGGTCGAGTCCTCGGCGAGGATCACTCGCACGGCAGTACCGCCGTCACCACTGTCGGGCCGCCGGGCGGGCTGTCCACGGTGAACTCCCCGTCCGCCGCCGCGACGCGCCGCGCGAGGCCGGAGAGACCGCCGCCGGACTCCCTCGCGCCGCCCGTGCCGTCGTCGGTGATCCGCACCCGCACCCTGTCCCCGTCCCGTTCGGCCTCGATGTCGATCCGCGTCGCCGCGGCGTGCTTGATCGTATTGGTGACCGCCTCGGACGCGACGAAGTAGACGACCGTCTCGATGGCCGCCGGTGGCCGTTCCGGCAGGTCGACACGAAGGTGGACCGGCACGCCGGAGCGTTCCGCGAGCGCCTCCAGCGCGGGGTGCAGTCCGTCCGAGTCCAGCGCGATCGGATACACCCGCCACGAGACCTCGCGCAGGTCTTCGAGGGCGCGCTGGGACTCTTCGTGTGCCTGCCGGAGCAGATCCGACGCGTGGTCCGGATCGCCCGCGCGCCGCGCCCGGCCGAGCAGCATCCCGAGCGCGACGAGCCGCTGCTGGACGCCGTCGTGCAGATCCCGTTCGATCCGGCGGCGCTCGTCGTTGACCGCTTCGACCACCTCCGCCCGGCTGGTCGCGAGCTCGGAGACCCGGCGGCGCAGCTGTTCCTTCTTGCTGGGCCCGAAAAAGCGCGTCGCCAGCTTGCGGTCCAGCGTCGCGGCACCGAGAAGGCCTTGCAGGGAAAGGAAAACAAGCAGCGAGCCGAAGAGTGCCGTGGTGACGGGGTCGTACCAGTCGGCCGGCGCTCCGCCTCCGGGAGACTGGCCGTTGAAAAGCTGATAGGCGATGACCACACCGGAGCCTGCGCCCAACAGGACCATGACGAAGACCCCGGCACTGAGCAGTCCGATGACGCACCGCGGGACGAGGTAGGCCATCGCGCGGCGGCCGGTGTAGTCCGTGGCGTTCTCGTCGCCGAGGTACTTTTCCAGCCGTCTTCTTTCCACTTCGGACAGTACGCGGGCACCGGCGAAGACGGGACGCCGCAGCGCGGGGATCGCGAGCGCGGCGCCGCCGAAGAGGACATAGAAGAACTCCGCGAACGCGGTCACGGAGCCGATCGCCAGGCCCAGCGTGCCGCGGAGCATCTTGCGCAGATAGTTGCGCACAGCGGCCGGAACAGGCATAACGCCAGATTAGCGGGGCCCCCGAAGATCGGTACTGCGGTTTTCCTCAGTGATCTGTGCCGCTTCACCGCAGGGTGTGGAACCCGGGCAATTCGTACGTTCGTTGATACCTGCAGACGACCACGAAAGGCCGCCATGAACCTCCTCCTCGCCCAAGCCGCCAGCGAACCGATGGGCGGCCTCGCCGGCTGGGCGGTGTCGCTGATGGACGCACTGGGCGGCCCGGGGGCCGCGATCATCGTCGGGCTGGACAACCTGTTCCCGCCGATCCCCAGCGAGCTGGTCCTTCCGCTCGCCGGGTTCTCCGCCAGCCAGGGCACGTTCACCCTGGCGGAGGCACTGCTGTGGACGACCTTCGGATCGGTCGCCGGCGCGATCATCGTCTACTACCTCGGCCTGCTGCTGGGCCGCGACCGCACGCGCCGCTGGATGGCGAAGATCCCGCTGGTCAAGGCCTCCGACTTCGACAAGACCGAAGCCTGGTTCCAGAAGCACGGCACCAAGGCGGTGTTCTTCGGCCGGATGGTGCCGATCTTCCGCAGCCTCATCTCCCTGCCCGCCGGGATCGAGCGGATGCCGTTCTGGCGGTTCCTGGCCCTGACCACGCTGGGCAGCCTGATCTGGAACACCGTGTTCGTCATGGCCGGCTACGCCCTCGGGGAGAGCTGGCACCTGGTGGACGAGTACGCTGGGTTCTTCCAGTACTTCGTGATCGCCGCCGTCGCGATCGCGCTGACGCTCTTCGTGGTCAGCCGCGTTCGCGAGAAGAACCGCACCAATGTGTGACGGTGGTGGGGCGCCTGGCCAGACGCCCCACACCGCTGTCTCAGGACCGGAAGGGGCCGGTGACCTCGTAGGTGATCCCGCCGGAGGACGAGCCGGAGGTGCCGCGCTGCGACGAGAAGTACAGCCGGTTCCCCGCCGGGGTGAACGCGGGGCCGCAGATCTCCGACGAGCTCTGGCCGCTGATCCGCAGGAACGGCGCCACGATGTCGTTCGGCGTGATGACGCAGATCTCCATGTTGCCGCCGTCTTCGGCCACATACAGGTCACCCGACGAGGTCCCGGTGACGTTGTCGACACCGGTCAGCGGCGCCGAGCCCGGACTGACCAGGGAGTCGTCGTAGGCCAGTTCGTAGGTGCTGTTCGCCAGGTTGAGCTGCCAGACGCGGTTATCGCCCTTGGTGGTGAACCACGCGGTGTCGTTGGCGTAGTGCAGTCCTTCGCCGCCGGTGAACCGCTTCGCGCCGGATACCTGGTTGCGCGTGGGGGTGGGGGAGCCGTCGGGGTCGGGCACGTTCGCCCAGGTGAAGCTGCCCGACGTCGCCGTGCCCGCCTTCAGCACCTGCAGCGTCCCGGCGGAGAGATCACCCCAGGTCGTCGGGACGAACCGGTAGAAGCAGCCGTCCGTGGTGTCTTCGGTCAGGTAGATGGCCTTGCGCACGGGGTCCGCCGCCGCGGCCTCGTGCTTGAACTTCCCCATCGCGGGCCGCTGGACCGCGGCCGAGGCGGGTCCGTTCGGCTGGCACTCGTAGACGAAGCCGAGGTCGATCTCCTCACAGGAAAGCCAAGTGTTCCAAGGAGTCTTGCCGCCCGCGCAGTTCTGGCGCGTGTTCGCCAGTACTCGGTGAGCGCCGGTGATAGTCCCGCTCGCGTCGAATTTGACCGCGCCGGCACCGCCACCCGGCGTGATCTCCGAGTTCGACACGTAGATCCAGCCGCTGCCGTCGGCGAACACCGCGCCGCCGTCCGGGGCGCTGTGCCAGGTGTATCCGGTGCTCGCGACCTTCTGGCCGGACCGCGCGATCACACGGCTGGTGAATCCGGCGGGCAGCTGGATCCCGTTCGCGTCGGCCGCCTGGAGCGCGCCGTACGGGCTGGGTCCGTTCTGCGCGGGCGCCGCGAGGGCCGCCCCCGAGAGCCTGTTTCCGAACGCCGTGACGCCGGCGCCGACCACGGCCGCGCGCAGGAAATTCCGTCGCTTCACTCGTGCCTCCGCTGATGTGGTGGTGCGGGAAGGAGCGGAGGGGAGGTTACGGGCGGAACGGGACTTCCAGGTGAATTCGCGGCGTATTCGCCGGTGGGAGGGAACTTTCGTAGGGAAGCCTCGATCAACACTATTTCTTTCGCTTTGCGAAGGCCCGGGGCTTCGGCACCGCCGCGTTGTTCGGCGATTTCCAAGGCGACGAGTATTCGGTCGAGCGGCGCGCATCCGCCATTGCGGTGGTGACGACGTCCGATCAGGTGACGCCAGTCGGCGAGATAATCGTCGAGCCCGGGCTCTCCGGGAACGGCCCGGAGAAGGGCACATACCAGGACTCGCATCTGGTTTTCGTTGCCGGGCAAGGTGTTCCGGGCCAACGTGTCGGCCAGGGTGCTCCGGGACTGACCGGTCGCGGCGGCCAGAGCGCGGATGCTGAGGCCGCTTCGGTCACGGAGTTCGCGTAGCCGCGCCATGAATTCCGATTCCTCGGTGAGGGTGGTGTTCATCGGCGTGCCCGTGCGGGCACGGGGCGGAGGACGGCGCCGAGCAGGGTGATCGCGATCCCCGCCGCGATCGGCGCACTCGTACCGGCGAAGGTCAGCGCCGTGGTGAATACGGTGAGAATGCTCAGGCAAACGAGCTGACCGGCCGAAACACAGCTTCGCCTCGGCCGCAGGGGCGGCAGGATTCCGTGACTCATGACCTTGCCCTCTCAAGGTTCAGGGGCTGCACCCGGCTGGGTGGCACGAATCTACGTTATCAAACCGTGATATGAAATTTAAGGGCGATTAATGTCCGGGTTCGTCCGGATCCTGAACCGCCGAAAGCCCCGGACCCTGGGCAGGATCCGGGGCTTCGGCCTCGCGCCGTTACGCCGCTTGGGCGACCGGAGCCGTCGCCGGGGCCAGCGCGATGTCCAGCACGTCGCGGACGTTCGCCACGGCGTGGACGTCCAGCTGCGCCAGCACTTCGGCCGGGACGTCGTCGAGGTCCGGCTCGTTGCGCTGCGGGATGATCACCGTCTTCATCCCGGCCCGGTGCGCGGCCAGCAGCTTCTGCTTGACCCCGCCGATCGGCAGCACCCGCCCGGTCAGCGACACCTCACCGGTCATCGCGACGTCCGATTTCACGACCCGGCCCGAAAGCAGGGACGCCAGCGCGGTCGTCATCGTGATGCCGGCGCTCGGCCCGTCCTTGGGCACCGCGCCCGCGGGGACGTGCACGTGGATGCCGCGGTCCTTCAGGTCGCCGACCGGGAGTTCCAGCTCCGCGCCGTGCGAGCGCAGGTACGACAACGCGATCTGTACCGACTCCTTCATCACGTCGCCCAGCTGGCCGGTCAGGGCCAGCCCGGTCGAGCCGGATTCCGGATCCGCCAGCGACGCCTCGATGTAGAGGACGTCACCGCCGGCGCCGGTCACCGCCAGGCCGGTCGCCACACCCGGCGTCGACGTGCGCTGGGTCGACGCGGGCAGCGAGGACTCCGGCAGGTGCCGCGGGCGCCCGAGGTAGGTCTCGAGCCCGTCGGCGTCGATCGTCAGCGGCAGCGCGACCTCGTCCAGCGCGACCTTGGTCGCCACCTTCCGAAGCACCTTCGCGATGGTCCGGTTCGCGTTGCGCACCCCGGCTTCCCGCGTGTACTCGGCCGCGATGCGGCTGAACGCGCCGTCGGTCAGCGTGACGTCTTCCTTGCCGAGGCCGGCCCGGTCCAGCTCGCGGGGGAGCAGGTGGTCGCGGGCGATGGTGACCTTCTCGTGCTCGGTGTAGCCGTCGAGGGTGACCAGCTCCATGCGGTCCAGCAGCGGGCCGGGGATGGTCTCGAGCGCGTTCGCCGTCGCGAGGAACACGACGTCGGACAGGTCCAGCTCGACCTCGAGGTAGTGGTCGCGGAACGTGTGGTTCTGCTCCGGGTCCAGCACCTCCAGCAGCGCGGCCGTCGGGTCGCCTCGGTAGTCGGCGCCGACCTTGTCGATCTCGTCGAGCAGCACGACCGGGTTCATCGAACCCGCTTCCTTGATGGCGCGGACGATCCGGCCGGGCAGCGCGCCGACGTAGGTGCGGCGGTGCCCGCGGATCTCGGCCTCGTCGCGGATGCCGCCGAGCGCGACGCGGACGAACTTGCGGCCCATCGCCTTCGCCACGGACTCGCCTAGTGACGTCTTGCCGACCCCGGGAGGACCGGCGAGGGCCAGCACGGCGCCCGAACGGCGTCCGCCGACCGGACCCAGACCGGACTCCGCGCGGCGCTTGCGGACGGCCAGGTACTCGATGATGCGTTCCTTCACGTCGTCGAGACCGGCGTGATCGGCGTCGAGGATGTCGCGCGCGGCGGCGATGTCGTGGACGTCGGTGGTGCGCTCGTTCCACGGCAGTTCGAGGACGGTGTCCAGCCAGGTGCGGATCCAGCCGCCCTCGGGGGACTGGTCGGAGGTCCGCTCCAGTTTGTCCACTTCGGACAGTGCGGCCTTCTTGACCGCGTCCGGCAGTTCGGCGGCCTCGACGCGGGCGCGGTAGTCGTCGTCGTTGGCGGTGCCGTCGAGTTCGCCCAGCTCCTTGCGGATCGCTTCGAGCTGGCGGCGCAGCAGGAACTCCTTCTGCTGCTTCTCCATGCCCTCCTGGACGTCCTTGCGGATCGTGTCGGTGACCTCGAGTTCGGCCAGCTGCTCGCGGCTCCATTCGAGAGCCTTCTCGAGCCGTGCCGAGACATCGAGCGCGGAGAGCAGTTCGAGCTTCTGCTCGGTGTTCAGGTACGACGAGTTGCCCGCGAGGTCGGCGAGCGCGGACGGATCCTCGACCTCCTGGACGGCGTCGATCATCTGCCAGCCGCCGCGCTGCTGGAGGATCGCGAGGACGACGCTCTTGTACTCGGACGCGAGCTTCGCGGAGTTGTCGTCGGTGGTCTCGGTGGCGACTTCGGCGTGGACCCAGCGGGCGGCGCCGGGACCGTCGGCGATGCGGCCGACGACGGCGCGGCGGGTGCCGCGCAGCAGGACCGCGGTCTTGCCGCCGGGCACGCGGCCGATGCGCTCGACCGTCGCGATGGTGCCGAGTTCGGCGTACTCGCCGTGGACGCGGGGGACGATCAGCACTTCGGCTTTGGCGCCGGCGCCGGACCGGATCCCCGGGAAAGAAGCCTGGGCAGGCGTGTTGGCCTGGGCGGACTCCACCGCGGCGCGCGTCTCCGTGTCGGCGAGGTCGAGCGGGACGATCATGCCCGGCAGCACGACGTCGTCATCGAGCGGGAGGACGGGCAGGAGGCGGTTGTCGGTCATCTGTGCACTCCTCGGTTAGTTGAGTCTGACTAGCTCAACTCTCCGATCGACCCGTTTGTTTCCTTTCCGCGTTCGCCGTCAGCGATCACCCACCCCTCCGACCCCTGTGCCCCAACGCGTCGCGTTTAGCGGGCTAAACGCGACGCGACGGCGGCAGAGGTCGGACGTCAGGGGTGGGTGGCGACCCCGCACCAGGCGAACGGCCGGGCGCCTTCCTCGTCCCGCCGCAGCTCCCGGACCGGACGCCACTCGGGCAGATGGACGACGCCGGGCTCCAGCAGCGGCCAGTCCCCGAAGAGCGGCTCGATCTCTTCGCGGTCCCGCATCCACACCGGGTTGCTCGTCTTCCGGTACTGCTCGACCATCCAGCGGAGCCCGTCGGCGTCCTCACCGGTCTGGCCGCCGAAGCTCATATGCGAAAGCCCCAGCCAGCTGCCCGGCGCCAGCGCGTTCCGGTAGGTCGCGACCAGCGCGGGCGGATCGTCGTGCGGCCCGGCGAAATGCAGCACGGCCATCATCATCAGGCAGACGGGCTGCGAGAAATCGATCAGCCGCCGCGTCTCCGGATGCCGCAGGACGTCCTTCGGCCGTCGCATGTCCGCGTGGACGATCCCGGCCCAGTCTGTCGCCTCGTGCCGTTCGAGGATCAGCTCCGCGTGCGCCACCGCGACAGGCTCGTAGTCGACGTACACGACCTTCGCCTCATCGCCCGGCTCCAGCTCTTCCTGGACGATCTCGTGCACGTTCCCGGCTGTCGGGACACCGGACCCCAGATCGACGAACTGCCGGATCCCGGCGTTCAGCGCCGCGCGCACGACGCGATTCATGTACTCGCGGTTGTGCTGCGCGCCCGGCTTCACCCACCGCCACTGCCGTTCCAGCGCGCGGGCGAACTCGCGGTCGACGGCCCAGTTGTGGGTCCCGCCGAGAAACCAGTCGTAGATCCTCGCCGCGGACGGCTTTTCGGTGTCGACCCCGGTCGGCGCCACCGGGGCCGCGTCATCGTCCCTGGTCACAGAAAACCCCCTGATCTCCCAGGGAAGAGCCTATCGGGATCAGTACACCGCCGGCCGCCGTTGCCAGTACGTCCAGAGCGGCCGGTAGCCCTGCGCGTACCAGAACGGGGTCGAGCGCGGATTGGCCAGCGCGTGGTGCAGCAGCACGGCTTCGGTCCCGCATTCGTCGAAGACCTGGTGCGCGTGCGCGGCGAGCGCCGACCCCACCCCGCTCGACCGCGCCGGTTCCGCCACCGCCAGCGACGACAGGTAGCCGACCTTCTCGGCCGCGACCCGGCTGCCGATCCACGCCGTCTCGCCGGGGAACTGCACCCGCACCATGCCCAGCGGCCGCCCGTACAGCTCGGCGATCCACAACGTCGGGTTTTCCCGCCCCAGTTGTTTCGACAGGTCCGCGGTGATCGCTTCCTCCGCGCCCTCGCGCAAAGTGACCGAACCGAACTGCGCGTCATAGCGCTGCAATTCCAGCTCGAGCCCGACGGCGGTTTCGAGATCATCCGCTTCGGCGGGCCGGATGTGCACTCCGGGAGTGGCGGGCGGTCCCGTCACGGCGAGCCGATCGGCCGGGCGGACCGCGATCACCAGCACCGGAGCGAATCCGCGGCGCAGCAATTCGGCCGAGCCGGGCGAATCCCGGCTGGGCCGCACCACGGTCGCCGCCGTTTCGACATCCCCAGGTGGGGCGACCGCCTTCAGATGTTCATCCCATCGGGTGAGTAATGCGTCAAGGGCCGCTTCCGGACGAGGTCCGGTGAGCCGGGCTTCGAGCCGATGTTCGACGAGCGCCCGCCACGGAGAGTCAACAGAATCGGGGCCCGCTTCAGTCCGTACCGACAATCCGGCAGCGGCCGAGTCGCCTGCTGTCGCGGAGAGTGACACGGAGCCCTCGGCAGGCTCCAGTGCAGGCATTTCCGGGAGCAGGGCGTCCACGGTGGCGAGCCGCTCGGCATGCCCGGCGGCGATGGCGTGGCTATTCATAGGACTATTCAAGCCCCTACTGACGGGTCCGCCGGGAACTTCACGAGATTGGCTCCGCCGTGGCGCCAGGTGACTTCCGGTAGTCGAAGGGAACGCGAATATCGCTCCCATTTCACCCCTTGGTCCACGCAGGTCAGCGCGACGCGCCCATTGTTAACCCTGGGGTGATCTCATACTGTCTCGAATGGGACTTGGGTACGCCCTCCGGGGTACTGTATTGCCCTCGTCCCCGAGGTCGCGGTAGGACAAGACCGGTTGGGCAGCCGGGAAGGAAGGTCGGATGCCGGACACGAACGGCAGGCCCGGGAGCGCCGCACAGGCGGCGCCGGGCAAGGGAGGCGCCGTTACGGAGGCTCGTACCGACGAGCGGCGGTTCCGCGTCTACACCTTCGCAGTACTCACCATGGGCATCGCCGCCGCGGCCGCGGTCAGCCTGTGGCTGGACTTCGAGGCCTCGGACGATCTGTTGTGGATCGGGCCGATCCTCGCGCTCGCGTTCCTGCTCGCCGAACAGCTCGGCATCAACGTCGACGTCCGCAGCGGTATCTCCTGGACGATCTCGTTCACCGAGATCCCGCTGGTCATCGGATTCTTCGTCGCCCCCTTCGAAGTCGTCCTCGCCGCGCATCTCGTGGCGGGCATCGGGACACTGCTGGCCCGCAAGGTCGCGGGCCGGGTCCTCTACAACGCCGGCGCCTTCCTGCTGGAGATCACCGGCGCGTTCGCCGTGGCAGGACTGGTGAAACAGGCCTCCGGCGCCCACTCCATGACCTGGATCGCCGCGCTGGCAGGCACTTTGACCGCGCCGCTGGTCAGCACGCTGCTCGCGCTCGCCGCCGTTCGAGTGCTGCGCCGCCGCATGCGGGTCAGCACCGCGATCCGGCTGACCGGCCGCATCCTCGTCGTCGGATTCGTCAACGCCTCGGTCGGTCTTTCCGGCTATTTGGTCATTTCCGGTACGCCGAAGGCCTGGCCGCTCGTGCTGGCCGTCTTCCTCGGGCTCACCGCGTTGTACTGGGCGTATTCCGACCTGCTCCGCGAACAGCGGGACATGGAAGCGCTGTCCGACGTCAGCCTGATGGTCGCGCGATCCGGTCAGCAGGCCGCCGCGCGTCCCGCCGGGCGCGCCGACGAACTCGTCGGCGGCGTGGACGTCCGCGAGTGGGCGACCATCGCCGAACGCATCAAGGACCAGCTGGCCGCCGGACGGGTCGTGCTCAGGCTGCGGCTGGAACCCAAGGACACCATGCGCATGGTCGTCGCGGGTGACGAACTGCCGCCCGTCGACCCGGCCGCCGACGACCCGCTGCTGCGCCTGCCCGGCGCGCACGTCCGGCACTTCCGGATCACCGAAGCCAATCCCGACGTCCGCTCCGCGTTGCTCGACCGCGGCGCGCAGGAAGCGCTGGTCGTCCCGCTGCGGAGCGCGAACCAGCTCCTCGGCGTCGTCGAAGCGCACGACAGGCTGTCCCGCTGGCGTGGTTTCGGCAAGTACGACGTCCAACTGCTCGGCACGATGGCCAGCCACCTCGCGACGTCACTGGACAACCGGCGCCTGCTCGCGACCCTGCGCCACGACGCCTACCACGATCCGCTGACCGGCCTGCTGAACCGGCCGGGCTTCCGCCAGGTCGCCAAGGAACCGTTGCGGGAACAGGTCGACGCGGTCGTGCTGAGGGTCGATCTGGACGTCTTCTCCACCGTCAGCGACGCCCTCGGTTACGTCTGGGCCGACAGGATGGTCATCGCCGCGGGCCGCCGGATCCGCGACGCGCTCGGCCCCGACGTCCCGCTCGCCAGGCTCGAAGGCGCGTCCTTCGCGGCGCTTCTCGTCGGCTGCGCGCCGGAACGCGCCCAGGCCGCCGCGGAACTGCTCCGCGCGGAACTCGTCGCCCCGTACCCGGTGGACCGGCTCTCCGTCGAAGCCAACGCGATGATCGGCTACGCCACGTCTTCGGCGGAAGACGACGACCAGGTCGACGTCGACGGGCTCCTGCAGCGCGCCGACGTCGCCGTCCGCGCGACCAAGGGCGGCGAAGAGGTCCGCGGCTACATGGCCAGCATGGGCCAGATCTTCATGCGCCGGTTCCAAATGGTCACGCAGTTCCGGCAGTCGCTCGAAGAAGGCCAGCTCAGCGTCCACTACCAGCCGAAGATCACCTTGCCGAACCGGCAGATCCAGGGCGTCGAGGCGCTCGTGCGCTGGGTGCATCCGGAGTTCGGCAGGCTCGGCCCGGACGAGTTCGTGCCGGCGATCGAAGCGGCGGGCCTCATCGGCGTCCTGACGTCCTTCGTGCTCGAAGAATCTTTGAAGCGCGTGCGGAAGTGGCTCGACGAAGGCCTGCGCATCTCCGCCGCGGTGAACCTCTCGGTGCGCAACCTCGCCGACGAGGACTTCCCGACGAAGGTCGCGCGCGAACTCGACCGCTTCGGCATCCCGCCCGAGCTGCTCACCTTCGAGCTGACCGAGTCCGGTGTGATGTCCGACCCGCAGAAGGCGCTGCCGATCCTGCGGGAGCTGCACTCGCTGGGCATCGTGCTCGCCGTCGACGACTTCGGCACCGGCTACTCGTCGCTGGCGTACCTGCGGCAGCTCCCGGTCGACCAGGTCAAGATCGACAAGAGCTTCGTCCTCGGCATGGGCACCGACCTCGGCGACCTCGCCGTCGTGCGCTCCATCGTCGAACTGGGGCACTCGCTCGGCCTCACGGTCGTGGCGGAGGGCGTCGAAGAGGACGTCGCCCGGGATCAGCTCGAAGCGATGGGCTGCGACGTGGCACAGGGCTACCTGATCTCGCGGCCGCTGCCCGAGGACCGCCTGGAGGCGTGGCTGCAGGCCCGCACGGCGCGCTCGCCGGGACGGCACTCCGAGACCGTCTTGACCCTGCTGACCTGAGGTTTTCCGGTAAAGTGACCCCGCCTGCACGGGGCCCACGAAGGTGTTGCTAGTCTTTCCAAGTCCTCGCGAGAGGCAAGGCCCCTTTAGCTCAGTCGGTAGAGCGTTTCCATGGTAAGGAAAAGGTCTACGGTTCGATTCCGTAAAGGGGCTCGCAACCTCAGCCGCGTCACGCAAGCGTGTCGCGGCCAGGGTTATGTAAGGGCGGTGTAGCTCAGCTGGCAGAGCAAGCGGCTCATAATCGCTGTGTCGCCGGTTCAAGTCCGGCCACCGCTACGCGGTAATCCTGGGTTTCCCAGGCCTAGTAGAGAAGGAAATGCTGTGGCTGCCACTGACGTGCGACCGAAGATCACGCTCGCGTGTGAGGAGTGCAAGCACCGCAACTACATCACCA
Organism: Amycolatopsis sp. NPDC102522; assembly: GCF_055584485.1. Lineage (NCBI taxonomy): Bacteria > Bacillati > Actinomycetota > Actinomycetes > Pseudonocardiales > Pseudonocardiaceae > Amycolatopsis > Amycolatopsis sp. NPDC102522. Next base: position 251,878 of record NZ_JBVJLY010000003.1, on the reverse strand, counting down.
AGAAGAACCGGCGCAACAACCCGGATCGCCTGGAGATGAAGAAGTTCTGCCGGAACTGCGGTACGCACCGGACTCACAAAGAGACCCGCTGAGCGTTCAGCGTTCTCCAAGCGCGGTTCTACCAGTCTCACCCGAAGCCGCCCTGGTCACACCAGGGCGGCTTCGGGCATTTCCGGGTTGGGTAGCCTGCTCGGGTGGCCTTGGACCAGTCGTTCACCGGGCGGGTGTATCCGCCGACCAGTACCTATGAAGTGAGTCGCGAGAAGATCCGGGAGTTCGCCGACGCGCTCGGCGACACGAACCCGCTCTACCGCGACACCGAAGCGGCGAAGGCGGCCGGTCATCCCGACGTCATCGCACCGCCGACGTTCCTCACGATCATCAACCTCGCGTCGATCAACGCGATCGTCTCCGACCCCGAACTGGGGCTCGACTATTCGCGGATGGTCCACGGCGACCAGCGGTTCACCTACACGCGGCCGGTGCACGCGGGCGACGTCCTGTCGCTCACCACGTACATCGACAACATCATGACCCGCGCCGGGAACGACTTCATCAACCTGCGCGCCGAGATCTCCGGCGCCGACGGCGGCCGGATCGCCACCACGTACGCCCAGCTCGTGGTCCGAGGGGAGGGCGCGTGAGCACGTTCACCGCCGGGGAAGAACTGGCTCCGCTGACGATCGAGGTCACCAGGGAGCAGCTGGTGCGCTACGCCGGCGCTTCGCTGGACTTCAACCCCATCCACTGGAACGAGGCCTTCGCCAAAGAGGTCGGCCTGCCGGACGTCATCGCGCACGGGATGCTGACCATGGCGCTCGGGGCGCGGCTCGTCACCGACTGGCTCGGCGACCCCGGCCGCCTCGTCGACTACTTCGCGCGCTTCACGCGCCCCGTGGTCGTGCCGAACGACGGCGCCGCGACGATCGAGTTCACCGGGAAGGTCGCCGTGGTCAACGACGACGGCACCGCGCGCGTCGACATCACCGCCAAGTTCGAAGGCAAAGCGGTCCTGGGCAAGGCTCAAGCGGTCGTCCGCGCCTGATCTCAAGCCTCGTTCCGGTCCTTGCCCGTTTGAGGTACGTGAAGGCCCCCTTCATTGCGCCCAGCGCTGTGAAGGGGGCCTTCACGGACCGGGCCTGGGGTCAACCCCACCCAGAAGCCAGTAGGCGCCGCCCGTACTGCTCACGAGACCTGACCTTCTACGCGAGCTTCAGCAGCTTCCCGATGACCTCCGCCATGCCTTCCTCGCCCCGCGCGTTCGGGTGCAGCGGCGCCGCGGGCACCGCGGGCGCGGGGCCCTCCACCCATCGCCGGTTCGCGGCGCTGCACATGTCGCGCCCCTTGCTCGCGGTCGACATGTCGGCGAAGCCCGCTTTGTGCTCCTTGGCCGTCTCCTGCAGCGTGGTGTTCAGCCGCTTCAAGGAGTCGCGGAAGTAGGCCACGTCCCCTTCGCCGACCGGCAGGACCGGCCAGCAGCCCGCGTTGTCGTCCGGAAGCACCGTCGGGTACCCGACGACCACGATGCGCGCTTCGGGCGCCTTCGAACGAATCCGGTCCAGGATCCCGCCGAGCCGGTCCGCCGCCGCGGTGATCCGCTCGGCGAGCTGGTCGCGTCCGCCCGCGGTCAGCTGGGTCTTGCAGGGCGAAGCGGTCTGGAGCTGCGTCGCGCACTGGCCGGCGAAGCCGACGAAGCCCACGTCGTTCCCGCCGATCCCGACGGTCACCAGCGTCGTGTCGCTCTCGACCGCGTCGAGCTGCGGAGCGTTGACGCCGTCCCGGGTCTTCTGCTCGCCGGTGAGGTGCTCGGTCGTGGCTCCGCCGCAGCTGACATCGGCGAACTCCGCCGGACGCAGCTTCGCGGCGAGCAGGCTCGGGTAGTTGTTGTCCGAGCGGTCGCAGCCCGGTGGCGCGCCCGCGGGCCGCCCAGTGCCCGGTGAAGCCGTATACGAATCACCCAGAGCCACATACCGGCCCGCGTCATCCGATGTGGTGACACCCGCAGGTGTCACCGAAGTCCCTCGCTCCCACAGGTGGTAAGCGATCCCCAGGACGGACAGCACGATCACCAGGAAGAGGCAGCCGCCGCCCGTTCTCCGCTGCGTCACCCGTTCGTTGTACTCGACCCGGGTCGCCTTGTCATCGGTCCGGCCGTCGGTGAATTACGCGTGAACGGGTGATCACCGGTTGCCTGAGACGTGGATCACGTTCAGGGTGGGGCGCGTACCTGGCCCCGAGGAAAGGCGAAAGACGTGAGCCTGAACTTGACCAAGCTGGTCGACAAGGCGTGGGAAGACAAAGGCATCAACGAGCTGCTGGACGCCCCGCCGTCCGCGCTCGAAGGCCTGACCAAGAAGCACGACGAACTCCTCGCGGAATTCAAGATCAAGACCATCCGGGACCTCGGCAACTGGAAGTACGCCGCGAAGGCCCAAGCGCTCGTCCAGCTCGCCGACGGCGAATCCTGACCTCTGAAGGCCCTTCCCTACCGGGGAGGGGCCTTCAGCCGTTCGGGACGAGATCGCGCAGCTCGGCGGCGAGATCCAGGGCATGAGCGACGTCCCGCGCGAGGTAATGCGGGTCGACGAAGGCTTCGGTGATCCCGGTTTCGGCCGCGGCTTCCAGTTGCGCCGCCACGTCCTTGAGGTCCGTGCCGGGCTTCGGGTTGATCCGCAGTACCCGCCGCAGCGTGCCGGGATCGCGGCCCGCCCGCTCGGCCGCGCTCGCCACGGTGTCCCAGAGCTTCGCGAGGCGGGGCGCGGGCAATCCGGCGGGCAGCCAGCCGTCCGCTCGGCGGCCGACGCGCTCCAGGGCTCCTGCCGAGACACCGCCCAGCAAAACCGGTGGATGCGGGCTCTGCGCCGGTCGCAAGCCCACCTTCGACGCCGGGATCCGCCAGCGCTCGCCCTCGTGCTCGACGGGATCACCGGTCCAGAACTTCCGAAGGACGTCGAGAAGCTCCTCCAGTTGCCTGCCGCGCCCCTTCCAGGGCGTGCCCGTCGCGGTGTACTCGTCGCGAAGCCAGCCGGTGCCCAGCCCGACGTCCAGCCTGCCCCCGCTCACCTGATCCAGTGAAGTGAGCATCCGGGCGAGCACCACGGCGGGATACACCGTCCCGGTGAGCGTGCTGGTGCCGAGCCGGACCTTCTTCGTGACACTCGCGGCCACTGTCAGCAGGATCAGCGGATCGGCGAAGGTGACGAATTCGGGCGGGTACGGCCGCTCCGGTGTCCCGCCGGGATAGAGATCCGACGGCGAAACCGGGGCGAGCACCCGATCACCGACCCACAAGGCCTCGTACCCGAGCTCCTCGGCGGCCGTGGCGAAGCCGATGACGGCGTCCATCGCCGCCAGCGGGCCGTACTGCGGAAGGGTGATCCCCAGCCGCATCGCGGTCAACGCGCTTCCGTGAGCAGCCGGCCCATCCTGGTGATCCCTTCGGCGAGATCGTTTTCGTTCAGCGCGTAGGAAATCCGGAAGTACCCGGGCGTCCCGAACGCCTCGCCGGGCACCACGGCGACTTCGGCCTCGCGCAGGATCAGATCGGCCAGCGCCACCGAATCGGCCGGTCGCTCGCCGCGAATCTCCTTGCCCAGCAGTGCTTTCACCGACGGGTAGAGGTAGAAAGCGCCGAGTGGCACCGGAGTCTCCACTCCTGGGATCTCGGAGAGCAGGGAAAGTGCCTTCTTCCGGCGGGAATCGAACGCGTCACGCATCGCGAAAACGGCGTCGAGCGGTCCGCTCACCGCCGCGAGCGCGGCCCGCTGCGCGACGTTCGAAACGTTGCCGCACAAGTGCGACTGGTACGCCGTCGCCGCCTTGACCACGTCCTGCGGGCCGAGCAGCCAGCCCACCCGCCAGCCGGTCATCGAGTACGTCTTCGCGACCCCGTTGAGGACGATCGTCCGGTCGGCGAGTTCCGGGACCAAGACGGGCATCGAAGGCGCTTCGGCGCCGTCGTAGACCAGGTGCTCGTAGATCTCGTCGGTGATGACCCAGAGGCCCGTTCTCGTGCGCCCAGCGCCCGATCGCCTCGACCTGCTCGCGCGGGTACACCGCGCCCGTCGGGTTCGACGGCGAGACGAACAGCAGCACCTTCGTGCGCGGCGTCCTGGCGGCTTCGAGTTGCTCGACGGTGACCAGATAGCCCGCCGTCTCGTCCGCCGTGACCTGCACCGGCACCCCGCCGGCGAGGGCGATCGACTCCGGGTACGTCGTCCAGAACGGCGCGGGCAGCAGCACCTCGTCGCCCGGGTCGAGCAGCGTCGCGAACGCCGAATAGACCGCCTGCTTGCCGCCGTTGGTCACCAGGACGCGGCCGGGGTCGACCTCGAACCCGGAGTCGCGGACGGTCTTCGCCGCGATCGCCTCGCGCAACTCCGGCAGCCCGCCCGCGGCGGTGTAGCCGTGGTTCACCTTGTCCCGGACGGCCGCTTCGGCGGCTTCGAGCACGTTGGCCGGGGTGGGGAAGTCCGGCTGCCCGGCGCCGAACCCGATCACCGGACGGCCCTGCGCCTTGAGCTCCCGGGCCTTCGCGTCGACGGCCAGCGTGGCCGACGGCGTGATGCCGCCGATGCGTGCCGAGACGCGGGAGGCGGCCGAAGACGAGGGTGCGGGAGCGCTCATGGCGACATCGTGGCACGATCATGGGGTCGGCCGTGGGGACTTTCCCCGCGGAAGGCTGCTCCGCGCCGCCTTTGAGGGGCGCGGTTGCGAAGCTGTTCGGGGGTTGCCGTAGACTTCTGGTCTCAGAACGCACTACGGTCATCCCCGCCACGGCGGTGGGGACGATGGAATGCGTCCTCGGGAGCTCCAGAGCATCGGGGCTCCAAAGGGGTGTAGCTCAATTGGCAGAGCAGCGGTCTCCAAAACCGCAGGTTGCAGGTTCAAGTCCTGTCACCCCTGCGTAAGCGAACTGGTGAAGGCGGAGGAGTGGTCGTGAGCGACAGCGACGCCAGCGGTGAGAAGGCGCAGGACGGCGACGGGCAGAAGCCCGACGAACAGTCCCGCCCGGTGACCGCCGCTGCCCGGCGTGAGCGCCGTGCGTCCGCGCGCCCGTCCGGTAAGGCCGACGCCAAGTCGGACGACAAGACCCGCCCCGCCGGCAAGGCGAAGGCCGGGGACAAGACCGAGAAAACCAAGGACGCCAAGGGCACGGCGACTCCGAAGCGCGACCGCAAGCCGAAGCAGGCGTCGATCTTCGCCCGGCTGATGCGCTTCATCCGCGAAGTCTGGGCCGAGCTGCGCAAGGTCATCTGGCCGAACCGCAAGCAGATGGTCACCTACACCGCGGTGGTGCTGGTCTTCGTGGTGTTCATGGTGGCGCTGGTGAGCGGCCTCGACCTGGCCTTCAAAGAGGTCGTCGGTGCCGTCTTCGGCAGCTGAGGCAGCCGGTCGCGGTGCTTGAGCGCACCGCACGGTGGCCTGCGCCACGGCAACCGATCAACTGAGAGGACGGAACGTGACCTCCGACAACGGCACAGCAGCCGGTCATGAGCTGACCGAGCTTTCCGACGAGCAGGTGCACGCGGCACTCGGCGACGAGCAGTCCGAGCACCTGGACTCCGTCGAGGTGCCCGCCGCAGGCGACGAGGTCGACGAAGCCGGAGATGTCGCGGAGGCCGATGAGGCGTCCGTCGAGACCGACGACAACGCAGCCGACGACACCGCCGCCGAGCCCGAAGCCGACGAGGACGTCGACCCGGTCGCGAAGCTGCGCGCGGAACTCAACGCCGCTCCCGGTGAGTGGTACGTCGTGCACTCGTACGCGGGTTACGAGAACAAGGTGAAGACCAACCTCGAGACCCGTACCCAGACGCTGGACGTCGAGGACTACATCTTCCAGATCGAGGTCCCGACCGAAGAGGTCACCGAGATCAAGAACGGCCAGCGCAAGCAGGTGCAGCGCAAGGTGCTGCCCGGCTACATCCTGGTCCGGATGGACCTGAACGACGCTTCGTGGAGCGCGGTGCGCAACACGCCGGGCGTCACCGGGTTCGTCGGTGCCACGTCGCGTCCGTCGCCGCTGACCGTGGAAGAGGTGCTCAAGTTCCTCGCGCCCAAGGTCGAGGCAGCGGCACCCGCCAAGTCCGGCAAGGGCGACTCCTCCGTCGAGTCCCAGCTGGGCGGCCCCGCGGTCGAGGTCGACTTCGAGATCGGCGAGTCGGTCACCGTCATGGACGGCCCGTTCGCGACGCTGCCCGCGACGATCTCCGAGGTCAACGTGGACGGGCAGAAGCTGAAGGTCCTGGTGTCGATCTTCGGCCGGGAGACCCCGGTCGAGCTGTCGTTCACCCAGGTCTCCAAGATCTGACGGCCGCCAGACGGCCGGCAGTCCCCGCGTACTGGCAGGTGTGCGGGGGACTCAAGTCAGTAAGAAGGAACAAACGAAATGCCACCCAAGAAGAAGAAGCTTGCAGCGATCATCAAGCTGCAGATCAAGGCCGGTGCGGCCAACCCCGCGCCGCCGGTCGGCCCCGCGCTGGGTCAGCACGGCGTCAACATCATGGAGTTCTGCAAGGCCTACAACGCCGCGACCGAGTCGCAGCGCGGGGACGTCGTCCCGGTCGAGATCTCCGTGTACGAAGACCGTTCGTTCGACTTCAAGCTCAAGACGCCGCCGGCCGCGAAGCTGCTGCTGAAGGCCGCGGGCGTGGAGAAGGGCTCCGGCGAGCCGCACAAGACCAAGGTCGCCAAGGTCACCTGGGACCAGGTCCGCGACATCGCGAAGACCAAGGAATCCGACCTGAACGCGCACGACGTCGACCAGGCCGCGAAGATCATCGCCGGCACCGCCCGCTCGATGGGCATCACGGTCGTCGACTGAGTTCCACCCCGCACCACCGTGGGAGAGCCAGTGCTGGCTCCAACACCACACTGATCCGTTGAAGAGTTAAGGACAGAAGCAATGCCCAAGCACAGCAAGGCCTACCGTCAGGCCCTTGAGCTGGTGGACCGCGAGCGGCTCTACGCCCCGCTCGACGCCGCCAAGCTGGCCAAGGAGACCTCCTCCAAGAAGATGGACGCCACCGTCGAGGTCGCCATGCGCCTCGGTGTCGACCCTCGTAAGGCCGACCAGATGGTCCGCGGCACCGTGAACCTGCCGCACGGCACCGGTAAGACCGCCCGCGTCATCGTCTTCGCCGTTGGTGACAAGGCCGCTGAGGCCGAAGCCGCCGGCGCGGACGTGGTCGGCACCGACGAACTGATCGAGCGCATCCAGGGTGGCTGGCTCGACTTCGACGCCGCGATCGCGACGCCGGACCAGATGGCCAAGGTCGGCCGCATCGCCCGCATCCTCGGCCCGCGTGGCCTGATGCCGAACCCGAAGACCGGCACCGTGACCCCCGCGGTCGCGAAGGCCGTCTCGGACATCAAGGGCGGTAAGATCAACTTCCGCGTGGACAAGCAGGCCAACCTGCACTTCGTCATCGGCAAGGCCTCGTTCGACACCGAGAAGCTGGTGGAGAACTACGCGGCCGCGCTGGACGAGGTCCTCCGCGCCAAGCCGTCGTCGGCGAAGGGTCGCTACCTGAAGAAGGTCACGATCTCCACGACGATGGGCCCGGGTGTCCCGATCGACCCCGCCCGGACCCGCAACCTCCTCTCCGAGGACGCGTGAGTCTGAGTTAGACATCACTGACAAGGGGGCGGTCCCGCTACGGCGGGGTCGCCCCCTTTTCGTGTTTGCTGGAGGGCATGCCTACCTTCGCGACGTTCGACGGGCTTCAGCTGCACTACACCGTTTGGGAAGGTGAAGGGCGTCCCGTGCTGCTGCAGCACGGCTTCGCCGCGGACACGAACGCCAACTGGATCGCTCCCGGCGTCGTCGACACCCTCCAGGACGCGGGGCTGCCCGTGATCAGCCTGGACGCGCGCGGGCACGGACGGTCGGCGAAACCGCACGACGAGGCCGGCTACGGCGATGACGCGATGGTTCGCGACGTGTCGGCGCTGCTCGACACGCTGGAACTCGACGAGGTGTCGATGGTCGGCTACTCGATGGGCGCGATGATCGCGCTCGGCGCGGCGGCCGCCGACCCGCGGATCCGGTGCCTCGCGATCGGCGGGGTCGGCTCGGGGATCGTCGACTTCGGAGGTGTCGACACCCGCGTGGTCACGCCGGAGGCGATCAGCGAGGCTCTGCTCGCTTCGGACCCGTCGAAGCTGCCGCCGTCTGCGGCGCCTTTCCGAGTGCTGGCCGACGCGTTGCGGGCGGACCGGATCGCGCTGGCGGCCGTCGCGCGCGGGACGGCGGATCCGAAACTGGACCTGACGGCGATCTCCGTCCCCACCCTGATCCTCGCCGGGGACACCGACCCGCTGGCCGCGGAACCCGAACGGCTGGCCGCCGCCATCGCCGGTGCCCGCCTCGTCCGCGTGCCCGGCGATCACCTGACCGCCGTCACGCACCCCGCCTTCGGCTCCACGCTGACCGGCTTCCTCGCCTCCCACGACCTCTGACCCGACCTGCGTTTAGCCCGCTAATCGCGATCCGGCACCCGCGTCGCCTTTAGCGGGCTAATCGCGATCCGGCGGGCACCTGCGTTTAGCGGGCTAAACGCGATCTCGGTGGGCACTTGCGTTTAGCCCCCTGACCGCGTTCTGGCGCCCGCGTCGCCTTTAGCGGGCTAATCGCGATCCGGTGGCAGGAGGCCCAGGTCGGCGGGGGTCAGTTGCCGGTGGGGGGAGCGGGGCAGGGCTCGGGGGAGTTGGCGTGGCCGGTGATCAGCCACTGGCCCATCTCGACTTCCTGCAGGGTGAAGCTGCCCAGCAGGGGCCCGCCGCGGATGCTGTACCAGCACGAGTGGATCGTCAGGTTCTGACGCGGCACCACGCTCGACATCGGGCGCACCGCGTAGATGTACGGCGTGATGTCGGTGACCTTGGCGTTCAGCGCCGGGACGGCGGTCGCGCAGTCCGGGTAGCCGAGGTCGCGGGCGAACTGGGCCTGCGCCTGTTCGCTCATCGACAGGCAGACCTTTTCGACCCGGGTGGCAGGCGGGTACGGCTTGCCGATCGTGTCGTAGATGGCCCGCACGGCTTCCCAGGGATTGGTCGAAAGCACCTGGTTGGTGTGGTGCTTGCCGCCGCCGCCCTGGACGAACGTCGCCGTGTCCTGCCCGGCGTCGCTGGGGAAGACCTGCCGGTAGACGATGGTGGCCCCGATGCAGATCAGCACGATCACGATCACCCAGGCGAGAAGCTTCCCGCCGAGACGACGCAGCCAACGCGGTGTGCGCGGCCGGGGGGCGTGCACGAGTTCGCCGGGCGGCGGTCCCGGAGGCGCCGGCGGCTGGCCTCCGTAGTTCTGGGTCGCGGACTGCGACGGCACGAGGCCCTGGTTCTGCGCCTCGGTGAACTTCAAATAGTCCTGGAACTGCTGAAACTGCTGGAACTGGCGCAGCTGCTCGTCGTCCAGCCGAGGCGCGGGCTGACCCCCCGCCTTGGGCTCGATGTCCGTGCCGGGCTCGTTGCCCGGCTTTCCGTCATCACGCTGCTCCGCCACGTCACCATGATGCCTCGCGAGCCCCACGATGCACTCCGCCGGTCGCGTTTAGCCCGCTAAACGCGATCCGGGAGGGGGTGCCGCAGGGGGCGGAAGGGGGTCGCGTATTCTTGTCAAGGTTCTACCGAAGACCGCTGGTCTTCTCCTGGTCATCTGGCCTGGAGAACGAAGGCCCCGCTAGGGCGGGCGACCCGCGCAGGAGGAACGAGGCTCGCACACGACGCTTTTCGTCGTTTGCCCTGACGCCCCGCGCCTGTCTGCGCTGGGGCGTTTCGTCGTTTTCAGGGCTCTCAAGGCCAGTGGACCACTAGCCAAGAGAGGAGGCGACCATGGCGAAGCCCGACAAGGAGGCGGCCGTCGCCGAGATCGCGGAGAGCTTCCGCAGCAGCTCGGCCACAGTCGTTACCCAGTACACCGGCCTCTCCGTGTCCCAGCTGTCCCAGCTGCGCCGCGCTCTCGGCACCAGTGCCAAGTACCGGGTCGCGAAGAACACCCTCGTCAAGCGTGCCGCCACGGACGCGGGCATCGAGGGCCTTGAAGACCTGTTCGTCGGCCCGACCGCGATCGCCTTCGTCGAAGGTGAAGCTGTTGACGCCGCGAAGGCGCTTCGCGACTTCGCGAAGGACAACAACGCGCTTGTGATCAAGGGCGGCTTCATGGACGGCAAGACGCTGTCCGTGGACGAGATCAACAAGATCGCCGATCTCGACAGCCGTGAGGTCCTGCTCGCCAAGGCGGCGGGCGCGTTCAAGGCGAAGCTGTCCCAGGCCGCCGCGCTGTTCCAGGCGCCGGCGTCCCAGGTCGCTCGCCTGGCTGCCGCGCTGGAGGACAAGCAGCGCAACGCCGGTACCGAAGCAGCCGAAGCACCCGCCGAGAGCTGAACAACCCCCCACCCCGAACTTTTAGTTCGTTTCAGAGAGGAAAGCCACCATGGCGAAGCTGAGCACCACCGAGCTGATCGACGCCTTCAAGGAGCTCACCCTTCTTGAGCTGTCCGAGTTCGTCAAGGAATTCGAGACCACCTTCGACGTGACCGCGGCCGCCCCGGCTGCCGTCGTCGCCGCCGGCCCGGTCGGCGCCGCCCCGGCCGCCGCCGAGGAGCAGGACGAGTTCGACGTCGTCCTCGAGTCCGCTGGCGAGAAGAAGATCCAGGTCATCAAGGTCGTCCGTGAGGTCGTCTCGGGCCTGGGCCTGAAGGAGGCCAAGGAGCTGGTCGAGGCCGCTCCCAAGGCCCTCCTGGAGAAGGTCGACAAGGAGGCCGCCGAGGCCGCCAAGGAGAAGCTCGAGGCCGCGGGCGCCAAGATCGCCATCAAGTGATCTCGGGCGCGTAAGCGCCTACCGCAGCACCGTCGAAAGGGCGGGCATCCACACGGATGCCCGCCCTTTCGCTTTGATCACGACCGTTGCGTCCAGTGCGAGCCTGCCGACTACAGGGAAACTCATCCCGCTACGGAAGGCGAACAGTGACAACGGCGCGCGATCTTCATGTCCGATACTTCGCTAATGCTCCTCTTTCGCCTCTTGATGTCGAAAAACGGCTAAAGGAGGCGAAAGCGCAGGTCGAGGACGGGGACGGCGCGGACGAGCCCAGGCCGGACTACACCGATCGGCTGCTCGTGGAGATTCTCGCCCAGCAGGTCGCCGCCCGGCGCCATCTGTTCATCCTCGCGGTCATCGCCGTGCTCGGTGTCGCGGCTTCGGTGATCTGCGCGATCGTCATCGCCGTCCAGGTCACGAAGGCCAACGCCCACTCCGGCAGCGGCTCGTCGTCTTCGTCCTACTGCGGCATCTATCGCTGCTAGTCCCCGCCCGGACCTGCGTTTAGCCCGCTAATCGCGACGCGTAGCCACGCTAAGCACCTGAGCGACCCAAGGGCCCCGGATCGCGTTTAGCCCGCTAAACGCGATCCGGGGCGCGGGAGGGCGAGGGGGTGGGCGGGAGGGGGCTGACCTGCGTTTAGCCCGCTAATCGCGACGCGGGGCCGCGCGGAGCTGGGTGGGAGGGGTTGTTGATCTGCGGGTGAGGGTGACGTGCACTACGGTGCTGCAAGCGGTGCACGGGCAGGCGGCGGGCTGCGCGAAAAGTTACCCGCGGGTCTGGCCAGAAAAGAAAACTGGTGAGTAACCTGTTCGCACTCAGCTCGTTGCACCTGGTTGACGCGGGTATCGCTGCGCGAACGCATGCGTCCTCTCGGGCCAGTGGCACGGGAAGGCAGTGCGCGACGACGCGGAACAGCTCCTGGAGGTGCGATGGGTGCCGAGGTGGTCATCGAAGGTCTTTCCAAGTCCTTCGGTAAGCAGGCCATCTGGCGGGACGTCACGCTGACCCTGCCTCCGGGCGAGGTTTCGGCGATGCTCGGTCCGTCCGGAACCGGTAAGTCCGTCTTTCTGAAGTCGATGATCGGTCTGCTCAAGCCCGACAAGGGCCGGTGCATGATCAACGGCGTCGACATCGTGACGTGCTCCGAACACCAGCTCTACGAGGTGCGCAAGCTCTTCGGCGTCCTCTTCCAGGACGGCGCTCTGTTCGGCTCGATGAACCTCTACGACAACGTGGCGTTCCCCCTGCGGGAGCACACGAAGAAGTCGGAGACCGAGGTCCGCCGGATCGTGCTCGAGAAGCTCGAGATGACCGGTCTCAACGGCGCCGACAAGAAGCTGCCCGGCGAGATCTCCGGCGGTATGCGCAAGCGCGCCGGCCTCGCCCGCGCCCTGGTGCTGGACCCGCAGATCATCCTGGTCGACGAGCCGGACTCCGGTCTCGACCCGGTCCGCACCACCTACATCTCCCAGCTCTTCCTGGACGTCAACGCGCAGATCGACGCGACGTTCCTGATCGTCACGCACAACATCAACCTCGCCCGCACCGTTCCGGACAACCTGGGCATGCTCTTCCGCAAGGAACTGGTCATGTTCGGCCCGCGCGAGGTGCTGCTGACCAGCGAGGAGCCGGTCGTCAAGCAGTTCCTCAACGGCAAGATGGACGGCCCCATCGGCATGAGCGAGGAGAAGGACTCGGCTCAGCTCGCCGCCGAGCGCGCGATGTTCGAGGCCGGTCACCACTCGGGTGGTGTCGAGGACGTCAGCGGGGTGCCGCCGCAGATGCAGCCGACGCCCGGCGTGCCGACCCGGATGGGCGCGGTCCGCCGCAAGGACCGCGTCATGCAGATCCTGTCCGGTCTGCCGCACGAGGCCCAGCAGAGCATCATCGAGTCGCTCTCCCCGGAGGAGCAGCAGCACTACGGCGTCCGCCCGCAGCGCCTCGCCGCCGCCGGGCACCGTTCCGCACCGCAGAGCGACGGCCCGATGCCGAACCACCACCAAGGGCAGCTGCCCGACGACCAGGTCGCCCACATCCCGCATCCGGGGAGACCGGGCAACCACCGCATGCGGCCACATGATCCGGGGTCAGGTGGCGCGTGAGCTCTCCCGCTTCATCGGCGAAGATTCCCGGAATCGGCATGTTGCGCGAGACCGGAAACCTGTTCGCCCTTGGCCTCGACATCGTTCGTGGCATTTTCCAGCGCCCGTTCCAGCTGCGGGAGTTCATCCAGCAGGCCTGGTTCATCGCGAGCGTCACGATCCTGCCGACGGCGCTCGTCGCGATCCCGTTCGGCGCGGTCATCTCGTTGCAGTTCGGATCGCTGGCCCGCCAGCTCGGCGCCCAGTCCTACACGGGCGCCGGGTCGGTGCTGGCCACCGTGCAGCAGGCCAGTCCGCTGGTCACGGCGCTGCTGGTCGCGGGCGCCGGCGGTAGCGCGGTCTGCGCCGACATCGGCGCCCGGACGATTCGTGAAGAGATCGACGCCATGGAGGTGCTCGGCGTCTCCGCGGTGCAGCGGCTGATCGTGCCGCGTGTGCTCGCGATGATGCTGGTGGCGCTCCTGCTCAACGGCATGGTCAGCGTCATCGGCGTGCTCGGCGGCTACTTCTTCAACGTCGTCCTCCAGGGCGGGACGCCGGGTGCGTACCTGGCGAGCTTCTCCGCACTGGCCCAGCTGCCGGACCTCTGGGTCGGCGAGCTGAAGGCGCTGATCTTCGGCTTCATCGCCGCGGTCGTCGCCTCCTACCGGGGACTGAACCCGTCCGGCGGCCCGAAGGGCGTCGGCGACGCGGTCAACCAGTCGGTCGTCATCACGTTCCTCATGCTGTTCGTGGTGAACTTCGTGATCACGCTGATCTACCTGCAGATCGTGCCCGGAAAGCTGGACTGACGCATGACCTTTCTCCAGGGCGCCAAGCGGGTCGCCAACCGTCCATTGCAGACTCTGGACGCGCTGGGCGACCAGATGTCCTTCTACGGCCGCGCGTTGCTGTGGACGCCGCGGACGTTGCGCCGCTACACCAAAGAGGTCCTGCGGCTGCTCGCCGAAGTGAGCTTCGGTTCCGGCTCGCTCGCCGTCATCGGCGGCACGGTCGGCGTCATGGTCGGCCTGACGCTGTTCACCGGTGTCCTCGTCGGCCTGCAGGGCTACTCGGCGCTGAACTCGATCGGCACCTCGGCCTTCACCGGCTTCCTGACCGCGTTCTTCAACACTCGCGAGATCGCCCCGCTGGTCGCCGGCCTCGCGCTTTCGGCCACCGTCGGCGCCGGATTCACCGCTCAGCTGGGCGCGATGCGGATCTCCGAGGAGATCGACGCGCTCGAGGTCATGGGCGTGCCGAGCCTGCCGTATCTGGTGACCACGCGGATCATCGCCGGTTTCGTCGCGGTCATCCCGCTGTACGTCATCGGCCTGCTCAGTTCGTATCTCGCGTCCCGGTTGGTCGTTATCTACATCTACAACCAGTCAGCGGGTACCTACGACCATTATTTCGACCTGTTCCTACCTCCACAGGATGTGCTCTATTCGTTCATCAAGGTGCTGTTGTTCAGCGTCTTGATCATCCTGTCCCATTGCTATTTCGGATACCGGGCCTCCGGTGGCCCCGCCGGTGTCGGCGTGGCGGTCGGCAAGGCGGTGCGGCTCAGCATCGTCACGGTGTCCATCATGAACTTCTTCATCGGTTTCGCGATCTGGGGAACCGACGTCACGGTGAGGATCGCAGGATGATCGCGACAGTCCGGCGCAGGCTATTGGGCTTGCTCTTGGTCGCCGTGCTCGTCGGCGGGGTGGCGCTGAGCATCGCGCTGTACCAACGGGCTTTCACGCCCGTGGTGAGCGTGAAGCTCCAGTCCGGCAGCATCGGGAACCAGTTGCTGAAGCAGTCCGACGTGAAGGTCCGCGGCCTCATCGTCGGCTCGGTGAAGGAAATCGCCGCGACCCCGGACGGCGCCGAACTCACGCTCGCGCTGAATCCGGAATCGGCGAAACTGATCCCCCAGAACGTTTCCGCGCGATTCCTGCCGAAGACGTTGTTCGGCGAACGCTTCGTTTCCCTCGAAATCCCGGACGCCCCTTCGGTGAAGACGATCGCCGAGGGCGACGTGATCACCCAGGACCGCACGTCCGGCGCCGTCGAGCTGGAGCAGGCTTTCGCCCACCTGATGCCGGTGCTTCAGGCCGTCCAGCCGCAGAAGCTGTCGAGCACGCTTTCGGCGATCTCCACCGCGCTCAACGGCCGCGGCGGCCAGCTCGGCGACACTCTCTCGCAGCTCGGCACCTACGTCGGGGACCTGAACCCGCACGTGCCCCAGCTCCAGCAGAACCTCAAGGAGCTCGCGGAGTTCTCGGACAACCTCAACGCCGTCGCCCCGGATCTGGTGCAGACCTTGGACAACCTGAGCACGACCACGCGCACCGTGGCCGATCAGAAGATGAACCTGCAGAACCTCTACGGCAGCGTCACCCAGGCTTCGGTCGATCTGCAGACCTTCCTGCAGAACAACGCCGACAACCTGATCCGGCTCGCCGACACCGCCCGCCCGACGGCGGAACTGCTGGCGAAGTACGCGCCGGAGTACCCGTGCGTGATCGGGCAGATGGCGGCCAACCTGCCGAAGATCGACAAGGCCCTCGGCAAGGGGACCAACCGGCCCGGTCTGCACGCGACCATCGAGATCACCGTCAACCGCGGGCCGTACCTGCCGGGCAAGGACGAGCCGAGGTTCGAGGACAAGCGCGGTCCGCGCTGTTACGACCTGAAGCAGTTCCCGGACCCGTTCCCGCAGTACCCGCCGGACGGCCCGATCAAGGACGGCAGCACGGCCAAACCGCCGGCGCGCTCGGCCAACGACGGCCTTTCGCCCTCGAACGGTTTCGCGAACGTCGGCGGTTACAACGGCGGGGGAGCGCCCGGCGGTAGCCCGTCCTACAGCGCGTCCGAATCGGACTTCCTCGCGCAGCTGGTCGCCCCGCAGGTCGGCATGTCCGCCTCGGACGTGCCCGGCTGGGGTTCGCTGCTCGTCGGCCCGCTCTACCGCGGAGCGGAGGTGCACGTCCAGTGAGGGGATTGCTCGCACCGCTGATCAAGCTCTGTGTCTTCGTCGTGGTCACCGTGCTGTTCACGACGATCCTCGGGATCAGCATCGCCAACATCAACACCACCAGCACCAACGCCTACAAAGCCCGCTTCAGCGACGCGACCCTGCTGCTGCCCAACGACGACGTCCGCATCGCCGGCGTCCGGGTCGGGCAGGTCAAGGACGTCCGCATCGTCGACCGCCGCCAGGCCGAGGTCGAGTTCGAAGTGGACGCCGGCCGCAAGCTGCCCGCCGGGGTCACCGCGCAGATCAAGTTCCGGAACCTGGTCGGCCAGCGCTACGTCTCGCTCGGGCAGGGCACCGACTCCTCCGGGAAGAACCTGGCGCCGGGCGGGAACATCCCGCTGGAGCGGACCACCGCAGCACTCGACCTGACGCAGCTGTTCAACGGCTTCAAGCCCTTGTTCACCGCGCTCAACCCGGACGACATCAACAAGCTGTCCTACGAGGTCATCCAGGTCCTGCAGGGCGAGGGCGGCACGATCGAAAGCCTGCTCAAGCACACCGCGTCGCTGGCCACCACGATCTCCGACAAGGACCAGGTGATCGGTGAGGTCATCGACAACCTGAACTCGGTGCTCGACACGGTCAACGCGCACACGCCGCAGCTGAACGACCTGATCGTCAAGCTGCAGCAGCTGGTCTCCGGGCTGGCCGCGGACCGCGAGCCGATCGGCGACGCCATCGACTCGCTCGGCAACCTCGCCCAGACGACCTCAGGTCTGCTCGGTGAGGCCCGCGAGCCGCTCAAACAGGACATCGCCGCGCTCGGCACGCTGACGAAGAACCTCAACGACAGCCAGCCGATCGTCGAGCACTTCATCCAGTTCATGCCGCAGAAGGTGACCGCGCTGACCCGCACCGCCGACTACGGCTCCTGGTTCAACTTCTTCGCCTGTGAACTGACAGGAGCCGTCGCCCTGCCTCCGCTGATCAACGAACCGATCAACCTGCCGCTGCTGCCGGTGAACCGGGCGAGGTGCACGGCATGAAGTCGTTCCAGAAACGCAATCCGGTCCCGATCGCGCTGGTCGGCATCTCGGTGCTGCTGCTCGGTTTCCTCGCCGCGCTCAACTCCGAGGACCTGCCGGTGATCGGCGGCGGCACGACCTACAGCGCGGACTTCAGCGAGGCTTCCGGCCTGCAGCAGGACAACGACGTCCGGGTCGCCGGGGTGAAGGTCGGCAAGATCTCCGACATCAAGCTCGACGGCGACAAGGTCCGGATCTCCTTCAAGGTCAAGGACGCCTGGCTGGGCGACAAGACCAGCGCGGCGATCAAGATCAAGACCGTGCTCGGCCAGAAGTACCTGGCGCTCGACCCGCAGGGCCAGCGCACGCTCGACCCGAGCGCGACCATCCCGCGTGAGCGCACGATGTCGCCGTTCGACGTCCTCGACGCCTTCCGCGGGCTTTCGCAGACCGTCGACGACATCGACACGACGCAGCTGGCGAAGAGCTTCGACGTCATCACGGAGACCTTCGCCGACACCCCGGCAGACGTGAAGGGCGCCCTGAGCGGCCTTTCCCGCCTCTCGGACACGATCGCTTCGCGGGACTCGAAGCTGGCGAGCCTGCTCGCGAACACGCGGCAGGTCTCGCAGACGCTCGTCGATCGCGACGCCGAGTTCCAGAAGCTCCTGGCCGACGGCAACAAGCTGCTCGGCGAGGTGTCCCGCCGCAAGGACGCGATCAGCGCCCTGCTGGACGGCTCGCGCAACCTCGCCACCCAGCTCAAGGGCCTGGTCGACGACAACGACGCGCAGCTCGACCCGGTACTCACCCAGCTCGACCAGCTGACCTCGATGCTGCAGCGCAACCAGGACGCCCTCGGCCAGGGCATCGCGCGGTTCGCCCCGTTCATCCGGGTGTTCACGAACACGATCGGCAACGGCCGCTGGTTCGACAACTACATCTGCGGACTGGTCCTGCCGTCGTTCGGGCCGATCAACGACAAGGGGTGCTACGAGAAATGAGTACCCGTCTCGGTTCCAGCCTCGCCCGCGGCTTCACCATCGCGATCGTGCTCGCGCTGGTCGTCGCCGGCGCGCTGTGGTGGACGCTCAAGGACGCCGGCCGCAACCACGTGACCGCCTACTTCGCCGGTGCCGTCGGCCTCTACGAAGGCAACAGCGTCCGCATGCTCGGCGTCGACATGGGCACGGTCACCAAGATCCAGCCGATGGGCAACCAGGTCCGCGTCGAACTCGAATACGACCGCTCGGTGGCGGTGCCCGCCGACGCGAAGGCGATCATCGTGTCGCCTTCGCTCGTCAGCGACCGCTACGTGCAGCTGGCCCCGGCCTACAAAGGCGGCACGCGGATCGCCGACGGCGCCGTCATCGGCCTCGACCGCACCGAAGTCCCCCTGGAGGTCGACGAGCTCGCCGCCAGTCTCTCCCGGGTCAGCAAGTCGCTCGGGCCCAACGGTGCCAACAAGAACGGTTCGCTGTCGAACCTGCTCGACACCGCCGCGAAGAACTTCGACGGCAACGGGCAGGCGCTGCACGACACGATCACGAAGCTCGGCCAGGCCGCGGGCACGTTGTCCGGCAACAAGGACGACCTGTTCAAGACCGTCGAGAACCTCGGCTCCTTCTCCCAGACGCTGGTGAACAGCGACTCGCAGGTCCGCGACTTCGAGCGGCAGCTCGCCGACGTCAGCGGATTCCTCGCGGGGGAGAAGGACAACCTCGCCGCGACGGTGAAGCAACTGTCCGACACGCTCACCGCGGTGCAGGGGTTCATCGAGAAGAACCGCGACCGGCTCAAGTCCAATGTGGACAAGCTGGCCAGCGTGACCAAGGTGCTCGTGGACCAGCGCGGCGCGCTCGCCGAGATCCTCGACGTCGCCCCGGTCGGCCTCGGGAACCTGGTCAACACCTACAACGCCTCGTCGGGCACGCTCGACGCGCGGGCGAACCTCAACGAGCTCACCCAGCCGCCGCTGGTGATGGTGTGCAACCTGCTCAAGCAGACCCCGGACGC
Source organism: Amycolatopsis sp. NPDC102522 (assembly GCF_055584485.1). Lineage (NCBI taxonomy): Bacteria > Bacillati > Actinomycetota > Actinomycetes > Pseudonocardiales > Pseudonocardiaceae > Amycolatopsis > Amycolatopsis sp. NPDC102522. Next base: position 232,960 of record NZ_JBVJLY010000003.1, on the reverse strand, counting down.
GCTCGACGCGCTGGGCGACGCGTGCAAGGGGATCGCCGGACTGGTCGACGGGCTGGTGCCGCTGCCGTCGATCGCGCAGGTGATCCAGTCCTCGCAGGCGGGCCAGCTGCCGCCGCTTCCGCTGCCCATCGCGGGGCAGCTCTACGGAACGGCGGCGAAGTGATGAAGAAACTCGCTCTCATCGCCTCCGGAACCATCGCCGCGTTGACGTTGAGCGGCTGCGGGTTCAGCGGGATCTACGATGTCCCGCTGCCCGGTGGCGCCGAGCTCGGCGACCACCCGTACACGGTCAAGGTGCAGTTCCGGGACGTCCTCGACCTGACCCCGCAGGCCGGGGTGAAGGTCAACGAGGTCTCCATCGGACGCGTCGAAGCGATCGGGCTGACCCAGGACGGCTGGAACGCCGAAGTCACCCTCCGGGTGAACGGTGACGTGAAGCTGCCGGCGAACGCGCTGGCCAACGTCAAGCAGTCGAGCCTCCTCGGTGAGAAGTACGTCGAGCTGGCCGCGCCCGCCGGGGGACAGGGCAAGCTCGCCGACAACGCGGTGATCCCGCTGGCCCGCACGAACCGCAGCGTCGAGGTCGAGGAACTGCTCGGCGCGCTTTCGCTGCTGCTCAACGGTGGCGGCGTCGACCAGCTCAACACCATCACCAAGGAACTCAACAACGCCACGAGCGGCCGCTCGCCGGAGCTCAAGGCGCTGCTGAACAACACCAACGAGCTGGTCTCGAACCTGGACAGGCAGTCCGCGAACATCACGCGGGCGCTCGACGGGCTGAACCGGCTCTCGCTCACGCTGAACGGCCAGAAGGACAAGCTGGTCGGCGCGGTCGACAACCTCGGCCCCGGCCTCGGCGTGCTGGAGCAGCAGCGCGGCCAGCTGGTGACCATGCTGAACGCGCTCAACAACCTTTCCGGTGTCGCCGTCGACACGGTGAACAAGAGCAAGGAAGACCTCGTCGCCGACCTCAAGGCGCTGCAGCCGACGCTGCAGAAGCTCGGCGAGGCGGGCGCGGATCTGCCCAAGGCGCTGGAGATCCTGTTGACCTTCCCGTTCAGTGACGCCGCGTTCGACGGGGTCAAGGGCGACTACTTCAACCTGTTCGCGAAGGTCGACCTGAACCTGAACGAGATCCTCAAGAACCTCGGCCGCAGCCGTGAGAACCCGCTGAAGGACCTCGTCCCGGTGCCGGGGCTGACCGGCGGGACCGAGGGACCGGGCGTGAACCCGCCGCTGCCGATCCCCGACAGCGTCGGCGGAACCCAGGCAGGCGGCCAGGCGAACACGCCACAGGGCGGCGGACAGCCGCGACAGACCGGACCCGCCGGGATCTTCGGCCTGCTGTCGGGAGGTGCCGGCTGATGCTGGTCCGTAGGACGAAGATCCAGCTGGTCGCGTTCGTGATCATCTCCGTGGTCGCCATCGTGTACGCGCTGATCCGGTTCGCCGGACTCGGCCAGGTCTTCGGCGACGAGGGCTACACGGTGAAGCTCCAGCTCAAGCAATCGGGCGGGATCTTCCAGAACGCCGAGGTCACCTACCGCGGCTTCAACATCGGCCGCGTCGGTGAGCTGCGCCTGACCAAGACCGGGCTGGAAGCCGACCTGAACATCTCGCCGGACGCCCCGCAGGTGCCCGCCGATCTGGACGCCGTGGTCGCGAACCGGTCGGCGGTCGGCGAGCAGTTCGTCGACCTGCGGCCCAAGAGCGAGAACGGGCCGTTCCTGAACGCGAGCTCGGTCATCCCGGCCGACAAGGTCAAGACGCCGGTGCCCACCGAACAGCTCATCGGCGACCTCGACAGCCTCGCGGCGTCGGTGCCGGTCGACTCGCTGCGCAAGGTCGTCGACGAGTCGTACAACGCCTTCAACGGCACCGGCCCGGACCTGCAGCGACTGCTCGACACCGCGCGGAGCTTCACCACGACCGCGCAGGAGTACCTGCCGCAGACCATCCAGCTGCTGGAAAAGGGCGGGCAGGTCCTCGACACGCAGAACGACATGGCGAGCTCGATGAAGTCGTTCAGCGCGGACCTCAACAAGCTGTCCGGCACGCTGAAGAACTCCGACGCCGACATCCGGAAGCTGATCGGGGTCACCCCGCAGGTGGCGAACCAGATCAGCTCGGTGCTCGCCGAATCCGGACCGGGGCTGGGCGCGCTGACGGCGAACCTGCTCACGACGTCCAACCTGCTGGTGACCCGGCTCGACGGGCTCGAGCAGGGCCTGGTGACCTACCCGATGCTGGCCGCGGGCGCGAACAGCGTCGCCAACGACGGCACCGCGCACCTGGGTCTCGCGCTCAACCTGTTCAACCCGCCTTCGTGCACCAAGGGCTACATCGGCCTCGACAAGTACCGCGAAGGCACCGACACGGCGCCTCGCCCGCCGAAGGACGACGCGTACTGCGCCGAGCCGAAGGGCAGCCCGATCAACGTGCGCGGTTCGCAGAACGTCCCGTACAACGGGGTCCCGCAGATCCCGTCGGAAGGCGACGTCGCGAAGAACGCCGGCCGGTCCGCCGAGGAGCTGGCGGCCTTGCGCGCGGCGCAGGGCATGCCGAGCGTCCTGCAGAGCCCGGGGGTCAGCCTGGCCAGCCTGGGCGCGCTGCTGGGCCTGCCCGGCTGAGCCCGAGACCGTATACCTACCCTGGAGTGTCATGAGTTCTTCTCGATCGCGGACCCTGGTCCTCGGGGCGGCGGCGTTCGCCCTGGCAGCCTTCGTCGCCGCGGCGATCTTCGGCGTCCAGTGGGCCGTGGCCGCGTCGGATGACAACGCCGACCTGGCGCGCTCGCGGGACGAAGTGGTCGACGCGGGCGGCCGCGCGATCAAGGCTTATACCGAGGTCGACTTCGAGAACCTCGACGAGTTCTTCAACCGGCAGAAGGCCGTCTCCGACGACAAGATGAGCCAGCAGCTGGCGCAGCTGGAGCCGACGTACCGCAAGGCGCTCGGCGACGCGAAGACCAAGGTCGCGACCACGATCCAGGACATCGCGGTCGAGGAACTCGACGACCACGAGGGCAAGGCGAGCTTCCTCGCCGCCATCACCACCCAGGTCACCCAGGGCGACAAGGCGAGCTCCAAGGCGCTGCGCCTGGAGGTCTCGATGACCCGGGTCGGCGATGAGTGGAAGCTGTCCGGGATCGACAACGTGCCCCTCGTCGCGGCCGGCCAGTAAGAGCGTCACCTAGAACGGAGCCTCGTAGTGCCCCCCTCCCGTCGCCAGCCCCCTCGCAGCACTCCGCCGGTGCGCCGCCCCCGGGTGGCCGGTCTGCGACGGCCCACTCCCGAGGCTTCCGCCTCGGAGGTCTCCACTGCGGAAGTCTCGGAGGTCACCGAGACGCCGGTGCGGCGTCCGTCGCCGAGGCCTGCTCCGCGGCCCGTTCCTGAGGCTGAGCCCGAGGTCGTCGAGGCCGCTGAGCCTGTCGAGACTGCTGAGTCTGTCGAGGCCCCTGAGTCCGTTGAGGACACTGCTGAGGCCGTTGAGACTGTCGAGGCTCCTTCGGAGGTCGAGGAGGCACCCGAAGACCCTTCAGACTCTGAAGAGGCTGTCGTCGCGAAGCCGAGCCCGCGTGCGAAGGCCCGTGCGGCCGCTCAGGCGAAGCCGGACGACATCGAAGAGGCCGAAGCCGAGGTCGCTTCCGAAGCCGACGAGGCATCCGAGTCCGAGAAGAAGCCCGGCTCCGGCAAGCTGATCCTGGCGGGCGCGCTGGTCGTCGTCGGGCTGCTGCTGGCCGCGACCGCGGTGTTGTTCCATCTCAAGGCTTCCGAGGTGTCGAGTTCGACGGACAACACCGCGCTGCTGGACGTCGCGAAGACCGCGCAGGTCAAGGACCAGGTCGCGAAGGCGACCGAGGCGCTGTTCTCGTACGACTTCAAGAACATCGCGAAGACCGAGACAGCGGCCGGCGATCTGCTGGTCAATGACGACGTGCGGGCGAAGTACAACCTGCTGATGGGCGAGGTCAAGCGGCTGGCCCCGCAGCAGAAGATGGTCGTGACCTGCAAGGTCACCCGCAGCGCCGTCATCCGGCTGGAAGGCGACCGGGCCGACGTGATGGTGTTCGTCGACCAGAGCTCGACGCGGGCCGACACGAACAAGACCACCGCCGGGAGCGCGCAGCTGCATTTGAACGCGGAGCTGCAGGGCGACAAGTGGAAGATCACGGCGATGAACACCTACGCCGCTCCGCCGAACCCGACGGCCTCCCAGGCCCCCGCTTCACCCCCCGCCTCCGCGCCCCCCTCCAAGTAGCGCCCCGGATCGCGTTTAGCCCGCTAAACGCGATCCGGGGCCAGGGCTCACACGCCGCCGCTCGACCGGAGCTTGAAGCTCGCCTTTCGCGCCTTCTCGGCCATCGTCCGGTCCGGATGTTCCACGCCGACGACGTTCAGGAGTTCGAGTCTGTCCGGGTGGCGAGAGGACGTCAGCAGGTCCACGATGTCGAAGCCGTCGTCCATGTCGGCGAGTTGGTGGACGAACGCGCCGAGCGCGTGCATTGCCGCGAAATGGTCGGCCATCCCGAGGACGACCTCGTCGCGGGTGACCGTTTCCGGGCCGATCGCTCCACGTTCGGACAGCCACATCGCGGCGACCGCGCCGAGCAGACCGCCTTCGGCCCGGACTCCCACAGCGGTCTCGAGGCCGATCTCGCCGACTTCCCCGAGCACGATCAAAGTGAACAGTCGTTCTTCGGGAAGCCGCGCCGTGCGAAGGAACTCGCTCGCCTCGGCTGCCGCGTCGGAGGGTGACCGGTGCCGGGTCCAGGCCTTCAGTTCCGCGTCGATGATCTCCGGCGCGGCATCGGCGAGGCGTGGGCTCAGCTCGCCGAGACTCTCTTCCACGGCGTCACCGATGACCGGTGCGTCCATTCCGGCCTCGCGGAGCTCCCTGTTGATCGCCCAGACGGCGATCGGGGTGAGACTGACGAGGAACGGGGAGGGATCGGGCTTGCCGGCGATCTCGGCGATTCTCGCGAGCCCGGCCGGGTCCGCGGTGGCCCGCTCGATCGCGCCGAGCCGTTCCAGCAGATCCAGGGTGACGGCGGTCGCGTGCCGCGTCGACTCATCGGGCGCCTGCCCGAGCTCGAATATCGGAGCCAAGACCTCGAAGAGAAGCTCGACCGGCGCCGGGACCGGACCCGACTGGTAGAGCGTGAGCGAGAGCGACGCGACCAACCGGGGGAACAGCATCCCGAAGCCAAGCGGCACGGCATCGCCTTGGGCGGCGATGCCGAACCCGGCTTCGCCGATCGTCGAATACAGCCGCTCCCAGAGCCGGAGAGGGTCGTCGAGGAGCTTCGCGTTCCTCTGGACGGGCACGTGCTTGCCCTTGAGGACCCGGACCAGCCCGGAAGCCTCCGCCCACTGGGGGATCAGCGTGTCGCCCGGCTCGCTGTTCTCGTCCAACCCGGCGACGTATCCGCGGAGATCGTGGAGGAGCGGGCTCCGCTCTGCGGCCAGCCGCAGCTCGGCTTCCGGTCGTAAGAGGACCGGGGGTAACGCGGGCACCACCTCGGCACCGGCCTCCTGCTCGCACATTTCGCACACGCGGCCCAGTCTGGCAGCGCCCGGCGGAGCGCGTTTAGCGGGCTAATCGCGACGCGTGCCGGGCAGCTTCGCGATTAGCCCGCTAAACGCGAGTCCGCCGCCTGCCTGTGCGCCACCCCAGGTGGCCCACCGGCCACAGCGGTCACACCCGTCGGGCCCGTCCGGAGCGCCCCGCCGATCGCCTGGCCCCGACCCGGTGACTCTCGTGAACGCCCTTCGGCCGGATCGCGATTAGCCCGCTAAACGCAGGTCGGCGCCCCAGCGCCGCCACCTGCGGGTACCGGGCGGTAACCAGGATGATCGTCCTGGGAAGCGCCCCGCGCGCAACCTCTCCCACGCTGCGCCAACCGGCGGGACCACCGCGCGGCATCTTGACTCAGAGCCCCTGTGGGGTCACGCTTACTGGCAACGGCGAGAACCGGCGGTGCCCTTGCGGGAGGGACGGCCCGGGGAAGCCAGGAGAGGCATACCTGAAGACGTTGCGATGCAGGCTGGGCCCCATCGGGAGCGCCCCCTGGACAGACCGCGACGTTCGGGCTAGACTGCTTCTTTGCGCTGCCCTCTTTCAGGCTGCCCGGAGCCGGTAGTTAGGATAGTGGGCACACGGCACCCTTGACAGTCCGCTTCAGCTGTTGCTGACGCGGCTGCTCACCGCTCATTGTCCCCGGAAGGACGCATCTTGGCAGTCTCTCCCGCGAACCAGGCCACTGCTGCGACCACCTCGGCTGTATCTCGCTCGGAGTCCACGGGAATCCCGGGAGCCCCCAAACGGGTCTCCTTCGCAAAGATTCGCGAGCCGCTCAGCACCCCGAACCTGCTCGACGTGCAGATCAGGTCCTTTGAATGGTTCACCGGCGACGAGGCGTGGTTCGAACGCCGCGTCGAAGAAGGTGAAGAAAACCCGGTCGGTGGCCTGGAAGAGGTCCTCAACGAGATCTCGCCGATCGAAGACTTCTCCGGATCCATGTCGCTGTCCTTCTCCGACCCGCGCTTCGACGAGGTCAAGGCCTCCGTCGAGGAGTGCAAGGACAAGGACATGACGTACGCGGCACCGCTGTTCGTGACCGCCGAGTTCGTGAACAACAACACCGGCGAGATCAAGAGCCAGACGGTCTTCATGGGCGACTTCCCGGTGATGACCGACAAGGGCACCTTCGTCATCAACGGCACCGAGCGTGTCGTCGTGTCCCAGCTGGTCCGTTCGCCTGGCGTGTACTTCGACACCAGCGTCGACAAGACCACGGACAAGGACGTCTTCAACGTCCGCGTCATCCCGAGCCGGGGTGCCTGGCTCGAGTTCGACGTCGACAAGCGCGACACCGTCGGCGTCCGCATCGACCGCAAGCGCCGCCAGCCGGTCACCGTGCTGCTGAAGGCGCTCGGCTGGACCACCGAGGCGATCCGCGAGCGTTTCTCGTTCTCCGAGACGCTGCTCGCCACCCTCGAGAAGGACCACACCGCCGGCACCGACGAGGCGCTCCTCGACATCTACCGCAAGCTGCGTCCGGGCGAACCGCCCACCAAGGAGAGCGCGCAGACGCTGCTGGAGAACCTGTTCTTCAAGCCGAAGCGCTACGACCTGGCCAAGGTCGGCCGCTACAAGGTCAACAAGAAGCTCGCCCTCACCACGCCGTACGACACCGGGACGCTGACCGAAGAGGACATCGTCTCGACGATCGAGTACCTGGTCCGCCTGCACGCGGGCGAGGACAAGGTCACCGTCGGCGACCAGACCATCCCGGTCGAGACCGACGACATCGACCACTTCGGCAACCGTCGTCTCCGCACCGTCGGCGAGCTCATCCAGAACCAGATCCGCGTGGGTCTGTCCCGGATGGAGCGCGTCGTCCGCGAGCGGATGACCACGCAGGACGTCGAAGCGATCACGCCGCAGACCCTGATCAACATCCGTCCCGTCGTGGCGGCGATCAAGGAGTTCTTCGGTACTTCGCAGCTGTCGCAGTTCATGGACCAGAACAACCCGCTGTCGGGGCTGACGCACAAGCGTCGTCTGTCCGCCCTCGGCCCCGGTGGTCTGTCGCGTGAGCGCGCCGGCATGGAGGTCCGTGACGTCCACCCGTCGCACTACGGCCGCATGTGCCCGATCGAGACGCCGGAAGGCCCGAACATCGGCCTGATCGGCTCGCTCTGCTCGTACGCGCGGGTCAACCCGTTCGGTTTCATCGAGACCCCGTACCGCAAGGTCGTCGAGGGCCGCGTCACCGACCAGGTCGACTACCTCACCGCGGACGAGGAAGACCGCTTCGTGAAGGCGCAGGCCAACGCGCCGATCTCGGACGACGGCACCTTCGTCGAAGACCGCGTCCTGGTCCGTAAGAAGGGCGGCGAGGTCGAGCTGATCGACCCGCTCGACGTGGACTACATGGACGTCTCGCCGCGACAGATGGTCTCGGTCGCGACGGCGATGATCCCGTTCCTCGAGCACGACGACGCGAACCGCGCGCTGATGGGCGCGAACATGCAGCGTCAGGCCGTTCCGCTGCTGCGCAACCAGGCGCCGTACGTCGGCACCGGTGTGGAGCTGCGCGCCGCGGTCGACGCCGGTGACGTGCTCGTCGCCGAGCAGTCCGGTGTCGTCGAGGAGCTCTCGGCCGACCTGATCACGATCATGCACGACGACGGCACGCGGAAGAGCTACGGACTGTACAAGTTCCGTCGCTCCAACCACGGCACCTGCTTCAACCACCGCCCGATCGTCAACGAGGGCGACCGGGTCGAGCAGGGTCAGGTCATCGCCGACGGCCCGTCCACCGAGAACGGTGAGATGGCGCTCGGCAAGAACCTGCTCGTCGCGGTCATGCCGTGGGAGGGCCACAACTACGAGGACGCGATCATCCTCTCGGAGCGCCTGGTGCAGGACGACGTGCTCACGTCGATCCACATCGAGGAGCACGAGATCGACGCCCGCGACACCAAGCTGGGCGCCGAGGAGATCACCCGGGACATCCCGAACGTCTCCGAGGAGGTCCTGGCCGACCTCGACGAGCGCGGCATCATCCGCATCGGTGCCGAGGTCCGCGACGGCGACATCCTGGTCGGCAAGGTCACGCCCAAGGGCGAGACCGAGCTGACCCCGGAAGAGCGCCTGCTCCGCGCGATCTTCGGTGAGAAGGCCCGCGAAGTCCGCGACACCTCGCTGAAGGTGCCGCACGGCGAGACCGGCAAGGTCATCGGCATCCGCGTGTTCTCGCGCGAGGACGACGACGAGCTGCCCCCGGGCGTCAACGAACTGGTCCGCGTCTACGTGGCCCAGAAGCGGAAGATCCAGCCGGGCGACAAGCTCGCCGGCCGCCACGGGAACAAGGGTGTCATCGGCAAGATCCTCCCCGCCGAGGACATGCCGTTCATGGAGGACGGCACGCCCGTCGACATCATCCTGAACACCCACGGTGTCCCGCGTCGTATGAACATCGGCCAGGTCCTGGAGCTTCACCTGGGCTGGCTGGCGTCGCAGGGCTGGAAGATCGAGGGCAACCCCGACTGGGCGAAGAACCTCAACGAGGAGCTCTACGACGTCGACCCCGGCACGAACACCGCCACCCCGGTGTTCGACGGTGCCAAGGAAGACGAGCTGACCGGCCTGCTCGGTGCCACCAAGCCGAACCGCGACGGTGAGCGCATGGTGAAGCAGAACGGCAAGGCCACGCTGCTGGACGGCCGCTCCGGCGAGCCGTACCCGTACCCGGTCGCGGTCGGCTACATGTACATCCTGAAGCTGCACCACCTGGTCGACGACAAGATCCACGCCCGTTCCACCGGTCCGTACTCGATGATCACGCAGCAGCCGCTGGGTGGTAAGGCGCAGTTCGGTGGCCAGCGGTTCGGCGAGATGGAGTGCTGGGCGATGCAGGCGTACGGCGCCGCATACACCCTGCAGGAACTCCTGACGATCAAGTCGGACGACGTGGTCGGCCGCGTGAAGGTGTACGAGGCCATCGTCAAGGGGGAGAACATCCCCGAGCCGGGCATCCCGGAGTCGTTCAAGGTGCTCCTGAAGGAGCTCCAGTCGCTCTGCCTCAACGTCGAGGTGCTGTCCAGCGACGGCGCCGCGATCGAGATGCGCGACTCCGACGACGAGGACCTCGAGCGTGCCGCGGCCAACCTCGGCATCAACCTGTCCCGCAACGAGTCGCCCTCGGTGGACGACGTCGTGCACTGACCGCGATGAGGCGGGAGCCCGCCAGGCTCCCGCCTCCACTCGCCAACTCCTCTAGTCGCATCAACCCCAAGGGGATGTAAAGACGTGCTGGACGTCAACTTCTTCGATGAGCTCCGCATCGGCCTCGCTACCGCCGACGACATTCGTCAGTGGTCCTTCGGCGAGGTCAAGAAGCCGGAGACCATCAACTACCGGACGCTCAAGCCCGAGAAGGACGGCCTCTTCTGCGAGAAGATCTTCGGCCCGACCCGGGACTGGGAGTGCTACTGCGGTAAGTACAAGCGAGTCCGCTTCAAGGGCATCATCTGCGAGCGCTGTGGCGTCGAGGTCACCCGCGCCAAGGTGCGCCGTGAGCGGATGGGCCACATCGAGCTGGCCGCCCCCGTCACCCACATCTGGTACTTCAAGGGTGTTCCTTCCCGCCTCGGCTACCTGCTCGACCTGGCGCCGAAGGACCTCGAGAAGATCATCTACTTCGCGGCCTACGTGATCACCGGTGTGAACACCGAGCTGCGGCACAACGACCTCCCGACCCTCGAGAACGAGATCGGCGTCGAGCGCAAGAACCTCGAGACCAAGCGTGACGCGGACATCGAGGCACGGGCGCAGAAGCTGGAAGCCGACCTGGCCGAGCTGGAGGCGGAGGGCGCCAAGTCCGACGTCCGCCGCAAGGTCAAGGAAGGCGGCGAGCGCGAGATGCGTCAGCTGCGTGACCGCGCCGGTCGCGAGCTGGACCGTCTCGAGGAGGTCTGGACGACCTTCACCAAGCTCGACGTGCGTCAGCTGATCGCCGACGAGCTGCTCTACCGCGAGCTCATCGACCGGTACGGCGAGTACTTCACCGGCGGCATGGGCGCGGAGGCCATCCAGAAGCTGGCCACCGAGTTCGACGTCGCGGCCGAGGCCGACCACCTGCGCGACACCATCCGCAACGGCAAGGGGCAGAAGAAGCTCCGCGCGCTGAAGCGGCTCAAGGTCGTCGCGGCCTTCCAGGCCACCGGCAACGACCCGCGCGGCATGGTGCTCGACGCCGTCCCGGTGATCCCGCCGGACCTGCGCCCGATGGTCCAGCTCGACGGTGGCCGGTTCGCCACCTCCGACCTGAACGACCTCTACCGCCGGGTCATCAACCGGAACAACCGGTTGAAGCGACTGATCGACCTCGGCGCGCCCGAGATCATCGTCAACAACGAGAAGCGGATGCTGCAGGAGGCCGTCGACGCGCTGTTCGACAACGGCCGTCGCGGCCGCCCGGTCACCGGTCCCGGTAACCGTCCGTTGAAGTCGCTGTCCGACCTGCTCAAGGGCAAGCAGGGCCGGTTCCGTCAGAACCTGCTCGGCAAGCGTGTCGACTACTCCGGCCGTTCGGTCATCATCGTCGGCCCGCAGCTGAAGCTGCACCAGTGCGGTCTGCCGAAGGACATGGCGCTCGAGCTGTTCAAGCCGTTCGTCATGAAGCGGCTGGTCGACCTGAACCACGCGCAGAACATCAAGTCCGCCAAGCGGATGGTGGAGCGCTCGCGGCCGCAGGTGTGGGACGTGCTCGAAGAGGTCATCACCGGTCACCCGGTGATGCTGAACCGTGCGCCGACCCTGCACCGCCTCGGTATCCAGGCCTTCGAGCCGCAGCTGGTCGAAGGCAAGGCCATCCAGCTGCACCCGCTGGTCTGTGAAGCGTTCAACGCGGACTTCGACGGTGACCAGATGGCCGTGCACCTCCCGCTGTCCGCGGAGGCGCAGGCCGAGGCCCGCATCCTGATGCTGTCGGCGAACAACATCCTTTCGCCGGCGTCGGGCCGCCCGCTCGCCATGCCGCGTCTGGACATGGTGACCGGTCTGTTCCACCTGACCCGCCTGAACGAGAAGGCCGAGGGCACGGGCAACGCCTACTCCTCGCCCGCCGAGGCGATCATGGCGTACGACCGCAAGGCACTGAGCCTGCACGCCCAGGTCAAGATCCGCATCATCGACCGTCAGCCCGCCAAGGCCGACGAAGCGGCGCTCGCGGAGAAGGGCTGGGAGCCGGGCAAGGCTTGGCTGGCCGAGACCACCCTGGGCCGCGTGCTGTTCAACGAACTGCTGCCGGCGGACTACCCGTTCATCAACGAGCCGATGCCGAAGAAGCGTCAGGCCCTGATCGTGAACGACCTCGCCGAGCGCTACTCGATGACGCAGGTCGCGCAGACCCTGGACCGCCTGAAGGACGCCGGTTTCTACTGGGCGACCCGCTCGGGTGTCACGGTCGCGATCTCCGACGTGCTGGTCCCGAAGGGCAAGAAAGCCATTCTGGACGAGTACGAAGGCAAGGCCGACCAGGTCGAGAAGCGGTACCAGCGTGGTCAGCTGTCGCACACCGAGCGCAACAACGAGCTCGTCAAGGTGTGGACGCAGGCCACCGAAGAGGTCCACAAGATCATGGAGACGGCGCTGCCGGACGACAACCCGATCGCGATGATCGTGAAGTCGGGCGCGGCGGGCAACATGACGCAGGTCCGGTCGCTGGCCGGTATGCGTGGCCTGGTGTCGAACCCGAAGGGTGAGTACATCCCGCGTCCGATCAAGGCCAACTTCCGTGAAGGCCTGTCGGTGGCGGAGTACTTCATCGCGACGCACGGTGCCCGTAAGGGCCTGGCGGACACTGCGCTTCGTACCGCCGACTCGGGTTACCTGACCCGTCGTCTGGTGGACGTGTCGCAGGACGTCATCGTCCGCGAGGTCGACTGTGGCACCACCCGCGGCATCAACATGCCGATCGGCGAGGACATCGGCGACGGCAAGGTCCTGCGCGACCAGCACGTCGAGACCAGCGTGTACGCGCGGAACCTGGCGACCGACGCGGTCGACGCCAAGGGCAACGTCGTGCTCAACGCCGGTGACGACATCGGTGACCCGGCGATCGACAAGCTCATCGGCAGCGGGATCTCCAAGGTCAAGGTGCGTTCGGTCCTCACCTGTGAGTCGGCCGTCGGTATCTGTGCCACCTGCTACGGCCGGTCCATGGCGACCGGTCAGCTCGTCGACGTCGGCGAGGCCGTGGGTATCGTCGCGGCCCAGTCGATCGGTGAGCCGGGTACGCAGCTGACGATGCGTACGTTCCACCAGGGTGGTGTCGCCGGTGACGACATCACGACCGGTCTGCCCCGTGTCCAGGAGCTGTTCGAGGCCCGGGTCCCGAAGGGCAAGGCGCCGATCGCCGACGTCGATGGCCGTGTGCGCATCGAGGAGAGCGAGCGGTTCTGGAAGATCACGCTGATCCCGGACGACGGCAGCGAAGAGATCGTCTTCGACAAGCTGTCCAAGCGTCAGCGGCTCGCGAACACCCCGAACGGCCCGCTGGGCGACGGTGACCGCGTCAACGTCGGTCAGCAGCTGCTCGAGGGCACGCCGGACCCGCACGAGGTCCTGCGGGTCATGGGGCCGCGCGAGGCGCAGATGCACCTGGTGGACGAGGTCCAGAAGGTGTACCGGGCGCAGGGTGTGTCGATCCACGACAAGCACATCGAGGTCATCGTGCGGCAGATGCTGCGCCGCGTGACGATCATCGACTCCGGTGCCACGGACTTCCTCCCGGGCGAGCTGCCCGAGCGGACCAAGTTCGAGGCGAAGAACCGTGCGTCGGTCGCCGAAGGCGGCGAGCCCGCTTCGGGTCGCCCGGTGCTGATGGGGATCACGAAGGCCTCGCTGACCACGGACTCGTGGCTGTCGGCGGCCTCGTTCCAGGAGACCACGCGTGTCCTGACCGACGCGGCCATCAACGGCCGTTCGGACAGGCTCGTGGGCCTCAAGGAGAACGTGATCATCGGTAAGCTGATCCCGGCCGGTACTGGGATCAACAAGTACCGCAACATCCAGGTGCAGCCGACCGAGGAGGCGCGGGTCGCCGCTTACGCGATCCCGTCCTACGACGACGGCTACTACACCCCGGATGTCTTCGGCTCCACTCCGGGTGCCGCGGTTCCGCTGGACGACTACGACTTCGGTCGCGACTTCCGCTGATCCACCCCGCTCCACCCGAAGCGCCCCTGGCCCCAGGCCAGGGGCGCTTCGCTTTCCCCACCCCTCCTCCGCTCCTCGCCCCCCTCGGCCCCCCGGATCGCGTTTAGCCCGCTAAACGCAGGTCACGCCTCTGGCCGCCGGGATCGCGATTAGGGGGCTAAACGCAGGTCACGCCTCTGGCCGCCGGGATCGCGTTTAGCCCGCTAAACGCGATCCGGGCCGGAGGGCGACGAGCGGTGCGGTATCCGCCTGGATGCGCGACGGATGGCGGGCGATCCCGAGGCCGTCGGCCGAAAAGATGGTCGACATGGATTCCCTTGTGACAGAAGACAACACAGCCATGGAGAACCTGCAGTCCGCCTTGGACGGTGTCCATCGCGCGGGAGTACCCGGCGTGTTCGCCGAGGTGCGCGCAGGTGGACGGAGCTGGCGCGCCGCCGCCGGAGTCGCGGACCTCGAGACCGGCCGTCCCGTCGAGCCGGAGATGAGGCAGCGCGTCGGCAGCGTCACCAAGACGTTTGTCTCCGCCGCGGTTCTGCGACAGGTCGAGAGCGGCCGGATCGGGCTGGACACGCCGATTGGCGACCATCTGCCCCAGCTGGTCCCGGGTGAGCGCGGCCGGGCGATCACGATCCGCATGCTGCTCAACCACACCAGCGGCCTCGCCGAGTACCTGCCCTACGCGTTCCCGTCGCTCAAGGAACTCGCCCCAGGGAGCCTCGACGACAACCGATTCCACCGGTTCCGCTCGGCGGACCTGATCGCGATGGGTGTCGGGACGCCCGCCACCGGCGAGCCGGGAAGCGCCCCCGGGATCTACTCCAACACGAACTACCTGCTCCTGGGCGAGCTCCTGGAGCAGTTGACCGGCACCTCGGCGGAGGAGCACATTCTCCACACCATCATCGAACCCGCGGGTCTCGCGAACACCGGGTTTCCCACCGGCCCGCAGATCGAGGAGCCGCACTCGCGGATGTACGAGGCGCTGTTCGGGGCGATCGATCCGCCGCGCGACTACAGCGTCTACGGCATGTCCTGGGTGATGACCGGCGCCGGCCTGGTCTCGACCGTCGAGGATCTCAACCGCTTCTACGGCAAGCTGCTCGGCGGAGAGATCGTCAGCCCGTCTTCGCTGGCGGAGATGCAGCGCTTGGTCCCGGTCATCGCGCAGGATGGGCGGGTGATCGACTACGGCCTCGGCCTGTACAAGACCGAGATCCCCGGTCACGGCACCTTCTGGGGTCATGACGGCACGGTCTGGGGAGCGATGACGATGTCCTGGACCCGCGCCGATGGCGGAAGGCAGTTTTCCGCCGCGATGAACCTGGTGAGGTGGCGCAAGCCGGACGTCGAGGGCACGTCGCACCCCATCGACGACGCGTTGGCGACCCTCAAGCACCAGTCCCTCTGCGGCCCCATCGCCGGATCGCCTTTAGCGGGCTAAACGCGATCCGGCCGGCGGGAGGCGTGACCTGCGTTTAGCCCCCTAATCGCGATCCGGGGGCAGGGGGCCCAGGTCAGGGAGTGGCGGGTGACGGGGAAGTCGAAGTAGGTGTCCGGGAACGGCTCCCCGTTGAACGTGTAGTGCCACCACTCCTCGGCGAGGTTCCGGAAGCCGGCGGCCGCGAGCGTGTCCTTGAGCAGTCGCCGGTTCGCCCGGGCCTCGCCGGTGATCCGCGGGTCGTCGGTGTGCGAGAGCGTGTCGAAGCAGTCGTACCCGGTCCCCATGTTGACAGTGTTGTCGGGGAACCGGTCCGGCGCGAAGCATGGCTTCAGCGCTTCGCCCGGCCGATAGGGGCGCTGCGGCCGGGGCGGTAGCTTCACGATCGTCAGGTCCACCGTGCTCCCGCGGCTGTGCCCGGACTTCTCCGCGATGTACCCGTCGTCGAACAGACGGTCCTTCGCCACGTTCGGATAGAACTCCGCCTTCATTTTCTCGTCGCCGAGGTCCTTGGCCCACCGGACGAAGTGGTCGACGGCGCGCTGCGGCCGATAGCAGTCGTACACCTTGAGCGTGTAGCCCTGCCACAGCAGCCGACGCTGGGCCGCGCGCAGACCCTCCGCGGCCTGCCGGGTCAGGAGACACAGCGGCTGGACGTACCCGTCGACCTTCCGGCCGACGAAGTTGTGCTGCCCCCGGTACCGGATCTCGTGCAGGATCGTCGGCGCCACCTCGGAGAGCGCGACGAACTCCGGTGGCGCCTTCGGCTCCGAAGCCTCGGCCGGCGCGGGCATCGCGATGAGTACGGCGAGCGCGGCGACGGCCAGCGCCCTTCTGAACGTCTTCGGCATGGCCTTGTCTTACCGCCTCTGAAGGCCCTGCGGACCCAGGTCAGGACCAGAGTTCCCGGCATCTCGTAACGAACCCATAACGCCGCCGCGCGAGCCGGCTGCAGGTTACTGGTCCGTTGTGACCTGCAGTAGTGCCGCCAAGTGGTCTAATTCCCAGTACTCGGAAATCCGCCACCCGTTCGGCCCAATGGCGCATCCGCATCGTGGGAAATTCACCCTGTCGTGGCATGTCCCATTCTTTGATCACGAGATTGACACTCCGGCGGCTTCACACGAGTATTTCGCCCATGCAATCCCCAGTCGCCTTGGTGTGGCGCCGGCACGTTGACTTGCGGCAGCAAGCAAGCGCGCTGTGTATGGATTCCTGAACTAATCCGGGCTCGTCGCGTTCCGCTGAATTCGCGTATCCGAAACGGATGCGCCCGTTCTTCGCGCGCTGACACTTTACGCTGTGCCGCAACGGTTCCCTGTGTGAACCGGCGGCTGATTGCTTTCCCTTGATTCGTGCCGGTGACGCCTGCGCGAAATGGGGGAGAGGTGTGCCGATTATCTGGCGCTTCGGTAGCGAAAACAGGGAGAAAGAATGCTATCCAACTCGTCCAAGCGACGAAAAGTGGTGATAGGCGCCATGGCGGTGGCGCTCGCCGTGGGCACGGTGACCTTCACCGGTTCCGCGACGAACGCCTACGCCGACGTCCAGGTCGTCAAGGACGCGAAGAAGGCGGCCGACGGCAAGGAGTACTGGGTCCAGAACCACCTGGTGTCCAAGGACGTCGCGGCGTCCCGCAGCGCGGACGGCAAGCGCAAGAAGTGGCTGCTGGTCTGGGCCGGTGACGAGAACATCGCCGACACCCTGGTCAAGGACATCAAGAACCTGCCGGGTTCGCTCGGCGGTGGCCTGAACAAGATCAAAAACGCGTTGCCCGGTCCGGACTTCCTCGCCGTGATCGACGCGACGCAGGGTTCGCCGACCTACGGCAAGGTCGTCAACACCGCCACCGTCGGACCGCTCGTCGAGAACGAGCCCCACCACATGCAGTACGTGTGGCACAAGGGCGACACGATCTACGCCGGTGCGTTGTTCGCCGCCGCGACGTACGCGTTCGATGTTTCCGCGTTGCCGCAACTGAAACTCAAGGGCGTCAGCCTCCCGACCCAGACTCTCGGCGGTTCCGTGCCGGACGCGTACTGGGTTCTCAAGGACGGCACCGCGTACGGCACGTACATGGGCGGCCCGGTCGTGCCCGGCCCGCACACCTACGCCAACGGTTCCACCGTGGTGGGCAACGGTTTCGCCGGCAGCCCCGGCGAGGTCGTCCGCTTCGACCAGAACGCGCAGGTGCTTTCCGAGTCCCCGGCGGCCACACCGCAGGGCGACAACAAGAAGCTGTGCGACAACCTCCCGCAACTGGACAAGCCGACTTGCGCGAACCCACACGGCATCCAGGCTCGCGAGGACCTCAACACCCTGGTCACCAGTGACTACGCCGAGCCGCGCAACATCATCCTCGACCCGGTGAAGCAGCCGTCGCCGTATCTGCGGCGGCCGACCGTCCGAACGTGGGACATCTCCGACCGCAACAAGCCGAAGCTCAAGACGGTCTCGTACCTGCCGGACGGTCCGCGAGCCGATCCCGCGGACCCGCTGCACGCCGAAAGCCGCGCGGTCATGGAGACCACGGTGACCAACCAGCCCGGCCACAAGGGCGCGTTCGCCCAGACCATGCAGGGCGGCGCGGTGTTCTACACGCCGGACATCACCGCCAAGGAGCCGCACTGGATCCAGGTGTTCGACGACGGCGCCGCGAACAAGGCGATCCACCCGAACAACGACTCCAACGGCGGCGGGTCGAACGGCGGCTGGATCCAGACCAGCCCCGACGACAAGTACCTCTACCGCGCGATCACCGGACGGTCCAAGGGCGCGCTCGGCCCGGACGACCCCGGCACCACCGGTGGCGTGTACGTCCTCGACATCCAGAAGCTGCTCGCCGCGGGCGACAAGGTCGAGAACATCAACGGCCGGATCGACACGAAGGAGAAGTCCCAGCAGGGCGGTGGCGGCGACCTGCCGACCGTCGTCGGCGCGGCGCCGATCAACCCGGGCACTTCGGGCGGCGGCCCGCACTGGGGCGCGTACGACAACTTCGTGCTCGGTGGCGACGGCTACTACCGCGAAACCGACAAGCCGCAGCACCTCGCGGTGTCGAACTACTTCGTCGCACGGTCCGGTTTGGACGGTGACCACAAGGTCAACCTGCTGAACCTGGGCGAGGACGGGAAGATCGCGGTCGACCAGAACTTCCGGGACGAGTTCACCGGACAGGTCGGGATCAACTTCAACCGGAAGACCTGGCCGCACGGGTCCTTCGGCAACGCCAAGCCGCACTCCGAACTGTTCGTCGTGGCTGACGCGGATCTCAAGTAACCCTGCTCGGCGCGGAAGGCCGTGGGCGGCGGGCACACTCCGCCGCCCACGGCCCCGCCGACCTACTCGGAGAAGGTCCCCATGGATCACCACGTCATACCGGCGAGCTCGGGTTCGGCCGGCGTCGATATCGCCCTGGTCCTGCTTCGGCTCGGTCTCCTGCTGGCGACGGCTTTCCTCGCCGGCACGGGAATCCTTCGCCCGCTGGTGGGCGAACTGCCGCGACGCCTGCACCTCACCATCGCCGCCCTCGGCGGGGTTTCCGCCGCACTCGCCGCGGTTTCCGCCTTCGCGACCGACGTCAACGCCTTCGCGCTGATCGTGCATCTCGTGCTCGCACTGGCCGTTCCCGTGCTGATCCGCCGGCCATCCGTCGGCCGTTGGGCGTCCCTCGCGCTCGCCGCTCTTGCGGTGCTCGAAACCTCGCTCGGGCGGACAGGCGTCGAGTTCGCCATCGATACCGTCTACGTCGCCGCGGCGGCCCTGTGGTTCGGTGTCACCGTTCTTTCCTTTTGGGTACCCGCCGAACAGTGGCGCCAGACGAACTTCCGGCTCGGTCCGCTTTCCTTGACCCTGGGCGGACTTCTCGTCGTCGCGGGCGCGGTCCAGCTGTTCTCCTCGGGCCTCGGCCTGGATCGCAGGATCTACGGAACGCTCTTCGGTGTCACGCTGCTGGTGATCACCGTTCTGCCGGCTGTCGCCACCGTTGTCGCCGGATTCTCCTTATCGGACAAGGATTCCATGCGTGCTTACCGGTTCGGCGCAGCCGCTGTGGCTGTCGGATTCGTCGCCTGGAGTGCCCTCGCCGCCATTCCCCGACCACCCGAACCGCCGACTCCCGGTGTCGCGCTGCTCTCCGACGCTTCCTTCGGTGACCAGCGATTCCCGGTACTGGTGAGCCCGCTGCGGCCCGGCAAGAACCTCGTCCATTTCCCCGCGAGCGCGGGAGAAGAGCTGTCCGCGGGTATCGACGGTGGCCTGGTCGGCAAGGCCATCGTGCGCCCCGGCGCCGAGGGAACCTGGGCCGAGGTCGACCTGCCGGCGGGCCGCAGCGACCTGATCATCAGCCGCGGCAGGGAGAAGACGACGATCAAGGTCGACGCGGGTGACGAGCAGAGACCCGCCATCGCGGACACGGACGCGCCCGAATGCGCTTCGGCTGCGCTGGGCGGCCTGATCGCCGACCGCCGCGAGGTCCTCACCTCATGCCCCGCGGACGCGCTTTCGAGTGAGGACAGCGGTTCTCTCGTCAAACTCGTCGAGTTCCTCGCCGGGCGCAAGCCATCCGCGCTCACCCTCGTCGAAGACACCTCGCCACGCAGCGTGGCGGCCGCGAAGCTGGTCCGCGAGACCGCGGCACGCACCGGCCTCCCCGTGCAGACCGAGGCGGGTCCGAACACCGCGCTGGTCGTGGTGTCCGGCTGGGCGGGCGGCTACACGGCGATGACCCGCGCGGCCGAGTCCCAGCGGCTCAAGCCGACCCATCAATACGGCCTGTACCTGGCGCCGTGGCTGCTCAACGGGCCGATCGTCAACGCCGTCGCCAGTTCCTCGGTACCGCTGAGGTTCGACCCGCGCGAGCAGGTCGCGGTGAGTTTCGCCGTCGCCGCGGGCAACGCCTTCGGCGGCGAAAGCCCCACGCTCGGCGGCTTCCGGACCTGGCTGGGCGACCAGTGGCGGGCGATGAACGGCGACGTCCAGATCTTCGCCGCGGCGCAGGTCAACGCCATGCCGATGTACCCGGGCGAACCGCACGCCGTCGGGATGATCGCCGACCGGAACTACGCGGGGCAATGGATCCCCGACGGCACGATCGTGCCTGTCAGCTCGGTACTGCGGTGAAGGATTCCGCTCGATTCCAGCAGCGGTAAGGCTCGATTTCAACCAAAGAAAAGGGAGAAGAGATGAAGCGAATCGCGGCCCGTGTGCTGCTGCCGCTCGCCGTCGCGGGCGCGCTGTCCGGACTCGCCGGAGGGGTCGCCTCGGCCGACCCGCTGCCGGGTCTGCCCACCGGTGGCGGCAACCCCGCGGTCTGGCTGATCCCCGGTCTCGACCTCGGTGGACTGCTCGGCCCGGCCGTCCCCGTGCCCACCGACCTCCTCGCCCCGATCTACGGGATCATCACGCCGATTTCGTAAGAACCGTTACCCGTAAAGGAGAATCCCATGAAGAAGACCTTCGTCCGCGCGGTCACCGGCGCGGCGCTCGCCGGCCTCGTCGTACTCGGTTCGGCCGCCCCGGCGCTCGCCGCCGAGACAGCCCCGAACGATGTTGTGGTCGTCGACGAACCCGACACGAGCGACCTGAACAACATCTGGACGTTCGCGCCGCTCGGCGTCCCGGTGCTCGGTCTCATCCAGTCCCTCAACGGCGTTCCCGGCAAGCTGCTGCCGTCCTGATTCCCCGTGGCGGCGCGGCTCTCGGGCCGCGCCGCCACTTTCGGCGTTTCCAGTGAGGAGAACCGATGGCCGACAGACAACTGATCGGGCGCATCGCCATCGCGGGGATCGTGGTGGCCGCGCTCGCGACCTGCGTGGTGCTGCTCAACGGCGGTGAGGAACCGCAGGCGGAGACTGTGGCCGTCGTCGGCGAGCCGACCGGGGCCGCGCCGTCGCGCGAGCCGGATCGCACGATCACGCGGACGCTGAGTCAGCCGCGGTCGCAGCCTGTGTCGAACGACTGGCAGATCGCTTACGAGCTCGGCGGGACGGGGACCGCGACCGTGGTCTACGACTCGAACGGGCTGGGGCTCGTGCACCAGGAGCTGCAGGTGACGCTGCCGTGGCGCAAGGAGCTCACGTGGAAGAACACCGGCACCCCGCCGACCGTCCAGGTGATGGGGCAGGGCGAGGGTGCCGTCGAATGCCGGGTGGCCGTGGGCGGCGCCGTCGTCACGTCCCAGAAGTCCACCCCCGGCGAGGTCGCGACCTGCGCCGGCCGCCTCGCCCCCTCCTGACCAGCCCGCCGGATCGCGTTTCGCCCCCTGATCGCGATCCGGCGCCCCGACCCCGGCGCGTCGCGTTTAGCGGGCTAAACGCGATCCGGGGCCCGGCACCCTCGCGGTCCCCAAGTCGACTTTCGCGGGCTAAACGCGATCCAGGCGCCGTGGGACGCGGACCTGCGTTTAGCGGGCTAAACGCGATCTGGGCGGTGGGGGAAAACGGGTGGCACGGGTCGGCAGAATGAAGCCATGACCTGGAGCTTCGAAGTCACCCCCGTCGATCACCCGGACGCCACCCAGCTGCTGCGCGAGTACCTGGACGAGATCGCGTCCCGCTTCTACGGACGTCAGATCAGCGACGAGGAGCTCGACGCCGCGCTCGAGGAGCACCACAGCCGGGATCTGACCCCGCCGACCGGCGCCTTCCTGCTCGCGTGGCGCGACGGGGAGCTCGCCGGCTGCGCCGGGCTCCGGGTCGCCGCCCCCGACATTACTGAGCTCACTCGCGTCTTCCTCCGGCGGGAAGAGCGCGGCAAAGGCGGTGCGGCGCTGCTCGTGGCCGCTGCCGAAGACGTCGCCCGCGGCCTCGGGGCCACGCTGATCCGCCTCGACACCCGTGACGACCTCGTCGAGGCGAGGGCCCTGTACGCGCGCCTCGGCTACGAAACGGTCGAGCCCTTCAACAACGACCCCTTCGCCAATCACTACTTCGCGAAGCCCCTGGCCCCGGCCCTGCCGGATCGCGTTTAGCCCGCTAAACGCGACGCGGGCGCGGGCGGTAGGTCGCCTTGGCGAGGAGGGCACCGGCGAGGACGGGGGCCAGGCCGATCAGCAGCAGGAAGAAGCCGGTGTCCTTGCCCTCGATCAGCGGATGCCACCACAGCGGTGTCACGGCGATGTCGACGACGTCGCCCCGTGCCGGGAACGTCCCGAACGACATCCACCACAGGTCCTTGACCTCGTGTGTCTCGCCGCCGAGTTCGTAGGTGCCGTCCACCAGGTTGCCGTTGCCGCAACTGGTGCAGTTCGACGTGCCCGCCTCCGCCAGCAGGGTCGCGGTCACGGTGAGCCGCGCCTCGGGTGCGAGCCCGGTCAACGCGGTCAGCGAGTTCACCGCGAGCGCCAGCCCGGGCAGCACCAGCGCGAGCGCGACGACGGTCCGCGCCACCAGGGACAGCGAAGACAGCGGCTGACGGCCTGTCGCTTCCCGGCGCGCGTTGAGCGGGACGCGGAGCCCGGCGAGCGGCCCCCGCCGTCCACCGAGCCATCCGGCGTCGCTGGTATCCGAAGCCTTGGCGGCAGAACGGAAGTCCGTGTCCTCCCAGTCCACTGTGGACGCCAGGATGGCCAGGCGGCGGGAGTCGGCGAACATCATCTCTTCGGTCAGCGTCCCGGCTTCGGCGGCCCACAGTGAGCCGCCGTGGAAAGCCACCTCGCGGACCCGGAACCACGGGTCGCCCGCCAGCAGAGCACGGACGTCCGGGGTCAGGAGGGCCGCGGCGAACTCCGGATCCGACGTCGTCACGGTGAACCGGCGGTCGAACTCCGTGCCGGTCTCGAACCGTCGAAGCAACGCGTCCGGCTTCGGTGCCCCGATGGTGTTCCGCGTGATGCGGGCGTCCTCCAGTGGCGTGAACCGTTCCGGTTCGAAAGCACCGATGGCGGGAGTGATGACGACCGACGGCACGACCGGCGTCCGCAGCTGGATCAGGGCGTACGTCCCATCAGTCAGGTCAGCTGTCCTGGCCAGCTCGGGGAAGCCCTCCGAACCGCCGCCGAGCCGGTACTCGACGCCGAGCAGCCGGTGCCCGTTGTGGCCGAACTCCACCGCCGTCACCACGGAATCGGGAGACGCCTGGGTGACGGCGATCCCCCGCGAGGGGAGTACGCCGAAGGAAGGCTCACCGGACCCGTCGAGCCTGCCGATCCACGTCTTCTGCCGATACCCCCGCCACGCCGCCAAAGCCGCGATGACCAGCGGGAACGCGAACCACAGCCAGCCGGGAACCGCGGACCCGGCCGAAAGCCAGTACAGCGACGTCTCCGAGACGAGAATCCCGCAGAGCGCGTAGCTGACAGCGGCCGCGGTGGGCCGCCGTCCGTCGAACCGCCCGCCGAGCAGCAACAGCGCCAAGGCCAGGGTGTAACCACCGGCGATGAGCCACGGCCCGGCCAGCTGATCGTCCATCGGGCGACCCTACTGGTCCATGTCGAGGTTCTCGCGGGTCTCCTTCTCGCTGTGGTGCCCGCCGGTGTCGCCGTACTCCTGCCCGGCGATGGTGGTCTTCGAGTTGTCGATCGTCTTGTTCACGAAGTCGAAGCCCGCCTTGCCCTGATACGCCGAACCCTTCGACAGATCGCCGGGATTGACCCCGACCACCTGCTTGATCGCCTGGTTCGGCACCCCCTTGAGGACGTCCTTCGCGGCATCGCCGAACGTGCCCAGCTGCGTCCCGGAGCCCTTCGCGAACGCGCCGACGATCGACTTCTCCTGACCGGGTGTCATCCCGATCTTGCCGGCCTTCGTCAGCTTCGAACCCTGTTTGACCAGGTCATCGGTCCACTTGAGCATGAAGCCCATGAACTTGTCGAGCAGCTTCCCGAGCTTCCCGAGGTGCTTGGTGATCTTGCTCATCGCGCTGGCGGCCTTGGCGATCGTCGCGGTCATCGCGCCCGCCACCGACGAGCCGAGGCTGACGACGGACGCGGCCAGCGCGGGCAGCCAGATGTAGATCGCCCAGGTGACCAGCTCGGAGATGATCGATTTGACGACCTCTTCGATGACGGTCATCACCATCGACCACATCTGCAGCGTCTCGGCCACCGTGCCGGCGCTGTTGCCGATGCCCTTGATGCCGACGGCGAAGTCGCCGAGCGCGTTGCGCGCGGCGTCGCCCGCGTCGCCAACCCAGTCCTTCAGCGACTCGTCGCCGGTCTTGACGAAGTCGTCGGCCAGCGTGACGAAGCCCTTCGCGATGTTGCCGAAGTTGCCCGCCGCGGTCTTGAGCGCCGGACCGTCACCCGTGACGAAGTGCAGCGCGTCCTGCAGCGGCTGGATCAGCTCGATCAGGATGTTCAGGCCGTTGCTGACCAGCCAGCCCACCGGGTCGAGAACGAAGCTCGCGAGATCCGCGCCCGCCCCCGCGATGAAGCCCGCCCCGTCCTGCACCAGCTGCCCACCGGCGGCCACGAGGTCGCCGGGGCCCTGCGCGGCGCTGAACTTGTCGTAGGCGGTGGCGACGGTGGCGACACCCTTGCCCGCGATCGGCACCTTCTTCGCCGCGTCGAGCGCGTTCTTGCCAAAGCTGTCGTCACCCGTGATCTTGACGCCGCCGGCGATACTCGCCTTCTCGTCGGTCATGCCGTCCCCCAGCTCACTTCGGTCCGTCGATCTTGGCTTCGTACTTGCCCAGGGTGATCGTCGCGTCGTTTTCGAAGCCGTTGTAGATCGACGCCGCCTGGGTCATCTTCCCGGAGAACGCGTCGACCCCGGTCTTCATCAGTTCGAGCAGTTCACGCAGGTCGGAGAGCTTGCCGGTGTAGGTCTGCTTCACCGCGAGCCCGATCAGGCCCCACGACTTGTCCGTGACGTCGGCCTGGTCGACGAGGCCGCCGAACTTGCCGGCCTCGTCCTTGTAGTAACCCAGCTTGTTCGCGTAGTCGGTCAAGTCCTGCGTCTTGACCGCGTGCCCCCCGGCGCCTGGTCCGGTCATCAGTGGTCCTCCTCGTCGAACAGGTTCTTGAGGAACTGGTCACCGGCCGAATCCCCACCCGCCGCCGGGCGGCCGGTTGTCGGTTCGTCCGACCGCCGGAGCACCGTTTCCTCGCTGAAGTCGTCCTCGTTCCGAGGGCGGCGAGGGGTGCTCTGTGGTGGCTCCTCCGACATCTGAGACCGCAGATCGTCCGCCGTGGTTCCCAGCGCTTCGGCTTGGGCTTCGAGAACCTGTTCTTCGACGTTCAGATGGAACGTCCCGCCGAACTGCGCGTCGACGATCCCGGCCTGTTTCCGCGCCGCGTCGGCCACCGCGGTGTGCAAAGTGGACAGAATGGCGGCGGCGAGCTGTTGTGGTTGCTGCCGAAGGGCTTCCGGGGACAGGCGGATGTCTTTCACGGACCCTCCCGGCCCCGCGACGACGGTCACCGAGCGGTCCGGTGACGCCGCCACCGACTCCAGTTCCGCCAGTTCGCCCTGCATCTCGCCGACCTTCGCGAACTGCGTCTCGGCCTGTTTGATCTTGGATTGGAATTTCTCGAATTCCGCGACGAGCTGTTCGAACTCGGCCGACATGGAGCCTCCCCGTGCTTGCGGTGCGTCATCCGGCCAACACTGTGACCGGTGTCATCGTGACCCATTCACCGGTTTGACGCGATGGTGTGCTTTCCGGATCCATCCGGCTCACCCGTCGGGGGAATAGGTAGCGTGGTTCGCCGAGCAGGGCGGTATCAGTACGAGCGAGGGGAGGGCGTCGTGGACGCCGAGCAGCAGGAAAGCACCGAAGAACCCAGGCGGGGGAGTCACGCGGCGCCGGAGGGGGCACCCGTTCACCCGTTGATCGACCTCAACCGGGACCCGCATCCCGGCCGGGCGGACCACGCCAAGCCCGACGAGGAATGAGCCCTCTGCCGGAGGGGCCATGCCAAGGCCGACGGGGAATGGAACGGCCCGAAACGCCGTTCCATCAGGGTGGCCGCGGCGTGACGCCCGGCACGATATAGTTATCGACCCCCCGATTTGGCCGGTCCGGAAGTGGCCGGGTATCTTTGGAGACCGTGCCCGGCAGGCGTCGGGCCGTCCCGTGTGCCGTGCGGCATGGACGGGGTGCTCAGGCATCCGGTCCGAAGGCTTCGCCACACGGGATCCGACGGAAAATCCCTACGGGAAGTTACCGGTCGTAAGACCGTGACGCGGGCCGACACGCCCGACCGCGGGGGCCGGAGACAGACACGTAGTAGCAAGATCGCGAACAGAAAGCTGGTCCATTGCCCACGATCCAGCAGCTGGTCCGTAAGGGCCGCCAGGACAAGGCTGCCAAGCAGAAGACCGCGGCCCTCAAGGGGAGCCCGCAGCGGCGTGGCGTGTGCACTCGCGTGTACACCACAACCCCCAAGAAGCCGAACTCGGCGCTTCGCAAGGTCGCTCGTGTGAAGTTGACCAGCGGCATCGAGGTCACCGCCTACATTCCCGGTGAGGGCCACAACCTGCAGGAGCACTCGATGGTGCTCGTGCGTGGTGGTCGTGTGAAGGACCTTCCGGGTGTCCGTTACAAGATCATCCGCGGTTCGCTCGACACCCAGGGTGTCAAGAACCGTAAGCAGGCGCGCAGCCGGTACGGCGCGAAGAAGGAGAAGAGCTAATGCCCCGCAAGGGTCCGGCCCCTAAGCGGCCGCTGATCTCTGACCCCGTCTACGCATCCCCGCTGGTCACCCAGCTGGTGAACAAGGTGCTGAAGGACGGCAAGCGGTCCCTGGCCGAGCGCATCGTTTACGGCGCCCTCGAAGGCGCTCGCGAGAAGACCGGCACTGACCCGGTCGTCACGCTGAAGCGCGCCCTCGACAACGTGAAGCCCACCATCGAGGTGAAGAGCCGCCGCGTCGGTGGTGCCACCTACCAGGTGCCGATCGAGGTCAAGCCGGGCCGCTCCACCACTCTCGCGCTCCGCTGGCTGGTCTCCTTCTCCGCGGCTCGCCGCGAGAAGACCATGATCGAGCGCCTGCAGAACGAGCTCCTCGACGCGAGCAACGGCCTCGGCGCCAGCGTGAAGCGGCGCGAGGACACGCACAAGATGGCCGAGTCCAACAAGGCCTTCGCGCACTACCGCTGGTGATGACCGCCCGGCTGCCGATCAAAGCCTTGCCGGGCCCCAATTTTGAGACAGGGGAACACTCTCGTGGCACGTGAAGTGCTGACCGACCTGAACCAGGTCCGCAACATCGGCATCATGGCCCACATCGACGCCGGTAAGACCACCACCACCGAGCGGATCCTGTTCTACACCGGGGTCAACTACAAGATCGGTGAAGTGCACGACGGCGCCGCCACCATGGACTGGATGGAGGAGGAGCAGAAGCGGGGTATCACCATCACCTCGGCTGCCACCACCACCTTCTGGGCCGATCACCAGATCAACATCATCGACACCCCGGGCCACGTCGACTTCACCGTCGAGGTGGAGCGTTCGCTCCGCGTGCTCGACGGTGCCGTCGCCGTCTTCGACGGCAAGGAAGGTGTCGAGCCGCAGTCCGAGCAGGTCTGGCGTCAGGCGGACAAGTACGAGGTTCCTCGTGTCTGCTTCGTCAACAAGATGGACAAGCTCGGCGCGGACTTCTACTTCACCGTCCGCACCATCGAGGAGCGCCTCGGCGCCCGCCCGCTGGTCATCCAGCTGCCGATCGGCGCCGAGAACGAGTTCGAAGGCGTCATCGACCTGGTCCGCATGAAGGCGCTGACCTGGCGCGGCGAGGTCCAGAAGGGCGAGGACTACGCCGTCGAGGACATCCCGGCCGAGCTCGCCGACAAGGCGGCCGAGTACCGGGAGAAGCTGGTCGAGGCCATCGCCGAGACCGAAGACTCCCTGATGGAGAAGTTCCTCGAAGGTGAAGAGCTGACGGAGGCCGAGCTGAAGGCCGGTATCCGCAAGCTCACCATCGCCCGCGAGGCGTACCCGGTGCTCACCGGTTCCGCGTTCAAGAACAAGGGCGTCCAGCCCATGCTCGACGCGGTCATCGACTACCTTCCGTCGCCGCTGGACGTCCCCGCCGTCGAGGGCACGCTGCCCGACGGCGAGACCCCGGTCCTGCGGAAGCCGTCCGTCGACGAACCGTTCGCCGCTCTGGCGTTCAAGATCGCCGCGCACCCGTTCTTCGGCAAGCTGACCTACATCCGGGTGTACTCGGGCAAGGTCTCCTCCGGCGCGCAGCTGATCAACGCCACCAAGGAGCGCAAGGAGCGCATCGGGAAGCTCTTCCAGATGCACTCCAACAAGGAGAACCCGGTCGACGAGGCCCAGGCCGGCCACATCTACGCGGTCATCGGCCTGAAGGACACCACCACCGGTGACACCCTCGCCGACCCGCAGAACCCGGTCGTCCTCGAGTCGATGACGTTCCCGGCGCCGGTCATCCGCGTCGCGATCGAGCCGAAGACGAAGGCCGACCAGGAGAAGCTCTCCCTGGCGATCCAGAAGCTGGCCGAAGAGGACCCGACGTTCCAGGTCAACCTGGACGAGGACACCGGCCAGACGATCATCGCGGGTATGGGCGAGCTGCACCTCGAGGTGCTGGTCAACCGGATGAAGTCCGACTACAAGGTCGAGGCGAACATCGGTAAGCCGCAGGTCGCCTACCGCGAGACGGTGCGCAAGACGGTCGAGAAGCTCGACTACGTGCACAAGAAGCAGACCGGTGGTTCCGGTCAGTTCGCGAAGGTCATCGTCAAGCTCGAGCCGCTCGAGTCCACCGATGGTGCCCTTTACGAGTTCTCCAACAAGGTCACCGGTGGCCGCGTGCCGCGGGAGTACATCCCGTCGGTCGACGCGGGCGCGCAGGACGCCATGCAGTACGGCGTGCTGGCGGGCTACCCGCTCGTCGGGTTGAAGTTCACCTTGCTGGACGGCGCGTACCACGAGGTCGACTCGTCGGAAATGGCCTTCAAGATCGCCGGCTCCATCGCGATGAAGGAAGCCGCGCGGAAGGCCAACCCGGTCATCCTCGAGCCGCTGATGGCCGTCGAGGTCACCACGCCCGAGGACTACATGGGCGATGTGATCGGCGACCTCAACTCCCGCCGTGGCCAGATCCAGGCCATGGAGGAGCGCGCCGGCACCCGTGTCGTCAAGGCGCTGGTGCCGCTGTCGGAGATGTTCGGTTACGTCGGTGACCTGCGGTCGCGTACCCAGGGACGTGCCAACTACTCGATGGTGTTCGACTCCTACGCCGAGGTTCCCGCGAACGTCGCGAAGGAAATCATCGCGAAGGCGACGGGGGAGTAGTTCCCGTCCGCTCGCGGGCATAAGGAACACTCCTGAACGTCCGCGGCATCCGTCAAGAAACGAATCGCCGTCCGACAGCCACGTTGGCCGGTGAGTAAGCAAAACAGTCCAGGAGGACATTCCAGTGGCGAAGGCGAAATTCGAGCGGACCAAGCCGCACGTCAATATCGGAACCATCGGTCACGTCGACCACGGTAAGACCACTCTGACCGCGGCGATCACCAAGGTTCTGCACGACAAGTACCCCGAGCTGAACACCGCCTCGGCGTTCGACCAGATCGACAACGCGCCCGAAGAGAAGGCGCGTGGTATCACGATCAACATCTCGCACGTCGAGTACCAGACCGAGAAGCGGCACTACGCCCACGTCGACGCTCCCGGTCACGCGGACTACATCAAGAACATGATCACCGGTGCGGCCCAGATGGACGGTGCGATCCTCGTGGTCGCGGCGACCGACGGCCCCATGCCGCAGACCCGTGAGCACGTGCTGCTCGCGAAGCAGGTCGGCGTGCCGTACATCGTTGTCGCGCTGAACAAGGCCGACATGGTGGACGACGAGGAGATCCTGGAGCTCGTCGAGCTCGAGGTCCGCGAGCTGCTGTCCTCCCAGGACTTCCCGGGTGACGACGCTCCCGTGATTCAGGTCTCCGGCCTGAAGGCCCTCGAGGGCGACGCCAAGTGGGCCGAGAGTGTTCTCGAGCTCATGGCGGCCGTCGACGAGAACGTGCCGGACCCGGTTCGTGAACTCGACAAGCCGTTCCTGATGCCGATCGAAGACGTCTTCACGATCACCGGCCGTGGCACGGTCGTGACCGGCCGTATCGAGCGTGGCCGCGTCAACGTGAACGAAGAGGTCGAGATCGTCGGCATCAAGGAAAAGTCGACCAAGACCACCGTCACCGGTGTCGAGATGTTCCGCAAGCTGCTCGACCAGGGCGAGGCGGGCGACAACGTCGGTCTGCTGGTCCGTGGCATCAAGCGCGAGGACGTCGAGCGCGGCCAGGTCGTCGTGAAGCCGGGTACCACCACCCCGCACACGGAGTTCGAGGGCTCGGTCTACATCCTGTCGAAGGACGAGGGTGGCCGTCACACCCCGTTCTTCAACAACTACCGCCCGCAGTTCTACTTCCGCACGACGGACGTGACCGGCGTGGTGACCCTCAAGGAGGGCACCGAGATGGTCATGCCGGGCGACAACACGGACATCAGCGTCGTGCTGATCCAGCCGGTCGCCATGGACGAGGGCCTGCGTTTCGCCATCCGTGAGGGTGGACGGACCGTCGGCGCCGGCCAGGTCACCAAGATCAACAAGTGATTTAACGCCGACCCGGGGGTCTGATACACCCCCGGGTTTCAGGCGTCAAATCACGTGTGCAACACTATTCAGGTTGCTCGTCCTGGGGCGGCCGAATCCTGCAAGTCTTTCGACACGCAGGTTCCGGCCGCCCTGGTATGAGCGGCCACGGTCCGCGGAGCACTTCCTTCGGGTGAGCTAGCGGGCAAGGGCATTTGAGACGGCGATTCGAGCATCGCAGCCGGCTCGGTGCCACCTCACGTTGAGGAAGACCAGGCAAGACGAAGATCCCGCGGGATCCGTCTGTGCGTCGGGCGCGACACGCCCGACCGCGTGGACCGGGGACAGGGCCGTTGAGCTGGGAAAACCTCAGTCACGACCGAGGTTTGAAAAGACAAAAGCGGCACGAGACGAGAAGGAACGAGCAGCCACCATGGCGGGACAGAAGATCCGCATCCGGCTCAAGGCCTACGACCACGAGGCGATCGACACCTCGGCGCGCAAGATCGTCGAGACGGTCACGCGTACCGGCGCCCGTGTTGTCGGGCCGGTGCCGCTGCCCACCGAGAAGAACGTTTACTGCGTCATCCGCTCGCCGCACAAGTACAAGGACTCGCGCGAGCACTTCGAGATGCGCACGCACAAGCGTCTGATCGACATCCTCGACCCGACGCCGAAGACGGTCGACGCGCTCATGCGCATCGACCTGCCGGCGAGCGTCGACGTCAACATCCAGTAGCGGCTGGCGAGCGGCGGAGAGTAAGAGACTCATGTCTGACAGGCAAATGAAGGGCATCCTGGGCACCAAGCTCGGCATGACCCAGGTCTTCGACGAGAACAACCGGGTCGTCCCGGTGACCGTCGTTCAGGCCGGCCCGAACGTGGTGACCCAGGTTCGGACCCAGGAGACCGACGGCTACAAGGCCGTGCAGCTGGCTTTCGGCGCGGTCGACCCGCGCCGGGTGAACAAGCCGCGCACCGGCCACTTCGACAAGGCGAGCGTGACCCCGCGCCGTTTCCTTGCCGAGCTGCGTACCACCGACGCCGACACCTACGAAGTGGGCCAGGAGATCACCGCCGAGGTGTTCGAGGCCGGCATCGAGGTCGACGTGACGGGTACCAGCAAGGGCAAGGGCTACGCCGGTGTCATGAAGCGTCACGGCTTCAAGGGCCAGGGCGCGAGCCACGGTGCACAGGCCGTGCACCGCAAGCCCGGCTCGATCGGTGGCTGTGCCACCCCGGGCCGAGTCTTCAAGGGCCTGCGCATGGCGGGCCGGATGGGCAACGACCGGGTCACCACGCAGAACCTGACCGTGCACGCGGTGCGTGCCGAAGACGGCCTGCTGCTGATCAAGGGCGCCGTGCCCGGTCCCAAGGGCGGCCTGCTGTTCGTGCGCAGTGCCGCGAAGGGTGGTAACTGATCATGACCAGCGTCGAGCTGAAGACCCCGGCCGGTAAAGCCGACGGCACGGTCGAGCTCCCCTCGGAGATCTTCGACGTGCAGGCCAACGTGCCCCTCATGCACCAGGTCGTGGTGGGCCAGCTGGCCGCCGCGCGCCAGGGAACGCATGACACCAAGACCCGCGGTGAAGTCCGCGGTGGTGGCAAGAAGCCTTACCGCCAGAAGGGCACCGGCCGCGCCCGCCAGGGTTCGACCCGTGCGCCGCAGTTCACCGGTGGTGGCGTCGTCCACGGCCCCACGCCGCGTGACTACACCCAGCGGACCCCCAAGAAGATGAAGGCCGCCGCTCTGCGTGGCGCCCTCTCCGACCGGGTCCGCGCCGGGCAGCTGCACGTCGTGACCGAGCTGATCGCCGGCGACAAGCCGTCGACCAAGTCGGCCAAGACCGTGATCGCCGCGATCACCCAGGCGAAGCGCGTTCTCGTGGTCCTGAACCGCGACGACACGATCAGCTGGGCGTCCGCGCGGAACCTGCCCGAGATCCACCTCATCGCGCCTGACCAGCTCAACACCTACGACGTGTTGGTCAACGACGACGTGGTGTTCACCAAGTCCGCTTACGACGCTTTCGTCGCCGGTCCCGTCCGGGGCAAGGGCGCCAAGGCTTCGGCGCGGTCGAGCGAGGTTTCGGAAGGGAGTGACGAGCAGTGAGTGCCATCGCCATCGCCGATCCTCGCGACATCTTGCTCGCGCCGGTGATCTCCGAGAAGTCCTACGGGCTCCTCGAAGACCACAAGTACACGTTCGTGGTTCGCCCGGACGCCAACAAGACCCAGATCAAGATCGCGGTCGAGAAGGTGTTCGGCGTCAAGGTGGTCAGTGTCAACACCCTCAACCGCCAGGGCAAGCGTAAGCGGACTCGCGCCGGCTTCGGCAAGCGCAAGGACACCAAGCGCGCCATCGTGACTCTTTCGGCTGAAAGCAAGCCGATCGAGATCTTCGGCGGACCCACCGCGTAAAGGACTGAGCTGACACATGGGCATCCGCAAGTACAAGCCGACGACCCCGGGTCGTCGTGGCTCCAGCGTCTCCGACTTCGCCGAGATCACTCGGTCGACCCCGGAGAAGTCGCTGCTGCGTCCGCTGAGCAAGACCGGCGGCCGTAACTCCAGCGGCAAGATCACCACCCGCCACAAGGGCGGTGGCCACAAGCGTGCGTACCGGCTGATCGACTTCCGCCGGAACGACAAGGACGGCGTTCCCGCCAAGGTCGCGCACATCGAGTACGACCCCAACCGGTCCGCTCGTATCGCGCTCCTGCACTACGCCGACGGCGAGAAGCGCTACATCATCGCCCCGGAGAAGCTCAAGCAGGGTGACACGGTTGAGAACGGCCCCCGCGCCGACATCAAGCCGGGTAACAACCTGCCGCTGCGCAACATCCCGGTCGGCACCGTGATCCACGCGATCGAGCTCCGCCCCGGTGGCGGCGCGAAGATGGCGCGGTCCGCCGGTGCCAAGGTGCAGCTGGTGGCGAAGGACGGGCCTTACGCCCAGCTTCGTCTCCCGTCGGGCGAGATCCGCAACGTCGACGTCCGCAACCGCGCCACCGTCGGCGAGGTCGGTAACTCCGATCACTCCAACATCAACTGGGGCAAGGCGGGCCGTAACCGCTGGCGCGGCAAGCGTCCCACCGTCCGTGGTGTCGTCATGAACCCGGTCGACCACCCGCACGGTGGTGGTGAGGGTAAGACCTCCGGTGGTCGTCACCCGGTGAACCCGAACGGCAAGCCCGAGGGTCGTACCCGTCGCCGCAAGGCTTCGGACTCGATGATCGTCCGCCGCCGCCGTACCGGCAAGAACAAGCGCTGAGCAGGGAGGTAGAAGCACATGCCACGTAGCCTTAAAAAGGGCCCCTTCGTGGACGACCACCTGCTCAAGAAGGTGGACGTTCTCAACGAGTCGGGCAAGAAGACCGTGATCAAGACTTGGTCGCGTCGCTCCACGATCATCCCGGATTTCCTGGGTCACACGATCGCGGTGCACGACGGACGCAAGCACGTCCCGGTGTTCGTCACCGAGGCGATGGTGGGTCACAAGTTGGGCGAATTCGCTCCGACTAGGACCTTCAAGGGCCACATCAAGGACGACCGCAAGTCGCGCCGCCGCTGAGCGGGCACGAGAGAACAAGGAAGCTAGCGATGAACGCCCAGAACGACGTGGCCGAGGCTTTGCCGACGGCTTACGCGCGGGCTCGCTTCGTCCGGGACTCGCCTACCAAGGTGCGCCGGGTGATCGAGCTGATCAAGGGACGTAGCGCCGCCGACGCCTTGGCCGTGCTCCAGTTCGCCCCGCAGGCGGCAAGTGAGCCGGTCGCGAAGGTGCTCGCCAGCGCCGTGGCCAACGCCGAAAACAACCTCGATCTTGACCCGGACACCCTCTGGATCAAGAACGCCTACGCCGACGAGGGCCCGACCCTCAAGCGCATCCGTCCGCGGGCCCAGGGCCGCGCGTACCGGATCCGCAAGCGGACCAGCCACATCACCGTCGAGGTGGAGTCGCGTCCGAAGGCCGAGGCCAAGAAGGCACAGGGCAAGAAGAAGGCAGGTGGCCGGTAGTGGGCCAGAAGATCAACCCGCACGGCTTCCGCCTGGGTATCACCACGGACTGGAAGTCGCGTTGGTACGCCGACAAGCAGTACGCGGAGTACGTGGCCGAGGACGTCAAGATCCGGAAGCTGCTGTCCACGGGCATGGAGCGCGCCGGGATCTCCAAGGTCGAGATCGAGCGCACCCGTGACCGGGTCCGCGTCGACATCCACACCGCCCGGCCGGGCATCGTCATCGGCCGTCGCGGTGCGGAGGCCGACCGGATCCGCGGCGCGCTGGAGAAGCTGACCGCCAAGCAGGTCCAGCTGAACATCCTTGAGGTCAAGAACCCCGAGGCCGACGCCCAGCTCGTCGCTCAGGGTGTCGCGGAGCAGCTGAGCAACCGTGTGGCGTTCCGCCGCGCGATGCGCAAGGCGATCCAGACCTCCATGCGTTCGCCGCAGGTCAAGGGCATCCGCGTGCAGTGCGGCGGTCGTCTCGGCGGTGCCGAGATGTCCCGCTCCGAGCACTACCGCGATGGCCGCGTCCCGCTGCACACGCTGCGCGCCGACATCGACTACGGCTTCTTCGAGGCCAAGACGACGTTCGGTCGCATCGGCGTGAAGGTGTGGATCTACAAGGGCGAGCTCGTGGGTGGCCTCAAGGCCAGGGAGGCGCGTGACGCCGCCGCTGCCGCTGAGCGTGCCCCGCGCCGTGACCGTGGTGACCGTCCCGCCCGTCCGCGCCGTTCCGGTGCGTCGGGCACGACGCCGACCTCGACCGAAGCCGGCCGGGCCGCCGCCGCCGCCAAGAGCGACGACGCCGCCCCTGCGGCCACCGAGGCCCCGGCTGCTGAGACTGCAGAAAAGACGGAGGGCTGACACGTGCTCATCCCGCGCAGGGTCAAGCACCGGAAGCAGCACTCTCCGAAGCGCCACGGTGCCGCCAAGGGCGGTACGAAGGTGAGCTTCGGCGAGTACGGCATCCAGGCGCTTGAGCACAGCTACGTGACCAACAGGCAGATCGAGTCCGCTCGTATCGCCATGACGCGTCACATCAAGCGTGGCGGCAAGGTGTGGACGACCATCTACCCGGACCGCCCGCTGACCAAGAAGCCGGCGGAAACCCGCATGGGTTCCGGTAAGGGTTCGCCCGAGTGGTGGGTCGCCAACGTGAAGCCGGGTCGCGTGATGTTCGAGATCAGCTTCCCGAACGAGGAGACCGCCCGTGAGGCGCTCCGTCGTGCGATCCACAAGCTGCCCATGAAGTGCCGCATCGTGACCCGTGAAGGTGGTGAGTTCTGATGGCGAAGGCAGGTGCCGCTCTGGCATCGGAGCTGCGTGAGCTCACCGCGGAAGAGCTCGTTCTGCGTCTGAAGGAATACAAGGAGGAGCTCTTCAACCTCCGCTTCCAGATGGCGACCGGACAGCTCGACAACAACCGTCGTCTGCGCACCGTCCGTACGGACATCGCGCGGATCTACACGGTCATGCGCGAGCGTGAACTCGGCCTGTCCGTTTCCCCTGACGCCGAGAGTGAAGGTGCCGCATGAGCGAGCAGCCCACCGAGGCGGCCGGCCGCAACGACCGCAAGGTCCGTGAGGGCTATGTCGTCTCGGACAAGATGGACAAGACGATCGTGGTCGAGCTCGAAGACCGCAAGAAGCACCGTCGTTACGCCAAGGTTCTCCGCAGCACCAAGAAGGTCAAGGTGCACGACGAGAACAACGAGGCGGGCACGGGCGACAAGGTCACCTTGATGGAGACCCGCCCGCTGTCGGCGACCAAGCGCTGGCGCCTGGTGCAGATCGTGGAGAAGGCCAAGTAAGTAGGGCTCTTTTTGAGTCCCTTAGTTCCGCAAGGCTCGTACCTCGGTGCGAGAACCAGCGCGACATACAGGAGTTGACGTGATCCAGCAGGAGTCGCGGCTTCGGGTTGCCGACAACACGGGCGCGAAGGAAATCCTTTGCATCCGCGTTCTCGGCGGTTCGGGGCGGCGCTACGCGGGTATCGGCGACATCATCGTCGCCACCGTGAAGGACGCCATGCCGGCTGCCGGCGTGAAGAAGGGTGACGTCGTCAAGGCGGTCATCGTTCGCACGCGCAAGGAGCGCCGTCGTCCGGACGGTTCTTACATCCGCTTCGACGAGAACGCTGCTGTGCTCATCAAGAACGACAATGAGCCCCGCGGCACCCGCATCTTCGGCCCGGTGGGCCGCGAGCTGCGCGACCGAAAGTTCATGAAGATCATTTCGCTCGCGCCGGAGGTGTTGTAGAGCATGAAGGTGAAGAAGGGCGACACGGTCGTCGTCGTCGCCGGCAAGGACAAGGGCGCCAAGGGCAAGGTCATTCAGGCCTACCCCGAGCGCGAGCGTGTGCTGGTCGAGGGCGTGAACCGGATCAAGAAGCACACCCGGATCTCCCAGACCCAGCGCGGCGCGCAGTCCGGTGGCATCGTCACCCAGGAGGCGCCCATTCACGTCTCGAACGTGATGGTCGTCGACTCCGACGGCAAGCCGACCCGGGTGGGCTACCGCATCGGCGAGGACGGCAAGAAGGTCCGGGTCTCGCGCCGTAACGGTAAGGACATCTGATCATGACCACCGCAGAGAAGATCGCCCCGCGCCTCAAGGTGCGGTACCGCGAGGAGATCAAGGGACAGCTCCAGGAGGAATTCTCCTTCGAGAACGTCCACCAGATCCCTGGCGTCGTCAAGGTCGTCGTGAACATGGGTGTCGGAGACGCCGCCCGTGACAGCAAGCTGATCGAAGGCGCCATCAAGGACCTGGCCGCGATCACCGGGCAGAAGCCCGAGGTTCGCAAGGCTCGCAAGTCCATCGCGCAGTTCAAGCTGCGTGAGGGCCAGCCGATCGGTGCGCGCGTCACGCTGCGCAACGACCGCATGTGGGAGTTCCTCGACCGGC
The DNA here is from genome assembly GCF_055584485.1 of Amycolatopsis sp. NPDC102522. Taxonomy (NCBI): domain Bacteria; kingdom Bacillati; phylum Actinomycetota; class Actinomycetes; order Pseudonocardiales; family Pseudonocardiaceae; genus Amycolatopsis; species Amycolatopsis sp. NPDC102522. Next base: position 195,370 of record NZ_JBVJLY010000003.1, on the reverse strand, counting down.
TGCTGACCATCGCGCTGCCGCGTATCCGTGACTTCCGCGGGCTTTCGCCGAAGCAGTTCGACGGCAACGGCAACTACACGTTCGGTCTCAACGAGCAGTCGATGTTCCACGAGATCGACCCGGACGCCATCGACCGCCCGCGCGGTATGGACGTCACTGTCGTCACCACCGCCAACACCGACGACGAGGGCCGCGCGCTGCTTCGCAAGCTCGGCTTCCCGTTCAAGGAGAACTGAGTCGATGGCCAAGAAAGCACTGGTCCACAAGGCCGCTAAGACGCCGAAGTTCAAGGTTCGCGGTTACACGCGCTGCCAGCGGTGCGGTCGCCCGCACTCGGTGTTCCGCAAGTTCGGGCTCTGCCGGATCTGCCTTCGCGAGATGGCACACGCGGGCGAGCTGCCCGGCGTCCGCAAGTCCAGCTGGTAAGAGTCTCCTTTGCCAATTCGGCCGAAAGCAGGCGGATGCGGACCGCGAGCCCAAGGGCTCACCGGCTCCCTTTCCGCCGTGACTGCCGGTCGGATTGGCAAACAATCGGATACAGAACTCCCACTTCGCCACAGGCCTTGCAGTTCTGCAGGGAACCAGGGCGAGAAAGGTTGACAGGTCACCATGACGATGACCGACCCCATCGCAGACTTCTTGACCCGTCTGCGTAACGCGAACTCGGCTTACCACGACGAGGTCGTGCTTCCCCACTCGAAGATCAAGGCGAACATCGCCGAGATCCTCAAGCGCGAGGGCTACATCGCGAGCTACCGCGACGAGCCGGGCGAGAAGCACAAGAACCTCATCGTGGAGCTGAAGTACGGCCCCAACCGTGAGCGCAGCATCGCCGGCCTCCGCCGCGTGTCCAAGCCCGGCCTGCGGGTCTACGCAAAATCGACCGAACTGCCGAACGTTCTCGGTGGCCTCGGCGTCGCGATCATCTCGACGTCCTCCGGCCTCCAGACCGACCGTCAGGCCAAGCGCAACAGCGTGGGCGGCGAAGTCCTCGCCTACGTCTGGTAAGGAAGGGGGCACAGACATGTCACGCATCGGAAAGCTGCCGGTCGCCGTCCCCTCCGGGGTCGACGTGACCATCGAAGGTCAGCAGATCAAGGTCAAGGGTCCCAAGGGCACTCTTGAGCACACCATCGCCGAGCCGATCACCGTGGAGCGCGCCGAGAACGGCACGCTGCAGGTGAAGCGTCCCGACGAGGAGCGCACCAGCCGTGCCCTGCACGGTCTCACCCGGACGCTGGTCAACAACCTCGTCGTCGGTGTGACCGAGGGCTACGAGAAGAAGCTCGAGATCCACGGTGTCGGTTACCGTGTGCAGGCCAAGGGCTCGGACCTCGAGTTCGCCCTCGGCTACAGCCACCCGGTGAAGATCGAGGCCCCCGAAGGCATCACCTTCAAGGTCGAGACCCCCACCCGGTTCTCGGTCTCGGGCATCGACAAGCAGAAGGTCGGCCAGATCGCCGCGGTCATCCGCAAGCTGCGCCGCCCGGACCCGTACAAGGGCAAGGGCCTGCGCTACGAGGGTGAGAAAATCCGCCGCAAGGTCGGAAAGACGGGTAAGTGATCATGAGCGACACGACTACGAAGCGCAAGCCGGTCGGCAAGGACATCTCGACCCGCCGCCGCGTCGCGAAGGCCCGTCGGCACTTCCGCCTTCGCAAGAAGATCAACGGCACGGACCTGCGTCCGCGCCTGGTCGTCAAGCGGTCCTCGCGGCACATCGCCGTGCAGCTGATCGACGACCTCGTCGGCAAGACCCTGGCGTCGGCGTCCACCCTCGAGGCGGACGTCCGTGCACTGGACGGCGACAAGAAGGCCAAGGCCGCCAAGGTCGGGGAGCTTCTCGCCGCTCGCGCCAAGAACGCCGGTGTCTCGACGGTGGTGTTCGACCGTGGCGGTAACGCCTACCACGGCCGCATCGCCGCACTGGCCGACGCCGCCCGTGAAGCGGGGTTGGAATTCTGATGCAGATGCTCGTGAATGGAAGGAAAGCCTGATGCCGGGACGTACACGGCAATTCGGCGGCGGCCAGGGCGGACCCGGCGGACAGGGCGGCAACGACCGCAATGAACGTCGTGGTGGCGGCCGGGATCGTCGCGACAGCGGCCGTGGCGGGGCCGGTCAGGACAAGACCCCGCACCTCGAGAAGGTCGTGACGATCAACCGCGTCGCCAAGGTCGTCAAGGGTGGTCGTCGCTTCAGCTTCACCGCCCTGGTGGTCGTCGGTGACGGCGACGGTCAGGTCGGCGTCGGCTACGGCAAGGCCAAGGAAGTTCCCGCGGCCATCGCCAAGGGCGTCGAGGAAGCGAAGAAGAACTTCTTCCGCGTTCCCCGCGTCGGTGGCACCATTCCCCACCCGATCCAGGGTGAGGAAGCCGCCGGTGTCGTGCTGCTCCGTCCGGCCTCGGCCGGTACAGGCGTCATCGCCGGTGGCCCGGTGCGCGCGGTGCTGGAGTGCGCGGGCGTCCACGACGTGCTGTCGAAGTCGCTTGGCTCCGACAACGCGATCAACATCGTGCACGCGACCGTGGCGGCCCTGAAGGGTCTGCAGCGTCCCGAAGAGGTCGCGGCCCGCCGCGGTCTCCCGCTCGAGGACGTCGCCCCGGCTCGGATGCTGCGTCAGCGCGCGGGCCAGGGGGTCTGACATGACTCAGCTCAAGGTGACCCAGGTCAAGAGCAAGATCGGCACGAAGCACAACCACCGTGAATCGCTGCGCACCCTCGGGCTGCGCAAGATCCGGCAGAGTGTCGTGCGTGAAGACACCCCCCAGGTTCGCGGCCTCATCCACACGGTCCGCCACCTGGTGGAGGTCGAGGAGGTCAAGGCATGACTGCCATCAAGATCCACCACCTTCGTCCGGCTCCGGGCGCGAAGCGCGAGAAGATGCGCGTCGGCCGTGGTGAGGGCTCGAAGGGCAAGACCGCCGGTCGCGGTACCAAGGGCACCAAGGCCCGGAAGAACGTGCCCGCCGGTTTCGAGGGTGGGCAGATGCCCATCCACATGCGGCTGCCGAAGCTTCGCGGCTTCAAGAACCGTTTCCGCACCGAGTACCAGCCCGTGAACCTGGGCGACATCGCCCGCGTGTTCCCGGACGGTGGCAAGGTCGGCAACGAGGAGCTCGTCGCGAACGGTCTCGTCCGCAAGAACAAGCTCGTGAAGGTGCTCGGCAACGGTGAACTGAACGGCGTCAAGCTGGACGTCACCGCCGATGCTTTCTCCGGCTCCGCCAAGGAGAAGCTCTCCGCCGCCGGTGGCTCCGCCACCACGCTCTGAGCTCTCCCGCTTCACCCGGCTCTTTCCGCTTCGCTGCGGGAGCCTCCGCTTCACCGAAAGGCCCGCCTGGCTCCGCCTGGCGGGCCTTTCGCTTGCGCTCACTCCGACCTGCGTTTAGCCCCCTAATCGCGATCCGGGCCGGAAGAGCTCCCCGCGCCCAGATCGCGTTTAGGGGGCTAAACGCGATCCGCCGGTCGCCCAGGTGCCCGCCGCCCGGATCGCGTTTAGCCCGCTAAAGGCGACGTGCCCGTCTGGGCGGCGAGCGTGGCGTGCAGGGGTCTGGCCTGGAAGGATCACAAGGTGGACACACCTCCCGGGCAGAATCCGCCGTCCTTCCAGCAGCAGCCGGACGCTCCGCCGACGGTCGTGTCGGTCTCCGGCCCCATGGATCCGGTACCCGGGCCGGGGAGGGCCGACCACCCCGAGCCCCGCAGGTTCGTCGCGGCGAGCCTGACGGTCCTGGCGTCGGTCTTGGTCCTCGTCGGCTGCTTCTTCCCGTTCTTCACCACGGAATATCGGCTCAGTTTCGACCGCAGCGACAAGATCGCGGTCGTCGTCGTCCAAGACGCCTGGGAAACGAAGGTCCACCAGCACAACGATCCCGCTTTCGTCATGGGGACGTCGCCCGTCGGTGTTCCTCTTCTGGTCGCCGCGGTGATCCTCCTGGCGGCCGCGATCGCCGCCGCCCGCGCCGCCCGGCTGCGACGGCCGGACACTTGGGACCGATGGCTCACCACGATCGCGGCGGTGTTCCTCATCGGCGTTGTCGCCACGGTCGCCATGCTGGGAATCGGGCGCCAGCTGGGAGCACCCGCCGAAGGAACACTGACGCTCGACGCCGGCATGTGGGCCCTTTTCGCCGCAGTCGCCGCCGCAGTGGGCGCGGCCGTCATGACTCATCGCGTCCAGGCGGGCGAGGTCCCGGTGAGCGACCCGAGCCTCGCGGACATGCCGACGCCGAAGGACGGAATCTCCATCACGATGCTCCCGCCGGAGCCACAACCCGAGCTACCGGACTATTCAGCTTTCGCGCCACCCCCTGAGACGGGCTCGAAAGTGCGCGATTAGCCCGCTAAACGCGCTCGCGGCCGCCGATACGGTGGGGGAGGAGGTGGCCGATGACTTGGGCAGTGGTCTTTTTCGGAGCGGCGGTGCTCGTCGCTTTTACGCCAGGGGCGAACAACCTGCTGGGCCTGCACCACGGCATGACACAGGGTGCGTGGAAAGGGCTCGCGGGCCTGTTAGGCCGATTGGCCGCTTTCACGGTGCTGATCACGGCCGTCGCGGCAGGCCTCGGGCAACTCCTCGCGGCCTCCGAGCTTGCACTCACGGTGATCAAATGGGCGGGCGTCGCCTACCTGGTCTGGATCGGCGGGCGGTTGCTGTGGTCGACGTTCCGTGCCGGGCGAACCGCGCTGGTCCAAGCGCCGCGAGACACTGAACCCGTACCGGCCTCGCGGATCGCGCGGAAGGAGTTCGTCGTCGCGATCACGAACCCGAAGGCGATCCTCATCTTCACGGCGTTCGTGCCCCAGTTCATCGACGCAGCTCACGGCTCTTTTCCCGCGCAGATCGCGATTCTCGGTGCGATCTACCTGCTCGCCGAGTTCGTCGCGGGCGCGACCTACATCGGAGCCGGCGCGCTCGTGAAATCGCTCCGGTTGTCCCGCCGCGCGACTCGCAACGTCGACCGCGGCACCGGTGTCGTACTCCTCGGCATGGCTGGAGCCCTCGCCGCTTCGAGCTCCTGATCACGGTGCGTTTAGCGGGCTAAGTGCGATCCGACGGGGGTCAGGAAAGCACGGACGACAGGGCGATCTGTCAAGGTTCCGGAGCGAGATGCACAAGTCGATCAACCTCGCGGACCAACCTTCGTCCGGAAAACCCACACGCACTGCGGACACGCCCTGTGAAGCTGTTAGAGTCGGCGACACGCTTCGGGACGAGTGTGCCCCGAAGCGTTCCTGGCTTGTGCCAGAAAGCTGTGTGTTCCCGCCGGCCCCAGGTCGGCCAAGCCGATCGTCGGTACGACAGCCGACGACGCCGAGGAGGTCCCCCGCGTGCTCAGCGCCTTCCGCTCGGCTCTCGCGACGCCGGATCTACGTAAGAAGATCCTGTTCACGCTAGCCATCGTCGCGGTCTACCGAATCGGTGCCACCATCCCGGCCCCGGGCATCTCATACTCCGCGGTACAGAAATGTACTGAGACCGGGTCGCAGGAGGGCGTCTATCAGCTGCTGAACCTGTTCAGTGGCGGTGCACTGCTGCAGCTGTCGCTGTTCTCGACCGGCATCATGCCGTACATCACGGCGAGCATCATCGTCCAGCTCCTCACCGTGGTCATCCCGCGGTTCGAGGAACTGAAGAAGGAAGGCCAGGCCGGCCAGGGCAAGCTGACCCAGTACACCCGGTACCTGACGATCGCTCTCGCGGTCCTGCAGGCCACCGGTGTGGTGGCGCTCGCCGACCGCAAGCAGCTCTTCCCGCAGTGCGACACCGCGATCATCCCGGACAACAGCGTCTACACGCTGGCCATCATCGTCGTCACGATGACCGCCGGTACCGCCGTCATGATGTGGCTGGGTGAGCTGATCACCGAGCGCGGCGTCGGCAACGGCATGTCCGTCCTCATCTTCCTGAACATCGCGGCCCGCATCCCGATCGAGGGTGGCAACATCCTCAGCAGCGCGGGTGGCGGCGTCTTCGCCTTGATCTGCGTGTTCGGCCTGGTGATCATCGCCAGCGTCATCTTCGTCGAGCAGGGCCAGCGCCGGATCCCGGTGCAGTACGCCAAGCGCATGATCGGCCGCCGCATGTACGGCGGGACCTCGACCTACCTGCCGATCAAGGTGAACCAGGCCGGTGTCATCCCGGTCATCTTCGCCTCGTCGCTGCTCTACCTGCCGGACCTGATCAGCCGCCTCGTCGGCGACGCCAACAGCAACTCCGGCTGGCAGGTCTTCATCCAGAACTACATCGTCAACCAGTCCAGCTGGGCGCACGTCCTGCTGTACTTCGCGTTGATCATCTTCTTCACGTACTTCTACATCACGATCACGTTCAACGTGGACGAGCGTGCGGAAGAGATGAAGAAGTTCGGTGGCTTCATCCCGGGTATCCGGCCGGGCCGCCCCACCGCGGAGTACCTCAGCTACGTCCTCGGCCGGATCACCCTGCCGGGCTCGCTGTACCTGGGCATCATCGCGATCCTTCCGAACTTCTTCCTGTCCGTCACCGGCAGCGGGAACAACCAGAACTTCCCGTTCGGTGGCACGGCTGTGCTGATCATGGTCGGTGTCGGTCTCGACACCGTGAAGCAGATCGAAAGCCAGCTGATGCAACGTAACTACGAAGGGTTCTTGAAGTGACGCGCCTGGTTCTCGTTGGCCCTCCTGGCGCGGGCAAAGGTACTCAGGCGGTAGCACTGTCGGAGAAGCTCCGGATCCCGCACATCTCGACCGGCGACCTGTTCCGCGCCCACGTGGGCGAGCAGACGCCGCTGGGCCAGGAAGCCAAGCGCTACCTGGACTCCGGTGAACTCGTGCCCGATTCGGTCACGAACGAGATGGTGCGCGAGCGTCTCTCCGAGCCCGACGCCAAGGTCGGTTTCCTGCTGGACGGGTTCCCTCGGAACACAAAGCAGGCCGACGTCCTGGGCGAGATCCTGGGCGAGGTCGACGCCGAACTGAACGCGGTCATCCAGCTCCAGGTATCGGAAGACGTCGTCGTCGAGCGGCTGCTGTCCCGCGGCCGCTCGGACGACACCGAAGAGGTCATCCGCCGTCGTCAGCAGATCTACGTGTCCGAGACCGCTCCGCTGCTCGAGTACTACGCGGAAATCCTGGTCACGGTCGACGGCGTCGGCTCGGTCGACGAGATCTCCGCCCGCGTGCTGGAAGCGCTGCGCGACCGCACGTGAACCTCGGAGGACTGCGTGTACTGCAACGGCTTCGTCGTGGGCGCATGATCGAAATCAAGACCTCGGGCGAGCTCCAGGCGATGAGGGCCGCAGGTCTGGTCGTCTGGCGCACGCTCACCGCGGTGCGGGAGATCGCCAAGCCCGGAGTGACTACGGCCGATCTCGACGAGCTCGCCGAGCAGACGATCCGCGACGCCGGCGCGGTGCCCTCGTTCAAGGGGTACCACGGCTTCCCGGCGTCGATCTGCGCTTCGGTGAACGAGCAGATCGTCCACGGCATCCCGGCGAAGACGCAGGTCCTGAACGACGGCGACATCATCTCGGTGGACTGCGGCGCCATCCTCGACGGCTGGCACGGCGACTCCGCGGTCACCCTCGCGATCGGTGAGGTGTCGAAGGCGGATCTGGCGCTCTCGGCGGCCACCGAGGCGGCGATGTGGGCCGGGATCGCCGCTGTGTCGTCAGGCGTCAGGCTCACGGACATCTCGCACGCCGTGCAGACCGCGGCCGAGAAGGCCAGTCAGGAAGACGGCATCGAGTACGGGATGATCGTCGAGTACGGCGGTCACGGGATCGGTCGCCAGATGCACATGGACCCGTTCCTGCCGAACCTGGGCAAACCGGGCAAGGGGCCGCGGCTCAAGACCGGCATGGCGCTCGCGATCGAGCCCATGCTGACCGGTGGCGGCGGCGAGACCGTCGAGCTCGAGGACGGGTGGACCGTCGTGACCGCGGACGGCTCGCGGGCCGCGCACTGGGAGCACACCGTCGCCATCACCGATGACGGCCCGTGGGTCCTCACCGCCCCCGAAGACGCCTGACCCCCTCCAGATCGCGTTTAGCCCGCTAAACGCAAGTCGCCCCGACCTGCGTTTAGCCCGCTAAAGGCGAGAGCGCCGGGAGCGCGGTTAGCCCGCGAAACGCAAGTCCGCCCGCCGGTCGGCGCAGTGCCCGGGTCCGCCGATGAGGCGCCCGCCCGCTGCCCTCATCGGGTGCATCCCGCCCGCCGAGCGCCCCGCGCCGCCTGCCCGACAGAGCACGTTTAGCCCGCTAAACGCAGGTCGGCGTAGGCGTACGATGGTGAAGGTCGCACTCAGCGGACTCAGGGGTCACCTAACACAGTCACCCCCCGTTTGGGTCTCACGACACGGGTTGCGTACACTGTCAAGTCGGTGTACTCATCGCGCCCGGATCCTGCGCGCTCGTGAATTCTCGCGAACGGACATTGGACCCGGGGAGGAGTGTGCCGAAGCACCACCCAGCCAAGCACTCAAGCTCTGACTGATAACACAGCGTAGCGACAGGAAATGCGGAGGACATGGGCAAGAAAGACGGGGCCATCGAGGTCGAAGGCCGCGTAGTCGAGCCGCTCCCCAACGCGATGTTCCGCGTCGAGTTGGAGAACGGCCACAAGGTCCTTGCACACATCAGCGGCAAGATGCGGCAGCACTACATCCGCATCCTGCCCGAGGACAGGGTTGTCGTGGAGCTCTCGCCCTACGACTTGTCTCGTGGTCGCATCGTCTACCGCTACAAGTGATCACGACGAGTTAGCACAAGCAGGAGAGCAGGAGACGTGAAGGTCCAGCCGAGCGTCAAGAAGATCTGCGACAAGTGCAAGGTGATCCGCCGTCACGGCCGGATCATGGTGATCTGCGAGAACCTGCGGCACAAGCAGCGGCAGGGCTGATCACTCGCACTCGTACAGAGTGGATTGACGGCTACACAATCTCCCCGCACCTGCCGGGCCGTGCGAACGGCCCGGTTCACCCTCGGACTTCAGGCCGGGGCCGGGACACCCGAAGCGCGAGCCAAGGGCACGACAGGCGAGTCGGTCCCGGGACCGGACGGGGAGCAGACCTGAAGATGAATTCTATGAAGGAGCATCAACGCCAATGGCACGACTCGCTGGCGTAGACCTCCCCCGCGAAAAGCGGTTGGAGATCGCGCTGACTTACATCTACGGCATCGGCCGTACCCGCTCGAAGCAGCTCGTCGCTGCTGCCGAGCTCAACGCGGACACTCGCGTCAAGGATCTGAGCGATGACGACCTCGCCAAGCTGCGGGTCTACATCGAAGAGAACTTCAAGGTCGAGGGTGACCTTCGCCGTGAGGTGAACGCCGACATCCGTCGGAAGATCGAGATCGGGTGCTACGAGGGCCTTCGTTGGCGTCGCGGACTTCCTGTCCGCGGTCAGCGCACCAAGACGAACGCCCGCACCCGCAAGGGTCCGAAGAAGACGGTCGCCGGCAAGAAGAAGGCTGGCAAGAAGTGAGCGTCCAGGGCAAGAAGGTCGTGCAGATGGGCGGCGTCCGCCGCCGCGGCTCGGCTTGTGTCTCGCCCAAGGCGCTCTACGCCCGTCCGATGGCGCTCCGCAACCTGTACACCGACGCCGGTTCGATCATCCGGCGCGGCCAGGCCGAAGCGGTCGCCGCTCACCAAGAGAACGCGCGCTAACAGGAGAACCCTCAGAACATGCCACCGAAGTCTCGTACTGCGGCGGGGGCCAAGAAGGTCCGCCGTAAGGAAAAGAAGAATGTCGCGCACGGTCACGCGCACATCAAGAGCACCTTCAACAACACCATCGTCTCGATCACGGACCCGACCGGTGCCGTGATCGCGTGGGCGTCGAGTGGTCACGTGGGCTTCAAGGGCTCGCGTAAGTCCACCCCGTTCGCCGCGCAGATGGCCGCCGAGAGCGCTGCCCGCAAGGCTGCCGAGCACGGCATGAAGAAGGTCGACGTTTTCGTGAAGGGCCCGGGTTCGGGCCGCGAGACGGCGATCCGCTCGCTGCAGGCGGCCGGCCTCGAGGTCGGCACCATCCAGGACGTGACCCCGCAGCCTCACAACGGCTGCCGCCCGCCCAAGCGGCGCCGGGTCTGAGGAACGGGGAGGAGTAAGAAGAAATGGCTCGTTACACCGGCCCCGCGACGCGTATTTCGCGTCGCCTCAAGGTTGACCTCATCGGCGGCGACCAGGCTTTCGAGCGTCGCCCCTATCCGCCCGGCCAGCACGGCCGTGGCCGGATCAAGGAGTCCGAGTACCTCCTGCAGTCGCAGGAGAAGCAGAAGGCCCGCTACACCTACGGCGTTCTCGAGCGTCAGTTCGTCCGGTACTACAAGGAAGCCGTCCGGCGTCCCGGTAAGACCGGTGAGAACCTGCTGCAGATCCTCGAGTCCCGCCTGGACAACGTGATCTACCGCGCCGGCATCGCCCGCACCCGCCGTCAGGCGCGGCAGCTGGTGAGCCACGGTCACTTCGTGGTCAACGGCGTCAAGGTCAACGTGCCCTCGTACCAGGTCAGCAAGTGGGACATCATCGACGTGCGGCCGAAGTCGTTCGCGATGCTGCCCTTCGTCGCTGCCAAGGAGTCGTTCGGCGAGCGTCCCGTTCCCGCGTGGCTCCAGGTTGTTCCGTCCAACCTCCGTGTGCTGGTCCACCAGCTCCCGGAGCGCGCTCAGATCGACGTTCCGGTCCAGGAACAGCTGATCGTCGAGCTCTACTCGAAGTGATCCATCGCCGGGCCGGAGATCCTCCGGCCCGGTATGGGTTCGCGCGGCGGCGCTCAGAATGCGCCGCCGCGTCGCCATCCCTTTCGGTGTCATATGGCGGGCGCCGTTTGGAAAGGAATTAGGAAAGATGCTGATTTCCCAGCGGCCGGCTCTCGGCGAAGAGACGGTCAACGAGACCCGCTCCCGGTTCACCATCGAACCGCTGGAGCCCGGCTTCGGGTACACGCTCGGCAACTCGCTGCGTCGCACGCTGCTGTCGTCCATTCCGGGCGCGGCCGTGACGAGCATCCGCATCGACGGCGTGCTGCACGAATTCACCACCGTTCCCGGGGTGAAGGAAGACGTCACCGACATCATCCTGAACCTCAAGGAGCTCGTGGTCTCCTCGGAAGAGGACGAGCCGGTCACCATGTACCTGCGCAAGCAGGGCCCCGGTGAGGTCACGGCTGCCGACATCGTGCCCCCGGCCGGTGTCACCGTGCACAACCCGGATCTGCACATCGCGTCGCTGAACGGCAAGGGCAAGCTCGAGATCGAGCTCGTCGTCGAGCGCGGCCGCGGTTACGTTCCGGCCCTGCAGAACAAGCAGGCGGGCGCGGAGATCGGCCGGATTCCGGTCGACTCCATCTACTCCCCGGTGCTGAAGGTGACCTACAAGGTCGAGGCGACCCGTGTCGAGCAGCGCACCGACTTCGACAAGCTGATCCTGGACGTGGAGACGAAGCCGTCGATCACGCCGCGGGACGCCGTCGCATCGGCCGGCAAGACGCTGGTGGAGCTGTTCGGTCTCGCGCGCGAGCTGAACGTCGACGCCGAGGGCATCGAGATCGGCCCGTCGCCGCAGGAGGCGGACACCATCGCCGCCTACGCGATGCCGATCGAGGACCTGGACCTCACCGTCCGGTCGTACAACTGCCTCAAGCGCGAGGGTATCCACACCGTCGGCGAACTGGTCTCGCGCAGCGAGGCCGACCTGCTGGACATCCGCAACTTCGGTGCGAAGTCGATCGACGAGGTCAAGCTCAAGCTCGTCGGTCTCGGCCTCGCGCTGAAGGACAGCCCGCCCGGGTTCGACCCGACCGCGGCCGCGGCCAGCTACGACGGTGAAGGCTGGTCCGAGGGCGTCGACAGCATCACGGACGGAATTTCGGACAACGGCCACGACGATGGCCAGGACTACGCAGAGACGGAGCAGCTGTAAGGCCAGCTTCGGCTCCCTCCCCGGTAGGGGTGGGGGAGCCCCGGCCTCCAGCTGTGAGCTGAACGAGGAGAACCGATGCCCACCCCCACAAAGGGACCCCGTCTCGGCGGGTCGCCCGCGCACGAACGGCTGATCCTGGCCAACCTGGCCACCCAGCTGTTCGAGCACGGCAAGATCACGACGACCGAGGCGAAGGCCCGGCGGGTGCGCCCGCTGGCCGAGAAGCTGATCACGAAGGCGAAGCGGGGCGACCTGCACAACCGTCGTCTGATCCAGCGCGTCGTGCGCGACAAGGACGTCGTGCACAAGCTGATCGCCGAAATCGGTCCGTTCTTCGCGGAGCGCCCGGGTGGCTACACCCGGATCACCAAGACGATGGCGCGCAAGGGCGACAACGCCCCCATGGCCGTCATCGAACTGGTGGCCGAGAAGACCGTCACCGCCGAGGCCGAGGCCGCGCGCAAGACGAAGTTCGCCAAGGACGAGCCGAAGGCTGCCGCCCCGGCCGCCGAGGAGACCACTGAAGCCCCTGAGGTTGCCGACACGGCCGCCACCGAGGCTCCGGAGGCCACCGAGGCTCCCGCCGCCGACGAGGCCGCTGAGGCCCCCGCCGCGGACGCGGACAGCAAGAAGGACTGACGTCCTGACGGCACCGAACACCCCGGACGAGCCCGCCACTCCCACTGCGGAGGGCGGGCTCGTTCGTCTGCGCCTGGATGTTTCCTACGACGGCACCGATTTCTCCGGTTGGGCGCGGCAGCCCGGGCGGCGCACGGTGCAGGGGGTCTTCGAAGAAGCGCTCGCGAAGCAGCCTCCAGGAGCCTCGGTCCCGAAGTCCGTCGTCGTCGCCGGCCGCACCGACGCCGGTGTGCACGCCGCCGGCCAGGTGGTCCACGTCGACGCGTCGCCTTTAGCGGGCAAAACGCGATCCGGGCGTCTGGAACTGGACGAGCAGGGCATTCCTGACCTGGGCCGGATGCGCTACCGCTGGAATCGGTACCTGCCGGGTGACGTGCGGGTGCTTGACGCACGCGTGGCGGCACCCGGGTTCGACGCGCGGTTCTCGGCCGTGCGGCGGCACTATCGCTATCGAGTTTCGGACGCGCCGTGGGGCGTGGATCCGTTGAGGCGTCACGACACCCTGGCCTGGGGCCGGCCGCTCTCGATCGACGCGATGAACGAGGCGTCGGCGGCTCTCTTGGGGCTTCAGGACTTCGCGGCCTTCTGTAAACAGCGCGAAGGTGCGACGACTATTCGCGAGTTGCAGAAGCTCGTCTGGAAGCGGACCGGACCGCACGCGGTCGAGGTCGACGTCTCCGCTGACGCGTTCTGTCATTCGATGGTGCGCAGCCTGGTGGGGGCGCTGCTCTTGGTCGGTGACGGCCGTCGTCCGCAGGCATGGCCCGGCGACGTCCTGGAGAGCCGGACGCGAGACAGCGCTGTCGCTCCCGCACACGGCCTGACGCTGATGGCCGTCGACTACCCGCCGGATACCGAACTCGCGGCCCGTGCCGATCAAACGCGCGCCATGCGCACCTCCTCCTGACCCGGCCGCGGCGCAGTTAGCGGGCTAAACGCGCCGCGTCGGGCACGCCAGACGGCCTCGACGATGCCTTTGAAGTCGTTCGCCAGGTCGTCCGCGGTCACGATCACGAAGCGCCAGCCTTCGGCCTCCGCCCGTCTTCGGCGTTTGCGGTCGTAGGCGCGTTGCTCTGGTGTGTTGTGCCATCGGCCGTCGTATTCGATGGCGACCTTGAACTCCTCGTCGCCGAGGTCGAGGCGAGCGATGAAGTGACCAGTTCGGGAGAAGACCTCGACTTGAGGTGTCGCCGCGATGCCGGCAGCGGCCAGCACGATGCGGACTTCCGATTCCGGTGGCGACTCCGCGCGGGGGTCTGAGAGCCGCAAAGCATGTCTGGCCAAGCGGATTCCCCGATTGCGGCGCCCATAGAACTCCCCGTTGAGATGCAGATCGCTCAGCTTCTGGGCTCTCATGAACTGGTCCAGATCCGGGACTCCGATGCGGAGCCGCCGCACCCACCCGGATCTTCGGGGAGAAAGCCGGAGCAACAGGTCGAGTGCGATCCGGCGCTTTCGCGCGATGCGAATGCCGTTCCAAGGCCTCGATTCTTCGGGTTTGACCTCGGTGCGCCGGACCTTGATGCCGACGATCGGGCCGAAGCGCTGTTTCTCCGGTACGACCATCTCGACCGGATCGTTGGGCTTGGCCAGCTCGACGCCATGAACGGTCGCGGCCGAGCGCCCGGTCAGCACGGCTTCCGGCGGCGCCAGTAACGCGGCGCCACGGCAACGCAATTCGTGCGTGACCTCGACACCAGCGCGCGTGTAGACGTCCTGGAACAGCCTTCGGACGGTGGAACCACGCAGCTGGCTCGCCGAAATGAGGCCCGCCTTGCGCGCCTCGGAGCCGCGGAAGACGTCGGGAAGATGAGATGAATCGAAGGGTTTGGTCATGCCGGCACGGTGACCGACAAGACCGACAAGGTAGGGCGGCCAACGGCTTCTCAGGGCCGACTTATCCACAACCCCCGACTTGTCCACAGTCGGCGCGATTGCCCCTTGACGGCCGAACTCCCGCACCGCTTCCCGCCCCAGGTCGACTTTCGCCGCCTAAACGCGACGCGGGCAGGACGCAAAACGGGGGGCACTGTCCGAAGTGGACAGTGCCCCGCGGAGCACGATTAGCCCGCTAAAGTCGACGCGGCCGGTTAGTCGCCGCGGCGTACGGGGCCCAGGAGCTGCTGCTCTTTCGCCGTGGTGACCAGGCGAAGCGGGCGCCAGAGGTTCCGGCCCAGAGCGACGACCTGGTCGTCCTTCAGCGTCGTGAGCTGCTTCATCATCTGCGGCGGGAGCCGCCAGATCCGCGCGGCCAGCTCCGCCTGTCCCGGCGGGAGCCGCTGCATCAGCACCAGGTCGGCCGCGTTCGCGGTCGCCCCGGCCTGCGGGTGCAGGTACGGCAGCACGTAGACCGTCGTCTGCCACGGCGACCGCGGCGGGAACAGGTCCTGCGGTGTCGGGCCACCGTCGGTCACGACCAGCAGCGGCGCGTCCTCGGACGGGCGCGGGAGGTCCACCGGCGACAGCCGCCGGATCTGCACCAGCGGCGAAGGCCTGCCGTTGGGCTGATTCCCCGCGGCCTGGGGGAGTACCTGCCACGCGGCCGGACGGCCGGTCGCCACGACGACCCACGCCCCGACCGCCATCGCCCGCAGCGCGACCTGGCGAGCCAGGTACAAGCCGCCGACCAGCACGATCCGGGTCGGCGTCGAGCGCAGCGCGGAGATCGTCAGCGGCTCACCCTTGAGCCCGGAGCCGAGGACGATCCCGCCTCGGTCGCCGGACGGGCTGATCGCGTCGAGCATCGCCGGGTCGACGGTGAATTCCGGGGCGACACCGGCACTCTGGCCGGCGTCGCGCATGCGGGTGCTCATGCCGTGCCTCCGATCGGCAAAGTCGCGGAGAACCCGGAGACCTGCAGGCCGCGCAAGGGCGTCAGCGCCACACCGAGCCGGTCCGAGACACCCTGCAGCCGCTGGTCGGCCGCGTCCAGTTCACGCGGGTTCCGCGCGCTCAGGCGCACGATCCCCCGCAGGCCGATCTTGCCCTCGTCCGCGGACGGCGAGATCGACATCGCCACCGTCGCCGACAGCGCGCGGACACTGGTCAGCGCATTCAGGCTGCCGCTGATCTTGCCCTTCGGCCAGCTGGTGATCGCGTAACTCGCGTGCCCGATGCCCGCCGCGGTGACGCCGGTCCAGCGCTCCTGCAGACCGACTTTCGCGGGCGAACCGGCGACCGCGGTCAGTTCCGCGGCCGAAATGCTGGACCGCAGCAGCTCGTCCGGATCGAGCGGCCGGGTCGGCACGCCCTGCGACTCCAAGGCGTTGCGCACCCGCGAAAGCGCCCCGATCAGCGCGCGATGCGCACCGACCACGCCGCCGCCGCGTTCGCGGATGGCGGCCGGGCACCGGCGCGGGTCGAGCCGGATGGCGACCCACGTCGTCCGCCGCGCGGCCGCGGGAAGCGGGCCGAGCACCTCCATGTAGGAACTGAGCGCCGGCGAGTCCGACGGAAGCGCGGCGCTGCCCGGATAGCAGTGCCAGATCATCTGGATCGAGTCGAGGACCACACCGCGGTCCTCGAGGCAGGGCGCGAGCGCGGACAGCGGCAGGCTCGGCGCGCCACCCGCCTGGGTGATCAGGGCGGGCGCGGGCTCGACGAGCAGGACCGCGGTCCATGTCCCGTCGTTCCACGCGAGGCCGACCTGCTGGCGTTCGTGGTCCACACCGTGCGCGACGACGAGATCGGGAACGGCGAGGCGGAGAAGGTTCACCCGCGCGTCGTCAGGGCCGGTGACGGCGTCCTCTTCGGCTGCGAGCGTCTCGATGCTGCTCGGCGGAAGCGGATTCGCCACCCGATCGTGCGAGCGGAGCATGTACCGCGTGGTGAGTCCAGCCCATTGGGTGAACCAGCGGCCACCCCAGCGCAGGAACGCGATGATGATCGCGAACGCGAGCACACCGATCGCGATGTACTTCAGCTTCATGTCGATCGCGAGCAGGACGAGACCGATCGCGAGCCCGAGTTCGAGCACGACCAGATTCGCCACGGGCAGCGGGCCGAGGTTGATCCCGCCGGTCCGGCGCCGCGTGGGCGCGGCGATGCGTGCCGTCGGAGCGGGCGGAGGGCCGGATTGCGGGCCGGGGCCACCGGGCGGAGGACCGCTCGGGCCGCCTGGCCCACCAGGGCCTCCCGGGCCACCAGGTCCACCGGGGCCCCCAGGCCCTCCTGGACCACCGGGGCCGCCAGGACCCTGCGGTCCGCCGGGACCTCCAGGGCCGCCGTGCCCACCAGGACCGCCAGGGCCCCCTGGACCGCGAGGAACACCGGGACCACCCGGGCCTCCGGCCGGGCCACCCGGACCGCCTGGTCTGCCGGGCCTGGGTGGCGGCCCCTGCGGACGACCCGGAGGTTGCGGCCCCGGAGGGCCGGGCGGACGTGGAGGAGTGGTGACGGACATCCGCGCTTTCTCTTCCCCTCGTGCGTGCTGCGTACCCGGAAAGCCGGTCCCGAGGAACTTGACACTAGCTGGAGTTGGTAGAAACCCCACACCAGACGGTCCCCGTACGGCTATCCTGCGGAACCGTACCGCGACGGGGAGGACTGTAGGTCGAGAATGCCATCAACACCGACTACTAAGTCTCAAGTTCAGGCTTATCAGTTCGTTTTGCGCCGGATGCAATCCGCGCTGGTCCGTCGTGATGCCGTCATGCTCCACGACCCGATGCGCACGCACACGCGGGCGACCATCGTGGGCGTCGTGCTGGCCGCGTTGGGCGTCCTGGTCTTCGTCATCTGGGGCCTTCTGAGCCCGAAACCGTCCGTGCCGGAAGCGGGCAACATCGTCATCGGCGAGCAGTCCGGAACGGTGTACGTCGTGGCTGGGAACCCGAAGAAACTCGTCCCCACGTTCAACCTCGCCTCCGCGCGGCTGCTGATCATGGCGCAGTCGAAGCAGGGGGCGCAGCAGGCGGGGACCAAGCCTTCCGGGCCGCAGCAGGCTTCCGAAGTGAAGAACCCCACAGTCGTCTCGGACGAACAGCTGAAGAACATCCCCCGCGGCCAGCTCATGGGCATTCCCAACGGCCCGCAGCTGATGCCGACGGAAACCCAGCGCGCCAGCGCGGACTGGGGCGTCTGCGACGAGGTCATGTACGACCCGTCGGTGCCGAAGCCCGATCTCATGAAGACGGAAACGACCGTCTACGCGGGTGTGCCGCAGCTCGCGAACCGTGAGCTCGGTCAGAACGAGGCGTTGCTGGCCAAGGGCGCCAACGGCAGGACCTATCTGATCTACCGACTGGCGGCGAATCCCAACCTGCCGAACGCCAACGCCGTCAAGGCCGAGATCAAGCCCGACGCGAACGCCGTCCTCTCCGCGTTGAAGCTGCCCGATCAGCCTCGCGGGATCTCGCAGGGCCTGCTGGACGCGATTCCCGAGGTGCCCGAGCTGAAGCTGCCGGAGGTCCCGGGCAAGGGGGAGACCCCCAACTACGAGATCGAAGGCATGAAGGTCGGCGACGTCTTCTCCACGGAGCAGGCCGAAGGGCGGAAGGACTTCCACCTCATCCTGAGGGAAGGGATCCAGACCGTTTCCCCGGCGGTCGCGGACATCGTCCAGACCGGCAAGAACGACGGCAGCACCTCGGTGATGTCCGTCGCGCAGGGCAAGATCCGCAACATCACGCGGGTGACCACGGGGCAGCAGGCCTTCGTCGGGCTCGACGCCTACCCCCAGGCCGTGCCGACGGTGCTGAACGCGACCCAGGGTTCCCGGGTCTCGTGCCTGAGCTGGTCCGTTGTCGGTGAAGGCAGCAACCGGGACGGGCACACCGCGGTCTTCGTCGACGACAAGATGCCGAAGGGCAGGAACGCCGACGGATCCGCGCCCGGCGTCAAGATCGGCACCCCCGGTCCGGTCGGCGCGCCGATCAACAGCTTCTTCATGGAGCCGGGTTACGCGGCCGTCGTCCAGTCGGCGACCGGCAAGGAGACCTTCGACAAGGGACCGATCCAGCTGATCTCCGATCGCGGGATCCGCTACGGCGTTCCCGACGCCGTGACGGCGGACTCGATCGGGCTCAACAAGCGCGTACCCGCGCCCGAGTCCATCATCAGGATCCTGCCCAACGGCGCTTCGCTGAACACACAGGACGTGCTTCGCACCTTCGACACGGTGCCGATCGACGACAGGGCGGGCTCGGTCGCCACGCAGTCGAAGGCCCCGGCGGGTAACTGATCGCGGGAACCCGTGGGACGGCGCGCGCGTCTCAACGCCCAAGCGATATCGGGTGAGTGGAGGGTGCAGTGGCCGGCCTGAAGATCGACGGCACCGTCGTCGGTGACTATGCGAAGCGGGTCGAGGCGGCCGCCGGAGAGCTCGATCTGGCGGCCGCGGACGTGACCGGGGACGGCATCACCGTCGAGTCCCACGGCACGCTGGGGGAGGAACTGGGCCTCGGCGCGTCTTACGGACGTGCGGCCGAGGCCATCCGGCGCCAGCTGGAGGACGGCGCGACCGCGCTGAGGTCGGCGTCGGAGGCCCTGCACACGGTGACCGCGCGGCACGCCGGGCACGACGACGAGGCCGCCCAGATGATCAAACGCGCCGTGGAGCTCTGAACCGCATGATCGCCGAGTCGGAGAACCCGACCGATTCCATCCCGCACCCGAAGGCCGCCCGCGCTGCCGCTCCCGAGGCGGCCCAGATCGCGTTTAGCCCCCTAAACGCGACAGGCTCGGGCGGTGAGGACCTGGTCGAGGCCGCAGCACCGCATCTCGCCTTCGTCTCCGAACTGGCGGGTCATCTGGGGCTGATCGATCCGGTCGAGGCCTACCTGACCCCGCTGGCGGGGCGCTGGGAGGACTTGAAGGACGAGGCGGACCGGCTCCGGAAAGCAGCGGCCACCGCAGGCACCGTCTCGAAAGAACTGTCGGAGGATCTCGGCCGTCTCGACGCAGGGTGGTCCGGCAAGGACGCTGACGCGTTCGTCGAGTACATCGTGGACATCAACGCCGCGGGCTCGGACGTCGAAGACGCCCTCACCACGCTGGCGGGTTCGCTCGACGAGCTGGTGTTGTCGATCCGCCGCATCCTGACCGACCTCGTCGAGATCCTGGTCGATACGGCCGAACTGACCTCCGAGACCGCGATGCTGCCGGTCGGTGGCGTCCGGCGGGCGCGGACTCAGCTGGAAGAGGCGCAGGAGTCGGCCAAGGCGCTCTTCGAAGCCGCTCGTAACGTCATCGAGGGCTTCGTACGGCTTTGTGACGGCGTCGACGATCCTGACGGCGCTTCGCGGAGCATCGAGATCGCCCATCGGTACCCGCAGGACGAGTTCAAGCTCAACGACGATTCCGACCCGGCGAGCGCGCCGGTGCCGGAGAAGGCCGCCGCTGAAGCGGATTCCAGTACCGAGTCCGAGGAGCAGTCGACGTCGCCGTCCGCTGCTGATTCCTCCGACGGCCGGAAGACCGGGTCGCAGGAACCCCTGATCGAGCAGGGGCAGGCGCCGATCCCGGAGGTCGCGCCCGTGCAGGCCGCTCCGGCTCAGGGGCAGGCCGCAGGGGCGGGATCGGGGATGATGCCGATGGGGATGGCGCCCATGATGGGGATGGGTGCGGGCGGGGGCGGCGGGACGGCTCACCAGTCGAAGACGCGGCCCGCTTCGAAACCGTCCGATGTGGTCGGCGAACCCGGCCAGGTGGTCCCGCCCGTGATCGGCGAGGACGAAGCCCCGGCGAAACCTGCCCCGAAGCCCAAGCCCACCAAGTAGGCACCTCTGCAGGCGGAGCGACTTTAGCGGGCTAAACGCGATCTGGCGGCTCTGAGGTGAGTCCCCGGCAGATCGCGTTTAGCCCGCTAAAGTCGCTCCGGCTACGGGGTCTTGCGGCCGGGGGAGGCGGTCGGCCGGTTGCGGCGGACCGAGTGCACCACGAACAGCGTGACGAGCAGCGCCACCAGGCCCCCGCCGGTCCCGGCGAGCGCGATGATCATCGGGGTGGAATCGCGGTCGTTCGACGGCGGCAGATTCGCGGGCAGCGCGACCGGCTTGGCCTTGTCCGCCTCCGACGGCACGATCGCCGTCAGTGCCGCGATCGGGTCGATGACCCCGAAGCCGACGAAGTTGTCCCGGCCGCCCGGCGCCGCGGGGTGCTGCGCCGTCGCCTTGATCCGGTTCATCACATCACGCGCTTTCAGGCCCTGGAACTTCGCACGCACGAGCGCGGCCACGCCGGCGACATACGGTGCGGCGAAGCTGGTCCCTTGGATGGCGCCGGGTTCCCCGTTGCCCTCGATGGTCAGGTTGGCCAGGCTGCTCGACCCTTCCGCGGGGTCCAGCGAAATGATCTTGGTGCCCGGCGCGGCCACGGAGACCCACGGCCCGTTGACGCTGAAGTCCGCGACGCCGCCCGTGTCGTCGATGGCCGCGACCGACAGGACGTCGTCGGAGAACCACGGCGGCGTGACGATCATCTTGGGCGACTTGGGGTCCGGCTGGTCGTTCTGCGGGCACTTGTCGCCGACGTTGCCCGCCGCCGCGACGACGACCACGTCGTTCTCGACGGCATGGTTCACCGCGGCCTGCAGCTGCTGCTCGCCTTCGGTGATCCCGCCGGTGGCCGGACGACAGTTGTCGACCGACATGTTGATGACCCGGGCGCCCCTGGCGACGGCCCGGACCACAGCCTGCGCGAGCGTCTTCAGTGTCCCCGCGCTCTTGCCCTGCTCCTGCTGCCGTCCGCCCTTGTCCTGCCCCGGCGCCGTTCCGTCAGCCGCGCCGCCGACCGCGCCGTTCCCTTGCGAGGACGGCGGAAGCTGCGATCCCGGATTGTTCGACGACGCGGGAGGAGCGGAGTTGGACGAAGCGGGGGGCGGCGGCTCGGCCTTCTTCTCCGCCTCTTCGTAGTTCTGGCTCGACTGACGGATCGACAGGATCGTGGCGTCCGGCGCGACCCCTCGGAAACCGATGCTCGCGTCGGGCGGGCTCGCGGCGATGATTCCCGCCACCTCGGTGCCGTGGCCGTCGCAGTCCTCGAGTCCCGGTGCCTTGCCGCCGTTGGGGGTCGCGACGTAGTCGCCACCCGATTCGACGGGATTCTTGAAGTACGGGTGCGCGGTGACGCCGGTGTCGATCACGGCGACCTTGACGCCTCCGCCGATCGAACCGGTGGCGCCGAGCATCAGCTCGTGCACCTTGTTGATCTGCAGGTACTCCTGGCCCCACGGGCGGTTCTTGATGTCGACCTGGTCGCCGCCGAGCTTGCTGCGCTGCACGCACTGCGTCTTCTGCTCGTAGTTCTTGTCCGGCTTGCCGTCGTCGTTCGGCTTCTTGGACTTGTCCACCGGGGGCGGACTCGCGTAGTAGCCGCCGGCGTCCGGCGCGACGCTGCTTTGCTGCGCCCACGCGGGAAGCGCCACCGACGCCGGCGAGAGAACGCCGATACCGGCCGCCAGCAGCACCGTTCCGGTACGTCCGGCGACGCCGAGGTGGCGGACGCGCGTCCCCCTGGACTTCCGCGCTGCGGCCATCAGAGCATCATCCGATCGGGTCGTCACTTGAAGTTGAGGTGCCGCAGCGTCGTGTAGAGATCCATGACACCGAGCGCCAGCGGGAGCACTGTCGCGATGAAGATGGCCTCGAAGATCTCGACGGTCCGCCGCAGCGGCGGTGAGAAGCGCTGGTTCGGGAAGATCACGCCGACCACGAGCGCGCCGGCACCGATCAGCAGCAGCGCGCCGAACACGAACAGGACGCGGTTCAGCGGGCTCGCCGACCACATCCAGCCGAGCAGGATGCCCGCGCCGGACACCATGCCGGTGGTCAGCAGGGCGATGGCCTGCGCGCCGTTCGCGTACGCCCGAGCCCTCAGGAGCAGGACCAGCGTGGCGATCACACCGAGGATCGGGCCGAAGATCGACGGAGACGTCGAGGCGATGATCGCGAACAGTGCGGTGGCCGCGCCGCAGCCGGTCAGCAGACCGGTCATGTACTGGTGGGCGACCGCGGTGCGGCGCTCGATGGCGCGGTAGTCCGGGAAACCCGAGTCTTCCTTGAGTTCTTCGGCGCTGCCGGGAACGTGCGGCGTCGGCAACGCCGCGAGCTTGATCGTCGCGCGCGGCAGGAGCGAAATGCAGGCCAGCGAGAACGCGGTGGCGCCGGCGGCGATACCGGCGATCGGGGTGTCGATGAGCGTCGCGGCCAGGAACGTCAGCGCCGAGACCGTGGCCGTCGTCGCGGCCGCGATGAAGGTGGTGATCCCGTGACCGATGACGAGGATGCAGACCGCCGCCACGATGATCACGAGAGTGCTCGCGAGCAGCAGGTTCGCCCACAGGGACAGCCCCGGCACGATGTAGAACCCGCTGACGAAGGCCAGCGGCAGGCCGCCTGTCGCGGCGATCAGCACGCCGGTCGCCTCGGCCTGGTAGGCCTTGGCCAGCGTCGCGCCGACAGCGACGCACGCGATCGCGCCGACACCGCCCGCGATCGC
Organism: Amycolatopsis sp. NPDC102522; assembly: GCF_055584485.1. Lineage (NCBI taxonomy): Bacteria > Bacillati > Actinomycetota > Actinomycetes > Pseudonocardiales > Pseudonocardiaceae > Amycolatopsis > Amycolatopsis sp. NPDC102522. The sequence goes on along the minus strand of NZ_JBVJLY010000003.1, from coordinate 172,387 downwards.
GGCGGCGAGGGCGTTGCCGCCGTAGAACGACCCGCTGCTGAAGAGCGCGAGGGCCGAGAAGAACAGCGCCAGACCGCCCGCGATGTGCCCGAAGCGTCGCGCCGTCTCCTTGGTCCACGGACGGAAGCTGTCCGGGGACGACTCCGCGATCGCGTCGACGACGTCGTCGTACAGCGGAGGCGGCGGGTTCTCGTTGCGTTTGCGCAGCTGAAGCAGCTCGCCGTCGACGACACCGAGGGACGCGAGGGTCCGGCTCGGGTCGAGCGGCGCGTCGCCCAGCTTCGCCAGCGCCCAGCCGCCGTGGCGGGCGCCGCCGTCCGGCGTCGCCTCCTTCGCCATCTCCAACAGCATGGGCAGCAGGTCCGCCACCGCGACGTCAGCCGGCAAAGCCACGTCGATCCGGGTGCGTGGCGCGACCACCGTCACCCTGCTGAATACCGTCGTGCCCGTTGCCACTGCCTTCCCCCTGCCCTGAGAGTCTGCTCCCGGGGGAACCTATACCGAACCCGGGTGCCCACATCATCGACTGTCGGAAAAAGACCGGCAAAAGTAGGAGAGGCGACCTCCCGGACCCTCTGACCGGCTGCCGGCGCGTCGACTTTCGCGGGCTAATCGCGACGCTTAGCAAGCCTAAGCATTTCGGGCCGCCTGCCGCCGGATCGCGATTAGCCCGCTAAACGCAAGTCGGGTGTCTGGCCGCGGGATCGCGATTAGCCCGCTAAACGCACGTCGGCGGAGCCGGAGCCCTACACTCCCGGGCAGGCGTACGGTCCTGGCCGGGGCCGTTCTCGGCGTTGTCCGGATTTCACCGGCCACGTTCGATAGGTTGTCTCGCGCACCAGTACGCGCACCAACGGTGGCCGCCATCGTCGAGTTTGAAGAGGGGTCCTTCGATGAGCACGCTGCAGTTCAAGAAGTCACCGCGCCTGGCGGCCCCGCGGCCGCCGGGCGGCGAGGTGCATCTCGAACCGCCGCCTGAGGTGCCGCGCACCATCCCGGGCAACATCGTCATGAAGCTGCTTCCCGCCGTGATGATCGTCGCCTCCCTCGGGATGATGGTCTTCATGTTCACCACGGGTGGACGCAATCCCATGATGATGATGATGGGCGGGATGATGGTGCTCAGCACCGTCGGCATGATGGCCGGCGGCGCGGGCAAGGGCGGCGGCGCCAAAAAGGCCGAGATGGACGAGGACCGCAAGGACTACCTGCGCTACCTCGGCCAGATGCGTGACAGGGCCCGCGAGGCCATGGTCGACCAGCGTGCCGCGCTCGAGTGGGTCCACCCCGACCCGCAGACGCTGTGGTCGCTGGCCGCGAGCCGCCGCATGTGGGAACGCCGCCAGAACGACCAGGACTTCCTCCACCTCCGCGTCGGCCGCAGCTCGCACCGGCTCGCGACGCGGCTCGTGCCGCCGCAGACCGGCCCGGTCGACGAACTGGAGCCGATCGCCACGCTGGCCCTGCGCCGGTTCGTCCGCGCGCACTCGATCGTCCCGGACCTGCCGACCCAGATCACCCTCCGCGGGTTCGCCGCGGTCAGCATGCAGGGCGACCGCGGCCTCACCCGCGGTCTCACCCGGGCGATGCTGGCCCAGCTGGTCGCCTTCCACAGCCCCGACGACGTCCTCATCGCGGTCGCGACGGCGGGACGCGCGAAGGAGGAGTGGGAGTGGGCGAAGTGGCTGCCGCACGCCCAGCACCCGGCGCTCGCCGACGGCATCGGCCAGCTGCGGATGATGGCCGGCTCCCTCGCACAGATCGAGCAGTGGCTCGACGAAGAACTCCGTGACCGCCAGCGGTTCTCCCGCAACGCGACGCCCGCCCCGGACCAGCCGCACGTCGTCATCATCGTCGACGACGCCGAGGTCACCCGCGAAGAGCAGATCATCCTCGAAGAGGGCTTGGTCGGCGTCACCCTGATCGACCTTTCCGACTCCATCGGCAACCTCGCGGCCCGTCGTGGCCTGCGGCTGGTCGTCGAGGAAGACCGCCTCGGCGCGCGCAGCGCCGGCGGCGTCGAGTGGTTCGGCCGTCCGGACACGCTCAGCGTGGTCGAGTCCGAAGCGCTGGCACGACTTCTCGCCCCGTACCGCGTCGGCACCGCCGCGCAGGACGCCGCCGAGGAAGAGCCGCTGCTGTCCAACCCCGGTCTGCTCGAACTGCTGGGCATCCCCGGCGACCCGATGACCTTCGACGTCCAGCAGGCCTGGCGGCCGCGCCCGGTGCGAGACCGCTACCGCGTCCCGTTCGGCGTCGGCGAGTACGGCCAGCCGGTCGAGCTGGACATCAAGGAAGCCGCGATGGAGGGCATGGGCCCGCACGGCCTGTGCATCGGGGCGACCGGTTCCGGTAAGTCCGAGTTCCTCCGCACCCTGGTGCTGGGCATGCTCGCCACGCACTCGTCGAGCACGCTGAACTTCGTCCTCGTCGACTTCAAGGGTGGTGCGACGTTCCTCGGCCTGGACGCCGCCCCGCACGTCTCCGCGGTCATCACCAACCTCGCGGACGAGGTCACGCTGGTCGACCGGATGAAGGACGCGCTGGCCGGTGAGATGAACCGGCGCCAGGAAGCGCTGAAGAACGGCGGTAACTTCAAGAACGTCTGGGAGTACGAGAAAGCCCGCGAGAACGGCGCCGACCTCGACCCGCTGCCCGCGCTCTTCATCGTCTGTGACGAGTTCTCCGAGCTGCTGGCCGCGAAGCCGGACTTCATCGACCTGTTCGTCGCCATCGGGCGGCTGGGCCGGTCGCTGCAGATGCACATGCTCCTCGCGTCGCAGCGGCTGGAAGAGGGCAAGCTGCGCGGTCTCGACTCGCACCTTTCCTACCGCATCGGGCTGAAGACCTTCTCCGCCGCGGAATCCCGTGCCGCGATCGGCGTGCCCGACGCGTTCGAGCTGCCGTCCGTCCCCGGTGGCGGTTTCCTCAAGTACGACACCTCGACGCTGGTCCGCTTCAAGGCTTCCTACGTCTCGGGCCCGTACCGGCCCGCGGGTATCAAGGCGGCGGGCCCGGTCGCGACCGTGGTCCGCGCGGACAAGCGCCCGCAGCTGTTCGTCCCGGACTTCGTCGAACTGCCGAAGGAGCCGGAGCCGCAGCAGATCGAGGCCGCGCCGGTGGAGGAGAGCAAGCCGGAGGAGGCCGTCGAGCCCAGTGAGCTCGACGTGATCGTGTCCCGGCTGCTCGGCCAGGGCCCGCCCGCGCACGAGGTCTGGCTGCCGCCGCTCAAGGAGCCGAACTCGCTCGACACCCTGCTGCCGAACCTGAACCCCACCGAAGACCGCGGTCTTTCCCCGGTCGGGTTCTTCGGCAACGGACGACTGCAGGTGCCGATGGGCATCGTCGACCGCCCGTACGAACAGCGTCGTGACCTGCTGTGGGCCGACTTCTCCGGTGGCGCCGGGCACGGTGTGATCGTCGGCGGCCCGCAATCGGGCAAGTCGACCATGCTCCGGACGCTGATCATGTCGATGGCGCTGACCCACACCCCCGAGGAAGCGCAGTTCTACGCGCTCGACCTCGGTGGCGGTACGTTGGCCGGTCTCCAGGGCCTGCCGCACGTCGGTGGTGTCGCCGTCGCCCGCCGCGAGCCGGACAAGGCCCGCCGGATCGTGGCCGAGCTGACCACCCTGCTCACCGAGCGGGAAGGCCGGTTCGGTGCCTTGGGCATCGACTCGATGAACGAGTTCCGCAACCGCAAGCGGCGGGGCGAGATCAAGCCCGAGGACGACGCCTTCGGTGACGCCTTCCTGATCGTCGACAACTGGAAGGCGCTGCGGGACGACTTCGACGAGCTGGAGATCTCGATCACCAAGCTCGCCACCCAGGGTCTTTCCTACGGCGTGCACGTCATCATCGCGGCGAACCGGTGGGCGGACATCCGCCCGGCGATCAAGGACATGATCGGTTCCCGGTTCGAGCTGCGCCTCGGTGACCCGAGCGAGTCGGACATCGACCGCCGGGTCGCGGTGAACGTCCCGGCCGCCCGTCCCGGCCGTGGCCTGACCAGGGACAAGCTGCACCTGCTGACCGGTCTGCCGCGTATCGACGGATCGAGCAGCCCGGACGACATCGCCGCCGGTGTCGCCGACGCCGTGGCGAAGATCAAGGCCGCGTGGCGGGGCCGCCCGGCGCCGCAGGTCCGCCTGCTGCCGGAGATGGTCACCTACGACGAGGTCCTCAGCATCGACTCCAAGCGCAACTCGAAGCTGGTGCCGATCGGCGTCAACGAGGAAGACCTCCAGCCGATCTACCTCGACTTCGCCGCCGATTCGCACTTCTACGCGTTCGCGGACGGCGAGTCGGGCAAGACGAACCTGCTGCGGCAGATCACCCGAGGCATCACAGAGCGGTACACGACGCAGGAAGCGGTCATCATCCTCGTCGACTACCGGCGCACGATGCTCGGCTTCGTCGGCGGAGACCAGCTGCTCGGCTACGCGGTGTCCGCCGCGCAGCTGGACAGCATGGTCAAGGACGTCCACGGGTCGATGACCCGGCGGCTCCCCGGTCCGGACGTCACGCAGGAGCAGCTGAAGACCCGCTCCTGGTGGACCGGTCCGGAACTGTTCGTCATCGTCGACGACTACGACCTGGTCGCCACGCAGTCGAGCAACCCGCTGAAGCCGCTCGCCGAGTTCCTCGCGCAGGCGAAGGACGTCGGTCTGCACGTGATCGTGGTGCGCCGGAGCGGTGGCGCGAGCCGGGCGATGTTCGACCCGATCCTCGGCAAGCTCAGGGAGATCGCGGCGCCCGGTATGGTCATGAACGGCTCGCGCGACGAGGGCAACCTCGTCGCCAACGTGAAGCCGAGCCAGATGCCGCCGGGCCGAGGAAACCTCGTCACCCGGAAGCACGGCAAGCAGCTCATGCAGGTCTCGTGGATCCAGCCGGACTGACCTCCCGCGGAACCAGGTGAGGGACGGGCCGGGCTCGGGGTGAAGACGACGATCTGCGGGAGTGGCTTGTGACAGTGCGGGTAGCGGTGGACTTCGGGACATCGAGCACCTGCGTAGTCGCTTCGATCAACGGCCGCGAACCGCAGGTCGTCGTGGTGGACGGGCAGCCGCTGATGTCGTCGGCGGTCTACGCCGCGCCGGACGGGACGCTGTTCGTCGGCCAGGAGGCGGAACGGCAGGCGGCGGTGGATCCGTCGCGCTACGAACCGAATCCGAAGCGCCGGATCGACGAAGGCGACCTGCTGCTGGGCGACAACGTCCTCCGTGTGACCGACGTCGTCCACGCCGTGCTGAAACGCGCGGTGACCGAGGCGCGCCGGCTCGCCGGTGACGCCGAGGTCGAGTTGCTCGTGCTGACCCACCCGGCCGATTGGGGCGCGACCCGGACCCGGCTGCTCCGGCAGGCGGCGGGCGGGCTCGCGCGTCAGGTCGCCCTCGTGCCGGAGCCGGTCGCCGCGGCGGTCTATCACGCGGCGACGTTCGCTCCGGCCGAGCTCAACTCCGAACGCACCGTCGAGTTCAGCGGCCGTCCCGGCGACGCACTCGCGGTCCTCGACCTCGGGGGCGGCACCGTCGACGTCTCCGTGGTCCAGCGCATGCCCGGCAGCCCGGCGGATCGCAGTTCGCCCGCTAAACGCGCCGGGTTCCAGGTGCTGGCCACCCGGGGGGATCCGAGCTTCGGGGGAGCGGACGTCGATCAGGCGCTCCTGGAGCACGTGGGGTCGCTCGTGTCGTCCGTCGATCCGCCGGAATGGCGGAAGCTGGTCGAAGGCCGCGAACTCACGGACCGACGACGGCGGCGCGTACTGCGGCAGGACGTGCGTGGCGCGAAGGAGACGCTGTCGCGGCACGCGTACACCGACGTCCCGATGCCGCCGCCGTTCGCCGACGCCCACGTGACCCGCGAGGATCTCGAGCGGCTCATCGCTGGCCCGCTCGGGCGCGCGGTCGAGCTGACCGTGGCCGCGATCGGCGAATCCGGGCTGCGGCCCAAGCAGCTGACGGCGATCTTCCTGGTGGGCGGGTCGAGCCGGATCCCGATGGTGTCCCGGCTGGTGCACGAGCGGACCGGTGTCGTGCCCACCACGCTGGACCAGCCGGAGACCGTGGTCGCCCGCGGCGCCCTGCGCGCGGTGCTGATCGATCCGGACCGGACGGGCTCGCTGGCGGGCTCCGCGGTCTCCCGGGTCGGCGGCGCCCCCGCCCCCGCCGACCGGCGCCCCCCGTTCCCCCACCAGCCCACCCCGCCCCCGACCCCGCAGAACGCGTTTAGCCCGCTAAACGCGACGCGGCAGCTGGGGCCGCCGTCGCCTCCGATGGGACAGCAGGGGGCAGCGGCACCGCCGCCGTGGCGGCCTGGTGAGCCCTCCCGCGAAACCAGACCCGCCGAGCGGGGCGGGAAGAACAAGAAGACGCCTTGGATCATCGCGGCGGCCGTCGTGGCCGTGGCCGCGGTCGTCGGCGGTGTCCTCTTCGCGATCAACAGCGGGGAGGCCGAACCGGAAGGCCGGACGCTCGCGCAGTACGACTACCGCTTCATCGCGCCGATGGACTGGACGCAGACCGACGACCGCGTCGCCGACCGTCAGGTGGTGATCCATCCGAGCGAGTCCCTCACCGGCGACGACCTCGTGGTCGCCCAGGAGTACGTGATGGACTACGACGCCACTGCCAACAGACAGAAGCTCGTCGACAACCTCAGTACCGGGGCGACGAACTCGCCGGAGAAATACAGTGGTTTCAACGGTTCCGCGAACTACGCGGGCAAGACCGTCGTCTACTACCGCGAGACCAAGCCGAAGGCACGCGTCGACTGGTACGTCGTCGCTCAGGGAAAGATCCGCGTCCACATCGGTTGCCAGTACGGCACCGGCTCACCGCTCGAACAGCGGGTGAGCGCGGCCTGCGAGCAGGTCGTCAAAACGATGGCGGTCGTCAACTGAAGGGGGAGGCGCATGCCACCCGAATCCGAGACCCCCGCCGAACACTTCGCGCGAACAGGGCGCGACGCGGTCACTTATGCCAGACAGGTCGCCCGTACGGCCAAGGCGCGGTACGAACGCCGCCGGGGCGAGAACGCCGAACTGGCGAAGCAATTCGGCAAGGGACGGCTCGCGGGTGGAGAGACCGCGCCGACTCCGAGCGTCGTCCGGAACGCCGCGAAACGGTTCCGTGCGGGCGCCGGTCTTCCGGTTCCCCCTTTGCCCTCAGCGGCAGACTTGGTTCCCTTTCGGCCAGAACCAGTGGCCCGACGGCCACGTGTGGGTGACGAGGACGACGACTTTTCGCAGTCGCGAATTATGCGCCGCGTCGATTGACCGATCACTGTGCACTTGCGAAATCCCCTGGTGAAAGCGCTTTTCTTCGCGTGAATCACCGCGTGCGCGCCGAGCTCTCGCGTGCGGTTCCCGCCGGGAGCGTTAACGCAAGCAACTACTTGAAACCAACGAGCGACAAGAGGGAACCAGACGTGGCAGTGTCTCCGTCGTAGGTCCGTACCAAACGAACTTCACCCAGTACGGATAAACCACGAACGAAGGGGGCAGCTCCCATGGCCGGCGGCTTTCAAGGAAACGTCGAACAGTTCACCCAGGCTGAGAAGCGGGTGACCGAGGTTCGCGTCTCGATGGACTCGAACCTGAGCAAGCTCCGCGACAACATCGAGGCCACCCGCGCGGGCTGGACCGGCGACGCCTCGATCGCGTTCAACAACGTGATGAAGCGCTTCGACGAGACGGGCCGTGGACTCAACCAGGCCCTCCAGAACATCGGTGACCTGCTCGAGCAGGCCGGCTCGAAGTACAACGCTTCCGAGCAGCAGCAGCAGGAACTCATCAACTCGGTCAACAAGGGCTTCGGCGTCCTCGGCTGATCTGGCTCCACCCCGCGGCAACCCCAAGACTTTCTTGATCACTGGAGGAAATCATGAGCGAGATGAAGGTCGATTACGCCACGATCCACGCGGCGGCCGACGACTGCAAGAACACCGGCGGCGAGCTGGAGTCCCTCTTCGGTCAGCTGAAGAGCGACCTCGCCCCGCTGGTCAACACCTGGCAGGGTGACGCGCAGACCGCGTACCTGTCCGCGCAGACCGAGTGGGACAACAAGTTCGAGGAGCTCAAGCAGCTTCTCGCGCAGGTCGCCGGCGTGCTGCCGCAGCTGGCCGACGGTTACCAGAGCACGGAGCAGGGCGTCACCGGCCTGTTCTGAGTCTCACGCTCCGAACGAGCAACGGCGGGCAGGCATCTTCGGATGCCGAGCCCGCCGTTTCGTTTGTGCCAAAGGAAAGCCGCGACGGGTGTGCCGCCGCGGCTTTTTCCGTGTCCGTCAGTGCGGCGCGCCGACCTCGAATTCCGGGGTGGTGTTCAGCACCCGGACGGTGACCTTCTTCTGCTGTCCCGAAAGGTCGATCGAGCAGTCGAAGGTGGTGCCGTTCTCCACCGGCTGACCGGAAGGGCACGTCACGTTCTTCACGTCCGGCTCCCCGTAGTGCTCGTTGAGCACCCGGGTGACCCCGTCCTGGACCGACTTCTGATCGAGGCTGTCACCCGCGAAAGCGCCGAGCAGCCAGGCCCCGACGCCGCCCGCGACCACCACGGCCGCGGCGATTCCGCCGATCAGCAATGCCTTCTTGGGTACCTTCGGCTTCTTTTCGGGCTCGGCACCGAAAGCGCCGAGCCCGCCGTACTGAGACGACTGCGCGGGCTGGAACCCTCCGCCGTACTGCCCCTGCGGGGGAGTGCCCGGATTCTGGTGCGGTGCCTGCCAATCCTGCTGCGGCGCGGGCGGCTGCTGCTGTTGTTGCTGCCACGCCGTGCCCGGCGCCGGGGCCCCGCTTTGCTGCCAGGGCCCGGAAAACGAGCCGGTGACGCCGGGCTGGGCGGGCTGCTGCCACTGTCCCGTGTAGGAACCGGTGCTCGCGGCGTTCGGGTCGTTCTGCTGCCACTGCCCGGCGTGCGGTCCGGTGGCCTGCCCTTCCTGCTGCCAGCCCTGCTGCTGGTTACCGGGATTCGCCGGCGGCTGCCACCACTGCTGTGGCTGCTGCGGTTGCTGGTCGGTCATGCCTCAGACGCCCTTCAACTCGTTGAACCGGCGGTTGAAGTCGTCCTTGGCCGCCTTGTCCGGCAGCACGGTGATCTGCGAAGCGTCCGGCAGCCTCGGCAGGTCCTGCGTGGTCGCCTTGCCGGTGAAGCGGAAGTCGTAGCGCAGCTCGATCTTGTGCCCGTTGCCCTCGATCTTCGCCTCCATCACGATCTGGCTCAGCGTCCCGTCCGGGTTGAGGGAGACGGTGGTCCGTACCGGGGCTTTCTTCATCTCGTCCGTGATGCCGCTGCTGATCGACGTCGGCAGAACCTCCACCCGGCGTTCGATGAACTTCCCGAACGGGACGTCGGCGGTCAGCTCGATCCGCTTGTCCGGAAGGCTTTTGGCGCCCTTCACGACCTTTTTGTCCGCGTTGTAGGACACGGCGATCGCGTCGGCCATCTTGCAGGCGGTGATGATCCCGACCCACGCGCAGGGGATGGTCAGCCCGGCCTCGGACTTCAGCATCGAGACCCACTGGGTCGGGGCGAGGGTTTTGTAGGCCGGGCCGAGGTACACGTATTCGACGGCACCGTCGGCCGGGGTGTACCAGTCGATGCTGTCGTCCGGGTTCTTCTGCGAGCGCTGGCGGCTGACCCGTGCCTCCGGGGAACCGGTGCGGGCCGAGGAGATCGTGCTGCGGACGTACTTCTCGTCGAACCGGAAGTAGGCGCCCGATTCGCTGGTGACGTCGCGCTGGTCGCCGATGGTGTCCTGCAGCTTGTTCATCGCCGTTTCGAACTTCGTGCCGACGTAGGTCGCCGCGTCGTCGCCCTTCGGCACGGCGGTGCCCGCACGCGCCTGGCCGCAGGCTGTGGTGAGCGCCAGCACGGCGCCCAGCACGCACAAGATGGTCGTTGGCCGTTTGTTCATCGCCGTTCCCCTGATCGAGTCCCCGCGCGCGGTGCGCGTCCGGATCGTCTCATCCTCTCCCGCGAAGGACGATGCCGTGGGCGGTTCCGCCACACCGGCGAGGTACAGTTGCGGGGCGCCCGCCGGGCGCCGGTCCTAGTATGGGACCCCGGACCGACCCCCGCTTCGCAGTAGGGTCGGGCGTGGGGGTATCTTCATATGTCGTTGTGCGCTGCGGCGCGTAAGCGCTAGGCCCGCACAGAACCCACACGCAATGTTGACGACGAGGTAGACCCTTGCCCACGTACAGCCCCAAGCCCGGCGACGTCACTCGTGCCTGGCACGTGATCGACGCCGAGGATGTCGTGCTCGGCCGGCTCGCGACCGAGGTCGCCACGCTGCTGCGCGGCAAGCACAAGCCGACCTACGCCCCGCACGTGGACACCGGTGACTTCGTCATCATCGTCAACGCCGAGAAGGTTGCGCTCACCGGAAACAAGCGCGAGCAGAAGTTCGCGTACCGGCACAGCGGTTACCCCGGCGGCCTGCGGAAGCGCTCCTTCGGCGAACTGCTCGACACCAAGCCCGAGCACCTGCTCGAGAAGGTCGTCAAGGGCATGCTCCCGAAGAACAAGCTCGGCCGCGCCCAGGCGAAGAAGCTCAAGGTGTACGCCGGCGCCGTGCACCCGCACGCCGCGCAGCAGCCGCAGGCGCGCGAGATCACCAAGATCGCGCAGGTCGCGCAGTGAGTGAGGAACAGTCTGTGACCAGCACCGAGGAGACCGCGACCGAGGCCACCACCGAGGCCGTCGCGACCACGGAGACCCCCGCAGTCGGCGAAGCCGTCGCGACCAGCGAGACGCCGGCCGCCCCGCGCCCGTCGCGTGCCGCCGGTGGCAACGCCCAGACCGTCGGCCGCCGCAAGGAAGCCGTGGTCCGGGTGCGCGTCGTTCCCGGTACCGGTGAGTTCAAGCTCAACGGCCGCACGCTCGAACAGTACTTCCCGAACAAGGTGCACCAGCAGCTCATCCGTGAGCCGCTGGTGACGGTCGACAAGCCCGACTCGTTCGACATCTTCGCCAACCTGCACGGTGGCGGGATCTCGGGCCAGGCCGGCGCGCTCCGTCTCGCGATCGCCCGTGCGCTCGTCGAGGTCGACGCCGACGACCGCCCGGCCCTGAAGAAGGCCGGCTTCCTGACCCGTGACGCTCGCGCCACGGAGCGGAAGAAGTACGGCCTCAAGAAGGCCCGTAAGGCTCCGCAGTACAGCAAGCGCTGATCGCGCCTCTGGCGCAACCCGCGGAAGCGCCCATCCGTCTCTCGGATGGGCGCTTCCGTGTTTCCAGGGTCCCGTCGTTCCCGGGGCCCCGTTGTCACAGCAGTCCCGTGTGCCCCACGCGTTCGCCTTTAGCGGGCTAAACGCGCTCCGCGCGTCGCGTTTAGCCCGCTAAACGCGAAGAGGGGGTGGGGGACTGGCTAGGTTGTCGTGGTGGTTTTTCAAGGAGGTCGACAGATGGCTCGCCTATTCGGTACCGACGGCGTACGTGGCCTCGCCAACGAGGAGCTGACCCCGGAGCTGGCGCTCTCGCTCGCCGCCAGCGCCGCCCGCGTCCTCGCCGCCCACGACCGTTCGCACCGCCCGGTCGCGGTCGTCGGCCGTGACCCGCGTGCCAGCGGCGAGATGCTCGAGGCCGCCGTCGTGGCGGGTCTCACGTCCGCCGGTGCCGACGTGCTCCGTCTCGGCGTCCTCCCGACGCCCGCCGTCGCCTACCTGGTCGGCTCGCTCGAAGCGGATCTCGGCGTGATGATCTCCGCCTCCCACAACCCCATGCCCGACAACGGCATCAAGCTCTTCGCCGCGGGCGGCCACAAGCTCCCCGACGGGATCGAGGACGAGATCGAGGCCGGTCTCGCCGCTCCCGTCACCCGCCCGACAGGGACCGGCGTCGGCCGCGTCAAGGACGTCGCCGACGCGGGTGACCGCTACACCCAGCACCTGCTGTCGGCCACCCCGCACCCGCTCGCGGGCCTGCGTGTCGTGGTCGACTGCGCCAACGGCGCGTCGTCCTTCGCCGCCCCCGAGGTCTACCGCAAGGCCGGCGCCGAGGTCATCGCGATCCACGCCGACCCGGACGGCGTCAACATCAACGAGCACTGTGGGTCGAATCACCCGGACGCGTTGCGCGCGGCCGTCGTCGAGCACGGCGCCGACCTCGGCATCGCCCACGACGGTGACGCCGACCGCTGTGTCGCGGTCGACGCCGCGGGCGAACTGATCGACGGCGACCAGATCATGGCCGTCCTCGCGCTCGCCCTCGCCGAGACCGGCGAGCTGACCAAGAACACCCTCGTCGCGACCGTGATGAGCAACCTCGGCCTGCACCTGGCGATGCGTGCGCACGACATCAACCTCGTCACCACCGCCGTCGGCGACCGCTACGTCCTCGAAGAGCTCCGCGCGAGCGGGTTCGCGCTCGGTGGCGAGCAGTCGGGCCACGTCGTCCTGCCCGCCTTCGCGACCACCGGCGACGGTCTCCTCACCGCGCTGCGCGTGATGAGCCGCATGGCGTCCACCGGCAAGTCGCTCGCCGACCTCGCCGCCGTCATGAACCGCCTGCCGCAGGTGCTGGTGAACGTCCCGGTGGCGGACAAGGCGGCGGTCGCCGCCTCGGCCGCGGTCCGCGACGCCGTCGGCGCCGTCGAGGCCGAACTCGGCGAAGAGGGCCGTGTCCTGCTGCGCCCGTCGGGCACCGAGCAGCTGGTCCGCGTGATGGTCGAAGCCACCGCGCACGACACCGCACAGGCGGCCGCCGACAGGCTCGCCGGAGTCGTCTCCTCCGCCTCGTAACCCTCCCGCGGTCTTCCTTCCCAAGTCGCTGCGCACGGGTTACCGGCCCGGTACATTCCGTGTGCGGGTCACCGGCACCGAAACGGTGCCGCGCGCGTCCGATCATGGATGGGACGTGAGCACTCAGGGGAGGGTGAAGAGTGACGGGCAAAGGGCACAAGGTCGACACGGCGCAGCTGAACGAGGCCGCCAAGGTCCTGCAGGACCTGCCCAAGCAGGCCTGTGAGGGGCCGATCGGGGCGGTCGAGCAGATCAACCTGAGCGCGGCGAGTTTCGGGCCCGCGCACGGTGACTGCTTCACGGGTTATTCCGCGAGCATCCAGCGCATGGCGAAGTGCGCACGGAGCTATCTCGCGGCTTCGGACGAATTCGGCCGCAAGCTCGCGGCGTCCAAGGACCTCTACCAGTCCAATGAGGACGCCAGTGCCGCCGAGATGAGGAAGCACTGATGGGCCTCGCAGATGTCGGCGGTGACGTCGGCCACGACATTCCCAGCCGGGCCGAAGTGGAGAAGATCCTCAACGACCCGAACATCGACCGCGACACCAAACGCGAACTCGCCCTCAACTACATCGACTACATCGAAGACGAGTCGCCGGAAAGCTGTGGTTTCGCCAGCGAAGCCGAGCGGAACGGCTTCCGGGACTACATCAAGTCGATGAACGGTGACTGGATCACCGAAAGCGACATCGGTGACAATGACGCCTACCTCGAAGACGTCCAGAAGGCGTACAAGGACGCGCACGAGAAGTACGACGCGAACCAGGCCGCGGGGCGGCAGGGCGACCGCGACGCGCTCAACAAGGACGCGGCGAAGAGCCAGGAGATCGCCGGTCGCGCCACCGAGACCGACCCGGGCTGCGCGAATTCGAACGACATCATGGTCCCCGGTCTGTCGGGGTTCAAGGTTTACGAGATCTTCCACCCGTTCTACGTCCGCGCGCTGGGCCTGGCGGGTGGCGGGGCGGCCGTCTCACTCGGCGAACTCCAGCGGCTGTACCACGAGCAGGACAACATCCCGTTCAACCTGTTCAAGGCGAGCGCGGACGAGCTGACCGCGGTCGGCACGGCCGTCGCCGGATCGGCGCAGGACGTCTCCGGGAAACTGGGGAATTCACTCGGCACCTGGGAAGGCCCCGCGGCCGATCAGGCGCGTGCCTATCAGAAGGCCTATTCGGACAAGACCGGTCTGGTCGCCGAGGCCTTCAAGGCCGCCGGTGACGGGCTTCTCCGGACCAACGCCTCGGTGGGCAAGTTCTGCCGGGAGAAGGTCGATTGGCTGCAGAAGTGGTACACCGACAACATCGACGGCGCCACGGCGCAGGACATCGAGCGGATCATCCGCATCGCCGACGGTTCGTGCAGCCAGAACGACATCATCCACTGCATCAAGTTCCTGAGCATCGAAGCCAAGAACGCGTTCAACGACGACGGCGGTGACATCGACCAGAGCACCATCGACGAGGTCCTCAAACCTCAGGCGGTGGCCTGGCTGAAGAACGTCTTCCTCGGCTGGTTCGGCAAGCACATCGAGAACTTCCAGCTGGTGTGCAAGAACACCCGCGACGCGATCAACGGCGCGTGGAAGGCGTACTTCGATTCGCTCGGCCAGGTGGTCGAGAATCCGTTCGCGGATCTGGGCAAGACCCCGGAGACGGGCGGCGAAAAGCCCGTCGAGAAGGGTGGCGGCGGCAAGGACACCGGCGGAGGCGGCCCGTCCTCCGGCGGGGGCGGTCCGTCTTCCGGCGGTGGCGGGCAGAAGCCGCCGCCGAGCGCCGTCGAATACAAACAGCCGGAGAAGCCCGAGGTGCCGGAAGTGCCGGGGCAGGAGAAGAACCCGGTCACGGACAAACCGCTCGACGTCGACCCGGCCACCGGCGAGCCGTATCCGATCGACCCGCGCACGGGTGAGGCGATCAAGAACGACACCGGCGGCACCCAGCCCGAGACGATGACGGTCGAACAGGGCGACCGCAAGATCTCCATGGCCGAGCCCGGCGCCGACGGGAAGATGGGTATCTCCGTCCAGGACGGCACCGGTCAGGCCAAGGACTACAACCTCGATTTCGGCGACGGCAAGGCCACTCCGGGAACCGGCGACGCGGCGGGCGGACCCGTCCACAAGGACACCGCCGAGCGGCTGGACCAGCAGGCGGCTTCGCGTCCCCTCGCGAGTCCGGGGCAGGTCCATCAGCCGGGCCCCGACGGCAAGATCCACATCGAGGATGGCGGCCTCAAGATCACCGCGGAACGGCCCGGAGGCCCCGGCGGGGCGACGCTGGTGACCGTCGACGACGGGTCGGGTCAGCCGTCGAAGTACACCTTGGGCGAAGACGAACCCGCGGGCGGTCGTCACGCGAGCCCGGAGTCCACGCCGCAGGCCGCCGGAAGGCACGCCGCGGAAGGCGCCGCGGCCCGGCCTGTCGAAGAGGTCGCGCGTCAGCAGGCCGAGCATGCCGCCGGTCCGCACGACGCCACGTCCGGCGGTACTGGCGGCGGAGGGCCCGCCTCGACGCCTGCTCACCCTGTCGAGTCGGTGGCGGCGGCGACGG
Source organism: Amycolatopsis sp. NPDC102522 (assembly GCF_055584485.1). Lineage (NCBI taxonomy): Bacteria > Bacillati > Actinomycetota > Actinomycetes > Pseudonocardiales > Pseudonocardiaceae > Amycolatopsis > Amycolatopsis sp. NPDC102522. Next base: position 157,091 of record NZ_JBVJLY010000003.1, on the reverse strand, counting down.
ACGACGCGTCCGAGTCGACGACGGCCCAGTCGTTGAGCAACCCGTTCGGCGTCGAGGACAACGGCCTCGGCGACTCGTCGGATCCCGCCGGGTCCGGTGGCGGCGCGACAGCCCCGTCGGCGCCGTCCGGACTCGGTTCCGCTCCTGGAGGGGGCGCCCAGGATCCGGCCGCGGCCGGAGCGGGGATGATGGGCGGCATGGGCATGATGGGCGGCGGAGGGGCCGGAGGCGGCCAAGGGGGCGGCGAAGACCAGCAGCGCACGTCCAGCGGATACCGCGTCGACGGCGGCCTGTTCGACACCGCGACGACGACGGGCAGCCGGATCAGCGGCTCGCTCGACGACGACGGCGTCATCGGCTTCCGTTAGCGGTCAGGGGAGGGATCAGTGAATCCTGAGGAGGATCTCGCCAGACTCCGGCACAAGCTGGCCGGGCTGGAGCGCGAGAACGGCGACCGGATGTACCTGGTCGACAACCGGGCGACCAAGGCGATCGAGGAGACCAGGTCCGCGGGCGACAAGCTCAAGCAGGAGACGAGCGCGGCGTTGACCGCGCGGCTCGAGCAGAAGCGGCGAGCGGAGGCCGCGGGCGGCTGGGCGACCGAGTCGACGCTGAGCGACAAGGTCGAGGACGACGGCGACTTCGGGTTCGAGGAGGACGAGACCGAGAACGAGCGCCGCGCCGGGTACCGGGCGGCCGACGAGCCGCCGATCTCGTACCGGCCGCCTGCTCCGACCGGTCCGGCGCCGCAGGCTCCGCCGCCGCCGCCGCCGCCACCCCCGCCGCCGCCGCCGGTGCCCGCGCCGGAAGAGCGTCCGGCCGGGCGGCATCGGCGGTCGGCCGCGCGGGGTGACGACGACGATTTCGCCGAAACCGACTGGCTGGCGACCTGAGGGGTCAGGCGCGCAGCACCACGATGGCCCGCTCGACGCCGTGGAAGACGGCGTGCGTCTTGTATCGGACGTCTTCGGCGATGTGGTCGGGAGTCAGGATCTCGGCGAGGGCGCGAAGCGCGGCTTCGCCCTCGGCGACCGCGACCCGCGAGCCGGGGCAGGTGTGCCGTCCGAGGCCGAACGCGAGTTCGGCCTCGGGGCCCAGCGGGATGGCCAGTTTGTCCCCGGCCTTGAAGTCCTTGTCCGCCAGGGAGAACGGCGCTGTCACCCGGCGGGCGGCGAAGCGGGTCGGGGCGATTTCGTGAATCAGGCCGCGGACGTCGTCGAGGACGTCTGGGCGGCGTAGGAGTTCGAGGCCTGCGAGGGCGAGGAAGTTCATGGAGTTCTCGTACGCCGCGTGGGCGAGCATCACCGGGGTGATCATCAGCTCGTCTTCGGTGATCCGGCCCGCTTCGTGCGCTTCGCGGAGCAGCGCCAGCCCGCCGCCTTCGACGGCCTTCGCCTTGAGGAAGAACATCGCGATCCTGATCGCGGCGGTGTCGGCTCCGCCCGGCCCGCCCGACCAGACGTCCAGGTTCGCGGCGGTCTCCGAAAGGTTCGTCAGCAGCTTCTCGCCGAGCGGCTCGACCGTGCCGAGCACCGCCTCCGTCACCCTGGCCGCCGCGGGCCTGGCGAAGTCGGCCACCAGGTCGAACCGCCGGAGCGACTTTAGCGGGCTAATCGCGACGCGCAGGTCCGTGAGCACGGCGTCCGGCAGGGGCTCCACCAGGGCGATGACCTCCTTGACGACCGCGCGCAGCCGCCGGTGGTCCGCGCCGTCCATCAGCAGGAGGTTCGGGGTCTCGGCGGCACCACCGCCCGGGTTCGAGCTGAGCTCGCGGTCGCGCAGGGCCTTGACGCGGTCCGCCGGATCGTCCAGCACGAAGAAGTCGTCCACGCTCGTATGATGCCCACGCCGCGGCCGGAGGATGTGCAAGTGTCACCAGAAGTGCCCGCCGAAGTGCTGCGGACCCCGCTCGTGCGGCGCCTGCTCGAGCGCGCCGAGATCGAGCGCCCGGCGTACACGCACCTCGATTGCTCGAACCGGCACGAACCCGTCGAGGACACGCTGACCTGGGCCGAGCTCCTCGTTCACGTCCGCGCTGTCGCGGCGAAGCTGCGCGAAGTGATCCAGCCGGGAGACCGCGTCGCGATCACGGCGCGGCAGGACCTTTCCTACGTCGTCGCGTTCTTCGGCGCGCTGTACGCCGGGGCCGTCGCGGTGCCACTGTCCGCGCCGGACGTCCGCGCTCACCGCGAGCGGCTCGTCGGAGTCCTCAACGACTGCGACGCCGACATCTGGCTGACATCGGAATCCCTGGTCGAGCGGCTGACGGAGTTCGCCGAGGCCGAGCCGGTGCCCCCTCCCCGCGTGATCGTCGCCATCGACACCCTGCCGCTGGACCCGGCGGACCGGTCGCTGCCGTCGCCGGTCTCTCCCGAAGACCCCGCCTACCTGCAGTACACCTCCGGCACGACGCGCTCGCCCGCCGGCGTGATCATCACGCATCGGGCGTTGTCGGCCGCGTGCTGGCAGATTTGCGACGCCTACGACGTCGGCGAGCACACCACGTGCGTCGGCTGGATCCCGTTCTTCCACGACATGGGGCTGGCGCAGCTGATCGCGGGGACGATGCACTCCGGTGGGCGGACGGTGTTCATCGCGCCGCTGGAGTTCATCCGGCGCCCGGAACGCTGGCTGCTGCTGATGTCGGCGTATCCGAACACGCTCACAGCGGCCCCGAACTTCGCGTACGACCTGGTGACCGAGGCCGTGCCCGAGCCGAAGCGCGCCGAGTACGACCTCTCGACGGTGTCGATCGCGCTCAGCGGCAGTGAACCGATCCGGGCGGCGACCGTCCGGGAGTTCCTGGCCGCGTACGAACCTCACGGCTTCCCGAGGGGCGCTTTCCGGCCGTCCTACGGTCTGGCCGAGGCGACGGTCTACGTCGCCAGCGGCGATTCCGGCGGCCCCGTGGTGACCGAAGTGGACGGCCGGGAAGTCGTAGAGATCGGACGGCCCCGGGGCCAGCGGGTCCGCGTCGTCCCGGCGCCGGATCGCGTTTTGCCCGCTAAAGGCGAAGTGGGCGAGATCTGGGTCAAGGGGCCCAATGTGGCGGCCGGGTACTGGCGGCGCCCCGAGCTGACCGCCGAGGTGTTCGGCGCCGAGCTCGACGGCGAAGGCGGCTGGCTCCGCACCGGGGACCTGGGGACCCTCCGGAACGGCAGGCTCTCCGTGACCGGACGCCTGAAGGACCTGATCATCATCGACGGCCGCAACCACAGCCCCCACGACATCGAAGAGACGGTCGCCGCCGCTCACCCCCTTCTCGGACCCGACAGGGTCGCCGCCTTCGCAGTCGACAGCGACGAAGGAGAGGGCGTCGTCGTGGTCGCCGAGCGGGCTCGAAAGGCCCCGGACTTCGACGAACCCGAGATCGCGCGGGCGGCCACCCGCGCCGTCGCCGAGCGACACGACGTGCGCCTCCGGGCCTTCTTCCTGGTGAAACCCGGCGGGCTTCCCCGGACGTCCAGCGGCAAGGTCGCGCGTTCCGCGGCCAGAACGCGGTATTGGACGGCGGATGGGACAGAATTCCCCCATGGCAGCTGACGGGAGCGAATACGTCGACGAGATCAAGGCACTCGTCTGCAAGACCTTCGACGTGGATCCGGACACCATCGACGAGAACACGCCTTTCGCCGAGATGGGCGTCGATTCCCGCCGCCGGGTCCGGCTCCTGGCGACGGTCGAGGTGGAGTTCGGCATCGACATCGACCTCGACGAGCTGGATCGCCTGGTCGACATCCGGGGCGCGGCGACTGTTCTCGCCGAGGCCATCGAGGCGGGCGGCAAACCGCGAAAACGCGGTCTACCAGGCCTCTTGCGCCGAAATCGTTTGAGTTAGCAAAGGTGTGAATGTCCCTGCGGCTTCGTTGACCGGTGGGTACATTCTGTGTGCATATGCGACGGCACCTGATGCTGTCGGCGTGCGTCGTAGGTAGGACAACGAGGCGGATACAGCGGGACGAAGGGGGCACCGGTCATGCCGGACGGGGGCTACAAAGCCGATTCAGAGGCGATGCTCACAGCGTCGACGTCGTTGGATCGCGCGGCTCAGCACACGACGTCCGAGGCGGGGAAGGTGGGGCCGACCCAGGTCCAGCCCGCGGACTTCGGCCGGGTGCACAAGGACTACCAAAAGGGCTACGCCGCCGGAATCCTCGCCATTTCCGATGCGATGAAGGGCTACGCGGGCCAGCTCACGCAGCTCGCCGGCGGGGTCAGCACCGCGTCGACCCGCTATACCTCATCCGACCAGGCGAGCGCCGCGGCGGCCAACAAGGCGGGGACGCAATGAGTAAGTACACGTGGGAGCAGAAGAAAGCCCTGCTCGACGATCCGTACATCACGCAGGGCACCAAGAACGCGCTGCTCTTCGGCGGGGACGCGGCCTACGACAAGGCCATCGCCGAGCGTGACTCGAACGCGGCCGCGGACAAGAAGCAGAAGAGCGCCGTCGACAAGGCGGACAAGGATCTCGACTCCATGGCCAGGCCGGCCGCGGGCGGCGCGACGACCAAGTCCGACCAGGTGCTCGACCTCGGCAACCCAGCACTGGACTTCTTCTCCGACTGGATCGAGCAGGTCTGGAACAAGATGCCGGACAAGCCGTCCGAAATGAATTACAAGACCGACATCTGGGACCGGTTCCACGAGAACCGCGAGATCAACTTCCAGGCGATGTTCGACGAGGTCGAGGACCTCGGCGACGCCAAGAAGGCCGTCGAGCAGACCGGGACCGACGCCACTTCGGCGCTGACCACGCTCTTCCACGATTGGAAGGGCGAGGGCGCGACGGCGGCGAAGGTCAAGTACGAGCAGCGGATCCAGCCTGACGCGAAGGAACTCGTCGCGCAGATGGACGGTGCCATCAAACTGGTGCCCGCGACGATCGACAAGATCTACACCGCGCTCAAGCTGAAGGTCGACGAAACGCTGAAGCTGCGTGTCGACAAGGTCGCCACGGCACCGCTGTTCACGGCGAAGCAGGTCGTCGAGATCGCGAACGGCAAGGTCGACTCCAAAGACAAGCTCATGGACGTCGCGTACTGGCTGGACTCCGCGTGTCCCGGCAACAACCTCGCCGAACGGCTGCGTGACGACGACTGCGACCTGAACGACGAGAACAAGGACTACGCGATCGGGGCCGCGAAGCAGTGGCTGAAGGGGTCGTTCGCGAAAGAATTCGGTGAGCGGTTCGAGAACTTCAAGAAGCTCTGCAAGAACGCGACCGACACGATCAACACGCAGTATCACGAGCTTTCGCGGTTCATGGAGGACTACACGAACCCGTTCCCCGCGGCCGGGTCCGAGAAGCCGCCGGGCTCCGAGAAGAAGCCGCCGGGCAGCGACGGCAACGGCAGTGGCAGCGGGACCCCGCCCGGCGGTGGCGGTGGGACCCCGCCCGGTGGCGGAGGTGGCACGCCTCCCGGTGGTGGGGGCGGCACGCCGCCCGCGGCCTCGGTCCCCGAGGCGCCGAAACCGGAGGACAAGCCCGCCGACGGCACGAACCCGGTCACCGGGAAGCCGCTCGAGATGGACCCGGAGACCGGCAAGCCGTACCCGATCGACCCGGCGACGGGTGAGGCGATCAAGGACGGTATCGACGGTCAGGACACCATGACCGTCGAAAAGGGCGACAACAAGATCGAAATGTCCGAGCCGGATAAAGACGGCAAAATGGATATCAAGGTCGACGACGGCAAGGGTAACGAGAAGGACTACAAGCTCGACTTCGACGACCCCAAGGGCGAAGACGGCAAGCCCGGCGAAGAGGGCAAGGACGGCAAGGGCAAGGACGGCGACTTCGGTCCGCAGGGCGCGGTCAAGGAGGGCGAGCCCGGCAAGGACGGCGTCTACCGGCCCGGTCCGGACGGCAAGATCCACATCCAGGACGGCAACCTCAAGATCACCGCCGAGCAGCCGGACGGCCCGAACGGCCCGACCGTGGTGACCGTCGACGACGGCAAGGGCGAGCCGACCACCTACACCCTCGACGAAAAGGGCGAGAAGAAGGAACTCAAGCCCGGCGATGTCGTCCAGACCGACGACATCAAGAACGGTCTCGACGACCGGAATCCCGGCAATCCGCAGCCCGGCAAGCCCGACGACATCCGCACGATGCCTGCCCCGGCCGACGGCTTGGCCCCTGGCGGCGGTGGCGGTGGTGGGTTCAGCGCTCCGGGTGGCGTCGAGGTCGGCGTCGGAGCCGAAGGGACCGCCGCGGAGTCGGCGGAAGCTTCCGGTGGCGCCGCGTCGGGTGCGGGTGGCGATGGCACCGTGCCGACGTCCAGCGGAGGCGGAGGCGGCGGCAGCTTCGAAGGCGCGCTCGGCGGCGTCGGCGAGGGCGGTTCGGCGGGTTCGCTGAACGAGGCCGGTTCGCTTGAGTCGGGCGCGCAGTCCGGAGGCGGCGCGCAGCCGGCCGCGGCCGATGCCGGTCTCGGGGCGGCTCCCGGCGGGATGGACGCGGCGCCCGCCGGTGCCGGTGCCGGTAGCTCGGCCGGTGGGATGGGCGGCATGATGGGTGGAATGGGCGCCATGGGCGGCGCGGCCGGTGGTGGCGGGGGTGACACGCAGCGCGGGTCGAGCCAGTACCGCGTCGAGGGTGGCATTTTCGAGACCAGTGGCGCGGGCGGCCGGATCAGCGGTTCGCTCGACGACGAGGGTGGCGACCGTTCGATCAGCTACGAGCGATGATCGGTAGCCGGGGAACGAGGGAGGACCGATGAGCGCTGTCGACCGGCTGGCGGCCGCCATGTCCAGGCAGGACGCCGCCATCACGGAACAGGCGGAGCAGCGCGGGCTGCGGGAGCGGCATCTCGCCGACGCCAAGGCCCAGGCGGCGGAGACCATGCAGAAGGACGCCGCCGTCCATGACAAGTACGCGGCCCACATGCAGGAACTGGGGAAGCGGAGCAAGGAGGCGGGTGGCTGGCTGACCGGCAAGACGACCGCCGACCGCAGCCACATGATCGGCTTCGACATCGAGGACGACGACAAGCCGAACGCCCGGTTCGCCGAGTTCGGCGCGCGTCAGGGGCCTGACGCTTCGCGGCCGGCGCCTCTTCCGTCGCCACCGCCTCCGGTCGCGCCGGGGGTGCCCGGGATGCCGGCGACGGTGGACGTCCCGCCGCCCGCGGCGCCGACGCCCGCTCCGACTGGCGGGATACCCGAAGCGCCCGGCGCTCCTGGCGTCCCCGGTACTCCCGGTGCACCTGGCACGCCTGCGCGCCGTCGGGGTCGTCACGCCCGTGACGACAAGGGCTTCGACGACGACGACTTTTCGAACAACTCGTGGATGGTCGACTGACCCGCTTCACCGCACTTCAGGGCCCGGCTCCCAGGGCCGGGCCCTTCTCTTTACCCACTTCGCCCGCCCGGCCCCACGTCGCCTTTAGCGGGCTAAACGCGATCCGGTGCCGCCCGCGCCTCGCCCGGGACCGCGTCGCCTTTCGCCCGCTAAACGCGATCCGGTGCCGGGGTGCCCTCGCTCGGGGCGTGTCGCCTTTAGCGGGCTAAACGCGACGCGTAGGCAGGCTAAGGAACCGGGAGCGGGTCGAGGGCCGGATCGCGATTAGCCCGCTAAACGCAGGTCGGCGCCGGGGGAGTGGGTCAGGCGGCGGGTTCGTCCTGGGTCTCGATCGGGGCGCGTTTGACGTCGGCGTCCAGCAGTGGCTGGTACTTCGTCGTCCCCGTCAGGTGAGTGAGGAAGAACGCGGTGAACAGCGCCCGCGTCAGCTGCTGGGTCCCGCGGTGCGGCTTCCCGTGCAGCAGCAGCTGGCTCCAGTGCTTGCCTTCGGTGACGCCGAGGTGCGACGACTTGCCGAGCGTCCGCAGCTGCACCGGCCCGCCCCACGCGTCCGCGATGGCCTCGGCATGCCCGACCGACGGCGCGACCAGGTCTCCGCCCGCCGCGAGATGCAGGCCGGGCACGGTCACCGACCGGGCCGACACCGTCGCCGGCGGCAGCGTCTGCGCGGGGGTGATGGTCGCGACGGCGCGGATCTCCGGCCGGTCATCGTTCTCGGCCGCCTGCGCGGCGGCCAACACCGCCGAACCGCCGCCCGTCGAGTGCCCGGCCAGACCGAGCTTCGCCGGGTCGACGCTGATGCCGTCCGGTCCGAGCCGGACCGTCGTGATCAGCTCGAGCGTGGTGAGCAGGTCGCCGGCCAGCAGCCGGTGCGACGGCAGCGGCCCGCGCTGGGTGGCCGGAGCCGCCGCGACGATGCCCCAGCTCGCGAGGTGCCGGAGCAGGTGCCGGTAGCTCCCGGTGGGCTGCAGCCAGCCGTGCCCGAACGCGATCGCGGGCAGACCGAGCCCCGAGCGGGGGGTGAACACGACGCCGGGCAGTCCGACCAGGGCGAGGTTGCCGCGCAGTACCTCGTGCGGACCTGGGTGGGACAGCTCCGCGAGCAGCTGCTTGGGCTTGCTGGCCATGCTCGTGACCTTACTGCCCGCACCCCCGTCCGGCCCGCGCGCCGCCCCGCGCATCGCGTTTAGCCCGCTAAACGCGACGCGCCGCCGCCCGGGCGAAGGGGGCGAATTTCCGTCGTTAGGCTGGTGGCCGTGTGTGGAATCGTGGGATACGTCGGACACCGCCCGGCCCTGGACGTCGTCATCGGCGGGCTTCGCCGGATGGAGTACCGCGGCTATGACTCGGCAGGCGTCGCCGTCCTCGACGGCGCGGGCGCGCTGAAAGTCGAGCGCAAGGCGGGCCGCTTGGCCAACCTGGAGACCCAGCTCGACACCATCGGCAGGGACGCCTTCACCGGCACCGCCGGCATGGGCCACACCCGCTGGGCCACCCACGGCGCCCCGGTCGACCGCAACTCGCACCCGCACCGCGACGCCTCCCAGCGCGTCGCCGTGGTGCACAACGGCATCATCGAGAACTTCGCCGCCCTGCGCGCCGAGCTCGAGGCCGAGGGCGTCGAGATGGCGAGCGACACCGACTCCGAGACCGCCGCGCACCTGATTTCCCGCGCGTACGCCGAGGGCGACACGAAGGGCGACTTCCCGGCCAGCGTCGCCGCGGTCTGCCGTCGTCTCGAAGGCGCGTTCACCCTGGTCGTGACCATCGCCGACCAGCCGGACACCATCGTCGCGGCTCGCCGTTCCTCGCCGCTGGTCGTCGGCGTCGGCGAGGGAGAGCACTTCGTCGCTTCCGACGTCGCCGCGTTCATCGAGCACACCCGCGAGGCGGTCGAGCTCGGCCAGGACCAGCTCGTCGTGATCACCCGCGAGGGTTACGAGGTCGCCGACTTCCACGGCGACGCCGCCCAGGCCAAGCCGTTCACCGTCGACTGGGACCTCTCGGCCGCGGAAAAGGGCGGCCACGAGTACTTCATGCTCAAGGAGATCGAGGAGCAGCCGGAAGCGCTGGCGAACACGCTGCGCGGCCACTTCGACGGCGGCCGGATCATCCTCGACGAACAGCGCATCTCCGACCAGGACCTGCGCGACGTCGACAAGGTCTTCGTAGTCGCGTGTGGTTCCGCGTACCACTCGGGCCTCGTCGCCAAGTACGCCATCGAGCACTGGTGCCGTCTCCCGGTCGAGGTCGAGCTGGCCAGCGAGTTCCGCTACCGCGACCCGGTGCTGGACCGCGCGACGCTGGTCGTCGCCGTCTCCCAGTCGGGCGAGACCGCGGACACCCTCGAAGCCGTCCGCCACGCGCGCGAACAGAAGGCCCGCGTCCTGGCCGTCTGCAACACCAACGGCGCGCAGATCCCGCGCGAGTCCGACGCGGTCCTCTACACGCACGCCGGTCCGGAGATCGGCGTCGCCTCGACCAAGGCGTTCCTCGCGCAGATCGCGGCGAACTACCTGGTCGGCCTGGCGCTCGCGCAGGCCCGCGGCACCAAGTACCCGGACGAGGTCGCCCGCGAGTTCGCCGAGCTCGAAGCCATGCCCGCCGCGGTGCAGAAGGTTCTGTCCACTGTGGACCAGGTCCGCGACCTCGGCCGCCGGATCGCGGACTCGAAGGCGGTGCTGTTCCTCGGCCGTCACGTCGGTTTCCCGGTCGCCCTCGAAGGCGCGCTGAAGCTCAAGGAACTGGCGTACATGCACGCCGAGGGTTTCGCCGCCGGCGAGCTCAAGCACGGCCCGATCGCGCTGATCGAAGACGGCCTGCCCGTCGTCGTGGTGATGCCGTCGCCCAAGGGACGCGCGGTGCTGCACTCGAAGCTGGTGTCGAACATCAGCGAGATCCAGGCGCGCGGCGCCCGCACGATCGTGATCGCGGAGGAGGGCGACGAGACCGTCCGCCCGTTCGCCGACGAGCTGATCGAGATCCCGGCCGTCCCGACGCTGCTACAGCCGCTGGTTTCCACTGTCCCGCTGCAGGTGCTCGCCGCCGAGATCGCCCGCACGCGCGGGTACGACGTCGACAAGCCGCGTAACCTGGCGAAGTCGGTCACCGTCGAGTAAAGGCCGGAGGCGTCGTGCAGGGAATCTGGAGCACGGAACGGATTCGCGCGGCGGAGGACAGGTTGCTCGCCGTCACTCCCGAGGGCGAGCTCATGCGGCGCGCGGCTTTCGGCCTGTCGGTGCACGCCGCCGAGATGCTGGCCGGACACACGGGTTCGGTGTCGGGGCGGCGGGTGACGCTGCTCATCGGGTCGGGCAACAACGGTGGTGACGCCCTGTGGGCCGGCGCTTTCCTGCGCCGCCGCAATGTGGCCGTCTCCGCGATCCTGCTGAAGCCCGAACGCGCTCACGGCCCGGGTTTGGCCGCCTTGAAGCGATCCGGCGGCAAGGTGGTGTCCATCGAGGACGGTCCACAGTGGATTCGACGGGCGGATCTGGTGGTCGACGGAATCGTGGGTATTTCGGCACGAGGGCCCTTGCGGCCGGACGCCGCCGCGCTGCTGGAGCACGTGAGTTCGCCGGTACTGGCCGTCGATCTGCCGAGCGGGGTGGACCCGGACACCGGCGCTGTCGACGGTCCGGCGGTCGTCGCCGACCGTACGGTCACTTTCGGCGCGCTCAAACCGGTGCACGCCCTCGCGCCCGCGTCCTGCGGCGAGATCGCCTTGGTGGACATTGGGCTGCGGCCGGAACTCGGCGAGCCCGATGTGCGACGGCTGGACACGGCCGATGTCGCCGCGGCGTGGCCGACGCCCGGTCCGGACGACGACAAGTACAGCCAGGGCGTGGTCGGCGTCGCGGCCGGATCGGCGACGTATCCGGGGGCGGCCGTGCTCGCGGCCGGTGCGGCGGTGCGGGCGACGTCCGGGCTGGTGCGGTACGCCGGGCATGCCGCGGACGTGGTGCGCGGGCACTGGCCCGAGGTCATCGCGACGGGTTCGGTGACGGACGCCGGCCGGGTGCAGGCGTGGGTCGTCGGGCCGGGGATCGGGACCGGGAACGAGGGACGGGACGTGCTGCGGTTCGTCCTCGGTCGCGGCGTGCCGGTGTGCGCGGACGCCGACGCGACGACGATCATCGCGCGATCGCCCGACGTGCTCGACGCGCGGGATCCGGACACGCCGCTCGTGCTGACCCCGCACGCGGGGGAGTTCGAGCGGCTGATGGGTTCGCCGCCGGGGGCGGACAGGGTCGCGGCGGCGCGTTCGGCAGCGCGGAAGTACGACGCCGTCGTGCTCTTGAAGGGGCACTGCACGGTGGTCGCGGCGCCGGACGGGCGCGCGCTGGTGAACACGCCGCGGGGATCCTGGCTCGCGACGGCCGGTTCGGGGGACGTGCTGTCCGGTCTGGTCGGCGCGCTGCTCGCCGCCGGGCTCGACCCGTGGCTGGCGGCGGGGGCGGCCGCGCACGTCCACTCGCTCGCCGGGGCGGTGGCCGCCGACGGCGTCCCGACCTCGGCGTCCGGCATCCTGGGCGCCGTCCCCGACGCCCTCCGGTCCGTTCTCTCCCCGTCCTCCTGACCAGGGCCCCGACCTGCGTTTAGCCCCCTAATCGCGCTCTGCGGGCGGGTGCCATCAGAGCGCGATTAGGGGGCTAAACGCAGGTCGGCGGGCCATAAGGGGGAGGGAGGAGAAATGCGAGAGTTATCGAGTTACGTGTTAACTCTGGGCGAATAATCTGGTAAGAAGCAGGTGTGAGCGCCGACACCCACCCCGCCGAGACCGCGAAGGTCCGGGTCGTGAACGGTGTCGCCCATGTCTAAGACCAGGCCTTCGGACGCCGCCGTCGAGCACCGGCGCCAGGAGATCCTCGACCACGTCATCGCCACCGGCGAGGTTCGCATCGACGACCTCACCACCCGGTTCGGCGTCAGCCTGATGACGATGCACCGCGACCTCGACGACCTCGCCGAGCGCCGCCTCCTCCGCAAACTCCGCGGCAAGGTCGAGGCCTACCCGGCGACGACCATGGAGTCGGCCGCCCGCTTCCGCGACACCTTCAACCAGGCCACGAAGGACACCCTCGGCGAGGCCGCCGCGGCGCACGTCCACTCCGGCCAGACGGTCTTCGTCGACGACTCGACGACGCTCTTCCCGCTCGTGCGCCGCCTCGGCCAGATCGAGGACCTCACTGTCATCACCAACTCGCTCGAAGCCGCCCGCATCCTCGGCCCGGTCAAGAGCGTCGAGGTCGTTCTCGCCGGAGGCCGGTACCACCACGAGTACGACTCGTGCGCGGGTCCGGACGTCCTCGCTTTCCTCGAGCGCACGCACGCCGACATCGCGTTCGTCTCGGTCGCCGCGGTCGCGGTCGGCCGCCTGTTCCACCCGGTCCAGGACTACGCCGCGCTCAAGAAGGCCGCGCTGCGCACCTCGAGCCACAACGTGCTGGTCGTCGACAACTCCAAGTTCGGCCGCACGGCCACCTTCGCGCACGGCGACATCGGCGACTACGACCTCCTGATCACCGACGATCTGACGCCGACCGAGGAGATCGAGGCGGCGCTGAACGCGGGAACGGCCATCGAGCAGGTCGAGTGCGACCCGGAAGGGCCGGAATATGAAATCTGACCTGGTCGCCGGAATCGACTCGTCGACCCAGTCGACGAAGGTCGTCGTCTGCGACGCGGACACCGGCGAGATCGTCCGCACAGGCCGCGCTTCGCACCCCGAAGGCACCGAAGTCGCCCCCGCCGCCTGGTGGGACGCGTTCCGCGAGGCCACCGACGGCCTCCTCGACGGCGTCGGTGCCATCGGCATCGGCGGTCAGCAGCACGGCATGGTCACCCTCGACGAGGCAGGCGAGGTCGTCCGGCCCGCGTTGCTGTGGAACGACACCCGGTCCGCGAAAGCGGCCGAAGACCTCGGTGGCGAACTCGGTCCCGAGAACTGGGCGAAGTCCGTCGGCTCGCTGCCTGTCGCCAGCTTCACCGTCACGAAGCTGCGGTGGATGGCGGAGAACGAGCCCGAGCTGGCCGATCGCGTCGCCCGCGTGCTGCTGCCCCACGACTGGCTGACCTGGCGGCTGCTGGGGGCAGGGGCCGAGCCGGTCACCGACCGCGGCGACGCCTCCGGCACCGGCTACTTCTCACCGGCCACCGGCACCTACCGCAAGGACCTCCTCGCGCACGCCTTCGGCGGGCGTACCCCGGAACTGCCCAAGGTCATCGACCCCGCCGAAGCCGCGGGCCACACCCCGGACGGGATCCTGGTCTCGGCCGGAACCGGCGACAACATGGCCGCCGCGCTCGGTCTCGAACTGGTCCCCGGCGACGTCGTGGTCTCGCTCGGCACCAGCGGCACCGTCTTCGGCGTCTCCGAGACAGCGAGCGCCGACCCTTCCGGCATCGTCGCTGGATTCGCCGACGCCACCGGCCGTTTCCTCCCGCTGGCCTGCACTCTCAACGCCGCTCGCGTGCTCACCGCGACGTCCGCGATGCTCGGCGTCGAACTCGCGCGGCTCGACGAACTGGCGCTCGCCGCCGAACCGGGCGCCGGTGGCCTCGCCTTCCTGCCCTACCTCGACGGTGAGCGGACGCCGAACCTCCCGGACGCCAAGGGCACGCTCTTCGGCTTGACCCGCGCGAACATGACGCCCGAGAACCTCGCCCGCGCCGCCGTCGAGGGCATGTTGTGCGGGCTCGCCGCCGGTCTCGACGCCCTGCGCGAGCAGGGGCTCGAAGTCCGCCGGGTCCTCCTGATCGGTGGCGGCGCGCAGTCGGCCGCCGTCCGAGTGGTCGCGCCGATCGTGTTCGGCGTGCCCGTCGTCATCCCCGAGGTCGCCGAGTACGTCGCGGTCGGCGCCGCGCGGCAGGCGGCCTGGGCCCTCGCTTCCAGCACGGAACCTCCCCGCTGGCAGGAACAGCACGGCTACACCCCACTCGAGCCGACCGAGGCGGACCGCGCCGAGGGGCACCGGATCCAGCAACGGCATCTCGAAGCCCGCGAACTCGGGCACGGCATTTCCGCGAAACCGAAAGAGGACTGAACCGATGGCCACGATCACCTACGACAAGGCGACCCGGCGCTACGCGGGCTCCGAGCGGCCCGCTGTGGACGCACTCGACCTCGAGATCGCCGACGGCGAGTTCCTCGTGCTGGTCGGGCCGTCCGGCTGTGGCAAGTCCACCAGCCTGCGGATGCTCGCCGGCCTCGAAGACATCGACGACGGCGCCGTCTGGATCGGCGACCGTGACGTCACGCAGTTGCCGCCGCGCGCCCGCGACATCGCGATGGTGTTCCAGAACTACGCGCTGTACCCGCACATGACCGTCGGCCAGAACATGGGCTTCGCGCTGAAGATCGCCGGCCGTCCGGCCGCGGAGATCAAGCAGAAGGTGCTCGACGCGGCCAAGCTGCTCGACATCGAGCAGTACCTCGACCGCAAGCCGAAGGCGCTCTCCGGTGGTCAGCGCCAGCGTGTCGCGATGGGCCGCGCCATCGTGCGTGAGCCGCAGGTCTTCCTGATGGACGAGCCGCTGTCGAACCTCGACGCGAAGCTGCGCGTGTCCACCCGTACGCAGATCGCCGCGCTGCAGCGCCGCCTCGGCGTCACCACCGTGTACGTCACGCACGACCAGGTCGAGGCCATGACGATGGGCGACCGGGTCGCCGTTCTCTCCGACGGTCTCCTGCAGCAGTGCGACACCCCGCGTGCGCTGTACGACAAGCCCGCAAACGCTTTCGTCGCCGGTTTCATCGGCTCGCCCGCGATGAACCTCGTCACCGCGAAGCTCACCGAAGACGGTGCCGAACTCGGTGGCGCGCGCGTGCCGCTGACCCGCGAGATCCTCGCCAAGGCCGACGGCGACACGGTCACCCTCGGTTTCCGGCCGGAGTCCCTTGAGGTGACCACCAGCGAGGACGGCACGCTGCCGATCAAGGTCGAACTGGTCGAGGAGCTCGGCTCGGACGCGTACGTCTACGGCAAGCTGGCCGAGACCGACGCCGAGGGTACGAAGTCGAACGTCGTCACCCGGGTGGACCCGCGTAAGCCGCCGGTCATGGGCGACACGCTGCACCTGCGGGTTCGCCCCGACGAGCTGCACGTGTTCTCCGCCACCGACGGGGCGCGCCTGTCCTGAGCCGGTTCGTGGGAAACTGGTGGTCGTTATGACCGCCAGTTTCCCGCGTGCCGAGGTCGTCATCGACCTGTCCGCCATCCGGCACAATGTCGCCCTGCTCGCTTCCCGTGCCGCCGGTGCCCAGACGATGGCCGTCGTCAAGGCCGACGGCTACGGCCATGGAGCGCTCGAAGTCGGTCGAGCCGCCGTCGAAGGCGGAGCCACCTGGCTGGGGACCTGCTCCCTTGGCGAGGCGCTCGCGCTGCGCCGCGCGGGGATCGAGGTCCGGCTCTTCAGCTGGCTCGACACCCCCGAAGCCGACTTCGCGGCCGCTATCGCCGAAGACATCGACGTCGCCGTCAGCTCCCTCGGCGAGCTCGCCCGCGTAGCCGACGGCGTGCGCCGGGCACGCGACTTTAGCGGGCTAAACGCGATCGGGAGGGCGCACCTCAAGATCGACACCGGACTGTCCCGGAACGGCTGCCCACCTGCGGAATGGCCGGCGCTGGTCCAGGCCGCCGCGGCCGCGAAGCCGCTCATCGAGGTCGTCGCGATCTGGTCGCACCTCGCCTGCGCCGACGACCTCGGCCACCCCTCCATCGACGCGCAGGCGAAGCGGTTCGACGAGGCCTACGACATCGCCCGCGCGGCCGGCCTGAACCCGATGCGGCACATCGCGAACTCCGCCGCCGTGCTGACCAGGTCCGACCTGCACTTCGACCTCGTGCGCCCCGGGATCGCGATCTACGGGCTGAACCCGGTGCCCACCGCCGACGACCTGCGCCCGGCGATGACCTTCAAGTCTTCGGTCGTGCTGACGAAACGGATTCCGGTCGGCGAATCGGTCTCGTATGGCCACACCTGGACGGCCGAGCGCGACACCACCCTCGCCCTGGTCCCGGTCGGATACGCCGACGGCGTGCCGCGGACACTTTCCGGGCGGATGGACGTCCTGCTCGACGGAAAGCGGAGGCCGGTCGTCGGCCGCGTCTGCATGGATCAGCTGATCGTTGACTGCGGAGACGACGAACCGGCCGTCGGCAGCGAAGTGATCCTCTTCGGCCAGGGCACTTTCGGTGAGCCGACAGCCCGGGAATGGGCCGACAAGCTGGGGACGATCGACTACGAGATCGTGACCTCGATGTACCGGCCGCGGATCCACCGCACGTATCTGGAGGCGGGCTCGTGACACCTTCACGACGACTGCTGGCCATCGTCGGCGGCGTCGGGGCGATCGCCACCGGCACCGCCGCCGCGATCGCCGTCGCCGCACAGCAGCGGCGGCAGAGTGAGGATCCGTTCGTGGACGAGCCGTTGGGGGATCTTGAACCGGATCGGACGTCGACAGTGGCGGCGGAGGACGGCACGCCGCTCGCGGTCGAGGAGATCGATCCGGCCGATGGGGGAAAACCGGAGCTGACCGTCGTCGGCGTGCACGGTTTCGCGTTGTCGAAGCGCTGCTGGCATTTCCAGCGGCGAGACCTCGCGTCACTGAAGCTGCCCAGGGTGCGTCAGGTCTACTACGACCATCGCGGGCATGGGCAATCCGGCGCCGCGACCGCCGAAACCAGCACCATCGAACAGCTTTCACGCGACCTCGACATGGTCCTGCGTTCGGTGGTGCCGGACGGGCCTATCGTGCTCATGGGGCATTCGATGGGCGGCATGGTGATCATGGAGCTCGCCGCGGAGAATCCCGAGCTGTTCGACGACCGCGTCGGTGGCGTCGCGTTCATCGCGACCGCGGCGGGCGAAGTCGGCGCCCGGGGACTGCCGCGTTCACTGCTTTCGAAGTACAACCCGCTCACGCGAGGCGTCGGCGGGCTGGCCGGCTGGCAGCCGGGACTCGTCGAGTTCGTGCGCGCGGCCGGAGGGCAGCTGACCCGGCAGGCCGTGCGCAGGCTGGCTTTCGGCAGCCGGGACGTGTCTCCGCGGCTCGTCGACTTCATGCTGGAAATGCTCGAAGTGACGCCGGTGCGCGGGCTCGTGAACTTCGTCGACACGCTCGGCAGCCACAACCGGTACGCCGCGCTCGCCGGGCTGAAGCACGCGCATGTGCTGGTCGTCGGCGGGGATTCCGACCGGTTCACGCCGATCGCGCACGCCGAGCGGATCGCGGCGGAGCTGCCGGACGCGGAGCTGGTGCGCGTGCGCGGCGCGGGGCACATGGTGCAGCTGGAACAACCCGAACTGGTGAACAGCCACCTGATCGACTTGGTACAACGGTGCACGGGCACCGATGGTGAGACTTCCGACCGGCGAAACTGGTGGTGGCAACGCTGATGAATTTCGCTTTCCCGACTCCCGAGTCGACGATGGATTTCGGGCGAGAGCTCGGACGTTCGCTGCGCGCGGGCGACCTGGTGCTGCTCGCCGGGCCGCTCGGGGCGGGCAAGACGACGCTGACCCGCGGGATCGCGGACGGTCTCGGTGTCGGCGGGCGGGTCAGCTCGCCGACGTTCGTGATCGCCCGTGTGCATCCGGCCGGTGAGGCAGGGGTCGCGCTGGTGCACGTCGACGCGTACCGGCTCGGCGGGGATCTCTCGCAGCTGGACGACCTGGACCTCGACACCGAACTGGAGCGGTCCGCGCTGGTCGTCGAATGGGGCGAGGGGGCGGCGGAGCGCCTTTCGGACGACTACCTCGTCGTGCGTCTGGAGCGTCGCGAGGACGACGTTCGCTTGGTCACCTTGGAGCCACATGGCACGTGGGCTTCGCGCACTCCCGACCTGCGTTTAGCGGGCTAAACGCGATCTGCGCCGCCGACCTGCGTTTCGCCCCCTAATCGCGACCTGGGCCACCGCATCGCGTTTAGCCCGCTAAACGCAGGTCTCACCCGGATGCCGCATCAGGGCCCTTCCGACGAAGCGTCCCCCCAATGCCCCAAGAGGGCTTGGGGGTGCGCATGTCGCTGGGTCCCACAGCGACATGCGCACCCTGTCTAGAGGGTGGGGACCGGTTCAGCCTGTGGGCCGCCTCGTCCGCGCCGATGGTGAAGCCACCACAAACCGCAGAAACCGATTACGCCGGTTTGCGCGGCCGGCGTCGCGACAGCTGTCAACGCGACGAGCGCGGTGATCAACGCGAACCAATAGAACAGAACACGTCCGGTGTTTTCCCGGCTGCCGAAGAACGTGCTCCGCCAGAAATCGGGCCACTGGGCCACGGGCCGCAGATGGACGCGGCGGCACGCGGGGTCGGTGACCATGCCGACCGGTTCGCTCGCCAAATCGAGCAATTCGTCGAGACTGACTTCTGCCGGGTGACACCCGCCGTGGTGATCCTGGTTCGTGTCCGGGGTCATCGCCTGCGGCTGGGGTGGCTCCTCTGGCATACCGCCGGAACACGGCGCTACGCTGGGCATGTTTGACGCCTCCATAGAACGGGTTGATGGAGTGGTTGAACTTCAAAGCGGCTCCCCCCTGCACGGGGAGCCGCTTCCTTTTGGGTGCGGCATTCGGTCGTTGCCGAGCCGCAACACAAGCCATTGTGGACGAATTTCCCGGACCTACGGGGCAGTAAGTGAAAGGTTGCTGAATCCTGCGCCGAGCGGTCGGCGTAATTCACCCCAGGTCATCGGATTATGCCGTTGTGACTCGAAAGAGTAGTTGCGGGCTCGGCCCATCGTCTCGTTACCCGAATAGTGAGACGCAGAGTGTTTTTTCTCCGCACTATCGAGTGGCCTGGTGTTGTTCGCATGGAAAGAAATGTTCGGTATCGGATGTTCGGCAGCCGCATTCGCGCCTGCCGATGAGCATGCTTCGCTGAGGCTGCCCGCTCAGCGCCGATCCCGACCGTTTGTCGCTTCCCCACAGATCGCGTTTAGCGGGCTAAACGCGATCCGCGGGGCTGACGACGGAGCGCGCGATTCCGAGGGCGACCAGGTCTTGGGGGCGGAGCCGCAGCCGGTCCGCTAGAGCGGGGGCTTCGTCGGCGGGCAGCTTGAGGATCGCCGCGGCCGCCTCGGGCGAGGTGACCGAGAAGTACGCGCCGGGCGCCACCCAAGTCGAACCCGGCGCCGCGAACGCCAGCGCGCCACCGGACCCGCCTTCCCCGATCACCAGCGTCGTGATCGGCACGGCCGCGCTCGCGACAGCCTCGAACAACTCCGCGATCGCCGCTCCGGCCCCGGCCCGCTCGGCCGCCGCGTCGTTCGCCGCGCCCGGGGTGTCGACGAGGGTGAGCACCGGGATCCCGAGCCTCGACGCGAGCCGCACCAGGCGCGAAGCCGTCCGGAAACCCGCGGGCAGCGTCGGTGTGCCGCACTGCGCCGCGTACGCGATCGCGCGGCCGCCTCGCCAGCCGAAGCCGCACAAGACACCGGAGTCGACCCCGCCGCACCTGTCGCCCGAGACATCCTCACGCCAGTCGAAGTAGGCGTCGAGGTACTCCGCAGCCTTCGGTCGTTCAGGGGAGCGCGCCGCCTGAACCGCGGCCCATCCGCTGTCGGGCAAGCCCGCCGATCCGAGCGCGTCGGGAGGCTCAGCGGCATCCGTCGTCCGCGATGTCAGCAGACACAGCCACCGTTCCAGTGCCGCGGGAAGGTCCGCGGGCCGCACGATCCTGTCGACCTGGCCCCAAGCGAGCTTCGCCTCGGCCGTGTACGCCTCCGCGGGCGCGTCAGCCGGCCGCACCCGGGAACCGGCGAAACCGACCTGCGCCTCGGGCAGTGCGAGAACGACATCGGCGCTCGCGCCGAGCGTCGCCCAGCCACCACCCGTGGTCGGATCGCGCAGCACCGAGATCTGCGGCACCGACCGGGCCCCGGCCGCCGCCCGCGCGATGCGCTGCAACTGCGAAAGCGCACGCATCCCGTGCTGCATCCGGCTGCCGCCGGTCGCGATCAGCGACACCACGGGCAACCGGGACTCGACCGCCCGCGCGAACGCCGCCTCGACCCGATCACCGGTCCGCTGACCGATCGACCCACCCAGGAAGCCGAACTCGAAGGCGATCACGACCGCTTCGACGTCGCCGATCTCGGCGGTCCCGCAGAGCACTGATTCGTCTTCGCCAGTACGTTCCTCGGCGGCCTCGCGTGCCGCGCGATAGCCAGGCCAGTCGATCGGCCCGTCCTCCGGCTCGTCGGAACGCGGAACGTCCAGGTCCTCGAAACCGGACGCGATCTCCTCGACGACCGACCGCGCGGAGGACCTGCTCATCCGAGCGCCCTTTTCATGACCTTGCCCATGTCGTTGCGCGGCAACGCTTCCAGGTAACGGACCACCCGAGGACGCTTGTGCGGCGACAGCAGGCGCGAGACGTGATCGGCGAGTTCCGACTCCGTCGGGCGTTCTCCTTCGGGCACCACCCAGGCCACGATGCGCTCGCCGAGGTCGTCGTCGGGCTCGCCGGTCACCGCGACCTCCGCGACACCGGGGTGTTCCATGAGCGCGTTCTCGATCTCGCCCGCGCCGATCTTGTACCCGCCGCTCTTGATCAGATCCGTCGCCTTCCGGCCGACGATCTTCACGTAGCCGGCCGCGTCGCGGGTCGCCATGTCGCCGGTGCGGAACCAGCCGTCGTCGAACGCGGCTTCGGTGGCGTCGGGACGGTTGAGGTACTCGGTGAACAAGTTCGGCCCGCGGACCTGGATCTCGCCGACGGTCTCGAGTTCTTCGACAGGCCTTCCCGCCTCGTCGACAAGGCGCAGATCGACGCCGTCCAACGGGACGCCGACGGTGCCGGGGACACGCTCGCCGTCGGCGCGGACGCTGGTGTTCATGAGGGTCTCGGTCATCCCATAGCGCTCGATCACGCGCTGGCCGGTCGCCGCGGTGATGCGCTGGTGGTCGTGGACGGGCAGCGCGGCCGATCCGGAGACGAGCAGCCGGGCGCCGCTCAGCGCCTCGGCGAGCGACGGGTCATCGCCGACTTCGCCCGCGATGCGGTGGTACATGGTCGGGACGCCGAACAGCATCGTCGCGCCGGTGGCAAGTTCGCGTGCGACCCCTTCGGTGGAGAAACGCCCGAGATGCCGGACCGAACCGCCGCGCCGGAGCGGCCCGAGGATGCCGAGGATCAGGCCGTGCACGTGGAACAGCGGGAGACCGTGCACCAGGACGTCGTCGGACGTCCACTCCCAAACGTCCTCGAGAGCGTCGAGGGTGGCCGAGATCGCGCGGCGGGGGAGGACGACGCCCTTGGGTGGGCCGGTCGTCCCGGAGGTGTAGACGATCAGCGCCGGGGCTTCGGCGTCCGGTTCCGCGGGGAGATCGCCGGGCGTGCCTTCGAGGGTGATGTCGCGGCGCGGCAGACCGGCGAGACCCGTGGGGAGGTCGGCGCCCGGTTCGGCGAGTACGAGGACGGGCTCGCTGTCGGTGAGGATGTGGGCGAGTTCGCGCTCGCCGATCTTCGGGTTGAGCGGGATCGCGGGGACGCCGGCGAGCAGCGCGGCGATCACGGCGACGCTGGTGTGCACTGTCGGCGTCGCCCAGACGGCGACGCGGCCGCTCGGCAGGTCTCGGGCGAGCGTGCCGGCGACGGCCGCGACCTCGGAGTGGGTCAGGGAGGTGCCGCCGAAGCGGAGGGCCTCCTTGCCGGAGCCGCTCGCCAGTGTGGGGAACAACCGATCGGGCACCTTGGGACCTCCTGCTCGACTCCGCGGCCGGGGCGCGTGGATCCGAAGAGCCCCTCTCCGGACCGTACCGCGCTGCCCGCCCACCCCCCTGCGACCTGCTTCACACCCTGCGCCGGGAGCGACTTTAGCGGGCTAATCGCGATCTGCGGGGCTGGAGGCACTAGCCCCGCCGGATCGCGTTTAGCCCGCTAAACGCGATCCGGCGGGCTGGGCGAGGGGGAGCGACTTTAGCGCGCTAATCGCGATCCGGTGCCGGGCTACGGGGCCGGAGGGCGGGCACCGGCAGGTCGACTTTCGCGGGCTAAACGCGATCCGGCGGCGGGGGAGGGGGTCTGGAGCAGGGTCGCGTTTAGCCCGCTAAACGCGACCCGGGGCGCTGGTCGTAGGCTGGGTAACCGTGCTGGTACTGGCCATCGACACCTCGACCCCGGCGGTCACCGCGGGCCTCGTCGCCCTGGACGGCGACGCTCTCGAGCCACGCGGCGACCGCGTCACGGTCGACCCGCGCGCGCACGGCGAGCTGATCACGCCCCACGCCCTCGAAGCCGTCAAGGCCGCGGGCGTCACGCTTCGCGACCTCGACGCCATCGTCTGCGGCGTCGGCCCCGGCCCCTTCACCGGCCTCCGCGCCGGCATGGCCACCGCCGCGTCGCTCGCCCACGCCCTCGGCATCCCCGCCCATCCGGTCTGCAGCCTCGACGCGATCGCCGCCGACGTCGCCCCCGGCGAAGCGCCCTTCCTCGTCCTCACGGACGCGAGGCGCCGAGAGGTCTACTGGGCCGCGTACGCCGCCGACGGCTCCCGCACCGACGGTCCGCACGTCCAGCGGCCGGCCGACCTCGAGACGACCATCAAGGTCGCGGCGGGCGACGGCGCCCTCCTCTACGCGGACGCCCTCGGTGTCCAGCCGATCGAGCCGCGCTTCCCGTCGCCCCTCGGGCTGGTCAAGGCCGCCCGTGAAGCCCTCCGAAGCGGAGAAGAGCCCGCCCCGCTCACGCCGCTCTACCTCCGTCGCCCGGACGCCGTCGAACCGGCCGCGCGCAAGAAGGTGACCACGCCGTGAGGCTGGAACCCTTACGCCGCAAGGATATTCCCCGCTGTGTCGAGATAGAGAAGATCCTCTTTCCCGGGGATTCCCCATGGAGCGCCTACGCCTTCCACGCGGAACTCGACGGCGGCGGTTACTACCTGGTCGCCCGTCCGGATGAAAGCGACGAGATCATCGGTTACGCCGGGCTCGCCGTCGTCGGCCGCCGCGGCGACTACGAGGCGAGCATTCACACGATCGGGGTCGACCCGGATCGGCAGCGCAACGGGATCGGCACCACGCTGCTGAAGGCGCTCCTCGATCGCGCGGACGAACTCGCCGCGCCGGTCTTCCTCGAAGTCCGCACCGACAACGACGCGGCGATCACGCTCTACGAGCGGCACGGTTTCGAACGCGTCGGCCTCCGGAAGCGCTACTACCAGCCCTCCGGCGCCGACGCCTACACGATGGCCCGCCCGCGGGCCCAGGTCCGAGACGAGGTGGCGGGCTGATGCCACGCATCATCATGGGCATCGAGAGTTCGTGCGACGAGACCGGCGTCGGCCTCGTCCGCCTGCACGACGACAACACGGTCGAACTCCTCGCCGACGAGGTGGCCTCAAGCGTCGATCAGCACGCCCGCTTCGGCGGCGTCGTGCCCGAGGTCGCGAGCCGCGCGCATCTGGAGGCGATGGTCCCGACGGTCGAGCGCGCCTTCGAGAAGGCCGGGCTGAAACTGTCCGATGTGGACGCCATCGCGGTGACCGCCGGACCCGGTCTCGCCGGCGCGCTCCTGGTCGGCGTCGCCGCGGCCAAGGCCTATGCCGCCGCGCTCGACATCCCGCTCTACGGCGTCAATCACCTCGCCGGGCACATCGCCGTCGACACGCTCCAGCACGGACCGCTGCCCGAACGCTGTCTCGCCCTTCTCGTCTCCGGTGGGCACACGCAATTGCTACTGGTGGACGATATCGCGTCCGAGATCACCGAACTCGGGTCCACTGTGGACGACGCGGCGGGCGAGGCCTACGACAAGGTCGCCCGCGTCCTCGGCCTGCCGTACCCCGGCGGTCCGCCCATCGACAAGGCCGCCAAGAACGGCAACGGAGCGGCCATCGCGTTCCCTCGCGGGATGACCGGACCGCGTGACGCGAAGTTCGACTTTTCCTTCTCCGGCTTGAAAACCGCCGTCGCGCGCTGGATCGAAGGCGCCGAGCGCCGCGGCGAGGAGATCCCCGTCGACGACGTCGCCGCGTCGTTCCAGGAGGCCGTCGCCGACGTGCTCACCAGGAAGGCGATCCGGGCGGCCAAGGAACACGGAGTGGACACGCTGGTGATCTCCGGTGGCGTGGCGGCGAATTCGCGGCTGTCCGAACTCGCCGCCGAGCGCTGCGCGGAAGCCGGGATCACCCTGCGGGTCCCGCGGCCGCGACTGTGCACGGACAACGGCGCGATGATCGCCGCGCTCGGCGCGCACGTGGTCGCCGCCGGACGTCCTCAGGCGTCGCTCGATTTCTCCGCGAATCCTGCGCTGCCGGTCCAGATCGTCTCGATCTAGCGCGATTCGGCGGCGGTGCGCGGCGCCGGGGCGAGGTTGAGCAGCTCTTCCAGCGCGGCCACCGTCAGAACCGCGGCATTGCCGTCACCGTAAGGGTTTCCGGCGTGCGTCGGATGGAGATCGCCGCCCAGGATCTTGGCGGCGGTGTCCGCGATGAGGCTGGTGTCCGTCCCGACCAGCCAGGCGCAGCCCGCCTCGATGGCCTCGCGCCGCTCGGTGACATCGCGGAGCACGAGGACGGGCGTGCCGAACGTCGGCGCTTCCTCTTGGATACCACCGGAATCGGTCAGGACGAGCTCGGCCAGGCGCAGCGCGCGCACCAGATCGGGATACTCGAGCGGCTCGGTGATCGTCACCCGCGGCGTCCCGCCGAGTGCGGTCACGACCTGTTCCCGCACGGCCGGATTGGGGTGCACCGGGAACAGCACCTGGACGTCGCTGTGCTCCGCGACGATCAGTTCGATGGCCGCGAGCGTGCGGCCCAGCGGCTCGCCCCAGGACTCACGCCGGTGCGACGTCACGAGGACGAGGCGTTCCCCCGCCTCGGCGATTTCCATCTCCAGCAACGCGAGCGCGGTGTCCCGCGCCGGGAGATCACGCTCGGCGATCGCGATCACGGCGTCGACGACGGTGTTGCCGGTGACGGCGATCCGTTGACGTGGAACACCTTCCGTGCGCAGCGCGGCCGCCGCGCCCGGTGTCGGCGCGAGGTGCAGGGCGGCGATGCGCGAGATCATCTGCCGTGTGCCCTCTTCGGGGAACGGCGCGGCGAGGTCGTGCGTGCGCAGCCCCGCTTCCAGGTGCACCACCGGGATGCCCAGCCAGAACGCGGCGAGCGCGCCAGCCAGCCCCGTGGTCGTGTCACCCTGGACGACGACCGCCGCCGGGGCGACCCGCCGCAGCAGCTCGTCGAGCGCGGGGAGCAGCCCGGAAACCAGTTCCGCCTGGGTACCGGTGGTCCGTGGCGGGGTGTCCAGCCATGCGTCGACAGGCAGGCCGAACGGGATCAGCGCCTGCTCGACCATGCCCTGATGCTGTCCACTGTGGACGACGAACGGCCGTAGGTGCGGGTGCCCCGCCAGCGCCAGTGCCAGCGGCGCGAGCTTGACCGCCTCCGGCCGGGTCCCGGCCAGCAACATCACATCCACGCGTTCGCGCTCCTCATCCACGATTTCGAGTGTCCCGCAAAACGCGGTCCGTGGCCGCCGGCGTGCGAGGGGCCCACGCCGGCGGCCGCTGGAGTTCCGGGAGCGTCAGCTCCCCAGACCGCCGAGCCGTTTCGTGCGGCGGTAGCCGGCGATGACCGCGATGGTTCCGAGAACCAGCAGGATCACCCCGACGGCCAGCCACCAGCCGACATCGGCCCCGGTGGCGGCGAGGGCACCCACCCCGCCACCGGCGACGCCTACTCCGGCGCCAGGCAACTTGTACATTTCGACCTCACTTCACCCTGGTCAGGCGGTGGTCGCCGGACGACGGCGGCGAGCGACGCGGATACCGACCGGCACGGCGACGGCACCGAGCAGGCCGAGACCGATCCACAGTCCCGCGCCCGAAGCGAGCGGCACGGGCAGACCGGCCGGGCCGCAGGTGGCCGACGAGACGATCACGTCGCCGGAGCCGAGCGGGGTGAGCGCCTCGCCGAGCAGCTTCACGTGGATCGCGTTGACCGTCAGGCTGCCGTCGCTGTTCTTGATCTGCTCGTTCAGGATGATCGTCGCGACGTTGACGGCGCCGAGACCGACCTTGACCTGGGTGTTCGGGGCCGGCGTCGCATCGACGGCGCCCGCGCTGCCGAGGTTCGCACCGACCAGGTTCGTCGCGCCCTGGACACCCTTCTGGGTCGCGGTGCAGGTGGCTTCGACGACCTTGACGCCGACGTCGCCGAGCGCGCCCTTGAGCAGCGGCAGACCGACATCGGCGGTGCTGGCCTTGGCCGTCACGGCACCGGAGTTGTCGTCGCGTTTGGCTTCGGTGTTGATCGCGCCCGCGGTGAGCACACCGGTGAGGTTGGCTTTCGCGAGGCTGTTGGTGGTCGGCCCTGAGGTCTTCGCTTCGGCGAGCGGCCCGGCCTTCACCGCGTCGAGGCCGAGGAGCTTCACATCGACCTTGACGCCATACGCGGAGCCGTCACCGGGGGCCGCCGAGGCGGGCGCCGCACCGGCGAGAGCCACGCTCGCCACCACAGCGGCGAGCAGTCCGCCTCGTCGCAAGAGGTGCGTGTTCTTCAACTGGTCCTCCGAATTGATTCGTGGGGGTTTCTCTCATCTACGGTCGGCAGGAGGGCACAACCGTTGCGGACGAATCCTTTGCTGGCCTGACTCGGCTCGCGGATCGTCTATCGCCGAGTGTTTCTCAAATTGAACAGAAAATTGCGAGGATCACCGGATCAGGTGGTCTTGAGTGCATTTCCCGCAGGTCAACGAGCGCATCACTCTTTCGGCCTAGTCAGTTTCTCCACGATCGTGCCGAAAGGGCTCATGATCATGTTGTGAATGCGAACCCCGGCCGAAAGGGTAGGTTCCCGCTGACTTACTCTCGTCGGCGAGGTCCCTGTCCGCTTCGCCGGATCCCGTCGTCCGCTGCGCCTTTTCTGAGAGGGTCACCGTGGCCGTTGCGAGCGCTCCTTTGCCGAGTTCCAGCCGGTTCCCGCTGCGCCTGGCAGTGCTGGCGGTGATCGCCGTCGCGGTCGGCCTGGTGCTGGCCGAGCGCCTGTATCGGGTATTCGAAGTCCAGCTCGCGGGGCTGATACTGAGGGTTATCACCACATCGGGTGTCTTCGTCGCCGGTGAACGCGAGACTGTCTACTTTGGGTTGTCGGGCGATACTCCACTCGGGTTAAGAATGACGCCGGAATGCTCGTCGGCATTCATGTTGCTGCCCTTGTTGTTGGTGACCGCCGTCATGTTGTATTTCCGCCCGAGGAATGCGAAGAGACTGTTCTCCTCGCTGGCCATTTCGGCGGCCGTGGTCATTCTTGTCAATCAGATGAGGGTTTTGGCGATCGTCGGCCTGGTGAACCGGCTCGGAGTGGACGAAGGTTATTACTGGGGTCACACCCTGCTCGGTTCGATGGTCAGTGTCCTCGGTGGGGCGGTCGCCCTCGTGCTGTTCGTCTGGCTGGGCACCCGCAAGTCCCGCGCCGAGCGAGAGGCCGCCTGATGGGCGCCGGCTCGATCAAGATCCTTCTCGCGATCACCCAGGCGTTCGCGCTCACCATGAGCGTCGCGTTCATCGTGTACGTGGTCGTGATCGTCGTGCCGTACCTGCGGCGCAAACCCGCACCCGTCGGCGACGCCGCCGACTTCACCTGGCACTTCTTCGTTCCGTGCCGGGACGAGCAGACCGTCATCCGCGAAACGGTGCGATACCTGCGTTCGACGTTCCGGCACGCGCACGTCTGGGTCGTCGACGACGACTCCGAGGACCGCACGGCCCGGGTGGTCAAGTCGATCTGGCGGCGCAACGGCGGGTACGACCCGTACCTGCACCTCGTTCCCCGGCGCCGCCCGGAGGCCAGGACGGGCAAGGGCGACGCGCTCAACGCCGCCTATCAGGCGCTCAACTTCTGGATGGGCCCGGACGAGAGCCGTGACGACGTGGTCGTCGTGGTCGTCGACGCGGACGGCCGTCCGGCGGAGAACTGCCTCGAAGTGTGCGCCGCGGACCATCTGTTCGGCGACGAGACGATCGGGGCGGTGCAGCTCGACGTCTGGATGGGCAACGCCGACAGCCGTCCGCCGGGGAGGAACTGGTTCTCGCGCGCTTTCGGGCTGAAGCTGGCCCAGATGCAGGATCTCGAGTTCCGCACGGCCATCGCGGCGATCCAGACCTCACGCGGGTTCACCGGCACGATCTCCATGGGCGGCAACGGTCAGTTCACGCGACTGTCCGCCTTGGACTCGATCGCCGGGGAGGACGAACAGCCGTGGCGCGGTTCGCTGCTGGAGGACTTCGAACTCGGCGTGCACCTGCTGACCGCTGGCTGGCGGACCGGGTACACGCCGGATTCCCATGTGAAACAAGAAGGCCTGTACAGCCTGCGGCGGTTCCTGGTGCAGCGCACGCGCTGGGGCCAGGGGACGATGCAGTGTTCGCGGTATCTGCGGCGGATCTGGGATTCGCCGCATGTGAGCACGCTGGGCGCGGCGGAGATGATGTACTACCTCGCGCAGCCGTGGATGCAGCTGCTCGGCTCGCTGCTGTACCCGATCCCGTTCATCCTGCTGCTCTTCAGCACCGCGGGGGATCCGGCGCAGATGTGGACCTGGTTCGCCGACGACGGCGCGTGGATCCTGTTCGCGATCTACGGCTCGTTCGGGCTGCTGCCGTTCATCGTGTGGGGCCCGATTTATCAGTTCAAATGCCTGAAGAGCCGCAATCTCCTGCGCGGGCTCGGGATGGGCTTCACCTACGCGCTGTACATCTACACGTTCTACATCACGTCGTGGCGGGCGCTGTTCCGCCTGGTGCGCGGCCGGAACGGCTGGTCGAAGACGCGGCGGAACACCGAGCACGCCCCCGGGGTCAAGGTCGCCCTGGACTCCTGACCCGCTCCCGCGCCGGATCGCGTTTAGCGGGCTAAACGCGATCCGGCGCGGGAGCGAGGGGATCAGAAGGCGGGCAGGATCCGGACGTTGTCCGCCTTCACGAAGGCGATGCGGTGCCCGAACTGGATCTGCACGTACCGCGTCTTGCCCTTGACGACCACGTGGTCCGCCGGGTCGAACGTCGTCGCCGAGAAGTACTCGGAGCCGACCATGTTGCCGAGCGAGTACCGCTGACCGGCCGAGAACGTGTACGGCAGCGGGACGACCTGCTGCACCGGCACGTTCGCCGGGTACGCCTCCGCCTCGGGATAGGCGCGCCCGAACACCGGCACGGTCGCCAGACCGGGCTTCGGCGTGACGACCAGGCCGAACGCCGGGCTGGTCGTGCGCGCGTCACGGAACCAGCCCTTCTGGCCGAGGTACCAGACCGCCGTCCAGCCCGCCCGCCGCTCGGCGACCACGTACCGCTGGCCGGTCTCCGCGCGGCTGCCGATGTCGGAGACGTCCATCGTGCTCGCCGAACCGTCCGGGCGCAGGCCGATGTCCTTGAGCAGCGGCGCCGTGTCGGTCGGCTCGCTGCGCAACACGACCGAACCGGAACCCCTTGCCGGGCAAGGCTTCCCGCCGGCTTCGCAACCGGTGAACGGGGGCTGGTTCGTGGCGAAGTCCGGCGTGATGGTCACCAGCGGCGAACCGGGACGGCCGAAGCCGGCCAGCGGCGCGCCCATCAGGTCGAAGTAGTGCGACCAGTCCCAGTACGGGCCCGGATCCCAGTGCATGCCCTTGATGGTCGAAGGGATCGTGCCGGGGACGTTGTCGTGGCCGATGATGTGCGCGCGGTCGAGCGGGATGTCGTACTTCCGCGCGAGGTAGCCGACGAGCTTCGCGGAGGTGCGGTACATCGCCTCCGTGTACCAAGTGCCCTTCGCGGCGAAGCCCTCGTGCTCGATGCCGACGGACTTCGCGTTGACGTACCAGTTGCCCGCGTGCCAGGCGACGTCCTTGGTCGGCACGTGCTGCGCGATCTGGCCGTCGGACGAGCGGATCGTGTAGTGCCAGCTCACGTACGTCGGGTCCTGGACCAGGTCCATCGCCGTGTCCCAGTAGCCCTCGGTGTCGTGGATGACGATGTATTCGACCTTCTGGATCTTCGGCCGGTCCGCCTTGTCGTGGTTGCCGTAGTCGTTGTTCGGCAACTCCTGGTACGGCGCCGGCACCGAAAGACACGAGACCTTCTTCGGGCACTCCGTCTTCGGGTTCTCCGCCTGCGCGCGGACCGGGCTCACCGGTGTGGCGGCGAGGGTGATGCTCTGGCCGTCGTCGGTTTTGCGGCTGACGCCCTTGGAGATGGTGTCGAAGACTTCGTCGGCGAAGGACCGCGCTCCCGCCGTGTCCTTCTCGCCGCTGTAGCGCGCGACGGCGTCGTACCAGTCACCGGCTTCGCGTTGGTACTTCGCCAGCAGCGCGGCACCGCCGCGGATGTTCTGCGTGGTGTCCGTGCGCAGCGTCGCGACGTCCTGACCGGTCAACGCGGCCGCCTCGTCGATGGTCTGGAGGCCGGGCGGGGGAGGCTTCGGCGCCGGTGTCACGGGGAGTTTCGCCCGGCGGGCGTCGTCGCCGCGCGGATCCTCCCCGCCTTCGTCGTGATGCGTGCCCGTACCCGCTTCGCGCAGGTCGGTCAGGTGCATCGGGCCGTAGCCGGCGGACGTGCTCGGAGTGCCGGCGTTGAAGTCCCAGCGCGACTCCAGGAAGGAGACGCCGAGCAGGACGTGCTCGGGGACGCCGAACTCCCGCGCGGCGGCCGCGAAGTCCCGCTGACGCTGCTGATCCGCCGGGGCGGCTTCGGCGGGGACGGCGGCGAGGAGACCGGCGGCGAGGGCGAGGACCGCGAGCCCGGCGGTCCGTTTGGACCGGCGCCGGAGCGGTTCGAGGGAAACGGGACGGAAGGGACGCGGCATGGGCGTTAACCCCCAGTGTCTAGGTCTGCTGAACAGGACCGACCCCAATGTCGGAACCTAACCAGAAACCCGCCCCTTCCGTAAGGTCTCTCCAGATCGCGATTAGGGGGCTAAACGCAGGTCGGCGGCAAGGTGGGGGGCATGACTGGGGTGAAGGGGCTTCTGCAGGAGAAGGACCACGTCTTCCTCGACTTCGACGGTCCGGTGTGCGACGTGTTCGCCAGGCTGACGGCGAGCGAGGTGGCGGAGCGGCTCAAACGCCTCGTCGGACCCGATCTGCCCGCTGAAGTGACTGCTTCCGCCGACCCGTTCGACGTGCTCCGGTACGCGGCCTCGTGTGGGCCGAACGCCGCATACGTCGTGGAGCGGCAGTTCAGCCGCTTGGAGGGGGAGGCCGTCGCGCAGATCCACCCGGCTCCCGGCGTCGCGGAAGTGCTTCGCGAGTGGCATGCGCAGGGGTTCACGGTGACGATCGTCAGCAACAACTCCGTCGACGTGATCAGGTCCTTCCTGGGCATGCACGAACTCGCCGAGCACGTTCGCCGGATCAGCGCTCGGACGACTAGCGACCCCGCGCACCTGAAGCCTCATTCGGCACTCCTCGACGCCGCGGTGAAGGCTCTCGGCACTTCGCCCGGGAAGTGCGTCATGGTCGGCGCCTCCGCCGCGGACGTCCTCGCCGCTCGTGCCGACGGCGTCGCCTCGATCGCTCTCGCGACGACGTCCGCCAAGCGCCGTGCCCTCGCCGCCCTCGGCCCCGATGCCCTGGTCGCCTCCCTCGCCGACCTGCGTTTAGCGGGCTAATCGCGCTCCGGCCGCCCGACCTGCGTTTAGCGGGCTAAACGCGATCCGCCAGCAGGCCCAGGAAGAGCACCATGCCGACCTGGTTGTTGTTCATGAACGCCCGGAAGTAGCCGTCGCGCCCGCGACGCGCCGTCAGCCTGCCCTGGCGGAGGAACAGCGCGCCCGCGACCAGCACGGCGAGGTGGAACTCCCAGCCGAGCGAGCACACCCGGCCGATCACCACCATGAGCACCAGCATCGCGCCCTGCAGGACGCCGATGGCCAGCCTGTCGTGGCGGCCGAACAGGATCGCCGTGGACTTCACGCCGATCTTCAGATCGTCGTCCCGGTCGACAGCGGCGTACTGCGTGTCGTACGCGACGACCCACAGGAGGTTGGCGAGGAACAGGAGCCAGCAGACCGGCGGCAGCGATTCCCCCGAGGCGGTGAAAGCCATCGGGATCGACCATCCGAACGCCGCGCCCAGCACCACCTGCGGCAAATGCGTATAGCGCTTCGCGAAGGGGTACGCGCACGCCAGCGCCAATGCCACCACCGAGAGCACGACGGTCAAGGTGTTGAGCGTCGCGGCCACCACGAAAGCGAGCAGCACCAGGACGCCGAACAGGTAGCGCGCTTCCTTCGCCGTCGCCGCGCCGCTGGGCAGCGGACGATTCGCGGTGCGCTTGACGTGACCGTCGAACCCGCGGTCCGCGTAGTCGTTCACCACGCAGCCCGCCGCACGCATCAGCCACACCCCGGCGACGAAGGCGGCGAGGATCCACGGCGACGGCGCACCCGCGGTCGCGATCCACAGCGCCCACAACGTCGGCCACAGGAGCAGCAGCGCGCCGATCGGCCGGTCCGCCCGCATCAGGCGCAGGTACACGGGCAGCTTGTCCCGCGCGAGGAGCAGCGACATCGTCCTCCCCTGGTGAAGCTGTCCGGCCCCCTGTCGCGGTCAAAAGCTAGCGGCCAGGCCCCCCACGTCGCCCGAACTTGGCACTATGGGCTAAGACGCCGTCACCGGATGGGCACGCCGGTGAGCGCGATCGGGAGTGGCGCGGAACCCTGGCGGAACAAAACGGCCGGTCAGGCGCCCGGAGCCCGAGTTTCCGCGGGGTGAGCGGACCCTCCTTGCGAAGCTGGCACTCACATGGCTAGAGTGCTAATTGCACGGCCCGAACACGCCCCGGCACCCGCGACGGCGGGGGTGGTAGGAGCCGTAATTCATCCTGCCAACGCTTTCGACGACCGTGGAGGTCAACCCGGTGAGCGTGAACATCAAGCCGCTCGAGGACAAGATCGTTGTCCAGACGAGTGAGGCCGAGGAGACGACCGCTTCCGGCCTCGTCATCCCCGACACCGCCAAGGAGAAGCCCCAGGAGGGCAAGGTTCTGGCCGTGGGCCCGGGCCGTATCGACGACAAGGGCAACCGCGTCCCGCTCGACGTTTCCGTCGGCGACGTCGTCATCTACTCCAAGTACGGCGGCACCGAAGTGAAGTACAACGGTGAGGACTACTTGATCCTTTCCGCCCGCGACGTGCTGGCCGTCATCAACTGACGTCCGCTCTCAGCGCATGACGCCCCGGGCCCCGCATTGCCGGGGAACGGGGCGTTCGTGTTTTCCGAGCAGTAAGACTGGAAGGTAAGCGGAACAGGCATGCCCAAGCAGATCAGTTTCGACGAGGACGCTCGTCGCGCGCTCGAGCGCGGGGTGAACAAGCTCGCCGACGCGGTCAAGGTCACCCTCGGCCCGCGTGGTCGCCACGTCGTGCTCGACAAGAAGTTCGGTGGCCCGACCATCACCCTCGACGGCGTCACCGTCGCTCGCGAGATCGAGCTCGACGACCCGTTCGAGAACCTCGGCGCCCAGCTCGCCAAGAGCGTCGCCACCAAGACCAACGACGTCGCCGGTGACGGCACCACGACCGCGACCGTGCTCGCGCAGTCGCTGGTGAAGGTCGGCCTGCGCAACGTCGCCGCCGGTGCCAACCCGACGGCCGTCGGCCGCGGCATCGAGGCCGCCGCGGAGAAGGTCATCGGGGTCCTCAAGGAGAAGGCGACCCCGGTCAAGGGCCGCGACAACATCGCCCAGGTCGGCACCGTCACCTCGCGTGACGCGGCCATCGGCGCCCTGCTCGGCGAGGCCGTCGAGCGGGTCGGCGAAGACGGTGTCATCACGATCGAGGAGTCGTCCACGCTGGCGACCGAGCTCGTGATCACCGAGGGTGTCCAGTTCGACAAGGGTTTCCTGTCGGCGCACTTCGCGACCAACCCGGAAGAGCAGAAGGCGATCCTCGAGGACGCCTATCTCCTGCTCGTCCGCGAGAAGATCTCGTCGCTGGCCGACCTGCTCCCGGTGCTGGAGAAGGTCGTCGAGGCCAAGAAGCCGCTGCTGATCATCGCCGAGGACGTCGACGGCGAAGCGCTGTCGACCCTCGTGGTGAACTCGCTGCGCAAGACGATCACCGCCGTCGCGGTCAAGGCGCCGTTCTTCGGTGACCGCCGCAAGGCGTTCCTGGACGACCTCGCGGTCGTCACCGGTGGCGAGGTCATCTCGGCCGAGATCGGGCACAAGCTGTCCGAGACCACGCTCGCCCAGCTGGGCAACGCCCGCCGGATCGTCGTCACCAAGGACGACACCACGCTCGTCGACGGTGCCGGCTCCAAGGACGACATCGCCGCGCGCGTTTCGCAGATCCGCAAGGAGATCGAGAACACCGACTCCGATTGGGACCGCGAAAAGCTGCAGGAGCGCCTGGCGAAGCTCGGTGGCGGTGTCGCGGTGATCAAGGTCGGCGCGGCCACCGAGACCGAGCTGAACGAGCGTAAGCACCGCATCGAGGACGCCGTGGCTTCGACCAAGGCGGCCGTCGAAGAGGGCATCCTGCCCGGCGGTGGCTCGGCGCTCGTCCACGCGGTCAAGGAGCTCGAAGGCGGCCTCGGCCTCGAGGGCGACGAAGCGACCGGTGTGCGCATCGTCCGCGACGCGCTGTCCGCCCCGCTGTTCTGGATCGCGACCAACGCGGGCCACGAGGGTGCGGTCATCGTGAACAAGGTCCAGGAGCAGAGCTGGGGGCACGGCTTCAACGCCGCCACCGGTGAGCTCACCGACCTGCTGGCCGCCGGCATCGTCGACCCGGTCAAGGTGACCCGGTCCGCGGTGGCGAACGCCGCTTCCATCGCCCGGCTCGTGCTCACGACGGAGAGCTCCGTCGTCGAGAAGCCGGTCGGCGAGGAGCCCGCCGCGGCCGGTCACGGCCACGCGCACTAGTTCCACCCCGAAGCGGGGCGGCACTCCACCTGGAGTTCCGCCCCGCTTTGCTGTCCCCGCCCCCTTGTGCCCGGATCGCGTTTAGCCCGCTAAACGCGATCCGGGCACAAGGGGGCGCTGCCGCAGGGCGGAGCGACTTTCGCGGGCTGATCGCGATCTGGCGGCGCTGCCTCGCCGACCTGCGTTTAGCCCGCTAATCGCGATCCGGGGGGCCGGGGGCGCGCGGCGGCCAGGCGGAGCGACTTTCGCGGGCTAAACGCGATCCGGCGGTCGGGGAGCGGCGCCCGCGGCAGATCGCGATTAGCGGGCTAAACGCAGGTCGGCGGCAGGGGGAGCGCGGCGGCGGGGCGGAGCGACTTTCGCGGGCTAATCGCGACGCGCACGGGCCTGGACGAGCGGAAGGGCGGCACCCCACCCGGATGCCGCCCTTCCGTGGTGCCGACCCGGCCGGATCAGCCGGTCGACATGCTCAATGTGCGCTTGTCCGCCTTGATGATGTGCTCGCGTTCCGACTCCGACAGCCCGCCCCAGATCCCATACGGCTCGTGCACGGCGAGCGCGTGGTTCCGGCACATGGCCAGCACCGGGCAAGCCAGGCACACGGCTTTCGCCCTCGCCTCGCGTCGGGCTCTTGCCGGCCCGCGTTCGCCGTCAGGGTGAAAGAAGGACGCGCTGTCCATGCCCCGGCACGACCCTTCCAGCTGCCAGTCCCACACATCCGCGTTGGGTCCCGGGAGCCTGCGTGTGTCCGCCATCCTGACCGCCTCCGTCATCCGGTCGAAGCGTTTACCTGCTCTGCTGCGCTGCGGATACTCCATTCGGTGCAACGGCGGTAACGTTAGAAGCGCGCCAATACTTGTTCAAGGGATTCAGGACGATTCAGCCGTTAGGCATCCCCCGGATGTGTGAGCAGTACTTTCCGTTCCGGTTGCCGCCGCCCCGGCCTGCCTGGATATTGGGTCGAGTGGGATCTCGGATCAGCAGTGAAGAACCCACCCTGCCGGTGGCCTCCGTCGCTCGCCGGCTCGGGGTCGCACCGTCCACCCTCCGCACTTGGGACCGCAGATACGGCGTCGGACCGAGCCGCCACACCAACGGCCGCCACCGCCGCTACGGCAGCTCCGACATCGGCCGTCTCGAACTGATGCAGCGCGCGTTGCTCCGCGGCGCCTCGACAGCCGAGGCGGCGAAGTACGCGCTCGAACAGATGCCCCGGACGGCCAGGGAGACCCCGGAATCCCCCGTGGTCCAAGTGGAGGAACAGGCGGCCGCGCAGCCCGCCGAGGATCACGACGTCCCGTCACGCCTCGCCAGACGCCTGAGCACGGCCGCGCTCGCGATGGACTTCGGCGCGGTCCAGCGCATGCTCGCCGACACGATCCGCGAACTCGGCGTCCTGCCCGCCTGGACAGGCGTCGTGTCGCCGGTCCTGACCGCGCTCGGCGCGCGCTGGCGCGGGGTCAGCGCGGGCGCGGAGGTCGAGTACCTGCTCGCCGAATGCGTGTACGCCGCCCTCGTCCGCGCGACGCCGGTGCTCCGCGAACCGCGCAACCAGCGGCCGGTCCTGCTGACCTGTGTGCCGGACGAGCGCGACAACCTGCCGATGTACGCGCTCGCCGCGGCGCTCGGGGGCCGCCGGATCGGCGCCCAGCTGTTCGGCGCCTCCCTGCCGGCCGAGGTGCTCGCGGTGACCGTCCGCCGCAGCGTCCCGGCGGCGGTGGTGCTGTGGTCGGGACGGCAGGCGACGGCGGACCCGCGCCTGTTCGCCAGGGTGTCCCGCGGCCGCCAGCGCAGCAGGCTGTTCGCCTGCGGCCCGGGCTGGGATCCCGCCACGCTCCCGGACAAGATCGAACTACTCGGCGAACTGACGACGGCCGCCGACCGGATCGAGCACGTTCTTGTCGGTGCCAGGCGATAGAAAGTACCGATGGAAATGTCCCTGCGGTCCGCCGCGTTCGGCGACGGCGTGCCGCCCCCGAACCCCTTCGCGGTGCCCGCGTCACCTCGTGGACGGCTGCTCGCCGCGATCGGTCTCGGCGGCCGCGGCCGGTACGCGGCCGCGGCCACCCTGCTGAACGGTTTGCGGACGGGCAACGATCCGGTGCTCGCGTCGTTGGCCGCCAGCACGCTGGCGTCGCATCGGCGGCAGCTGGGCGGGCACGCGGCGGCCCTCGTCCTCGACGGTGAGGCGCTCGCGCTGGCGATCGCGCGGCCGCAGGGTGAGCCCGATCCCGACGGCCTGGACGCCGAGGGAGCGCGAGCGGACGCCCTCCTCGGTCTCGCGGCCGACAACCTCGGGCGCGGCAGGCTGGCCGCCGCCCGGCGGCTGCTGGCGCGTGCGGAGGCGCACACCGGCAACTGGCGTAGCCGGACCAGGGCCGGTTGGGTGGGCGCGGAAATCGAACTGGCGAGTAACATTTCCGGGGCGGCGATCGCACCTGCGGAAATGGCGTTGGAAACAGCGCGGGCGCGGGGCGCCTGCCGACATGTCGTCAAATCGCAGCTTGTACTCGGCGTGACGATCGCGAATGGGAGTTCCGCTGAGCGGGACCGGGCGAAAGCGCTGGTCGAGAGCGCGCGCGAAACCGCCGAAAAATACGAATTCAATTCACTTCTGTGGGTGGCGTGCCTGGTCGCGGCCGACCTCGGGGCAGGACACGCCGATGAGTATCGATTCAGAGGGGCCGAACTGTTGCACGCAGTGTTACGGCACGCAGATCCTTGCGGGAGGTGGCTCGCCCGGGAATCTCCATGGGTCCCCCTCTGAGGGCGTCTAGCCTGTTGGAGGGCCCATTCCGGCAACCGGGCTAAGAAACTTCAAAAAAAGCCACCGGATCGTGTCAAGGTTCGGGCTAAAGCGTCCGATAGGGGAAGTGGAATGTCACCCGGCTGCAGGAAGGAAACCCCGTGACGACGGTCTTGATCTGCGACGACCGACGCAGTGTCCGCGAAGGGCTCACTCGAGTGATGTCCGCGGTCCCAGGGGTCAGTCGCATCGACTGCGTAGCGCACGGTGACGAGCTGCTGGCCCGGTACTCCCGTCAGCCGGTCGACGTCGTGCTGGTCGGTACCCAGCGCGCTGTCCCGACTGGCGTCGAAGCCACCCGGCGGCTCGTCTCGGCGAACCCCCAAGCGAACGTGATCGTGTTCGGCGCCCCGGACGATGCGGGCAGCATCGCCGCCGCCATCGCGGGCGGAGCCCGCGGCTACCTGCGCTGGGACGCCTCGCGTCCCGAGCTGGTCGCCGCACTGGCGCACACCCTCGCCAGCACTTCGGTGCCGGCGCCGCGCCAGCCGTCCGACCCCGGCGTCCAGCTCACCGAGCGCGAGCTTCAGGTGCTCCGTGGGATGAGCCAGGGCAAGAGCAACGGACAGATCGGCCGCGAGCTGTACCTGTCCGAAGACACTGTGAAAACCCATGCGCGCCGCTTGTTCCGCAAGCTCGGCGTGCGGGACCGTGCTCAGGCGGTCGCCCACGGATTCCGTCGTGGACTTGTTTCCTGACAATGGTTTCTTGATTTCGCCGGTTTGATGGCACAACGGGTGACGAGCGGGCCGGGGGAGTACCCCTGGCCCGTACCTGTGTTCCCTGTCACGCTTCGCGCATTTATGCTCACCGCTCGGGCACGCTTGCCCGAGCACGTCCGCCTCCGGGCGGACCGTCGTACCCCACTGTGCTCCGGCTCGTTGAAAGTTCGACTACGAGCGAAAGGGAGCCGGTGAAGATCCGGGTTGTCAGCGTGCTCGCCGAAAAGGCGGCGCGCCGATGGTGGCCGTCAACGAAGGCGGCGGGCCCGAGCGGTACGGTAGCTGTCACCGGTAGTGGCCTCCGAAGTCACACGCCGGACTCTTTGCACGCCTATACGTAACACTGGGACTGTTGTCTGCGATGGCCAATGTGGGGGACGGACTGGATGAGCCGGTCGCCGCTGCTGTTGAGGGTGACCCTCAAGCGGTCGAGCGGTTGCTGGCGGCCATCCGTCCTTTGGTAGTGCGGTACTGCCGCGCTCGGGTTGGCAGGCAGGAGCGTTCGTTCGCTTCCGCAGACGACGTTGCTCAGGAGGTGTGTCTCGCGGTGCTCACGGCATTGCCTTCGTACCGTGATCAGGGCCGCCCGTTCCTGGCCTTCGTCTACGGGATCGCCCAGCACAAGGTGGCCGACGCGCATCGCGCCGCGGCCCGCAACCGCGCCGAACCGGTCGCCGAAGTCCCCGACGAGATCGAGGGCGGCGTCGGCCCCGAGCAGCGTGCCCTTCAGGGCGAGCTGAACGAGCGCATGTCGCAGTTGCTTCGGGTTCTTCCCGACAAACAGCGTGAGATCGTGGTCCTGCGCGTGGTCGTGGGACTGTCCGCCGAAGAGACGGCCGAGGCCGTGGGGTCCACCCCCGGTGCCGTCCGGGTGGCCCAGCATCGCGCCTTGGCGCGCCTACGTAAGGTTCTGGCCGCTGAGGAGGTGATCTGAGTGACCGACCGCGACCATCGGTTCTCCCCTGGGACCGATCGTGAGCTGACGGCCTTCGAGAGAGGGCTGACGTCCTCTGAAGCCGAGTTCGCCGCTGATCTATCTGCCGTTCAGGCCGATGACGCGCTGCTCGACGCGCTCGGTGGCCCGGATCCGAAGATGGCCGACGACCTCGGCGATCAGGAGCTCAACGCACTGCTGCTGGCTTGGCGGCGCGACATCGACAGCGAACCGCTCGCGGAACTCGTCGACGTCGACACCGCCGTCGTCACCGTGAAGACAGCC
The DNA here is from genome assembly GCF_055584485.1 of Amycolatopsis sp. NPDC102522. Taxonomy (NCBI): domain Bacteria; kingdom Bacillati; phylum Actinomycetota; class Actinomycetes; order Pseudonocardiales; family Pseudonocardiaceae; genus Amycolatopsis; species Amycolatopsis sp. NPDC102522. The sequence goes on along the minus strand of NZ_JBVJLY010000003.1, from coordinate 117,186 downwards.
GCGCTCGCCCGCAAACACGGGGGAAGACGCCGGCTGCTGGTCCCGGTGGCCGCCGCCGCGGCCGTCCTGGCCATCGCCTTCGCAGGTACCGGTCTCGCCGCGAAGGACGCGCAGCCTGGTGACACGCTTTGGGGCTTGACAAAGGTGCTTTACGCCGACCACGCCCGGTCGGTCGAGGCCGCCGCCGCGGCCAAACTCGATCTGGAGAAGGCCAACCTCGCGCTCGCCGGCGGGCGCCTCGACGACGCGCGCAAAGCGCTCGACGAGGCCCAGGCCGCGTTGAGCCAGGTGACCGACGACGAAAACCGTGACCAGCTGCTCGAGCAGCACCGCCAGTTGAGCGCTCAGCTGCAGAATCCAGGCCAGCAGCCGCTGCCCCCGGATCAGAAGTCGCCGACGCAGACGCCGGTCACGACCACCCCGCCGCCCACTCCGCAGCCGACCGCTCCGCCGACGTCGCTGCCCGGAGGCGGCAACCCCGGCACGACCCTGCCGGGCACCACGACTCCTTCACCGACTCCGCCGACATCGAGCAGCGAACCGCCGCCGCCCACGACGTCGACGACTCCGCCGGCCTCGGGCAACGACCCCGGTGGCTCGCGTAACGAGCCGTCGCCGGGCGCCGGAGCGCAGGCGCCCGCCGTCGCGGCCGAGACGCCGTAACACCCCAGAACGCCGAAAGGGCCTGGTGAGATCTCTCTCGCCAGGCCCTTTCGGCATCTGACCCAAATCGCCTTTAGCGGGCTAAACGCGATCAGTAGGCGCTTTCGTTGGCCGTGACACCGTCCGCGAAGCCGCGGCAGTAGTCCCAGCTCACGTAGTCACCGGGGTTCGGATCGAACGCGGGCTCGTGCGGCCGCATGCGGCCGTCGGCGAGCAGCTGCTCGAGACTGGCGCGCAGCAGATGCCAGTCGTGGTAGTGGGGTTCGTCGCATTCACCGCAGTCGACCACGATCCCGCGTACTCCGCGCGGTTCGAGAAGCGCCTGGTAGACGGCGAGATCTGAGAGGTCGGCCAGCAACTCGGTGCGCTCGTCGTCGCTGATCGGCTCGTCGAGCCGGTCGGCGTCGTCGATGAACGCGCGGGCCGGGTCGTCCGGGTCATCCGCGAACGGGTCTGGGGGCAACGCATCTTGCGGCACGCCTGCACGCTACCGGGCGCCCACCCGGGCCGGGCGGCCGCCCGGCCCGGATATCATGAGGGGCAGGCCCCCGCCGTGATGCCACCAGCCGCGGCGGTTCTCATTTATCACCGCTAGGAAGGCCCTTCGCCTGCTATGACCAGCGACAGCGTCACCGCCCCCGTCCCGAGCAAGTTCGCCATGCTCGGGCTGACCTTCGACGACGTGCTGCTGCTGCCGGCCGAGTCCGACGTGGTGCCCAGTGCGGTCAGCACCCGCACCCGGCTCTCGCGCAACGTCACCCTGAACATCCCGCTGGTCTCCGCCGCCATGGACACGGTCACCGAAGGCCGGATGGCGATCGCGATGGCGCGCCAGGGCGGGATGGGCGTACTGCAGCGCAACCTGCCGATCGACGACCAGGCGTCCGCCGTCGAGGTCGTGAAGCGCTCCGAAGCAGGCATGGTGACCGACCCGGTCACGTGCTCGCCCGAGGACACCCTCGCCGAGGTCGACGCGCTGTGCGCGCGGTTCCGGATCTCCGGTGTGCCGGTGACCGACGCCGCCGGGACACTGGTGGGCATCATCACCAACCGCGACATGCGGTTCGAGGTCGACTTCACCCGTGCGGTGCACGAGGTGATGACGAAGTTGCCGCTGGTGACCGCGCAGGTCGGGGTCACCGCGGAGGCCGCGCTCGGGCTGCTGCGCCGTCACAAGATTGAGAAGCTGCCGATCGTCGACGGCGCGGGCAAGCTGCGCGGGCTGATCACGGTCAAGGACTTCGTCAAGACCGAGCAGTACCCCAACGCCTCCAAGGACACCAACGGCCGCCTGATCGTCGGTGCCGCGGTCGGGGTCGGCCCGGACGGGCACAAGCGCGCGATGGCGCTGGCCGACGCCGGGGTCGACGTGCTGATGGTCGACACCGCGCACGGGCACTCCCGCGCCGTCGTCGAGACGGTCGCGCTGCTGAAGAAAGAACTGGGCGACACCGTCGACATCGTCGGCGGCAACGTCGCGACCCGCGCCGGTGCGCAGGCGCTGGTCGAGGCGGGCGCGGACGGGATCAAGGTCGGCGTCGGGCCCGGCTCGATCTGCACCACCCGTATCGTCGCCGGGGTCGGCGTGCCGCAGATCTCCGCGATCTACGAGGCCGACCAGGCCGCTCGCCCGGCCGGGATCCCGGTGATCGGCGACGGCGGCATCCAGTACTCGGGTGACATCGCGAAGGCGATCGCGTCCGGCGCGTCCACGGTGATGCTCGGCAGTCTGCTCGCGGGTACCGCCGAATCGCCCGGTGACCTGATCCTGGTCAACGGCAAGCAGTTCAAGACCTACCGCGGCATGGGCTCGCTGGGCGCCATGCAGTCGCGCGGCCAGGCGAAGTCCTACTCGAAGGACCGCTACGCGCAGGACGACGTGCTGAGCGAGGACAAGCTGGTCCCCGAAGGCATCGAGGGTCGGATCCCGTTCCGCGGGCCGCTCGCGAACGTCGTCCACCAGCTGGTGGGCGGGCTGCGGTCGGGGATGGGCTACGCGGGTGCGTCGACGATCCCCGAGCTGCAGGACGCGCAGCTGGTGCGGATCACCGCGGCCGGGCTCAAGGAGAGCCACCCGCACGACATCACGATGACCGTCGAGGCGCCGAACTACACCACCCGGTAGTCCGCCCTTTAGGACACTTACGCATCCGGTTCCGTTCTCGGGAGACTTGGTCCGCTGATCAAGTCTCCCGGGAGGAACCCGATGTCTTTCTCGCTGACCACTTCACGGCGGACCGCGCTGGCCGTCTTCGCGGCCGCCGCTCTCGGGCTCGGCGGAGGGGTGGCTGCTTCGGCCGTCCCCAGCGCTTCCGCCGCGCCTGCCGCGCCTCAGGCCGTCGAGACGGCCGGTCTCCAGGCGTCGCCGGGTGAGCTGTGGAAGCGCACCGAGCTGTACTTCGGTACGACGAAGCCGGGTGGCGGGGAGCTGACCGACGCCGAGTTCACCGCGTTCACCGACAAGGTCGTCACGCCGAGGTTCCCGGACGGGTTCACCGAACTGACCGGGCGCGGCCAGTGGCGCGGCTCGGACGGGAAGATCTCGCGGGAGAAGTCGAAGGTGATCGTCGTCGTGTACCCGTTCGGCGACCGCGACGCGAACCGGGAGATCGAGGAGATCCGGACCGACTACAAGAAGGCTTTCTCGCAGGAATCCGTCCTCCGGACCGACTCCGTGGAGAAGGTCTCTTTCTGACCCACGCACCCCACCTGTCCCACCCGAGCGCGTTTAGCGGGCTAAACGCGAAACGGGTGGGGCGAATGGGGCTGGTGTGACTTCGGGCCCGGTTCGGGTGCCCCGTGCGCAGGTCACCCACGCGGCCTAGCGACAATGGGGTGTAACGGTCGTCGGTGAGAAGGGACTTGACGTGCGGGATCTGGTCGAGATCGGCATGGGCCGCACCGCGCGGCGGGCGTATGACCTCGATGACGTGGAGATCGTGCCGTCGCGGCGCACCCGGTCGTCTTCGGTCGTGTCCACCGCGTGGCAGATCGACGCGTACCGGTTCGAGTTGCCGCTGGTCACGCACCCCACCGACGCGATCGTGTCGCCGGGGACAGCGGTGGCCGTCGGCGAGCTCGGCGGGCTGGGCGTCCTCAACGCCGAAGGGCTCTGGGCCCGGCACCCGAACGTCGAGGAGGCGATCTTCCGCCTCGTCCGGGCCGCCGAGGACACCGAGGACCCGACCGCGATCGTGCGTGAGCTGCAGGAACTGCACTCCGCCCCGATCCGGCTGGACCTGCTGACCGAGGCGATCAAGACCGTCCGAGAGTCCGGTGTCACCGTGGCGGCGCGGGTCAGCCCGCAGCACGCCGCCGAACTCACGCCGGATCTGCTGGCGGCGGGCGTCGAGATCCTGGTCGTGCAGGGCACGATCATCTCGGCCGAGCACGTCCAGCGCGATGTCGAGCCGCTGAACCTGAAGGACTTCATCGGACGCCTCGACGTCCCGGTGATCGCGGGCGGCGTCAGCGACTACCGCACCGCGATGCACTTGATGCGCACCGGCGCGGCCGGCGTCATCGTCGGGCACGGCGCGAGCCGCGGGGTGACGAGCACCGACAGCGTGCTCGGGATCGGGACGCCGATGGCGACCGCGATCGTCGACGCCGCGGCCGCGCGCCGCGACTACCTCGACGAGACCGGCGGCCGCTACGTGCACGTGCTCGCCGACGGCGGGATGAGCGTGTCCGGCGACATCGCCAAGGCCATCGCCTGCGGTGCCGACGCGGTCATGCTGGGCGCGCCGCTGGCCGCCGCCTCCGAGGCGCCGGGCCAGGGGCTGTACTGGACGTCGGCGGCCGCGCACCCGTCGCTGCCGCGTTCGCGCGTGGCCTTGGGGCCGGACTACGCCGTCGACCTCAAGACGCTGCTCTTCGGGCCGTCCTCGGACGCTGAGGGCGTCGTGAACCTCTTCGGCGCTCTTCGCCGCGCGATGGCGAAGACGGGCTACTCGGACCTGAAGGAGTTCCAGCGGGTCGGCCTGACCGTCCGCCGCTGACGCTCGCTCTCGGCCCGGATCGCGTTTAGCCCGCTAAAGTCGCTCTGGGCGGGGTTACGGGAGGCGCGCGAGTTCGGCGCGGGCGTGCGCGACGCGGTCCGTTTCGCGGCCGTCGGCGCGGGCGATTTCGCGGGCGAGGTCGCCTGCCGCTTCGACGCGGTGCCGTGCCCGGCGGCGGCCGCGTACGTGCTTGCGGTACGCCTTGCGGTCCTTGCGCAGCCCACTGACCGCCGCGAGCAACGCGGTGTCGACCACTCCGGCGTCGGCCTCCGGCCCGAGCAGGTCCCGCATCCAGCCGCGCTCCACGCGAGCGGCGCGGCGCAGCACCGCGAACAGCGTGACGAGCTCGACCGCCGCGATCACGAACGGCAGCACCGCGGCCAGCGGCCCGCCGCCGCTGATACCGCCCATGTCGTCCCACGCGAAGTGGAACACCATGGCCGCCAGCATGGTCACCACGCCCAGCGCGACCCGGCGTTCGCGGCCGACCATCCACATGAGCCCGGCGCAGAAGAGGGCACTGAACAGCGCGTGCGACACGATCCCGGCCGCGCCGCGCACGACGAACACTTGCAGCGAGGTGGCGAACTGGTTGGCGCCGAAGCTCTGCGCCGCGCCGTTGTACACGTAGAGCACGTCCTCGAAGACCTGGAAGCCGAGTCCGATGAACGCGCCGATGATGAACCCGTCGTAGGCGCCGCGGACCAGCCGCGGCGCGAGCCCGATCAGCAGGACGAGGCCGAGCGCCTTGCCCCACTCCTCGTTGATCGGGGCGGTGAGTCCGGCGGCCCAGTTCCCGGCGAAGGCGGTGCCGCCCAGCTTGGTCCAGATCTCCAGCAGCGCGGTGTTCGCCGGGAGCGCGATCCAGAACGCCGCGGCGACGCCACCCCATGCGAATCCCGCCGCGAGCAGCCCCGCCGGTTGCGCGGTGTAGCGGTTTTGCCGTCGCAGCAGCACCAGCCACGGCACGAGGTAGAGCGCGAACAGCAGGACGCCCCCGGTGAGCGCCGGGGTGTAGAAGCCCGAGGTGCCGAAGTACCGCACGATCGCCAGCGCGCCTCCGCCGATGCCGAGCAGATAGACCCAGAACGCCAGGTTGTGCGGCTGGAGGAACCGGAACGGCAAGCCCCAGCCCGACTCTTCGATCGCGGCCAGCTGCGCCGCCTTGCCGCTCATCGGTTCGTTCCCGGAGCGATGCCGCGCAGGAACGACGTCACTTCGTCGCGGTAGCGCTCGAACTGGTCCGGTGCGGTGCGAACCTGGACGAGCAACGCCGGCGCGGTGTCGGCGGGTTGCCCGGATCCGGGCATCTTGAACGCGACATCGAGGGCGTCACCGCCCGGTCCGGTACCGGCTTGCGCGACCCCGGTGAGCCCGGCGGCGGTCGTGATCGTGCCCCGCTCCCCGTCGACGCCGGGAGAGTTCCCTTCAGATCGTTCGACCTGGTCGAGGAACGCCTCCGCCGAGCCGGTGTACGCCGCGCCTCGGAGGTCGATCGACGCTCCGCCGGTGGCGAGCGTGATCTGCAGGCTCGCCGAGCTCGCCGGGGCCCCGGATCCGGTGAGCGTGCCGCTCTCCAGCTGCCAGCCCACCGGCGGGACGGCCGTCGCCCCGTCGCCGAGGTCCAGCACGTCACCGGCCCGGATCTCGTTGTGCCAAGGGATCGCGGCGTTGAGCGCGGGCAGCCCGTAGATCAGCACCAGCGCGACACCGAGCGCGATCAGCGCCGGTTTGAAGGTCCGCCGGTCGAGTCCCCAGAGCCGATGTTCCACCGGAACCCAGTCCTTCGGCTGCTGTGCGCTCACCCGGCTGCCCCTCTTCCTCGGTGCGGTCTGCGAGGAACTGTAAGCAGGTTCCGCCTTTTCCGCGTGTCAAGCGAGGGCTGCGGCCTTGGCCGCTCGTTCGATGTCCGCCCGCCGGGTTTCCCAAAAGGCCGCGTCCTTGCCGGGCACCTCGACGACACCGTCCAGTTGCTCTCGCAGGATGTCGGCGTGCCCTGCGTGCCTGCTGGTTTCGGTGAGCATGTGGACCAGGACGTTGAACAGCATCACGTCGGGACGTGGCCACCACGGCACATGTCCGGGCGCGTCGACGGCGAGCGCGGCGATGGTCGCGTCGGAGTGCTCCCAGACGCGCCGGTAGAAGCCGGTGATCTCCTCGCGGGTCTCGTGCTCGGTCGCCCACAAATCGGTGCCGCGCTCGGGGAGCGCCTCGGGAAACGGCCGGTCGAAGACCTCGCCGAAGTACCGGGCTTCCCACGTCGCCGAGTGCTTGACCAGGCCGAGCAGGTTGGTTCCGGTCAAGGTCAGTGGACGGCGGATGTCGTACCCGGACAGCCCGTCGAGCTTCCGGATCATCGTTTCGTGGATCTCTCGCAGGTCACTGTGCAGGTATTCCTTCGCGAATTCATCGATCACGAATACGAGAGTGCACCATCCGAGTGGAAGGTAACCGACGAGTAACTTACCTCTGGTCAGAAAGGGTGGCCGGGGTTACAGTCGATGGTGTGACTGCCAGTAACACCACCACTGAAGACGACTTCGACTACGACGTGATCGTCGTCGGCTCCGGGTTCGGCGGCAGTGTCGCTGCCCTCCGCTTGACCGAGAAGGGCTACCGCGTCGCTGTCATCGAGGCGGGCCGCCGCTTCGCCGACGACGAGTTCGCGAAGACGTCCTGGGATCTCCGCCGCTACGTCTGGGCGCCTCAGGTCGGCTGCTTCGGCATCCAGCGCATCCACATGCTCAAGGACGTCATGGTGCTCGCCGGCGCAGGCGTCGGCGGCGGCTCGCTGGTCTACGCGAACACGCTGTACCGCCCGCTGAAGCCGTTCTACGTCGACCCGCAGTGGTCCCACATCACCGACTGGGAGTCCGAACTCGGCCCGCACTACGACCAGGCCAGCCGCATGCTGGGCGTCGTCACCAACCCCAGCGTCACGCCCTCGGACGTCGTGATGAAGGGCGTCGCCGAGGACATGGGCGTCCCCGGCTCGTACCACCCGACACCCGTCGGCGTGTACTTCGGCAAGCCGGGGGAGCGCGCCGAGGACCCGTACTTCGGCGGCGCGGGCCCCGCGCGCACGGGCTGCACCGAATGCGGCGCCTGTATGACCGGCTGCCGCGTCGGCGCCAAGAACACGCTGGTCAAGAACTACCTCTACCTCGCGGAGAAGGACGGCGCGCAGGTCATCCCGCTCACCACCGTGAGCGCGATTAGCCCGCTAAACGCAGGTGGGTACGAGGTGAGCATCAAGAAGACCGGGACCACCTCGCGCAAGTTCCGGCACAAGCTCACGGCGGCCCAGGTGGTGCTGGCCGCCGGCACGTGGGGGACGCAGAACCTGCTCCACAGCATGCGCGACACCGCCAAGCTGCCGAAGCTCTCACCGCGCCTCGGCGAACTGACCCGCACCAACTCCGAGGCCATCATCGGCGCCGCCCGCACCTCGGTCGACGAAGGGCGGAACTTCAGCCGCGGCGTCGCGATCACGTCGTCGATCCATCCCGACGACAACACGCACATCGAGCCCGTCCGCTACGGCAAGGGCAGCAACGCGATGAGCCTGCTCCAGACCATCGCCACCGAAGGCGATTCGGCGGTCCCGCGCTGGCGCCAGGCCGTGAACTTCATGGTCAAGCACCCCGTCCAGACCGTGAAACTGCTCAACGGCTACCGCTGGAGCGAGCGCACGGTGATCCTGCTGGTGATGCAGAGCCTCGACAACTCCATCACCACCTACACCAAGCCCGGCCTCTTCGGCCGCCGCAAGTACACCTCCAAACAGGGCCACGGCGAGCCGAACCCCAGCTTCATCCCCGCCGGGCACGAGGCCAACCTCCGCACCGCCGAGCGCATCGGCGGTATGGCGGGCGGCACTTGGGGCGAGATCTTCGACATCCCGCTGACGGCACACTTCATCGGCGGCGCCCCGATCGGGACGACGGCCGACGACGGCGTGATCGACCCGTACCACCGGGTCTTCAACTATCCCGGTCTGTCCATTGTGGATGGTTCGGCGATCACGGCCAACCTCGGCGTGAACCCCTCGCTGACCATCACCGCGCAGGCCGAGCGGGCGTTCTCGCTGTGGCCCAACAAGGGCGAAAAAGACAATCGGCCGTCGCAGGACTCGGCGTACGCGCGCCTCGAGCCCATCGCGCCGAAGAATCCTTCGGTTCCGGCGGACGCACCGGCGGCACTTCGGCGCTAGATTGAGCATGTGACAGCCGCCGAACGCGCACACGCGCAGCTTCACCGTGTCCGAGCCTTGCACGACGAATGGGCACGCGTCGCGCGCGGGCTCGACGAGGCCGCCGTTCGCGGTCCGAGTGCGCTGCCGGGCTGGACCCGGGCTCACCTTCTGTCCCATCTCGCGCGCAACGCCGACGGCCTCGTCAACCTGCTGACCTGGGCGAAAACAGGGGTCGAGACGCCGATGTACGCCGGTGAGGCAGCCAGGGACGACGACATCGAGAAGGGTGCGTACCGGTCCGCCGAAGAGATCGCCGAGGACGTCGTCAGCTCGGCGGCACGCCTGGTCGAAGTCGCGGCGAGCCTGCCGGACGACGCTTGGCCGGCTCGGGTGCGTGCTCGGCAGGGACGCGAGATCCCGGCGGAGTTCGTGCTCTGGCTCCGCTTCTCCGAAATCTCGATCCACCTCACCGATCTCGACCTCGGCTACGACTTCGCCCGCGTCGCGGATCTGCTCGGCGAAGAGTTCGAAGCCGTCGTCGGCAACGCCATCGGGATGTACGGCGGCGAGTTGCCCGCCGTGCTCCTGGTCGCCGCGGAAGACAACGGATACCGGCACGAGTGGCGGCTCGGGGAAGGTGAGCCGGTGACGCTGACCGGCACCCGTGGTGAAGTGCTGAAATGGGTCACCGGCCGCAGCGATGGATCCACTTTGGACGGCGAGGCGCCGCCGCTCCCGCACTGGCTCTGACCCTGACTCGGTCGGGTGATCTCGGCAACCTCGCCGAGGCCCGCGCGTCTTCACAAGTATGAAGTTGGGGCGAAGGAACTTTCTCAAGCTCGCCGGCGCGACCGCGGTCGGAGCGGCCGCGACAGCCTGCTCCGCCGCGCCGCCCGCGCAAGCGCCCACTTCGGCTCCCGGCGTGTCGTTGCCACCGAGCACCAGCGTCACGCCGCCGTCCGGTCCGCCGGACTGGGCCGCGTTGCGGAACAAGATCTCACTGCTCTTGCCGGGGGAATCCGGTTACGACAGCGCCAAACGCGTGTTCAATCCGGCCTTCGACGGGCTCAAGCCCGCCGCGATCGCGAAATGCGCCAAGCCGGAAGACGTGCAGGCCGCTGTCGAAGCGGCGGCGAGGCGGGTCCCGATCGCCGCTCGCAGTGGCGGCCACAGTTATGCCGGCTACTCGGTTCCTGACGGTGGCTTGATGATCGACCTCGGCGGAATGTCCTCTGTGGACGTCCGTGGCGAACAGGTCGTGATCGGCGCGGGCGCGAAACTGAAGGACGTCTACGCCAAGCTCGGTGGTGCGGGCCGTTGCCTGCCCGCGGGATCCTGTCCCAGCGTCGGGATCGCCGGGCTGACGCTCGGCGGCGGAATCGGTGTCCTCGCCCGCAAATACGGACTCACCTGCGATCACCTGGTGTCCGCGCAGGTTGTCACGGCGGACGGGAAACTCCGGACGGCGTCGGCGGATTCCGAGCCTGAGTTGTTTTGGGCGTTGCGAGGCGGAGGCGGCGGCAATTTCGGTGTCGTCACCTCGTTCACCTTTCGCACCGACCCGTCGCCTTCGGTCGTTTCGGTGTTCTCCCTGCGTTTCCCGGCGGGCAGCGCGAACGAGGTCCTCGCCGAGTGGCAGCGCTGGCTGCCCGAAGCCCCGCCGGAGTTGTGGGCGAACGTCGTGCTGTCGGGAGGATCTCCTGTCGGTGCGCGGATTTCCGGCTGCTACGTCGGCGATACGGCTTCGCTCGCCAAGGTGCTGGACAGGCTGACCAGTAAGGTCAACGGCACGCGGACAGTGAAGCAGCTCGACTATCTCGGTGCCATGAAGTACTTCTCCGGCAGCGAGAGCCGACAGTCCTTTGTGGCCTCTTCGCGAATCCTCGGCGAACCGACGGATCCTGCGAAACTGACGTCGATCCTCGACGGCAGGCGCGGCATGGACCTTCTGGTCGACGGCCTCGGTGGCGCTGTCGCCGACGTCGCGCCGGACGCCACCGCGTTCTGGCACCGGAAGGCGATCGGCAGCGTGCAGATCTACAGCCAGGCGGACGTCCGTAGTCGTTCCGTGGCAACGGATTCCGTCGCGGAGGTGGTGACGGGGATCGGGCTGAGCGGGGGCTACGTCAACTACATCGACCCCGCCCTGCCCGACTGGATGACAGCCTACTACGGCGACAACGCCACCCGGCTCAAGCAGGTGGCGAAGACCTACGACCCGGACAAGGTGTTCGGGTTCGCGCAGGCCGTCACCCCGGCTTAAAGGTCGATGCCGGTGAAGACGGTGACGCGTTCCTCGGTGAGGTCGTTCATCGCGGCGAGCACCCCTTCGCGGCCGACGCCCGATCCTTTGACGCCGCCGTAAGGCATCTGGTCCGCGCGGTAGGACGGGACGTCGCCGATGATCACGCCGCCGACTTCGAGTTCCGTCGACGCGTAGAAGGCGAGATGCACGTCGCGGGTGAACACTCCGGCCTGCAGGCCGTACGCGGATTCGTTGACTGACGCGAAAGCCTCGTCGACACCATCCACAATGGACACTGCGAGCACTGGGCCGAAGATCTCCTCCGACCAGGCCTTTGTGGACGGTGGCACGTCGGTGAGCACTGTCGGCTCCACGGTCGCGCCGTCCCGTTTGCCGCCGGTCAGGATCTTCGCGCCCGCGGCGACGGCCTCGTCGATCCAGGCCACGATCCGCTCCGCGGCGGCTTCGTCGACGACCGGTCCCACGTCGGTGTTCTTGTCGTACGGGTCACCGGTTTGCTGTGACCGCACGGCTTCCACCAAAGCCGGTACGAATTCTTCGGCGACCTCGCGTTCGACGATGACCCGCTGCACGGCGATGCAGGACTGTCCGGCCTGGTAGTTGCCGAAGGTCGCGATGCGGTGCGCCGCGCCTTCGGGATCCGGCCAGTCCCGGAGCATGACGGCGGCCGCGTTGCCGCCGAGTTCGAGCACGACGTGCTTGCGCGGCGCGGCGTCCGCCAGCGACCAGCCGACCGGACCCGATCCGGTGAACGACACGACAGGCAGCCGAGGGTCCGTGACCAGTGCCGACGTCTCCTCGTTGCCGAGTGGCAGCACCGAAAACGCGCCTTCCGGCAGGTCCGTTTCGGCCAGGATCTCGCCGAGGATCAACGCGGCCAGCGGCGTGCGCGGCGCGGGTTTGACGATGATCGGCGCGCCGACCGCGAGCGACGGCGCGACCTTGTGCGCCACCAGGTTCAGCGGGAAGTTGAACGGCGCGATCCCCAGCACCGGGCCGCGCGGGATGCGGCGAGTGAGGGCCAGCCTGCCCTCGCCCGCCGGGTCGGTGTCCAGGCGCTGCAGGTCGCCACTGAACCGGCGGGCCTCCTCGGCGGCGATCCGGAACACAGACACCGCGCGCCGCACCTCGGCGTCGGCCCACTTGAGCGGCTTGCCGTTCTCGGCGGTGATGACCTCGGCGATCTCCTCGGCCCGGCCGGCGAGCACCCGCGAAACGTGGTCGAGCGCCGCGGCGCGGCTGTGCGCCGAGGACCGCCGGAACTCCTTCGCGACGCTCGCCGCCGCGCTCACCGCTCGTTCGACCTGCTCCGGGCCGGGCACCGCGACGGTGGCGACTTCGCTCCCGTCGTAGGGGTGGTGCACGGTGAGCGTCGAAGCGCCCTGCTCAGGGCGGCCGGCGATCCAGGCGGGCCGCGGCTCCGGGGTGATCATGTCCATGGATGACAAGGTATTCCAGTCAGGGCTTGACGAGCACCTTGAGCGCTTCGCGGTCCGCCATCGCGCGGTAACCGTCGGGCACCTCTTCGAGCCCGATGGTCCGGTCGAACACCTTGCCCGGCTGGTACCTGCCCTCGACGACGTCGTCGAGCAGCTCGGGGATGTAGTGGCGGGCGGGCGCGACCCCGCCGGTGACGGTGATGTTGCGTCGGAAGAGTGACGGGCCGATCGGGCCCTCGTCGTACTGTGGCACGCCGACGCGGCTGACCGTGCCGCCGGGGCGGACCGCGCCGACGCCCATCTCGAAGGCGGGCTTCGTGCCGACGCATTCGAGGACGGTGTGCGTGCCTTCGCCGTTCGTCAGCTCTCGAACCTTCTCGATGCCTTCGTCTCCGCGCTCGGCGACGACGTCGGTCGCGCCGAACTCGCGGCCGAGGTCCGTGCGGGCCTGGTGCCGTCCCATCAGGATGATGCGCTCGGCGCCGAGCCGCTTCGCCGCGAGGACCGCGGAGAGGCCGACGGCGCCGTCGCCGATGACGGTGACCGTCGTGCGCTCGTTCACGCCCGCCTTGACCGCGGCGTGGTGGCCGGTCGGGAACACGTCGGAGAGCGTGAGGAGCGAGGCGAGCAGGTCGTCGTCCTCGGTGTGCGGCAGTTTCACCAGGGTGCCGTCGGCCTGCGGGACGCGGACGGCCTCGCCCTGGCCGGCGTCGACGCCCTTCGCGCCCCAGAAGCCGCCGTGCAGGCATGAGGTGTGGAGGCCTTCGCGGCAGAACTGGCAGGTGTTGTCGGAGTAGACGAAGGGCGCGACGACCAGATCGCCGGTCTTGAGCGTGGTGACGTCGGCGCCGACGGCCTCGACGACGCCGAGGAACTCGTGACCGATCCGGACGCCGCGGTCGCGCGCGGGCATGCTGCCGTACGGCCAGAGGTCGCTGCCGCAGATGCAGGAGCGGACGACGCGGAGGAGGGCGTCGGTGGGTTCGCTCAGTTTCGGGTCCGGGACGGTCTCGACGCGTACGTCGCCGGCGCCGTAGATGACTGTCGCTCGCAAGGCGGGTCCTTTCCTGGGCTGGCCCCAGTATGGGCGCGTCGCGTTTAGCCCGCTAAACGCGACGCGGGCCGGGACCTGCGTTTAGCGGGCTAAACGCGACGCGCGTAGAGGTCACGCAGCAGGAGGATCTCGGCGCCGTGGTGGATGGCCTCGCGGTTGATGTGCAGGACGAGCGTCGCGAGCGGGTACTCGGCGTACGGGCCTTCGGCCTCGCCGCAGGGGCGCTCAAGTCCCTCGGCGGTGAGGCGGCGGACGCCGTCGCGCCAGCGCGCATGGGCGTCGTCAAGCTGCTCCAGCGCTTCTTTGGCGGAGGCCGCGTACGGGAAGGTCTGGTAGTCGACGGGCGGGCCGCCGAAGTGCGACGCGTTCCGCATCGCGAAGACGCCGACGACGATGTGCGCGAGGCGCCAGGCGATCGTCGTCACCGGCGGCGGCGAGGGCTCCGGGTACTCCCAGTCGATCATGAGCTTGCCGTCCTCGACCGGCCGGATCGTCCAGCAGTCCTCGGCGGGCTCCCAGAAGTATTCGTCGTCGCCGAGAGTGTCCAGCCGGGGCCGGAAGTGCCGCGTCCAGTGCCACTCGAGCTGTTCGGAGAGTTCCTTGCTCCAGTCGATGCCCATGCCTTCGGACGGTAGGCCGCGTCGCGGTCATCCGCTGTCCTGAATCGTGAGGGGGTTGGCGGCGGGGTGACCGGGCCCACCTGGGACGATGGTGGCGAAGCGTACTGCTCTGATCTGGAGGTTTCAGGTGCCCAGTCCCACCGGTCCGGTAATCGTCGTGGACTTCGGGGCGCAGTACGCGCAGCTGATCGCGCGCCGGGTGCGCGAGGCGCAGGTCTACTCCGAGGTCGTCCCGCACACCGCCACCGCCGAGGACATCCTCGCCAAGGACCCCGCCGCGATCATCCTTTCCGGTGGACCTTCCAGCGTGTACGCGGAGAACGCCCCCGCCCTGGCCCCCGGGCTGGTCGACGCGGGCGTGCCGATCCTCGGGATCTGCTACGGCCACCAGGTGCTCGCGCAGGCCCTCGGCGGCACGGTCGAGCCGACCGGGATCCGCGAGTTCGGCCGCACCGAGGTCCGCGTCGCCGGTGAGGGCGGCGTCCTGCACGCCGGTCTCCCGAGCAGCCAGCCCGCCTGGATGAGCCACAACGACAGCGTCACCAAGGCCCCCGAAGGCGCCACCGTGACCGCGTCGAGTGAGGGCGCAGCCGTCGCCGGGTTCGAAGACGTCAAGCGTCGCTTCGCCGGCGTTCAGTACCACCCCGAGGTGCACCACTCGCCGCACGGCCAGGAGGTGCTCCGCCGCTTCCTGCACGACATCGCGGGCATCAAGCCGCAGTGGACGACGTCGTCCATCGTCGACGACCAGGTCAAGCGCATCGCCGAGCAGGTCGGCGACGGCCGCGCGATCTGCGGGCTTTCCGGCGGTGTCGACTCGGCTGTGGCCGCCGCGCTCGTGCAGCGCGCCGTCGGTGAGCGGCTGACCTGCGTGTTCGTCGATCACGGCCTGCTGCGCTCCGGCGAGCGGACCCAGGTCGAACGCGATTTCGTCGCCGCGACCGGGGTCAACCTGGTGACCGTCGACGCGCGCGAGCGGTTCCTCGACGCGCTGGCCGGGGTCACCGACCCCGAGGAGAAGCGCAAGATCATCGGCCGCGAGTTCATCCGCGTGTTCGAGCAGGCCGAGCGTGACCTCAAGGCCGAGGGCGACTACAAGTTCCTGGTCCAGGGCACGCTGTACCCGGACGTCGTCGAGTCCGGCGGCGGCG
The DNA here is from genome assembly GCF_055584485.1 of Amycolatopsis sp. NPDC102522. Taxonomy (NCBI): domain Bacteria; kingdom Bacillati; phylum Actinomycetota; class Actinomycetes; order Pseudonocardiales; family Pseudonocardiaceae; genus Amycolatopsis; species Amycolatopsis sp. NPDC102522. The sequence continues at coordinate 101,797 of NZ_JBVJLY010000003.1, read as the reverse complement.
AGGGCGCGGCGAACATCAAGAGCCACCACAACGTCGGTGGGCTGCCCGACGACCTGCAGTTCGAGCTCGTCGAGCCGCTGCGCCTGCTGTTCAAGGACGAGGTGCGGCGCGTCGGGCTGGAGCTCGGGCTGCCGGAGACGATCGTGCAGCGGCAGCCGTTCCCCGGCCCGGGGCTCGGCATCCGGATCATCGGCGCCGTCGACGCCGAGCGGCTCGAGACGCTGCGCGCGGCGGACGCCATCGCGCGCGAGGAACTCACCGCGGCCGGGCTGGACGGCGAGATCTGGCAGTGCCCGGTGGTGCTGCTGGCCGACGTCCGCAGCGTGGGCGTCCAGGGCGACGGGCGGACCTATGGGCACCCGATCGTGCTGCGGCCGGTGTCGTCCGAGGACGCGATGACCGCGGACTGGACGCGGCTGCCCTACGAGGTGCTGGAGAAGATCTCGACCCGCATCACCAACGAGGTCGCCGAGGTGAACCGGGTGGTCCTGGACGTCACGTCCAAGCCGCCGGGCACCATCGAGTGGGAGTGACCCGCCCCCGCCCCGACCTGCGTTTAGCCCCCTAATCGCGATCCGCCGCCGCCGGGCACCCGGCGACCGGGATCGCGTTTAGCGGGCTAAACGCGATCTGGCGGCCCGGGCACCTGCGCGAGCCCGGAGCGACTTTAGCCCCCTAATCGCGATCCGGTGGGCCTTGGGCACCTGGGCGACCAGATCGCGATTAGGGGGCTAAACGCAGGTCCGGGCCGGGGTGGGAGCAAGGCGAAGGCCCCGGCGAGGGGCCGGGGCCTTCGGAGTGGGGTGGATCGTGAGCGGGGCCGCTAGCGGCGGCTCTTGCGCAGCGAAGCGGCGAGCAGCAGGACACCGACGAAGATCGCCCCACCCGCCATGACCCATCGGAAGTCGAACCGCGGAAGCCACGAGGCGCCGTCCGAGAGGACGTAACCCGACACCAGCAGCGTCGCGATCCCGACGATCAGGGTGATGGCATCCACCCCGCGCTTCGCCGGCTGAGCCGCCTGGGTCTGCGTGTTGTCATAGTTGTCGTAGTCGTACTCAGCCACGACGCACCTCCACGTTTCCGACACCGTTCTCGACCTTCAGAGTGATCTTCTGCCCGCTGTCGCCCGCCGAGGTGAAGTCGATCGTGTCCTCGCCGACCCCCGAGCGCGACTGGCCGAGGCAGTTGACGTCGCCCGCACCCGTCTCGCAGGAAACCTTCACTTCGGCACCCGCCGGCACGAGCACCGTCGAGTTGCCTGCCCCGGTGGAGACCTTCGTGGACACTGACGCTCCCGCAGGCAGCTTTGTCAGGTCGATGTCGATGTCGCCCGCCGAGCGGTGGTACTCCGGCAGCACCTCGGACACCTGGGTCGGCGTGTCCTGCAGGTCCCCGAGACCGCCCTTCACCGAGATGTTCTCGAACGGGACCGTGGTCAGCGCCATCCCGACGATCGCCAGCGGCACCGCCAGCCCGATCAGCCCGCGACCGCCCCGTACGAGCGAACCGGCCACCAGCCCGATGCCGACCACACCCAGGGTGAGCCCGACGACGTGCTGCACGGTGAACCACGGCTCGCCGTCCAGACCCATGACGGTGCCGACCGCGCCGACCAGCACGGCGAACCCGAAGGTCGTGGCGCCGATCTTCGACTTGCGACCGCGAGGCGCCGGCGGCGCGGGAGGCGGCGGAGGTGACTGCGGCGGCAGACCGCCGCCCGGCGAAGCGTTCGGCAGGTCCCAGGCGGACGGGTCGGCCGCGAGCGGGTCCCAGCCGTTCTCGGTCGCCGTCGCGGTGGAGGCCGCCGACGCCGACGACATCGAGAACGCGGCGGTCGGCTGAGCCGGGGTGGCCATCGTCGGCCGGTTGAACTGCCCGCGATTGCGGTGCAGCAGATACAGCGCGACGGCCATCAGCGCGAAACCGATCAGCCCGGTGCCATCCGCCATCCAGCCGCCGCTCAAGGTCCAGGTGAGACCGGGGAACAGCAGGATCAGCAGCAGCACCGCGAACGCCGGCGAACTCGACGCGCGGCCCCGGCCGATCAGGCCCTCGAACGCGGAAACGCGGTCGCCCTCCTGCGGCAGGAACAGCCAGCCCAGCAGATAGACGAAGACGCCGAAACCACCGAACACGGTCGCGGCGACCAGCGCGACGCGGACCACGGTCGGGTCGATGCCGTACCGGTAGCCGATCCCCGCGGCTACACCGGCGAACTTGCGGCCGTGTGCCGGACGGACCGGCCTGCTCCGCCAGAAATCCTGGACGGTCTCTTCGAAGCCGGCCGCTGGGCCCTGCTTCGGCACGTGTGTCTCACTCCCACTCATGCCACAAAGAATGCGCCCCGGTGGCCCCCTGACACATCCGGGAACGTCCCTGAGGTTTCCCCCAGCGGGAAGAGTCAGGGGTTTCCCCGATGGATCAGTGCCACACTCCATGTGACCATGGAGAACGTGCAGGAACCCGCCCCCAACGACCTCGCCGAGCAGGTGAAGCCGACGATCATCGAGCGCCCCCCGGCGCCCGTTCCCGGCAGCCTGTCCCCGGCACCGTTCGAGCCGCCCAAGATGTACCGCCGCCGCTCCGGTCGCGCCATCGCGGGTGTCGCCGGCGGCCTCGCCGACCATCTCGGCGTCAAGGTGCTCTGGGTCCGGATCGCGTTCGCGTTGCTGGCCGCGCTGAACGGCGTCGGTCTTCTCGCGTACGGCCTGCTCTGGGTCTTCGTCCAGCAGCAATCCGGTGAAGCCGTGCCGGAGAAAACCGCGCCGAAGGAGAAGCAGCAGGCGTTCGGCCTGATAGCGCTGGGTGTCGGCCTCGCCGTCGCCAGCGGCACGCTGACCGGCTGGATCAGCGGCTGGGTCGCCATTCCGCTGGCGCTGGCCATGATCGGTGCGGCGGTCGTCTGGCGTGAGGCCGACGAGTCGCAGCGACGCCGCTGGCGTCTCGGCGCCAAGGGCGGGGTCGCCACGGCGTTCCTCGGCGGCGGGGGCTGGTCGGCCGCGATCCGGGTGGTCGCCGGTGTCGCGCTGGTGATGACCGGCATCGGCGTCGTCGTCCTCAAGAGCGGCAGCATGGACCAGGTCAAGTTCGCGCTGGTCGCGGTGATCGCGACCCTGTTCGGGGTGGCCGTGCTGACCGTCCCGTTCTGGCTGCGCCTGGTTCGCGACCTGTCCGAAGAGCGCACCGCCCGCATCCGTACCGACGAACGCGCCGAGATCGCCGCGCACCTGCACGACTCGGTGCTGCAGACCCTCGCGCTGATCCAGAAGCAGGCGGAATCGCCGCGTGAGGTCGCCAGGCTCGCGCGCGGGCAGGAACGCGAGCTGCGCGGCTGGCTGTACGGGCCGTCGGGGTACGGCAAGAGCAAGAAGACCGAGGAAGAGACCGTCAGCGGGCAGCTGTCCGAAGTGCTCGCGGCCGCGTGCGGCGAGGTCGAGGACGCGTTCGCGATCTCGGTGCAGCAGGTCGTCGTGGGGGAGGCCACGCTGGACGAGCCGCTGACCGCGCTGGTCCAGGCGGCGCGCGAAGCGATCGTCAACGCTGCCAAGCACGCGGGCGTCGACGAGGTCAGCGTGTACGCCGAGGTCGAGCCGACAGCGGTGACGGTTTTCGTGCGTGACAGGGGCAAGGGGTTCGACCCCGACGTCGTGCCGAGCGACAGGCACGGGCTCGCCGATTCCATCCGGGGGCGGATGGAACGGCACGGCGGGAAGCTCAAACTGCGTACCGCACCGGGTGAAGGAACCGAGGTCCAGCTGGAGATGCCGGTCAAGGCGGGGAAGGGTGCGGCGTGAGGTCGCTATGCTCACGGGACAGGGCGAGCGAGGGAGCATCGTGACGGAGAACCAGCAGACGCGGGAGCCGGTCAAGGTCTTCCTCGTCGACGACCACGCGCTCTTCCGGGCGGGTGTGCGCACCGAACTGGATTCGATCACCGACGACGTCCGCGTGGTCGGTGAGGCGGGCTCGGTGGCCGAGGCGGTCGCGGGGATCGCCCGGACCAAACCGCAGGTCGTCCTGCTCGACGTGCACATGCCGGACGGCGGCGGTGCCGAGGTGCTGCGCCGGATCCGGCCGGAACTGCCGGACGTCGTGTTCCTCGCGCTTTCGGTCTCCGACGCCGCGGAGGACGTGATCGCCGTGATCCGTGCCGGGGCACGTGGCTATGTCACGAAGACGATCTCGTCGAAGGAGCTCGTGCGCGCCGTCGTGCGGGTCTCGGACGGTGACGCGGTGTTCTCGCCGCGGCTGGCCGGGTTCGTGCTCGACGCGTTCGCCGACCGGCCGGGTTCCGCGCCGATCAGCGACCCGGACCTGGACCTGCTGACGCCGCGGGAACGTGACGTGCTGCGGCTGCTCGCGCGCGGATACGCGTACAAGGAGATCGCGTCCGAGCTGTTCATCTCGGTGAAGACAGTCGAGACGCATGTGTCGAGCGTGCTGCGGAAGACACAGCTTTCGAACCGGTACGAGCTTTCGCGCTGGGCCTCCGACAGGCGTCTCGTCTAGGTGGCGCCAGTTCTCATCGGCCTGGTGGCCTTGTTCTTCTTGGGGATGGGGCTGCTCGGGCTCGTCGCGCCGGGGCGGTTGATCCGGCCGTTCGGCATCACGCTGGAGTCCGCGACAGCGCGGACCGAAGTGCGTGCTGTCTACGGCGGCTTCGGGGTGGCTGTCGCAGTGCTGCTCGGGTTCGCGGCTTTCGACGTCGGCGGGATCCAGCGGGGCGCCGCGATCGCGGTGGCCGTCGCGCTTGCCGGGATGGCCTTCGGTCGGCTGGTCGCGCGGCTCGCGGAACGGCCCGAGCGGTTCTATCCGAGCTGGCTCTACTTCTGGGTCGAGCTGGTCATGGCCGCCCTGCTCGTCTTCTCCGCCCTCTGACGACGGCTTCGCCTTTAGCGGGCTAATCGCGATCCGGCGAGCCCCCAGGCCCCACCGCGTCGCGATTAGCCCGCTAAAGGCGCTCCGCCGGTCCGGGGAGGTGCCGGGCGGCGGTAGACCGGCGGGATCGCGTTTAGCCCGCTAAACGCAGGTCAGGCGGGCGGCGTGAATTCGTGGGTGACCTCGATCTTCCCCACGATGTGCGCGTTGAACTCGGCCAGGTCCTCGGCCGGGACCCAGAGCTCCAGGATGGCCTTCCCGCCCGCCTGCTGGACGGGATACCGCCGCACGAAGTCCGTCTCGACCTCGAACCGCGTCACGAAGCCCGCGCCGTCGAACCGCACGTTCCAGTCGCGGGCGATCTTGATCGCGTAGTCCTCGTTCAGCACCGGATAGAAGATCGGCTGCTCCGGCAGCCGCGGCGGCCACTCGCGCCAGTCCGACTCGCGGACGAGGTCGAGCTCGGCCCGCCCGGTCGGCCGCCACAACGTCGTCGTCTTCACGGCGCGGCCTCCCCGGCGGCGGCGAGGGGGCGCTCCACCACGGGGGCGGTAGCAAAGGTCCCCCGCTCCCTCGGGCGGAGCCGGGTCAGCGCGACCCCGCCCAGCACGACGACCATCCCGGCGATCACCCGGAAGTTGAGCGGCTCGGCCAGGAACACCGCCCCCAGCAGCACCGAAACCACCGGCAGCAGGTACCCGACGATCGACGCCGCGACGGCGCCTTCGCTCGCGAGGAGCTGGTAGTTCAGCGCGAACGCGATCCCGGTCGACCCGATCCCCAGGATCACGACCGCGACGATCGCGCCGGTGCTCAGGTGCACCGGTTCGAAGCCGCCCATCGGCATCGCCAGCAGCAGGAACCCGGTCGCGAGCAGCATCTGCCCGCCCGCGAGCGACATCGGCGAGTCACCGGTGCCGGTGAGGTGCTTGCCCTCGTACACGAACGCGAACCCGTAGCTCGCGGCCGCCGCGAGGCACGCCAGCGCACCCCAGCTGAGCAGCCCGGACGCCTCCCACGGCGCGAAGATCAGCAGGATCCCGGTGAGTCCGACAACGAGCCCGGCGACGCGGATCGCGGTCATCTTCGTGCGCGTTCCCAGCATCGGCGCGGCGAGCAGCACCCACAACGGCGTCGTCGAGTTCAGCACCCCGGTGATCCCGGAGTCGACGGTCAGCTCGCCCCACGCGAACAGCAGGAACGGCAACGCGTTGTGGAAGAACGCCGCGACGGCCAGATGTCCCCAGATCCGTCGTCCCGACGGCAGCCGGTCCCGGCCGAGGTAGCAGAGCCCGACCAGCACCGCCGCGCCGAGCGCCACCCGCGCCAGCACCAGCTGCACCGGGGAAAACGCGCCCAGCCCCAGTTTGATCCAGAAGAAACTCGATCCCCACATGAGCGCCAGCGCGCCGATCCGCAGCAGGGTCTTCGTCTCGCCCACCCGGTCCTCCTTAAGTGCCTGGCTCAGCTTCACCGTGCCGACGCGTAAGGACAAGCGAAAATTACTGCAGGAAGCCTTAAGAAGAACTGTAAGATCGGAGCATGCTGGACGTCCGCCGCATGCAGGTCCTCCGAGCCGTGATCAGCAGCGGTTCGATCACCGCCGCCGCCCGGAACCTGGGCTACACACCCTCCGCGATCAGCCAGCAGTTGTCCACCCTGGAAAGGGAAGCGGGCGTCGAACTGCTCGAGCGCGTCGGCCGCGGCGTGCGGCCGACGCCTGCCGGTTCGCTGCTGTCCGAACACGCGGAAACGCTGAGCACCCAGCTCGCCAAGGCCGAAGCCGCGCTCACCGAGCTCAAGGAAGGCCGCACGGGCAGGCTCGCGATCCGCTACTTCGCCACCGCCGGCGCCTCCCTGGTGCCCTTGGCCGTCGCCGCGCTGCGCCGGGACTTCCCGGGGGTCCGCCTCGACCTGAAACTGGTCGAGCCCGACTATTCGATGCCCGAGATCGAGTCGGGCGAGGCCGACGTCGCGATGATCGTGCTCCCCAGCGACGCTCCGCGGCTCAAAGGCGTCGAGTACATCCACGTCCTCGACGACCCGTATCGCGCGATCCTGCCGAAGAACCACCGGCTCGCCCGCAAACGCGTCCTCGATCTCGGCGAACTCGCGGAGGATCCGTGGGTCGGCGTCGACGGTCTCCCCGGCGCCTGCCGCGACATCCTGCTCGACGCCTGCGGCGCGGCCGGATTCGCCCCGAACCACGTCGTCGAATCCGAGGATTACCAGACGGCGCAAGGGTTCGTGGCCGCCGGGCTCGGCGTCGCGCTGATCCCGGAACTCGGCCTCGGCGCCCCGCATCCCGGCGTCGCCATCCGCAAGGTCCGCCGTCCCGATCCGGTGCGGTCCATCCACGCGGCCGTGGCCGCGCACGCCAGGGACCATCCCGCGGTGCGACGGTTCCTCAGCGCGATCCGCGAAGGCGCCCGAGCGGCCTGACCGGACGGGTAGGCGGGAGTGCCCGGTCGGGCAGGAAACCCGGCTGCGCTTGAACAACCGCGGCGGCGATCGACAACCTGGGAAGGAAGTCACGAACCCCGCTGTCGAAAGGACCCGCGTGCGTCCCCTGATCATCCTGCACGGCTCTTGGCACCAGCCTGCCCATTTCGACGACGTCGCCGAGCGCCTGCGCACGCAAGGCGTCGAGGTCACCGTCCCCGACGTCGGCGCGCAGCCGATCGCCGAAATCACCCGGACCGTCCAGGAAATCGTCGACCGGGCAGCCGAACCGCCAGTGGTGCTCGGGCACTCCTACGGCGGAGTGATCGCCAGCGGGCTTCAGGGGGTTTCGCACCTGATCCTCCTGGCCGCGATCGTCAGCGAACCGGGCGAGACCGCTCAGTACTGGATCGACCGGGTCAAGGAAGAAACCGCCCGCGAACCCGAGCCGCTGCCCTTGACCTTCGACGACGCGGGCATGACCCACCTCGACCTCGGCGCCGTCCACGAGGTCATGTACGCCGACTGCTCAGACGCCGTCGCCGAGCGGGCCACGGCCCTGCTGCGCCCGGAACCCGTGTCGATCTTCTCCGAATCGCCGACCGGGGCGTCCTGGAAGGACACTCCGAACACCTACATCGTCTGTTCCGAAGATCGAGCGCTCGCCCCGGAAATGATCGCCCACTTCGCCGCACGCTGCGACACGACGGTGACCTGGCGGGCGAGCCACAGCCCGTACCTCAGCCGTCCCGTCGAACTCGCGACACTGATCCTCGAGCGGCTGTAGCTAGATCAGGAACAGCTCCGCGAACAGCACCCCGATGAGGATCGCCGCCACGACGGCGCCCGCCGTGATCAGCCACTTCCGGGTGTCCGGCGCTTTCGCCGCGGCCGGTGCGGCGGGCGCGTACTGCTGCTGGGCAGGCGGCGCGTACTGCTGCTGAGGCGGTGGCTGGGGCGGCTGATACTGCTGCGGCTGGGGCTGCTGCTGGAGGAACTGCGGAACCGGCTGCTGCTGAGGCGCCTGGTGCGGAGCCTGCTGCATGGGCACCGGCATCGACGCGGGCATCGTCGGCATGGCGGGCGCGGTCGGCGGGATGAACGCCGTCTGCCGCCCCTCGGTGATCGCGCCCAGCGAGCGGACCGTGTCGGCCATCGTCGGCCGCACGTCCGGCTCGGCCCGCAGCATCTTGCGCAGCGCCCCGGCCAGCGGACCGGCGGTCTGCGGCGGCCGTTCCGAAGATTCGCCGTCCTCGCCGAACGGCGGCACCCCCTCGACGGCCGTGTACAGCGTCGCGCCCAGCGAGAACACGTCGGACGCCGAAGTCGCCGGTTCGCCGCGCGCCACCTCGGGCGCCCGGTACGCCGGACTCGCGCCGCCACCGGTGATGCCGATGTCGGTGAGCTTCACGCCGCCGTCGTCGGCCAGCAGGATCGTGCCCGGCTCGACGGTCCGGTGCACCACCCCGGCCTCGTGCATCGCGGCCAGCGCACGGCCGAGCATGATGCCCAGCGCGGCGGCCTGCTCCGCGGTCAGCCTGCCGTGCTCGGCCAGGAAGGTGGACATCCCGCGCGACGGGATGTACTCCATCACCAGCCACACGTCCTGCCCGTCGGGCAGCACGTCGTACACCTTGATGGCGGTGGCGTGCTCGAACTTGGCCGCGTCCTTGCCCTCCTGGACGACGACGGCCTTGGCCTGCTCCGCCCGGTCCGACGGCAGGCCGACGGGCAGGTACATGCGCTTCATCGCGACCGTGCGCAGCAGGCGAGTGTCGAACGCCAGCCACACGATGCCCGCCCGGCCACGCCCGATGGGCTGATCCAGGCGGTACCGGCCGCCGACGATGGAACCTTCAGAACTCAATGCAATCCTCGGATCACGGGGTCGCCGGAGGGGACGTGTCGGTCGGTTCGGACTTCGTCGGCGGCGGCGTCGTAATGGTCGGCGTCTTTGTCGGAGTCGTCTTCGGGGTCGACTTCGTCGGCGTCGGCGGATCCGGCTCCTGCGTCTGCGTCGCCTTGCTCGAAGTCTTCTTCGACGAGGTCGTCTCCTTGGGCGGCTCGGCAGACTGCGTCTCCGACGGCGATTCCGTCGTCTCGGGAGCCGAGGACGTCGCCGACGGGGACGGCTTCGCCGAAGAGTTTCCCACCTGCGCGGGCGCTTCCGGGTTGTTCGGGCTCAGCAGCCAGAAGCCCAGCGCGGCCAGCGCCACCACCACGACACCGCCGATGATCGCGGGCTTCTTCCATGCGCCCGGCTTCTCGTCGTCCTCGTCCACCGGGCTGGTCTGCGCCCGGGTCGGCGGCGGCGGCGGAGGAGGCGGCTGGTCGTCGTAGTCGTCTTCGTAGGGATCGTCTTCGTAGCGGCCCGCGGGGATCGGGACGGCGCGCGTGGGCGTCGGACCGCCGGGGTGGCCGCGTTCGGACAGCAGTGCCGTCTCGTCGTAGTTGTCGTACCCGTCGTAGTCGTTTTCCGGGTACCCCGACGCGGGCGGCTGGTGGTAGTCGTCCTCGTCGTAGTACGAACCCGCCGCGGCCTGCTCGTCGAGGAGCGAGCCCGAATGACCGGCCGATTCGCTGTCGAGCGCCTGGGTCACGCCCGCGCCCGCGAGACCGCCGGCGAGCGCGCCCGCGATCGGGGCGGCGAGCACGGTCTCGTCCGCGGGGCCGCCCAGCGGCGTCTCACCCCGCGCGACAGCGGCGAGGAGCTCTTCGCACTCGTCGGCGGTGGGGCGGTGCCGCACCTCCGGGTGCAGCAGCACGGCCAGCACGCTGGCGAGCGGGCCGGACTGGCGCGGCGGGATGATCTGCCCGGCCGCGACCGCGTGCAGCAGGCTCAGCGTGTTCTCGCTGAGGCCGAACGGCGGCTGGCCTTCGCAGGCCGCGTAGAGCGTCGAGCCGAGCGAGAAGACGTCGGACTCCGGCCCGGGGTCGCCACCGATGGCCACCTCGGGCGCCAGGTAGGCGGGGGTTCCGGCGATCATCCCGGTCTTCGTGACCGTGACGTCGTCCTTGGCCCGCGAGATGCCGAAGTCGGTGATCTTCACGGTGCCGTTGGGCGCCAGCAGGATGTTGCCGGGCTTGATGTCCCGGTGCACGATGCCGACCGCGTGCGCCTCGGTCAGCGCAGCCGCGACCTGCGCGCCGATCCGGGCCACCTCCGTCGGCGGCAGCGTCCGCTCCTCCTGCAGCACCTGGGCGAGGCTGGTGGAGTTCAGGTACTCCATGATCAGGCACGGCTGACCGTTGTCGTCGGTGACGACGTCGAACACCGAGATGGCGTTCGGGTGGTGGAGCCTGGCGGCGATCCGGCCTTCACGCATCGTGCGCTGGCGGGCGTCTTCGGCGCCTTGGGCCTCGAGGCCGGGCTGCAGCAGCAGCTGCTTGATCGCCACCGTGCGCCCGAGTACCTCGTCATGCGCTTGCCAGACGGCACCCATCGCGCCTGTGCCGATCCGCTGGACTATGCGGTATCGACCGGCGACCAGGCGACCCTCGTCGCTCACGCGACCTCCCTTTGGGCTCCGTCTTCACGTCGCGGAGTCGTCCGCGTACGCGGTGCGGCCTTCAGCACGCCACAGCGTTGGAGCGTATGCACATGTAGTGGTCTGTGTGCCGGCTTTTCCGAGACCGACTCGTGACAAGGCTAGGCGCTCACTCTGCGCACACACACGCGGTACGCTCTGATCGCCCTGGGTAGAGAGCTGTCGTACGCCGGGTATCCGTCACATGTGCTGCGCGGACAGCAGCCGGGCGTCGGTGATCAAGCCCGTCGTCTCGTCGGCGAATTCCAGCACCTGAGTGACCCGCACGAGGCCGCCGTCCGGATTGCGCATGGTCACCACGGCGAGGATCGTGCCGTCGGCCTGCTCCCGGATGTCCTGGATCTGGATGGCGTCCATGGAGCTCCACGCCTCGATCAGCCTGCCCGCTTCGGAGTCGGCCAGCACCGGCGTGAGCAGCGACATCGCACCGTAGGGATCGGCGTCGACGGTCTGGTAGAACTTCCGGACCGCGTCGATCTTGCCCTCGGCCGTGGTGATCGCGGCCGGTTTGGCGGCGGACTGCGAACTGGTGCTGCTCGTCGCCGAACCCTGCCGCGAGTGCGAACCCGTGCCGGTGTCCGAGGACGGCTGGACAGTCGTGCTCGTGCCCGTGGAAGTCGGCGTCGCCTGCTTCCGCTGCGGCTCGGTGGAGTCGGGGACGGCGAGCCCGCCGAGCGCGGCGGCTCCGCTCATCACCTCGGGTGCGGCGGCACCCGGTACCGAACCCTGCCGCTGGGTGCCCGCGAGCACGCCCGCGGTGACGACGGCACCCGCGACCAGCAGTCCGGCGGCGACCAGACCGGCCAGCTTGGCCCGCCGGGCGGCGCGGCTTTCCGGCTCGTCTTCGTCGGGCTCGGGCCGCGGCGACGGCTCTTCGCGGGTACGGGCGGGAACGAACTTCTGCGGCTCGCGGAAGACCTGCTCGAGATACTCGCGGTCGACGCGGGTGTCGTTCAGGATCTCTTCCGGGATGACGTCCTCGACACGTACGGCGTCCTCACGCCGTATGCGCTGTCGATCAAGCACGAAATTCCTCGCTCTGGTCCGGGGCAGGCGCTGGGCCGTTCGGCCGACGCCTTTGGTCCGCGCGGCCGTCTTCTGAACGGTGCGAACCTTGCTGTCGTCAGGTAACCCTGTGGAGACGGCCCACGGCCAGGCTCTATCGCCGGAATGCCATCGCGATACGACGAACGGCAGCTTAGGTCACCCACCCGGACCAGGGACAACCGCTCGTCGCACCGCACGTGCAGAGGAACAGGACACCTGCACGTGCGCGAACGGCTACATACCGTCGTCGACGATCTTGTCGTCGTCACCGAAGGTCAGCGTGCGCTGTTCCATGGTCTTCGTTCCGTCTTTGTGGGTGACCTCGACGGTGTTGACCGTGACGCCGCGGCGCTGGTCGATGCTGACCTTCTTCACCTCGAAGTAGGCGACGTCGGCGTAGCGCTCACGGAGGCCCTGTGCGCCTTCTTCGCGCAGGCCGCCGGAGGTCACCGAGGAGGCTTCTTGGGGGTTGGTCGTGACGGCGTTGAGGAAGGTCTCGGTGTTGTCACCCATCGCCTTCGCGTCCGGCTGGGACGCGTACCAAGGAGATGTCGTGGTGGTGCGATTGGCGGGTATGACCGGCGGCTTCTGCGGCCGCTCGCTCGACGACGACGCGGGCTTGCCGGTCGTTTCCGGTCCGCCCGAGCCGGGCCGCGACTCGTCGCGGCCGGTGCTGCCGCTCTCCGACGCGGTGTCGGAGTTGGTGGAACTGCGGTCGTCCTGGCTGGAGGAGTCGGTCGCGGAATCGGACGGGTCACCCGCCGCGCCGCCCTGCGGCGGCGTGGTCGAGTTGCCGGCGAGGCCCTCGTTGGTCAGCGGACTGCCACCGCGGTAGCCGGGCCAGCCGCCCTGACTCTGCTGCTCCGGGAGGGGCTTGCCGACCATGAACGAACCGGCGAACAGCAGGCCGACGACGACCAGCGCGGACGCGGCCGCCGCGAACCAGGCGGCCTTGCGCCAGGTCTTCGGCGGGGTCACCGAAGCGGGTACCGAACCGAGATCGAAGGTGCTCAGGCCGTCGAAGGGCGGGGCCAGATAGACACGGACGTCATCGTCACCGGCGTCGGTTTCGACCGGCTCGGGGCGACGGGGCGCGGGCGCCGTCAACGTCACCTTCGTGCGCTGTGCGGCCTTCGCGCGCCGCTCCTCGGCGGAGGGCTTGACGGATTCGGTGAACGAGACCTCGACGCGTGCCGGGCGTTCCACGGGCACCTCGCGAGCGGGCTGGGGGAGCGGCAGACGGCCGCTCGATGGGGCATAGCCGGGGCTCGGTGCCCTCCTGTTCCGCGGTGGCGGCAGAGGAAGGGAACCGGTGGAAGGCGGGGCGAACTCACGGTGTGCGTGATGCCCGTGCCCGGTGGGGCTCTGCCGCCGCGGCGGCACAGGTGGGGTCCAGCTCTCGGTACCGCCCGCCCGGTGACGGCCCGCCTGCGCGGCGCCGTCCCGTCCTTGGTGTTCCGCCCAGCCGTTCATGTCCGAGCGACCCCCTCGTGGGCGGGCCCTGACGGCGATGTGACACCGATTAAGCCGAACGGAGCAGTGGTTTCACGGGATCCCTCGCTTGCAGACTCCCGGGCACTCTCGTGAGCAAATGCACGCGCATGCGACTGTGGACGCGCGGGGCCGTAGCCCCCGCGCGTCGTTCGGGCATCGCCCGACCCAGACGCAAGGGTCCTCACGGGGACCACACTAAAAGCTCGACGCCCCGCAAGTCTTCACCCACTCTGCAAGTTGCAGATGTTTCACTCGGTCGGGCGCGCCCGAACGGGCCTCGGTGACGTTACGCAGTGCTATCGGTGCTGGTGAACCCGTTCAGTTGCCGCTGCGGTACTTCTGCTGGGTGGACTGCAGGGCTTTGGTGGCCGTGATCCCGCTACCCGCCGCAAGCAAAATGGCGATGATGTCGAGCGGGGTTCCCCCGATAGTGAGCAACCATGCGAACAACGAGGCCGCGGTGGTACCCGCTGCGATCGGCCAGCGCGACTTGACGTACTGGGCGATGGGCGTACCGCCCGCGCGCTTACCCGCCGCGTTGTTCAGCATGGCGAGATAACCGAGATGGCCCAATGCCGCCAGGACCCCGGCGATCGCGATGATCACGGCGATGAGGTTAATCATGTGTCCAGTTTGCCTGTTCTTTTTATCGCGCGGTCGCGATCGTGCTGCCAGGGCGCGACTATCGTCTGATCGTTACGTGAACGTGGAGGGGCGCCCTGCCATCACGATCGCGAGGCCTGGCGGCCGAAAGGCGCGCGACTTCAAGGGATCAAGAGACTCTGGTCACCCCAGCCTCGGTCACCGCGACTTCGGTCACTCGGTCCCGGTCGGCCCGGGCCTTGGTCGCCTTGGACTCGGTCGGCCTGGCCTCGGTCGGGCCCGGGCTTGGTCACTTTGGCCTTGGTGGCCGGGTGATCGTGGGGGTGGGCGGATCGCGTTTAGCGGGCTAAACGCGATCCCGAGTGACGTGGCGGGAGCAAGGGACCTTTGCTATCGCCCCAGCCGGCCCCGGCCCAGGTTCAGCAGCGCCATCGCCAGCTGCCGCCCTTCCGGCCCGAGTTCCCGGTAGCGTGCCAGTACGTCCATCTCGCGGTTGTAGACGATCTTGGTCCCGCCCGCCGCCATCCTGGCCGCGCCGATCGTCTTGGAGACCTCGACGCGGCGTTTGACCAGCCGCAGGATCTCGCCGTCGAGGAAGTCGATCTCCTTGCGGAGCTCACCGATCTCTTCAGCGGTGGCGATGGGTTCTTCGGCGTCCGGCTTCTGTGTGGTGTCCATCGGGACCTCTCTTCGGTCCGGATTCCCTGCTGGCCCCCGGAACAGCGTAAAGCCCCGGGGTCCGTGGACTCCGGGGCTTCGGGTGATGGCATTCAGGCACTATGCGATCACGGGAGCCGGAGTCCGGTTCCCGTAAAAAAATCGCGTCACGTGCCGCATACCGATCATTATGCCACAGCGAAGCCGTCCTCCGGCTTGAAGCGGCGGCGCCCGCCGCGGACACGGGCGTGCACGAGGACGCTCATGGCCAGCCAGAACATCGGCATCGCGGGCCAGAAGAACGGCACCCCCGAAACCGTCCAGCGGACGATCGACAACACCGAGAGCACGACGGCGACCGCGAGGTGGATCCGCACCGCCGGATGCCCGAAGACGACGGGACGCCGCTTCGGCGCGGGTTTCGGCAGATCCGAGATGAGCGTGACGAGTTCGTCCGTGTATTTGGTGGAATACACAGCGCTAAGCCGGTCTTCGACCTCTTCGAGAGTGAGACGGCCTTCGCCGCCGGCGGCCTGGATGAGCGAGGCGACCCGCTCCCGGTCGGCGTCGGCGGCCCTGAACCGGGAGGGAATTCCGTTGGTGTCCATGGCATCCGATCCTCCGTCGCGAACACCACCCGCGCGTCGGACGGCAGGCGACAACACCGCCTACGCCCGGCGCTGTAGCGTGGACCGGCGATGAACACCCTCTTCGATCTCCCAGCGGACGGCCCGGCCAAGCCCCGGCACGCGGACCTGCTCGACGACCTGAACCCCGCACAGCGCGAGGCCGTGACCCACGCAGGCTCGCCGCTGCTGGTCGTCGCGGGCGCGGGCTCGGGCAAGACCCGGGTGCTGACCAGGCGGATCGCGTACCTGCTGGCCGAGCGGGACGTGCATCCCGGCCAGATCATGGCGATCACGTTCACCAACAAGGCGGCCGCGGAGATGCGGGAGCGGGTGAGCGACCTCGTCGGCCGCCGCGCCAACGCCATGTGGGTGTCGACGTTCCACTCCATGTGCGTGCGGATCCTGCGCCGTGAGGCCAAAACGCTGGAGATGTCGTCGAGTTTCTCCATCTATGACTCGGACGACACGAAGCGGCTCATCACGCTCGTCGCCCGTGATCTCGACATCGACCCGAAGAAGTACGCGGCGCGCACGCTGGCCGTGAACATCTCGAACCTCAAGAACGAGCTGATCGGCCCGGAGACCGCGGTCGCCGACGCGGGCAACGACCTCGAACGCCGGGTCGCCGAGGTCTACGTCGAGTACCAGCGTCGGCTGAACCAGGCCAACGCGTTCGACTTCGACGACCTCATCATGCGGACGGTCGAACTCCTGCAGACCTTCCCGGACGTCACCGAGTACTACCGGCGGCGGTTCCGGCACGTCCTGGTCGACGAGTACCAGGACACGAACCACGCGCAGTACACGCTGGTCCGCGAACTGGTCGGCACCGAGGACAACGAGGCCGGGATCGGGCCAGCCGAACTGTGCGTCGTCGGCGACGCGGACCAGTCGATCTACGCCTTCCGCGGGGCGACCATCCGCAACATCGAGGAATTCGAACGCGACTTCCCGAACGCGCGGACCGTTCTGCTGGAACAGAACTACCGCTCGACCCAGACGATCCTGAACGCGGCGAACGCGGTCATCGCGCGCAACCCCAACAGGCGCGCGAAGCGGCTGTGGACCGATTCCGGTGACGGCGAGAAGATCGTCGGCTACGTCGCGGACAACGAGCACGACGAAGCGGCGTTCGTCGCGGGCGAGATCGACGCGCTGGCGGACAAGGGCGAAGCGGACTACTCCGACGTCGCGGTCTTCTACCGCACCAACAACCAGTCGCGGGTCTTCGAAGAGATCTTCATCCGCCTCGGCCTTCCTTACAAGGTCGTCGGCGGCGTGCGGTTCTACGAACGGCGCGAGGTCCGCGACATGCTCGCGTACCTGCGGGTGCTGGCGAACCCCGAGGACACGGTCAGCCTGCGCCGCGTCCTCAACGTCCCCAAACGCGGCATCGGCGACCGCGCCGAAGCGGTCATCGCGACGTACGCCGAGCGGGAGCGGATCTCGTTCGCGCAGGCGCTGCGGGGTGCCGTCAACGGCGAGATCCCGCTGCTGAACCCGCGTTCGGCCAAGGCGATCACCGGTTTCGTCGAGTTGCTGGACGAACTCGGCGAGGTCGTCGAGAGCGGTGCCGAAGTCGCCGATGTCCTCGAAGCCGTCCTGGAGCGCACGGGCTACCGCGCGGAACTCGAGGAGTCCGACGACCCGCAGGACGCGTCGCGGGTGGAGAACCTGACGGAACTCGTCACCGTCGCGCGGGAGTTCACCGAATTCACCGCCGAGGTGGCCGGTCCGGACGGCGAACTCCCCGAAGCCGACCCTGGAGTGCCGGAGCCGGGCTCGCTGCCCGCGTTCCTGGAGCGAGTCTCACTGGTGGCGGACGCGGATTCGATCCCCGCGGCCGACGGCGGCGAAGACGGCGACAGTCACGACGCGGGCGTGGTCACGCTGATGACCGTGCACACCGCGAAGGGCCTCGAATACCCGGTCGTCTTCGGCACGGGCTGGGAAGACGGGATCTTCCCGCATATGCGCGCGCTCGGTGACCCGACCGAACTGGCCGAGGAACGCCGTCTCGCCTACGTCGCGATCACGCGGGCCAGGAAACGGCTGTACGTCTCCCGTTCGATGGTGCGCTCCGCCTGGGGCCAGCCGCAGATGAACCCGGCTTCGCGGTTCCTCGACGAACTCCCCGCCGAACTGGTCGATTGGCGCAGGCTGGCGCCTTCTTCCTCCTCCGGCGGATTCGGTTCCTCGGGAGGTTCGCCGCGGGCCGCGACGACGTGGGGAAGCCGCGGTGGCGGCTCGTCCTCTTCGTCGAGGGCGGCGAGCACGAGCCCGTTCGGCAAGGCATGGAAGGACACCGTCGCGCTCAAGCTCGACATCGGTGACAGGGTCAGCCACGACAAGTACGGGCTCGGGACTGTCGTCGCCTGTGACGGTGCCGGGCCGCGGGCCACGGCGACGATCGACTTCGGCGCGGCCGGCAAGGTCCGGCTGATGCTCATCGGCAGCGTCCCGATGGTCAAACTCTAGCCCCGACCTGCGGTTTCCCCGCCGCATCCGAAAACTGTCGGACCCTTCCCGTATACCTGTCCCATCGAACACGAGTTCGATGCGCTGGGGTATGCTGGGCAAGCCGGTGTACCCCGATCCAGGGGAGGGGCACACGGTGTGGACGGGGTCTTGTTTGGGGTTCTCTCGAGTGGGGTACTCGAGTACTTGCGGGGTGTTGAAAAAGGGGCGGGGCCGGATCGGGGTCCGGAACCGCCGGAAGTGCTCAGGCTGGTCGCGGCCTGGCGCGCGTTACTGCGGACGCACGAACCGGACGGGGCCGGACGGTGCGTCGTATGCGGGCACGCGCGGCGATGGCTGTTCGGGCCGCGGCCAGCCGGGTACCGAACTCTTTCACGGGGATTTCTCGCCGGTTGGCGGCCGATCGAACGGCGCCCGGCGGGCCTCTGCACGGTCTGGCAGATCGCCGTGGGGTACTTCATCCGGAAACTGCCCGACGGCGTCGCCTGAGGGCCTTGGGGGCCCAAAAAGCCACCTTCGCTCCGAGTCGGAGGGCCTACGTCGCTTCTCGTTGCCCTCAAAGGGGGAAGCGGAGGCCCTGAAGACACGTCAGAGCGTCGTCGCCCGGCGCACCCTTGTATCGGGCGGGATCACCGGTGAGGTGAAGAGGCCGTGCTGTGGTGAAAGGCCTTGGAGTGAAAGGCCGTGCGGTGAAGAGAAAGGCGAGGCTCGATCAGCCGACGTTGACGCCGCGGGCGGCGAGCCACGGGCGCGGGTCGATCTTCTTCGTTCCGTTCTGCCACACCTCGAAGTGCAGGTGCGGGCCGGTGCTCTGACCACGGTTGCCGACCTCGGCAATTTCCTCGCCGCACTTGACCTTCTGGCCTTCGCGGACGGAGAACGAGTTCATGTGGCCGTAGACGTGCACGGTGCCGTCGGAGAGCTGGACCTTGACCCAGAGGCCGAAACCGCTGGCCGGGCCCGCTTCGATGACAGTGCCGTCGGAGGCCGCGACGATCGGCGTGCCGATCGGGGCCGCGAGGTCGATGCCGAGGTGGCTCGTGCCCCACCGGGCACCGAAGCCCGAGGTGAAGGTGCCCTTGGCGGGCATGCAGGTCTTGGGGCGCTTGGCCTCTTCTTCGGCCTTGCGGGCCGCTTCGGTCTCACGCTTCACGCGAGCCTGGGTGATGCTGTTGTTGTCCGAGAGCTTCTGGGCCTCGGCGGAGGCGTTCGCCGACTGGCTGGTCGGCAGCAGCTCCGGCGCGCCACCGGCGGCTCCGCCACCGAGGGCGAACGAGGCGCTCGCGTCCTGGGTGCTGGCCAGCGGGGTGACAGCGGCGTCGGAAGAGTCCGAGATGGACTTCATGGTCTGCCCGGCGGCGGCGGCCGCGAAGGCGCCTGCAGCGACGGCTGCGACCACGACACGGCCACGAAGGGCCGAGGACGGGGGCGACAGGCGGTGCGAGCCCCGGACGCGAACGACCGCACCATCGAGTGCGTTCTCGAGCGCCGGGGAAGGAGCTTGGCCGCCGGGGGAGCGGTGTGAAGCCAAGACGGGGCCTTCCATGTTCGGGGAGTCGGATCAAGAGCCCGGGCGGGGGAACCCGGTGAACGACCTCGGGGGTGGTTCGTTCAGTGCTCTCATTCGTGATCTGACTGTAATGGGGACCCGGGAACAGTAACGAAGCGGCACCCCGATCAGCAAGATCTGGCGGAGCTCTCGGCCGATCGGGCGACGGCGATCTGGCCGTTATCCAGTGAGGATTACCCAAAGTTAGATCAGGTTTACTCTCGACCGTGTGATTTGCGTTACAAGATCAAGCGGCCGTTCGGGGGTACCGAAGGGTCGGAAAGGAGGCAAACGAGGGAAATAACCGGTTGCCCAGAGGTGTTGAAGGGGGCTTAGCCGCTTTCGGCCTCGTTTGAGGCCTGACTGAGCGCCAGCGAGACCTGTGGTGCCCTGCTGCCGGGCCCGGTCGTGCCCGGCTTGCTAGCGTCGCCGTCGATGACTTCGCGCTCACGGCACCCTGGTGGCGAATCCACCGGGCAGGCCGACCCCGGGACCGCGTCCGCCGAACTTCTCCGGAGCGAACCGGGCGCCCGCCCGCGAGCGCTCCTGCTCTCGGCGGGACTGGTGGTGGCCGGTGCGGTCGCGCTGACCGCCGGTGCGCTGATGACCGTCGTGCGGGGTGGCTCGCCCGGTTTCACCGCCGGGCCGTTGCTGGTCGTGCTGGCTTTGGCGCCCGCGGTGGCGGTGCTCTACGCGGTGATGACGGGACGGACCGGGCTCACGGCCGGGCTGGTGCTCGGGCTGACCGCGCTCGCGCCCGGACGGCTGCTGCTGGACCTGCAGCTGCTCGCGGACGGATCCCTCGCCGCGCGTCCGGAGCTGTTCCTCGCCGACAGGCTGCTCACCTTGCCTCCGGCGGGGCCGGGACTGTGGCCGCTGGTGGCGGGTCACCTGCTCACGCTCGCCGCCGGGGCGTTCGCCGCCGGGACAGCCCGCGACGAGGCGGAGCTGGCGGGCGAACTCGACGGACGGCGCCGCTGGCGGCTGCTCGGGCCCGTGTCCGGCGTGGCGGGCGGGATCGGCCTGCTGCTCGCCCCGCTCGGCTCGGGCAACGCGTACCTCCTGGCCAAGAACGCCTTCGAGGGTCCGACGGTCGCGATGGCCGGCTACCTGCTGCTCGCGGTGATGCTGCCGCTGGCCGTGCTGGTGGCGGTGAGTTCCCCCTCGGCCGAGGTCGGCAAGGGCGGGTTCGTCGGAGCGGGACTGGCGGCCCTCGCGGTCGGTGTGCCGCAGGTGGTCGCGGGGCTGGTCGTGGACCGGCTTTCGCTCGCGCCGGGTTCGGTGCTGGTCACCGTCGCGGGCTTGGCGCTGCTCGGGCTGGCCTTCACCCGGTTCGACGTCGCGGAAGCGGGCGAGGCGGTCACCGGCGACCTGGCCGGTGAAGCCAGGTTGCCCGGGTTGTTCTGGTGGCGGCTGGCCACCGGTGGACTGGCGCTGCTGGCCGCCGTGGCCGCGGGCGCGGGCGCGCTGACCCCGGTCTTGAAGGCCAACGGTCCGACGCCCGTCCCCGAGACGCCGGCGCGCTGGCTGCTGCTCGGCGCCGCCGTCGTGCTCGCCGTGCCCGCGCTGTTCGTCTTCGTGCCGCGGCTCTCGGGGTTCGCCAGGGGAGTCGTCGCGGCGACGTGGGCGGGTGTCGTGCTCGCGGCGGCGGCCGTGCTGAGCGCGGCCCTGTCGGTGACCGAAGACAAGTCGGTGGACCCGGCGTCGTTCGGCGTCGACCTTCCGCTGCCGTTGCCGGACAAGGTCGGCTTCTCGGCGGCCCAGGGCGTCACGTGGACGTTCGTCGCGCTCGCGCTGGCGGCCATGGCCGGGCTCGCCGCCGTGATCACCGGCGTCGTGGAACGCGACGTCGCCGCCGACTCCGATGACGCTGCCGACGCCACTGACACTGCCGAACTGGACGGGTCGCGGGCGAACGGCTCCGTGCTGACCCCGGTCGTCGCGGCGGCGGTGCTGGCGATCGCCGCCTTCGGCACGCCGGTGTTCACCGCGCCCGGCTACACCGCTCCGGGCCTGTGGTCTGGCTTCGGCGCGGCGTCGTGGGGCCTGCTCGGCGCGCTCGCGGTCGTTCTCGGCCTGTACGCGCTCGTCCCGCGGTCGCGGCCGGTCGCGGCCGTGTCCGCCTTGGCCGGTGCCGCGCTGGTGCTCGGCCTGCGCGCGGCGGAACTGCCGCTCGTCGGCTCGGAGTACGACGGCTCGTCGGCGGGGATCGGTTTCTGGCTCGCGCTGGCCGCCGCCGTCGTCTCCCTCGTCGCGGCCGGGATGGCCGTCGCGGGCTCACGGCGGACCGCGTGACACGTCGTCTCCTTCGTGTCGTGCTGGCCGAGTTCGGTGTAGAGGAAGGTTCGTCTGTCGCGCTCGGGAGAGCACTGCGCGACGACGGGGTCGAGGTCGTCTACGCCGGGCGTCTCGACACCGCCGAACAACTGGTCCGGACCGTCGAACAGGAGGATCCGGACATCCTCGGCATCGTGTGTGGCGAGAGCGAACCGGAAGGACTCGCCGAAACGCTCCCCGGCGTCCTTCTCTTCGCGGTCGGTAACGGCCCGAGCGGATTCGAGAACGCCTTCGAAAGCCTGGAAAAGGCCGCGAACTGGGTCTCCGGTGTGCGGTCTCACACCGTGGAAACACCGTCTGACCGCGTACGGTGACCGACTTCACCAGGTGCGGAGTCCCCTGCTTCTGCGCAGGTCGCTAACCTCGACTGGTCCGACAGCGCGGTCCGGCAACGGACCACCACAGTGGCGTGTCGTCAGGAGACTGGAGTAGTGGACCTCTACGAATACCAGGCGAGGGATCTCTTCGCCGCCCACGGAGTACCGGTTCTGCCGGGTGCCGTGGCAAACACCCCCGAAGAAGCCAAGGCGACCGCCGAGAAGATCGGCAACCAGGTCGTCATCAAGGCGCAGGTCAAGACCGGCGGCCGCGGCAAGGCCGGCGGCGTCAAGCTGGCCCAGACGCCCGACGAGGCCGCGGAGAAGGCCGAGGCGATCCTCGGTCTCGACATCAAGGGCCACATCACGCGTCGCGTGCTGGTGGCCGAAGCCTCGGACATCGCCGAGGAGTACTACTTCTCCTTCCTGCTGGACCGTGCGAACCGCACCTTCCTCGCGATGGCTTCGGCCGAAGGCGGCGTGGAGATCGAGCAGCTGGCCGTCGAGCGCCCCGAAGCGCTCGCGAAGATCCCGGTCGACGCGATCATCGGTGTCGACAAGGCGAAGGCCGTCGAGATCCTGACCGCGGGCAAGTTCCCGGAGAACGTGGTCGACGAGGCCGCAGACGTCGTCGTGAAGCTCTGGGAGACCTTCGTCTCCGAGGACGCGACGCTGGTCGAGGTCAACCCGCTGGTCCGTGACCCGCAGGACAAGATCATCGCCCTCGACGGCAAGGTCACCCTCGACGAGAACGCCTCGTTCCGTCAGCCGGGCCACGAAGCCCTGGTCGACAAGGACGCGGAGAACCCGCTCGAGGCGAAGGCCAAGGCCAAGGACCTCAACTACGTCAAGCTCGACGGCGAGGTCGGCATCATCGGCAACGGCGCGGGTCTCGTGATGTCCACGCTGGACGTCGTGGCCTACGCGGGCGAGAAGCACGGCGGCGTCAAGCCCGCCAACTTCCTCGACATCGGCGGCGGCGCTTCGGCCGAGGTCATGGCGGCCGGTCTGGACGTCATCCTCAACGACACCGACGTGAAGAGCGTCTTCGTCAACGTCTTCGGTGGCATCACCGCTTGCGACGCGGTCGCGAACGGCATCGTCGAGGCGCTGAAGATCCTGGGTGACGAGGCCACCAAGCCGCTCGTCGTGCGGCTGGACGGCAACAACGTCGTCGAGGGTCGCCAGATCCTCGCCGACGCGAACCACCCGCTGGTCACCGTGGTGGACACAATGGACAACGCGGCCGACAAGGCCGCCGAGCTCGCCGCGGCAGGTGCGTGAGATGTCGATCTTCATCAACGAGAACAGCAAGGTCATCGTGCAGGGGCTCACCGGCTCCGAGGGCATGAAGCACGCGACCAAGATGCTGAAGTCCGGCACGAACATCGTGGGTGGCGTCAACGCCCGCAAGGCGGGCCAGACCGTCTCCGTCGAGGGCAAGGACCTCACCGTGTTCGGCACGGTCGAGGAGGCCATCAAGGAGACCGGCGCCGACGTTTCGGTCATCTTCGTGCCGCCGAAGTTCGCCAAGGACGCGGTCATCGAGGCGATCGACGCCGGGATCCCGCTCGCCGTGGTGATCACCGAAGGCATCCCGGTGCACGACTCGGCCTACTTCTGGGCGCACGCTGTCGCGACCGGCAACAAGACCCGCATCATCGGGCCGAACTGCCCCGGCGTGATCAGCCCCGGCAAGTCGAACGCGGGCATCATCCCGGCCGACATCACCGACGCCGGCCCGATCGGTCTCGTGTCGAAGTCCGGCACGCTGACCTATCAGATGATGTACGAGCTGCGTGACATCGGTTTTTCGACCGGTGTCGGCATCGGCGGCGACCCGATCATCGGGACCACGCACATCGACGCCCTCGAGGCGTTCGAGGCTGACCCCGAGACCAAGGTCATCGTGATGATCGGCGAGATCGGTGGCGACGCCGAAGAGCGGGCCGCGGCCTACATCAAGGACAACGTGACGAAGCCGGTCGTCGGCTACGTCGCGGGCTTCACCGCGCCCGAGGGCAAGACCATGGGCCACGCGGGCGCCATCGTCTCCGGCTCCTCCGGCACGGCCGCCGCCAAGAAGGAGGCCCTCGAGGCCGCCGGCGTCAAGGTCGGGAAGACCCCGAGCGAGACCGCCGTCCTGGCGCGTGAGCTGTACAACAGCCTCTGATCCTTCGGAGACTGAGCTTTCCCCGGCGGGCCGGGCACCACACCGGTGCCCGGCCCGCCTGCTTCCACCACCGGATCGCGTTTAGCCCGCTAAACGCGATCCGCCTCGACCTGCGTTTAGCGGGCTAATCGCGATCCCGCGGGCGGAGCGACTTTCGCGGGCTGATCGCGATCCGGCCGGTCGCGTCGCGTTTAGCGGGCTAAACGCGACGCGGGGCTTCGCCAGGGGTTCCGTGGGGAACCTGATCGGGTGTACAGACGTCTCAGAGCCCGAGGCATGGGGTGCCCGCGTGTGCGCTAGCGTTCGAGCATCACAGCCGCCTCGTTTGTCCCGGGAGTCCCGCGCGCCCCCGGGGTGCCGGTCGAACGACAGGAGAGCATTCGGATGTCCTATCCCAGCGGTGGGCCCGGCTACCCCCAGCAGGGTGGCGGCCAGCAACCCCCTCAGTCCCACCCCGGCTCGGGAGCCTTTCCCCAGCAGCAGGCGCCGTCGCCGGCGGCCCCGCTGAACCTGGCGCTGCTGCTCGCGCTCGCCGTCGCCGTCCTCGGCCTGGTGCAGTTCTTCATCGGTTTCTCCGACGAGGCCGACGCCGCCGGGCAGGTCTCGGTCTTCCTCCTGGTCAGCGCCCTGCTCGCGGCATTGCACGCGCTGCCGCGCGGCCCGAAGACGCTGCCGTTCGCGGCGCTGTTCAGCGTCCTCGGCGCTTTCGGCGCACTGGACCTGATCATCGGCTACGGGAGCGGCCGTTCGGAGGTCTCGGTCCCCGGCATCCTCACCGTGGTGCTGATCCTCGGCATCCTGCAGATGCTGGTCGCGGTCGCGGCGCTGCTGTTCGAGCACGACGTCATCAAGCTGCCCGCCGCGAAGCCGCAGCAGCAGGCACCGCAGGCCCCTTACAGCCAGCAGTTCCCGCAGCAGGGCCCGCAGGGTCCGTTCGGCCAGCAGGGTCAGCAGGGCCCGGCCGCCACCCAGGTCCAGCCGTTCCCCGGCGCGGGCCAGCAGGGGCAGCAGGGTGAGCCGTCCGCGCCGTTCGCGCAGCCGGGCGGGTTCCAGCCGCCGGTCACGCAGCCGCCGGGCCAGCAGGCCACGACGTACGCGCCGCAGCAGGGCCAGTTCTTCCAGCAGCCGCCGTCGTCCTCGCCGGAGCCGGGCCAGAACCCGGGTACGCCGCCGGGCGGTTTCGGCCAGCAGAGCTGATCTTCCGGACGTAGAACACCCGCTGTGACTCTCCGTGTCACAGCGGGTGTTTTTGTTTTCCGGGTTACCCGACCGGGTGGGTTGGGCCATGTGGGCCGTCCGGCGGCGGCGTGCCTCACCCGGACGGACCAGTCCGGATGTCATGGTGCGGATCATGAAGCTGCTCACCCGCGACGAACGCCCGCCGGGCGAAGAGCCGGTGAGCGACCTCGTCCCCGAGCCGGAGGTGTCCAGGGCGAAGCGGGTTCGTGTGTTGCTCGCGGCGGCCTGCGCGCCCCTGCTCTTCTCCTACACCGCCGTCGCGCTCGTACTCGCGGTGGTCGCGTTCACCGCCGACCGCGTCCGGTTCTCCGCCACCGGAACCCTGCTAGCCGCCGGGCCGGGCTGGCTCGCCTCGTGGCAGGTGGAACTCGAACTCGGCGGTCATCCGCTCGGCGTGCTGCCGCTGTTGCCGACGCTCGTCGTCGCGTGGCTCGTGGCGAGGTCTGCTGCGCGGGCCGCCCGCCGGCTCGGTGGCGGGACCCCTGCGGACGCCATCCCGGTGGTGACGGTGACAGCCGGGGCGCACGCGCTGTTCGGCGTGCTCATCGCCCTGCTGACCGGCGGATCGCCGATCGCGGTGAGCTCGCTGACGGCCTTCTGCATACCAGGACTTCTCGCCGGACTCGCCGCCATCGCGGGCACCGCCAAGGTCTGCGGACTGCCCGCCGTGGTGCGCGACCGGTTCGACCCGGTGGCCGTCCACGGCCTGCGGGCGGGGGCGCTCGGCCTCGCCGGGATGCTCGCCTGTGGCGCGGTGGTGTTCACCGCGGCCACCGCGTTTTCGTGGTCCACTGTGGACAGTTTGTTCGAGCCCGGCTTCGGCACGAGCTTCGGCATGTTCGTGCTCTCCGTGGCCTACGTGCCGAACGCGGTCGTCGCCGCGCTGTCCTTCATCACGGGGCCGGGCTTCTCGGTCGGTTCGCTGACCGTCGGCATGTTCGGCTACCAGGAAGGGCGGCTGCCGGGGGTGCCGGTGCTGGCGGGGATCCCGTCGCACCACGCGGTGTGGTGGCCGGTGCTGCTGCTCCTGCCGGTGCTGGTCGGTGTGCTGGTCGGCTGGCGGATCCGCACGATCGACGAGGATCCGATGCCGCGGATCCGGGCGGTCGCCGTCGCGGGCGCGCTCGTCGCGTTCGGCTGCGTCATCCTCGGGACCCTCTCCGGCGGCAGGCTCGGCGACGGGCCGTTCGACCCGGTCAGCGTGCCGGTCGGGGTCGCGTCGGTGATCGCCTTCTGCTGGATCGTCATCCCCGGCGGGTTCGTCGCGTTCTTCGCCGGAGCGCACGAGCCTCCCGAACCGCCGGGTGATCCCGACGCCGAAGTCATCACGGATGACGTCGCGGAAGCCGAGGCCGACGAAGACACCGAAGACACCGGCGAGCCCGAAGAGGACGAAGCGGCGGAGAAGGCGGATGAGCCCGAAGCCGGGCTTGACGAGGAATTCGACGACGAGGCCGAGGCGGAACTAATCCTCGAACTCGGTGAGGAACTCGACGAGACCCCGGCGGAAACAGAGCCGGAAACCGAGCCCGAGCAGGATGTCGCTGTGACCGAGTCCACCGACGGGTCCGGCGACGAAAGCGCGCCCGGCGGCGACCGTTAGGGTTGTCGCGACCAGGTGAAGCGCCGTACGCCCGAGTGCGTACCGCCGTGGCAAGGAGCCCGTTCTGGCTAGTCGGTTGGACCTGCCCACTCCGGTGAAGCTCGTCGTCCTCGCGTCCGGTTCCGGCACGCTGTTGCAAGCCGTGCTCGACGCCGTCGAAAAGCCGAACTTCCCGGCGAAAGTGGTCGCCGTCGGCGCGGACCGCACCGGGATCGAAGCGCTCACGCGGGCCGAACGCGCCGACGTGCCGTCGTTCACCGTGCGGATGGCCGACCACCCGGATCGCGCGGCGTGGGACAAGGCGATCACCGAAGCCGTCGCCGCCTACCGGCCGGACCTGGTCGTCTCGGCGGGGTTCATGAAGATCCTCGGCGCCGAATTCCTCGCGCGGTTCCCCGGCCGCGTGATCAACACGCATCCGGCGTTGCTGCCGTCGTTCCCCGGCGCGCACGCCGTGGCCGACGCGCTGGCGATGGCGGTCAAGGTCACCGGGTCGACGGTCCATTTCGTCGACGCCGGAGTCGACACCGGGCCGATCATCGCGCAGGAGCCGGTGATCGTGGAGTCCGACGACGACGAACACGTCCTGCACGAGCGGATCAAGGCCGTGGAACGCAGGCTCCTGGTGGAAACGATCGAAAAACTCGGCCGGAGCGGGTGCGCGGTCGAGGGACGAAAGGTGAGGTTTTCGTGACTACCGCACAGGGACAGCGTCCCGTCCGGCGCGCGCTGATCGGCGTCTCCGACAAGGCCGGTCTGCTCGAACTCGCCACCGGGCTGCACGCGGCGGGTGTCGAGATCGTGTCGACCGGTGGCACGGCGAAGGTCATCGCGAACGCCGGGGTACCGGTGACGCCGGTCGAAGAGGTCACCGGGTTCCCCGAGTCCCTCGACGGCCGGGTCAAGACGCTGCACCCGCGGGTGCACGCGGGCCTGCTCGCCGACCGTGACCGCCCGGAGCACGTCGAGCAGCTCAAGCAGCTGGACATCGCGCCGTTCGACCTGCTCGTGGTCAACCTGTACCCGTTCACGCAGACCGTCGCCTCGGGCGCGAGCCCGGAAGACTGCGTCGAGAACATCGACATCGGCGGTCCGGCGATGGTGCGTGCCGCGGCGAAGAACCACAACAGCGTCGCCGTCGTGGTCGACCCCTCCCGCTACGAATGGGTGCTTGAGCGCGTCGCCGCCGGTGGCTTCGAGCTGACCGACCGCAAGCGGCTCGCCGCGCAGGCCTACGCGCACACAGCGGCGTACGACACCGCCGTCGCCGCGTGGTTCGCCAACGTCTACGCGCCCGCGGACGACTCGGGCTTCCCGGACTTCACCGGCGCTTCGTGGGAGCGCGGCGACGTGCTGCGCTACGGCGAGAACCCGCACCAGAAGGCCGCGCTGTACAAGCACTGGCGGCCGGGCCTCGCGCACGCGGAACAGCTGCACGGCAAGGCCATGTCGTACAACAACTACGTCGACACCGACGCCGCGCGCCGCGCCGCCTACGACTTCGACGCCCCGGCCGTCGCGATCATCAAGCACGCCAACCCGTGCGGGATCGCGGTCGGCGTGGACATCGCCGAGGCGCACCGGAAGGCGCACGCGTGCGACCCGGTTTCGGCCTACGGCGGGGTGATCGCGACCAACCGGCCGGTGAGCCGCGAGGCCGCCGAGCAGATCTCCGAAGTGTTCACCGAGGTCGTCCTGGCGCCGGACTTCGACGCCGAGGCGCTGGAGATCCTGCAGCGCAAGAAGAACGTGCGGCTGCTGAAGCTGCCCGCGATCACGTCGCCGGATCCGATCGAGTTCCGGCCGATCTCCGGCGGCATGCTGGTGCAGACCGTCGACACGATCGCCGCCGAGGGCGACGACCCGGCGAACTGGACACTGGCGACCGGCGCGGCCGCCGACGAGCGGACGCTGGCCG
Organism: Amycolatopsis sp. NPDC102522; assembly: GCF_055584485.1. Classification (NCBI taxonomy): domain Bacteria; kingdom Bacillati; phylum Actinomycetota; class Actinomycetes; order Pseudonocardiales; family Pseudonocardiaceae; genus Amycolatopsis; species Amycolatopsis sp. NPDC102522. The sequence continues at coordinate 72,882 of NZ_JBVJLY010000003.1, read as the reverse complement.
ACCTCCAGTTCGCGTGGCGTTCGCTGCGCGCGGTGAAGTCGAACGCGATCCTGCTGGCGAACGACGGCGCGACCGTCGGCGTCGGCATGGGCCAGGTCAACCGGGTCGACTCCTCGCGGCTCGCGGTCTCGCGGGCGGGCGACCGGGCGAAGGGGTCCGTCGCCGCTTCGGACGCCTTCTTCCCGTTCCCGGACGGGCTCGAGGTCCTGCTGGAGGCCGGTGTCCGCGCCGTCGTCCAGCCGGGTGGGTCGATCCGCGACGCCGAGGTCATCGCCGCCGCCGAGGCCGCCGGGGTCACCCTGTACCTCACCGGCACGCGCCACTTCGCCCACTAGCCCCGACCTGCGTTTAGCCCGCTAATCGCGATCTGGGGGCGGACCTGCGTTTAGCGGGCTAAACGCGATCTGGGGGCGGACCTGCGTTTAGCGGGCTAAACGCGATCCGGGGTGCCCGCGGGCCGGACTGTGGGCGTTCCCGGTGCCCGGCTCCGGTCGCCGTGCCATGCTGGCGGCGGATCGCGTTTAGCGGGCTAAACGCGACGCGGTCGCTGACGTGCGTTTAGCCCCCTAATCGCGACGCGCGAGCGTCCGTGAGGATCGGTAGGAGGATCGGTGCACCAGCCGCCGCAGGGGTACGGCCAGGGACCGGGTCACGGCCCGCCACCTGGGCCGGGAGGCCAACCCGGTTACGGGCAGCAGCCGGGTTACGGACAGCCTCAGCAAGGCGGACCGGGTTACGGACCGCCTCAGGCCGGTGGGCCGGGTTACGGACCGCCGCCCGGATACGGACAGCAGCCTGGGTACGGTCCGCCTCCTGGCTACGGGCAGCCGCCCAAGAAGAAAAAGACCGGGCTGATCGTCGGCCTGATCGTGGGCGGCGTGGTGCTGCTCGGGCTGGGCATCCCCGGCGGCATCTTCGCGTCGGAGTACTACTCGTCGGTCGGCAAGGCGCCGGTCTCCGAGCAGCCGCCCAACGAGTGCAAGGTCGCCCCGGAGGTCCTGAACAAGACGCTCATGACCAGCTTCCAGGGCGCCCGCGAGAACGAGATCAAGGCGCTGGACATCGTCACCAAGCAGTACGGCTGCTCCTGGCTGGCGCCGGAGGGCGACAACGTCCACGACCGGTCCCTCCAGGTCATGGTCTACCGCCACGAGGGACCGGACGCCGAGAAGCGCGCGGCGGAGTCGTCCACCGGGTCGGCCGCGCCGTCCGAGCGCCAGCAGCAGGTGCAGGGCATCGGGCAGAAGGCCGTTCTCGTCTCTCTCGACACCGACAGCGCCTTCAGCGGTGCCGAACTGCGCTTCACCCAGGGCGTGTACGTCGCCATCGTCACCTACAAGGGCTGGGACAAGGGATTCTTCGCGAACTCGCCGATCCCGCCGGCGGAGTCCGCCGAAGCGGCGAAGTCCGTCGGCGCCGAGATCGCGAAGAGCCTGCCCCGCTAGGCGTAGAGGCCGTTCAGCCAGGCCGTCCACGCCTTCTCGGCCTTGACCGCGTCGGCGTCTTCGGCGAACAGGTGGTGTCCGATGCCGACAGGCCAGCCCCAGACGTTCCGGCCGTAGAAGCGGTACAGCGCGTCTTCGGTCCGGATGCCGATGAAGGCCGACGTCAGGTAGTCGACGACGCCTTCGACGGTGCCGACGCCCGGTACTTCGAAGCGCACCTGGTCGCCCGCGACCGTCGCGCCGATCGCCGTCCGCACGACCTCGAACGCCTCCGGAGCCTTCGATGCTTCGGGCGCGTCGGTCTTGAAGTACTTCACCTCGCGCCGGTTGAAGTGCGTTAGGTACTCGCCCAGTGAGTGGTAGTAGAACGCCGTGTGCCGCTTGCACGCGTCGTACTCGACGTCGAAATCGTCGAGGACCGTGGTGTGCTCGTAGCGCAGGTACGTGCCGCCGTCCTTCGGTTCGAGGACGTACTCGAGCGTGTTGAACCAGCCGTTCTCGTCTTCCGCGTAGGTGACGAAGCGCTGTGACGGCTTCCAGACGGTCACCATGCCGCCGTTGGGGGTGAGGCCGGACTCGGCGCCGCCGTCGCGCGGTTCGTACCGGATCGGCCAGAGCCAGCCGCCGCTGCCCGTGGTGATCGCGGCCCAGGTGTCGGCGGGTGTGGTGGGCAGGAAGCCCTCGAAGCGGACTTCGGATTCCTTAGCCATGATGCTCCCTCTCTCGTGTGCCTTCACAAGGGCGACGCCTGGCCAGGGCCCGTTTCGACAAACAGATCGCGTTTAGCCCGCTAAAGGCGAAGTGACGCAGGTCACAATTTGGAGTGTCGAAGTGCGGGGAGCGGCGGCGTCCCTGGGGTGTCCGCGAAGGAAGTGACCCGAGGAGATCGACATGCAGCAGAGCACGATCGACGAGATCCTGAACCGCCCGTTCAGCCAGGAGCTCCTGGCCCGCGACCTGGCCCGGCTGGCCTACACCGCGCTCGACGGCACGCCGCGGTCGATCCCGATCGGCATCCACTGGAACGGCAGGGAGATCGTCATGTGCACCGCGACGAACGCGCCGAAGCTGGCGTCGTTGCGCCGCAACCCCGCCGTCGCCCTGACCATCGACACCGAATCGCACCCGCCGAAGATCCTGCTCCTCCGCGGCACCGCCGAGCTGGACTACGTCGACGGCATCCCCGACGAGTACCTGCAGTGGAACGGCACCTACGAGATGGCGCCCGAGCAGCGGATCGAGTGGGAGAAGAACGTACGGTCGCTCTACGACGGCATGGTCCGCATCGTGGTGACCCCGACCTGGGTCAAACTCATCGACTTCGAGACCACCCTGCCCACCGCCGTCGAAGAGCTCTTGCGCCGGCAGGCCGAGCGTCAGAGCGCCTGAAAGGAACTGTCATGACACTCAAGAAGCTCGAACACGTCGGCGTCGTCGTCCACGATCTCGAAGCGGCCAAGGCGTTCTTCATCGAACTCGGTCTCGTTCTGGAGGGTGAGGCGTCACTCAAGGGCGACACGGTCGATCGCCTCACCGGGCTCGACGAGGTCCGGACCGACATCGCCATGATGCGGACGCCGGACGGCCACGGCGGGCTGGAGCTGATCAAGTACCAGGCCCCGAGCCGGGACGGTCATTCCCGCGTGCCGATGAACACGCCCGGCATCCGCCACTTCGTGTTCTCGGTGGAGGGCATCGAGGAGGTCCTGGAGCGCCTGCGGTCGCACGGTGCCGAACTCGTCGGCGAACTGGTGCAGTACGAGGACAGTTACCGGCTCTGCTACGTCCGCGGTCCGGAAGGGATCACCATCGAGCTGGCCGAGGAGCTCGTACGCCGGGAAGCGTAGCCGAGAAGCCGCGTCTCGACGGATTCCCGCGAAGCCTTGTCCTGCCAGCATTTCCGTCATGACGTTGACAGGAATCCTGGCGGCCGCGCTGATCGTCACCGGTGCGCCCGCCCTCGCCACGGACGACGTCCGTGTCCACACCGGAGTGATCGATGGCGCTCGATACCGGGTCGAGGTGCCGTCGAACTGGAACGGCGAGCTCCTGCTGTACAACCACGGGATCTACCCGCCGGGCTACGTTCCCGAAGAGATCGAACTCGCCAACCGGCGGGAGGCGAAGCCCGTCCTCCTCGGCGAGGGGTACGCGCTGGCCGCGTCTCTCTACAGCAAGCCGAGCGGCTTCTCGTCCGGCGAAGCCGTGCACGACCAGACGGCGCTGCTGTCCTGGTTCGACCGCAACGTCGGCCGCCCGGCACAGGTACTCACCTGGGGAGCTTCCGGCGGCGGCCTCAACGCGGTCCTGCTGTCCGAACGGCTCCCGCACCGGATCGACGGCGCGCTGGCGCTGTGCGGGCCCGTCGCGGGCGGCTCCGCGTTGTTCGGTCAGGCGCTGGACCTGGGGTTCGCGGTCCGGACACTGCTCGCGCCCGAGTTGGAGGTCGTCCGTATCACCGACCCGACGGCGAACCTCGCGAAAGCCCATCAGGTGATCGCGAAAGCGCTGGAATCACCCGACGGACGGGCGCGACTCGCCCTCGCCAACGCGTTCGCCGACGTCCCCGGCTGGTCGACGGCGCATCACCCTCGCCCCACCGACATCGCCGAGCAGATCCGTCAGCAGGCGAAGTTCGTCCAGGCGGTCTACGACCAGCTTTCCTGGGGCACCCACCGGGCCGATCTGGAGACGCGGGCCGGCGGGAACCCGACCGGGAACATCGGAGTGGACTACCGCGGTTTGCTCGCCCGGTCGAGTGAACGTGACCTCGTGAAACAGGCGTACCGTGACGCAGGCTTGGACCTCGGCGCCGATCTCGCCAAGCTCGCGGCCGCGCCCCGTGTCGCGGCCGACACCTCCGCCGCCCGATGGCTCGCCCGCACCGGGACGCCGACCGGACGCGGTCACCAGCCTGTCGTCACACTCCACCCGATCGGTGACGGCGTCGCTCCCGAACACGAGCGGACCTATGGCGACCGCGTCGATCCCGGCCGGATCCGGCAGCTGTACGTGAACCGGGGCGGGCACTGCCAGCACACCGCTGCGGAGGAACTGACGGCGTTGCGCGTGCTGCGGGATCGCGTCGAAACCGGCCGCTGGCCGTCGACATCGCCGGAGCGGCTGAACGCCGAGGCGAACCGGTTCGGCCCGGAGTACCACTTCCTTTACGACTGGCTGCACGGTGAGCCGGGCACCACCGCGCCCGCTTTCCGGCGGTATCACCCGGCCCCGCTGCCGCGCGTGGCTTGACCCTCAGCCGTCGACGGGGTGGCTCGCCTGGAAGGCCAGCCTCCCGTCGGCGTCCGCCGCGATCCGGTCGAGCATGTCGTCCAGCGCCAGGAAGACCTCCCACGACGGCTGTCCACTCACGACGGTCAACCGGTCGACCAGCAGCTGTTCGAGATCGGTGACCCGCTTCGCCTTCCAGACCTTGTCCGCGACGCTCACGAGCAGATCTTCGACGCCGACGTCCTCGCTCCAAGCGGCGTGTGTCCTCGCGAACCGAGCCCGGTGCACGTCGATTCCCCGGGAGACAAGGAGTTCGTAGCCGGCCTGCTCGTGCGCGGAACCGGGGCCGGACAGCTCTTCGCGGTGGATCGTCTTGCCGATGTCGTGGACGGCCGCGCCGAACAGGGTCGCTTCGCGATCGAAGGCCATGTCCGGGTGCTGCTTCTCCAGCCAGTCGGCCAGCGAGCAGGCCACGTCGTGGACCGCGCGCAGGTGCGCGGCCAGGCGCGGGGGAGCGGACAGTTCCTCCAGTAGCTCGCTCACCTCGCTCGGCAGCGGGCGCAGCGGCGGCTCGCCGGTGCCGGCCAGGGCCCGGCGCAGGGATGACGAGGGCATGGCGTCCAGAATGACAGAAACCCCCCGCTCATTCCCCGTGGTAGTGCAGGCCGGCGCGTTTGAGGACGACCCAGCGCTCACCGGGCCGGTCCGCGACGACCGGATACCACCGCGGAGCGACCGCGGCGGTCAGTTCGTCACCCCGGTCGATGAGCGCCGCCACCGCGGATTCCCCCACCACGATGAGTGCGGACCAGTCGACGTGCGCCAGCAGGTTGTCCTCGGTGACCCCGAACCGGTCCTCCAGGAGGGTGACCAGATCGTGCCCGGTGTCCGGGCCGGAGTGGACTTCTTCGACGTCGGGTACTTCCTCGTCGTCGGATTCGAATTCGTCGTCTTCGTCCTCATCTTCTTCGTCGTCTTCGCGTTCTTCGGCCCACACGCGGTGGTCGAGCCGCGAGATGCTGTTGCTCAGGTCGAAGGCCTGCTCGTCGGTCATGAACAGGGTCACGGTGTGGCCGTCGGTCAACGTGAACGTCAGTTCCGCCTCCGGCGTGCCGCTGGTGCCGGGCTCCGCTTCGACCATGCCCGCCACGGTCCCGGCCAGCGCCGAAGCCGCGGGGCTCGTGCCCCAGTCCAGCGACGGCAGGTTCGCGGCCATCTCCAGGACGCAGGTCGCGGCGGTCCAGAACGCCTCCTTGTCCCGGAAATCCTTGCGGCTGCTGGTCAAGGTCCGGCCGCTGCCCAGTGGCTCGGTGCGGGCGTCCACCTGGCCCCGTCCGGTCCCGTTCTCCCAGATCGCGGTGACCGTGACCCGGTTGACCAGCCGTTTGCGGTAGTTCTCGATATGGCCTTCCCTGGCGAGTTCCCAGCCGTTCACCGTCTCGGGCCAAGCGTCGTCCACTGCGGTTTTCCTTTCCGGTGCCGTGATTCCCGGCCTCGGACGTGACAGGTCCGGTGATCGTTCCGCTTCGCTTGACAATCGCCGCGCGGACCGGTCTACTGGAGTCATCGAACAAACGTTCGAAGTGCCGCCTTCCCCGTGGCACGCCAGTTCCGTCCACAAAGGACGGTCTAGGTGTCGTGGGGAGGCGAGGTCCGTTGACAGCGGAGGTGGTAGAGGCACGGGCCTTGCCGTTGGCGAGGCTGGCGGCTTTGCCAGGAGTGAGCACGGCCAGTGGTGTGGCTTCCGCGGCCGAACACGCGAGGACGACGGGAAGGGTGCTCCCGGTGTCCCCGGCGTTGTCCGGTCTGCTGCCCGCCGCGGGGCTCCGGCGCGGGAGCACCGTTTCGGTGCTGGGGTCCACGTCACTGATGCTCACCCTGCTGGCCGCCGCGACCGCCGGCGGTGCGTGGGCGGTCGCGGTCGGCCTGCCCGCGCTCGGGGTGGTCGCCGCCGCGGAACTCGGGGTCGAGGTGGGCAGGCTCGCGCTGGTCCCCCGTCCTGGCGCCGAGTTCCCGGCGGTGACCGCGGCGCTGCTCGACGGCTTCGATCTCGTGGTCGTCGGTCCGGGGCTCGCCCGGCCCGACGTGGCGAGACGGCTGTCCGCGCGCGCTCGCAACCGTGGTTCGGTCCTGCTGTCGCTGGGTTCCTGGCCCGGCGCGGAGGTCGAGCTGAGCTGTCGTCGCTCGCGCTGGACGGGCTTCACCGGCGACGGCGCGGGCTACCTGCGCGCTCGTGAGGTGGAGGTCCAGGCGGGTGGCCGGGGTGCGGCCGCCCGGTCGCTGTCGGCGTTGCTGCGGTTCCCCGGTGAGGGCGGGGTCGAGCGGGCGGACTTCCCCGAGGTGACCTCGACGAGGTGGGGGACGGCGTGAACCTGCCTGTACGCATGCTGGTGCTGTGGTGCCCGGACTGGCCCGCGGTCGCCGCCGCGGCCGTCGCGGGCGAGCCCGTCGGCCGTCCGGCCGCGGTCTTCTCGGCGAACCGCGTGGTCGCCTGCACCGCGGTGGCCAGAGGATACGGCGTCCGCCGCGGGATGCGGCGGCGCGAAGCCCAGTCCTGCTGCCCGGAGCTGGCGGTCTTCGGCGAGGACGACGGCCGTGACGCGCGGCTCTTCGAGTCCGTCGCGCGGGCGGTGGAGGAGCTGGCCGTCGGGGTCGAGGTGGTGCGCCCGGGGATCGTCGCCGTCCCGGTCGAGGGCGCGGCCGGGTACTTCGGCGGTGAGCACGGCCTCCTCGAAAGGCTGGTGGACGAGGTTTCCGTGGCGGCGGGAGTGGAATGTCAGGTCGGCGTCGCCGACGGCTTGTTCGCGGCGACGCTCGCCGCCCGTCGCTCGACGCTGGTCGAAGCCGAGGGGACGGCGGAATTCCTGACCCCGCTGCCCATCCGCGAACTCGATCAGCCCGAAGCAGGCCGGACCGAGCTGGTCACCTTGCTCAAGCAGCTCGGCCTTCGCACGTTGGGCGCCTTCGCGGCGCTCGACGAAAGCGACGTCTCCGCGCGCTTCGGAATGGAGGGCGTGCTCGCGCACCGGCTGGCACGAGGGCGGTCCGAACGTCCGCCGTCGCGCCGTCGTCCGCCACCGGAACTCTCGCTCGCGAAGGCGTTCGACCCGCCGATCGACAGGGTCGACGCCGCCGCGTTCGTGGCGAAAGGGCTCGGCGAACGCTTCCATGCGGGGCTCGCCGCATATGGGCTGGCCTGCACCCGCCTCGGCATCTACGCCACCACCGAGACCGGCGAACAACTCGGCCGGGTGTGGCGCTGCGCCGAACCGCTGACCCCGCTCGGTGTCGCGGACAGGGTGCGCTGGCAGTTCGAAGGCTGGCTGAAGGTCCGGGACACCTCGGCACGGCCCCGATCCGGCGTCGTCCGGCTGCGGCTGGAGCCGGAGGAGACCGTCGAAGGGCGGTCGCTGCAACTCGGGTTGTGGCAGGCGGGCGCGGCAGGCGTGCTGCGTCCGTCCACAGAGGACGAAGGCCTGGCCGGTGAGCGCGCGGGCCGCGCCCTGGTACGGGTACAGGGGCTGCTCGGCCCGGAGAGCGTCTTCACCGCGGTGCTCGACGGCGGCCGCGGCCCCGGCGAGCGGGTCCGGCTGGTGCCGTGGGGCGACAGGCGGGAGAAGTCGGCGCAGGCGGACGCGAACTGGGCAGGGAGGCTCCCGTCGCCCTCCCCGGCGACGGTGTTCGCCCGGCCGGTGCCCGCCCAGGTGCTGGACGAGAACGGGCGCGTCGTGGAGATCACCGCGCGGCGCCGGGTCACCGCCGCGCCGTTCCTCGTGAGCTTCGAGGGCGGTGAACCGCGCGAGGTCCTCGCCTGGGCCGGGCCGTGGCTGGTCGGCGTCCGGGCCGGAGCCGGTCACGCGCGGTCGGGGACCCGGATCCGGGTGCAGGTGCTGCTGGCCGGCGGGCACGACGTCGAGGAGGCGGTGCTGCTCCGCTTCGAGCACCACAAGAATCCGATGTGGACACTGGAAGGGAAGTACGACTGAACATGGACGAGGAGTACACGCGGCTGGTGCGGCGCTGGCTTGAAGAACCGGCCATCCCGGTGCAGCGCGCGGAGTTGGACACGGCTTGGGCGGCGTGCGTCCCGCGAGCCGAAGTGTTCGTCCCCGCGCCGAGACGTTCGACCGAGAACCGGTGACCGATGGGCTGGAACAACCCTCCGCGGCCGTGGAAGGACCTCGCCCGCGAGCTCGCGGGCGAGGTCCAGCCCGGCGACGGCGGTGACAGCCCCGCGTGGAGCGCCAAGCGGGAGGGCTACCAGCGTCCCCCGGACCTGACGGGGCAGATCGGCGAAGACGACGGAGCCACCGCGCGCCGGATGCCGTACGCCGAACTGCACTGCCATTCGAACTTCAGCTTCCTCGACGGGGCGAGCCATCCCGAGGAACTGGTGGAGGAGGCCGCGCGGCTGGGCCTGGACGCGATCGCGCTCACCGACCACGACGGCATGTACGGCGTGGTCCGCTTCGCCGAAGCGGCGAGGGAACTGGGCGTGCACACCGTTTTCGGCACGGAGCTCAGCTTCGGCCTGTCCGGACCGCAGAACGGGTTCGCCGATCCCGAGGGTGAGCACCTCCTTCTGCTGGCCAAGCAGAAGGACGGCTACCTGAGCCTGAACCGCGCGATCACCGCCGGTCAGCTGTACGGCTTCGACAGGGATTCGTTGTCGCCCCGGGAAAGGGCGGAGAAGGGCAGGCCGGTCTACGACCTGCGCGCGGTCGCCGAAGAGGTCGACGGGAAGTGTGTCGTGCTCACCGGCTGCCGCAAGGGCGCGGTGCGCAAGGCACTGGTCACCGACGGTCCCGCCGCGGCCGTCGAAAGACTGAAGGAACTCATCGACTGCTTCGGCCGGGAAAACGTCTACGTCGAACTCATCGACCACAGCCTTCCCCTGGACAGCACGCACAACGACCTGCTGAGCGAGATGGCCCTGGAGTTCGGGCTCCCGACGGTGGCGACCACGGCCGCGCACTACGCCCGGCCGGAACGGGCCCCGCTCGCCGACGCGCTCAGCGCCATCCGCGCCCGGCGTGGCCTGGAGGACATGGAGGGCTGGCTGCCCGCCGCGGGAACGGCGTTCCTGCGGTCGGGGGAGGAGATGGCCGAGATCTTCAAGCGGTACCCGGGCGCGGTGCAGCGGGCGGCGCTGCTCGGCAGGGAGTGCGCGTTCGAACTCCACCACATCAAACCGAAGCTGCCGCCGTTCGGCGTGCCGAAGGGGCACGACGAAGCGTCCTACTTGCGTCACCTCACCAAGAAAGGCGCGAAGGAGCACGAGAAGAACAAGGACGATGACTACCGCGAGAAGGCCCGGAAGCTGATCGACCACGAGCTGGAGATCATCGAGGAACTGGGCTTCCCCGGCTACTTCCTGATCGTCTGGGACATCGTGCGGTTCTGCCGGGAGCACGACATCCTTTGTCAGGGCCGGGGTTCGGCCGCGAATTCGGCGGTCTGCTACGCGCTCGGCATCACCAAGGTCGACGCCGTGCGCTACGGCCTGCTCTTCGAACGGTTCCTCGCCCCGGATCGCGACGGCTACCCGGACATCGACCTCGACATCGAATCCGATCGCCGTGAGGAGGCGATCCAGTACGTCTACGGGAAATACGGGCGGCTGAACACCGCGCAGGTGGCGAACGTGATCACCTACCGGGCACGGTCCGCGGTCCGGGACGCGGCGCGGGGGCTGGGGTACTCGCCCGGCCAGCAGGACGCGTGGAGCAAACAGATCGACCGCTGGGGAGCGTTGCGGGCCACGGAAAAGGACCACGATCACGACATTCCGGAAGAGGTCGTGGAGCTCGCTTGCGCGCTCGAAGACTTCCCCCGGCACCTCGGCATCCATTCCGGCGGGATGGTGATCTGCGAACAGCCGGTGAGCGAGGTCGTGCCGATCGAATGGGCCCGGATGGAGAACCGCAGCGTCGTGCAGTGGGAGAAGGACGACTGCGCCGCCGCGGGATTGGTCAAATTCGATCTGCTCGGACTCGGGATGTTGTCGGCCCTGCACTATATGATCGATCTTGTCCGCGACCACAAAGGGGAGGCGGTCGACATCTCCGAATTGGATCTCAAGGACCAGAACGTCTATGGAATGCTCTGCCGCGCCGACGCGATCGGTGTCTTCCAGGTGGAGAGCCGCGCACAGCTGGCCACCCTGCCTCGCTTGCGCCCCAGGAAGTTCTACGATCTGGCGGTCGAGGTCGCGCTCATCCGGCCCGGTCCGATCCAGGGTGGTTCGGTGCATCCCTACATCCGGCGCAAGAACGGGCAGGAGAAATGGGATTTCGACCATCCGAAACTGGAGAACGCGCTGAAGAAGACCCTCGGCGTCCCGTTGTTCCAGGAGCAGATGATGCAGATCGCCCTCGACGTCGCCGATTTCACCCCGGCGGAGGCGGATCAGCTTCGGCACGCCATGGGGGCCAAACGTTCCGAACAGAAGATGGAACGGCTCAAACGACGCTTCCTCGAAGGCGCCGCGAAGAACGACATCGAAGGTGAGCTCGCGGAGAAGATCTTCGGCAAGCTCAAGGCTTTCGCGAATTTCGGTTTCCCGGAGAGTCACGCGCTGAGTTTCGCCCTGCTGGTGTTCGCGAGCGCGTACTTCAAGTACTACCACCCGGACGCGTTCCTGGCGGGTTTGCTGCGCGCCCAGCCGATGGGGTTCTATTCGCCGCAGTCGCTGGTCGCCGACGCGCGCCGGCACGGGGTGCGGGTGCTCGGCCCCGACATCAACGCGAGTCTCCCGCACGCGACGCTGGAACCCTTGCCGGAAGAGGGAGAGCTGCTCGCGGTGCGGGGCGGCCTGTCCACCGTGCGGATGATCGGCGAGAACCTGGCGAAGGAGATCGTCGAGGAGCGGGAACGTGGTGGCCCGTTCGCGGATCTGTCCGAGGTCGCCCGGCGCGTGCGGCTGACCAAACCGCAGGTCGAGGCGCTGGCCACGGCCGGCGCGTTCGGTTGCTTCGGCGAGAGCAGGCGAAGCGCGCTCTGGGCGGCGGGGGCGGTCGCCGACGAAAGCCTGGAGAAACTGCCGGGGCTCACCACCGGGGCCAAGGCGCCGATGCTGCCGGGGATGGACGAAATTGACATCGCGGCCGCGGACGTCTGGGCCACCGGGGTGTCGCCGGACAGCTTCCCGACCCAGTTCATCCGGGAGAACCTCGACGAACTCGGTGTCGTCACGGCGGAGCGCCTGCGCGAGGTCCCGCACGGCACGCGGGTGTTGACCGGCGGCGCGGTGACTCATCGCCAGCGGCCGGCGACCGCGGGCGGCGTCACCTTCATGAACCTCGAAGACGAGACGGGGATGATCAACATCATCTGCACGATGGGGGTGTGGCAGCGCTATCACCGGGTCGCCCGCGGTAGTCCCGCGCTGCTGGTCCGCGGCGTGGTCGAGCGCACCGGAGAGGTGGTGAACGTCCTCGCCGAACAGATCCGGCACCTGCCGCTGCGGATCACCGCCAAGTCCCGTGACTTCCACTGAACATCCTTGACGATCACCGGTGGCCTGTGCTGTAGTTCGATCAACGTCGCAGTGCACCCGGCAAAGAGACCGTCGTGGGCGCGGAGGCGTCGGACCATGGGAAATCATGGAAACCACTTCTTCATCGAACGCCCGGTTGACGGCGTTCGGAAATCAACTCGTTCAGGTTCACAACTGGCTGCGTAAAGAGCTGGCCATGCTGCACGACGACCTCGGGTCGGTCGCGGAGGGGCGTGCCGAGCGGCTGCGCGATCTCCGGGCGCATTGCCTCACCTTCTGCTCGGCGCTGACGAGGCATCACACCGGCGAGGACGGCGGCGCTTTCCTTGTGCTGGCGGACAAATTCCCCGAATTGCGACCGTCGCTCGAAGAGCTCGCGCATGACCACGGGGTGATGACCGGGATCATCGAACGGCTCGAAGAGCTGGTCGCCGGTGTCGGCCCCGGGTCGAGTCAGGACGAGATCCTTGACGTCCAACGGGAACTGGACGGGCTCACCGCGATCATGGAGACGCATTTCCGTTACGAGGAGAAGCGGATCGTCGAGGTGCTCAACTCGCTGGACATGCCGGAGTGGGAGAAGGCGAAGCCGTCTTTCCTGCTGAAGGACCATTAGGACACGATCTGTCCTATACGGGTTCTAGCGTTCTCCTCATCGCACCAGGACGACTTGAGGAGAACTCCGATGAGCAACCCGATCCCCGACGGCTACCACTCGGTCACCCCGTGGATCATCTCGCGTGACACCGCGGGCGTGATCGAGTTCCTCAAGCGCGTCTTCGACGCCGTGCCGATGGGCGAACCGGTGTACGTGGGTGGCGGGAAGATCGGGCACGCCGAGGTCCGGATCGGTGATTCGGTCGTCATGCTGTTCGACGCGCAGGACGACTGGGTCGAAACTCCGGCGTATCTGCGGCTCTACGTCGAGGACAGCGTGGAGACGCAGCGCCGGGCCGTCGAGGCGGGCGCCGAAGAGGTCACCAGGCAGACCGAACTCTTCTTCGGCGACCGCGTCGGCCGGGTCCGCGACCCGTTCGGCAACCTGTGGTGGATCCAGACCCGGCTGGTCGATCTCGACTTCCCGGAGATGGAGCGCCGGATGAACGATCCGAAGTTCATCGAGGCGATGCGGTACGTCTCCGGCGCGGAGATCATCCCGAGCCGCTGAAATCGGTAGGGTGGTGATCGCGACGCGGAGGTGAGCCGGTGGATCACCACCCACTCCGGGGTAACCCCGGGGAGAACGAAGTCAGCGAGACAAGGCGTCCCGCGCGAGAGCGGCATGCTTCGCGTGCGTGTCCGCGCGGATGACAGGAGAAAGAGTCACCTCCGCGTCGCTCATCGAGCCCATGCCGGTCTGGCGATGGCAGGTCGCCCGCTGGACGACCTTCGACGAGTGCGCCGCCGCGCTCGACCTGACGCCCGGCGAACTCTCGTGGTTCGCCGACGCGAAAGGCTGGAACCGGCGCGCGGCCGAGCCGATCCGGCACTACAGCTACCGCTGGATCCCGACCGCTTCGGGCGGGGTGCGGCTCATCGAACGGCCGAAGCCGCGGATCGCCGAACTGCAGCGCCGGATCCTGCGGCACGTCGTCGAGGCGCTGCCGGTGCACGAGGCCGCGCACGGGTTCCGGCGCGGACGTTCACCGCTGTCCTGCGCCGCGCCGCACGCCGGCCGGGAGACCGTGGTCAGGATGGACCTCGAAGGGTTCTTCCCGGCCGTGTCCGCGCGCCGGATCTCGGCGCTGCTCGCGCTCGCCGGCTATCCGCCAGCCGTGGCGGAGGCGCTGGCGGGTGTACTCACCACGGCCGTCCCACCCGATGTCCTCGCCACCGCGCCCGCGGGACGGCGGGACCCGGCCCGCACGCGGCTGCTGAACAACCTGGCGGCCACGCATCTGCCGCAGGGCGCGCCTTCCTCGCCCGCGGTCGCGAACGCGGTCACGCACCATCTGGACCGGCGGCTCGACGGTCTCGCGCGCGCACTGGGAGCGGCCTACACGCGGTACGCCGACGATCTGGCGTTCTCCGGCGATTCCCTGCCGCTGCACCGGTTGCTGCCCGGCGTCCGGCAGATCGTGACCGACGAGGGCTTCCGGCTGCGCGACGACAAGACGTCGATCGCCGCCGCGCACCAGCGGCAACGGGTCGCGGGCCTGGTGGTCAACAGCGCCCCGGCCGCGACGCGCGCCGACTACGACGCATTGCGCGCCCAGCTCCACAACTGCGTTCGAACCGGCCCGGAGGCGCAGAACCGGACCGCGCATCCGGACTTCCGCGCCCATCTGCTCGGCCGCATCGGCTGGATCGCCACGTCTTCGCAGGCGCGGGCCGCGAAGCTGCGCGCGTTGTTCGACGGGATCACCTGGGCTTGAGCGGGTATGCGATCCTGGACGGGTGATCGAGACCGCCGAAGACTATCGAGAAGCCGTCCTTTTCCAGCAATGGTGGGAAAAACGCAGTTTCGTCGGCTGTGACTTCACCGAAGCCGACCTGCGCGGGCTGCGCACCCAGGGCTGCACCTTCGACCAGTGCGACTTCACCAAGACCGACTTCGAGGGCTCACGCCACGAGGCGTCGGCGTTCCGCTCGTGCACCTTCGACCGCAGTGTGCTCGCCGGCACCCGGTGGAGCTCCTGCTCGATGCTCGGATCGTCCTTTGTGGACTGCCGGTTCCAGAAGATCGCGTTCACCGAATGTGATCTTTCACTGGTCTCGTTGAGCCGCAACCGACTGTCCAAAGTGGATCTTTCCGGGTTGCGGCTGCGTGAGGCCAACCTGACCGAGGCGGACCTCACCGGCGCCGACCTGCGCGGCGCCGACCTCGCCGGGGCCCGGCTGGCGGGCGCGAAACTCGAGGGCGCCGACCTGCGCGGCGCGCGGATCGACGCCAACGGCCTGGTGCAGGCGAACCTCTCGGGCGTCCACGTGGACACCGAGACCGCTGTGGCCTACGCCGCCGCGCACGGCCTCGTCATCCACTGACCCCCTCCGGACGCTATGAAAGGTCCTTTCCTTGCCAAATTTGCAAGGAAAGGACCTTTCATAGCGCTTCTGCGGAGCTAGTCGATCGGCGGTTCGCCCGGGTCCAGTTCGATGAGGTCACCCTCGGCGAGCAGTTCCTCGATGGACGCCGGCAGCAGATACGCCGACCCGCCACCGGGCTGGTTGAACCACGGGATCGCGACACCGGCGAGAGCTTCGAGAGGCCGCTGCACGCGGTACACGTGGTACGGCCGGTTCACCCACTCCGGCACGAGCGAGCGCTCCTCGAACGGTGTCCCGGCCGCGTAGGTCAGGTTGCCGTTCGGGCCACCGAAGCGGTCGAGCTCGCTGCCCGCGGGCAGCTCGCGCAGCTCCTTGCCGCGGAACAGCGTCAGCGGCGGCTCGCCGTTGATCGGCGAGATCGGCCAGTTCTGCTTGGCGTCCGGGGCTCCCGCGTTCGCCGCGACCGGCGGGCGGGCCGGTTCCTCGCGCCGCGGCGGCGGAGTCACCGGCGGTTCGCGCCGGGGCGGGGCGGGCGGCGGGCTCGCCAGCACCGGATTCGGCCGCACCGGGGGCGCGGGCGGGACAGGCACGGGGGCGGGCTCGTCGTCCAAGTCGTCCCCGAGCAGCTCTTCGGCCGTGGTGAACGCCGTCTGCTCCTGCGCCGGGATCGCTTCCCGCGGCGGCACCGGATGCGAACCCGTCGCGATCTCGGGGGACAGCGTCGCCAGCACGGGCCGCGCCGGAACCGGTGCCTCGACGAGCTGCTCTTCGACAGCGGGCGGCTCGTCGAAAGGTGGCTCGTCCTCGGGCTGCTCGTCCACCGGCGGAGCGCCGTTCGGGTTCAGCAGGACCTTGCCGAGCATGAACGCGGCCGCGTCCTCGGCGTCGCCGAACACCGCCGGGTTGGTCAGCTTCCCGTCGTACCAGCCGACCCGCCAGCCGCCGCCGTCGACCTGCTCGACGCTCCAGCCGTGCTCGGTGGGGCCGCCGATGCGGTAGACGTCGCCGGGTACGTCGAGGTCGTCGAACTTCGACTGCAGCTCGTTCAGCACCGGCACGGGGTGCTCGGGGGCCTCTTCGCGCCGCGGTTCGGGCTCCGGGTGGGGCACGGGGGCGGTAGCAAAGGTCCCCCGCTCCTGCGGCGGGGTGTCGACCTGCGTGATCTCGGAGTCCGAGGGCGGCGGCGCCTTCAGCACCTCCGAGTCGTGCGTGAGCAGCGGCAGCTCAGGACCGGCGTCGGCCTGCTCGACCGGCGTGTAGCCGGCTGTCGTCTCTTCCTCGGGGGGCGTGTACGGCTGGTTGTCTTCCTGCCGGGGGTACGCGTCCTGCTCGTCCTCGTGCGGCCGCTCGTAGGAGTCGAGCTGCGGAGCCCGCGCGTACGTGGTGGCCTCCGGGTCGGCGACCCGCGGCTCCGGTTCGGGCTCGGCGCGCTGTGTCGCCTCGTCCTGCCGGTCTTCGTCGGCGTAGGCGTCCTGTTCGGACCCGTGGAACTGTGCCTCGTCGTGCGCGTACGGGTCTTCGTAGCCGTCTTCGTACTGCTGCTCGGCGGCGGCTTCGTGGAAGTCCTGCGCCTGGTAGTCCTGGGTGTCGTAGTCCTCTTCGTACCGCTGGGCCTGCTCGGCCTGATCCGGGACGCCTGCTTCGGCGGCGGGTACGGCCGCTGCCGCGGCGACCGGTGCGGCTGCCGCGGCGGCCACCACGGCCGGGTCCGGGCCCTGCTGGTGCGGCGGCGGGACGGGCGGCTGGGCGACCTGGTTCGGGCCGGGACCCGCGGGACCGTGGGGTCCGGGCTGCCCGGGAGCACCCTGGTTGACGACGGCCTGCGGCGGCGGCACCGGGCCGTTCTGTACCGGCCCGTTCTGTACCGGCCCGTTCTGTACCGGGCCGTTCGGCGGCGGGCCCTGCGGAGGCGGGCCGACGGGCCCGCCGTTGGGGCTCCCCGGCCCAGCAGGTCCACCCGGGCCGTTGGGGCGCTGCTGAGGGGGCTGATTCCCCCGGGTGAGGTACCCCGCCGCGGCCTGCAGCGTCGGGGAGTCGACCTCGGGCAGCGCGAAGTCGTTCTGCCGGACGTGGTCGATCAGGTCGAGCTCCGGCGAGACGCCGTACTCGCGCAGGTAGAAGTTCACGGCGGCGGGCCAGATCCACTGCCCGTCGCTGTGGAAGGCGACCGGGACGGTGGCCTCGGGGGTCTGCGCGAGCCTGTCGATGTCGTAGCCGCGCTCGGGGACCACCAGCGGCGCGTGGTCGAGATACTCGAGCAGCCTGTCCTGCTCCTCGATCTCCAGGTCGGGCCGGTTGATCACCGGACGCCCGGCCGGGCCGATGGTGTCGAAGATGCGGGCGATGCGGAAATGCGGGCCGGGCTGCTCGGGGCCGAGGCCGGACATGCGCCGGATCAGCCATTCGGGCACGTTCTCCTCGGAGCGGGGGAACATGCGCAGTTCGTCGGAGAGCGCCTGCGGAGGCGGCGCGAGGCGCCATTGGGGCTCGTCGCGGTTGTACTCGAGGTTGTAGCTGGACGGATGGTCGAGCTGGTAGCGCGCGTTGAACCAGGTGCCGCGGCCGTCGCGATACATCCCGGCACGGAGCCTGCCGAACAGCGTCGCGATGTCATGGGTCGCGACCCACTCGTGCGCGGTGCCGTCCTCGGTGATGATCTCGCCGGTCATCTCGTGGTACCTGCCGACGGCTCGGTACTCGGCGGTCACCTTCCGCCAATCGCGCGGCGCGGCCCGCAGCAGGGCGAGGCCGATCTGTTTGACCAGGGTGTCCTGCTCGGTCGCGTTCAACTGAGTCGTCGGTTGTGCCACGGTCACATTTTGACCGTATCCGCGCTTGTGTGCACCCCGCATGTGGGTTTTGCCGCTCTTGACAATCCGGAAGACGCCCTGACCTGGTGCCGGGTCACTCACCCGGGATACTGAAGAAGTGAACCGACTTGCCCGCGAGACCCCGAAGGACGAGGACTGATGGCGGTGGCCGGACAGCGGCGTGACCGTGGGGCACTGCTCCATCACCTGCCGTTCCTGCTGGTGATGCTGGTGGTGGCCGTCGCCGCCCTGCGGATCGGCCAGTACCACTGGCGACAGGGGACCGTGCTGATCGGCGGGGCGCTGCTGCTCGCGGGACTGCTCCGGGCGGTCCTGTCCGACGCCAAGGCCGGACTGCTGGCGATCCGGGGCAAACCGGTCGACGTCCTGACCTACGGCGCGCTGTCCGTCTTGATCCTGTTCATCGCCTTCACGATCACCGGCGGCCCGCTGTCCTGAACGCGGTCAGGAGGCCATGGCGGGGGTGAGGCGCGCTTCGCGGCGGTCCAGGCCGCCGGACACCACGGCCAGCGAGAGCCCCAGCACGGCCAGCGACGCACCCACCCAGTTGGGTGCGACCAGGCCGAGGCCGCCCGCGATCACCAGGCCGCCCAGGTAGGCGCCGATGGAGTTCGCGATGTTGAACGCCGACTGCACGGCGGCGGAGACCAGCGACGGCGTGCCGCCCGCCTTCTCCATGATCCGGGCCTGCATCATCGGGCCGATCATGAACCCGGCGAGGCCGACGAAGAAGATCGTCACCGCCGCGCCGACCTTGCCGTTCGCGGTGAAGGTGAAGATCGCCAGCACCGTGGCCAGCCCGAACAGCGACACGTAGAGGCTCGGCATCAGCGCCTTGTCGGCGAGCCTGCCGCCGAGGTAGTTGCCGATCGTCATGCCGATCCCGGCCAGCGAGAGCAGCAGGGTGACGTTCGACGGCGAGTAGCCGGTGACGTCGGTCAGCATCGGCGCGATGTAGGACAGGCAGGCGAAGACGCCGCCGAGGCCGAAGGTGACGATCGCGAGTGCGAGCCACACCTGCGGGCGGCGGAACGCGCCGAGTTCGCCGCGCAGCGACGGCTCGACCGGTTTG
Organism: Amycolatopsis sp. NPDC102522; assembly: GCF_055584485.1. Classification (NCBI taxonomy): domain Bacteria; kingdom Bacillati; phylum Actinomycetota; class Actinomycetes; order Pseudonocardiales; family Pseudonocardiaceae; genus Amycolatopsis; species Amycolatopsis sp. NPDC102522. The sequence goes on along the minus strand of NZ_JBVJLY010000003.1, from coordinate 53,817 downwards.
CCCTGGTGGGGGACCATTTTCGCGATCGCGGCCATGGCGACCAGGCCGATCACGGCGACAACGCCGAAGGTCGCGCGCCAGCCGACCTTCTGGCCGAGCAGCGTCCCCAACGGTACGCCGACGACGTTGGCCAGGGTCAGTCCCATGAACATCATCGAGACGGCCTTCGCGCGTTCGCCCGGCTTGGCCAGGCTGGACGCGACGACCGCGCCGGCGCCGAAGAACGCGCCGTGCGGCAGGCCGGCGAGGAACCGGAAGGCGACGCCGAACTCCTGGTTCGGCGAGAGCGCGAAGAGGACGTTGCCGAGCGTGAACAGCCCCATCATCGCCAGCAGCATGGTCTTGCGCGGCAGCCGGACGGCGGCGGCGGTGAGCAGCGGTGCGCCGACCACGACGCCGAGGGCGTACCCGGAGATCAGGTAGCCGGCGGACGGGATCGACACGCCGAAGTCTGCGGCGGCTTCGGGCAGCACGCCCATCATGACGAATTCGGTGGTCCCGATGCCGAAGGCACCGATGGCGAGCGCGAGCAGCGCGACGGGCACGGCTCTCCTTCCGGGGTGGTGATGCTGGGTAAACGATTACTCACCCGTCGTCGCGGAAGGGGAGCTGAATCGATTTAGGTCTCGGACACAAAAGAGGACAGCGCGTGCGGCCTCGACGTCGACGAGCTGTCCGGCATTCAGTTCAACGGATCAAGGGGGCCTTTGTCATCCCGGTTTCGGGTGAGGCTGCCCACCCTCAGCGGCGGGCGGCGAGCACGCCCTGGAGCAGGCCGGGGAAGAGGTCGTCGAGATCGTTGCGGCGCAAGGAGTTGTAGCGCGCGGTGCCCTGCTGGCGGCCCATGATGACGCCCGCCTCGCGCAGTGTGCGCAGGTGATGGGTGAGTGTGGACTTGGTCACGGCGACGTTGAAACCGCTGCACGAGATCTCGGTGCCGGGTTCGGCCAGCTGGCGGACCATGTCGAGCCGCACCGGGTCCGCGAGCGCGGCGAGGACCGCCTCGATCCGGATCTCGTCCTGATCGGGGTAGACGTACTGCTGGGTCGTCGCGGCCATCCGTCCATAGTACGACGCCCCTCGAACTTTCCGCGAGTTCGTAGTACGGTCTCCATCGAACTACGACAACCATCGAACAACGACCCAAGTCGACTTTCGCGGGCTAATCGCGCTCCGGCCCCGACCTGCGTTTAGCGGGCTAATCGCGATCCGGCGGCACCTGGGCGACTGGGGCCCGGGAGCGACTTTAGCGGGCTAATCGCGATCCGGCCGCCGCCGTGGAGTTGACGCAAAAGGGGTCTGGAGCTGGGGAGTCATGACTTTCGCACCACCCAGGACCGCGGTGCTGGCGCTCGGCACCTTCGCGGTCGGCACCAGCGGGTACGTCGTCGCCGGGCTGCTGCCCGCGCTGACCGGCGAGCTCGCGGTCTCCGAGACGGCCGCCGCCCAGCTGGTCACCGCCTTCGCCATCGCGTACGCGATCGGCTCACCGCTGTTCGCCGCTGTCACGGGCCGTTGGGAGCGGCGCACGCTCCTCGTCGCCGCCCTCGTCGTCACAGCCATCGGCAACGCCCTCGCTGCCCTCGCTCCCGGCTACGTGACCCTGCTCCTCGCGCGGATCGTCACCGCGATCGGCGCGGCGGTCTTCACCCCGGCCGCGAGCGCCGTCGCCGCCGAACTCACCTCCCCGGAACGCCGGGGCCGCGCGGTCGCGCTCGTCTTCGGCGGGCTGACCGTCGCGACGATCCTCGGTGTCCCGCTCGGCAGCGTCCTCTCGCAGAGCGTCGGCTACCAGGCTGTCTTCGCGCTCGTCGCCGCCTTCTCCCTTCTCGGCGCCTTCGCGGTCCGGCTGGTCTTGCCTCCCGTCCCGGCGCCGCCACCGGTCCGCCTGGCCGAACGGTTCACCGTCGCCAAGGACCCGCGTGTGCTCGCCATGCTCGGCGCGACCGTGCTCGGCTGCCTCGCCGCGTTCTCGGTCTACACCTTCATCTCGCCGGTCCTGTCCGCCACCGCCGGCGTCCACGGCACGACGGTCAGCATCCTGCTGTTCGTCTACGGCGCGGGCGGCGCGCTCGGCAACGTCTTCGGCGGCCGCGCGGCCGACCGCTGGGGTGCCAAGGGCCCGCTGCTGGTCGTGTTCGGCGGGATCACCGTGGTGCTGGCGCTGCTGCCGCTGGTGGCGACCACCGTCGCGGGCGCGGCCGTCGTCCTGTTCCTCTGGGGCCTGGCGACCTGGTCGGTCAACCCGCCGATCCAGCACCGGCTGATCGAACTGTCCAAGCAGAACGCCGGGCTCGTCCTCTCGCTCAACGCGTCCGCGATCTATCTCGGCGTCGGGCTCTCCGGCCTGGTCGGGGGAGCGGTGCTCAGCGGCGGTGGCCCGCTCCTGCTGCCCGAGATCGCGGCGGTGTTGACCGCGCTCTGCGCGGCCGTGGTCGTGGCGGGCTGGCGGACTCGCGTGGCGCGGCCCGTTCCCGCCGAGTGACGGCTATTCGGAGCGGGTCTGGACCTCGCAGTCCGGTCCGGGGAAGACCAGTCCTTCGTGCCCGTCCGCGAACCGGACGAGATACGGCGGACCACCGTGTTCTCCGCGTACCTCGAGGATTTCGCCGCGCTGCTCGGCCGAGCCCACCGTGCGTCCGTGCACGTGGATCTCGTCTCCGACGGTCGCCTGCATGAGAACCACCTCCGACGCTTCAAGGTTAGGAGCGTCGGAGGTGATCCCGCTACAGTGTCGTCATGATCCTCGAAATCCTTGGAGGCGCGACGCCTCGCCGCCGGTGAGCCCGTCGATCCGGGTCCGCACGCCCTCGGAACTGCGTGCGGCCAGACGAAGGAAATCCCATCCCTGCTGGGGACATCTCGTCGCGGCACCGCTGTGGCCGCTGCACGGCGCGAATCTCGGTACCCTTTTGCGAACCTGCGACGCGGTGGGTGCCTGCCTTGCCGTGCCGAGGTTTCCGTGGGTGCCGGAGGCGTTGCGCCGCGGGAACACGTTGCGGCGCCCGGCTTGTGTGCACTGGGTCCACGACCCGCCGGGCTGGCTGACGCGGGAACGGGCGGCGGGCACGGCGATCGTCGGCGTCGAACTCGCCGAAGAATCCGTGCGTCTCGCCGATCTCCCGCCCGTGCGGGGCCGGACGATCGCCGTACTCGGCCATGAGCAGCAAGGCATTCCGCCGGAAGCACTAGATCTTCTCGACACCGTCGTCGAAATCCCGATGGTGGGCACCGGCGCGAGTCTCAACGTCGCCGTCGCGGGCAGTCTCGTGTTGTATAAATTGGCGGGCTTGCTGTGACCGTCGCCGATAGGCTGCCCGGATGACCGACGTACTCGACACAGTGGCCGGGAAGAGCGGCGAATTGGTACTCCGCCGGACGGGGGACGACTTCGAGGTCATCGCCAACGGCGTCTTCCTGATGGACACCCGGAACGGCGAATCCGAACGCCTGCTCGTCTCGGTGGCGGCCGACCTGGTGCCCGGTAAGGCACGGATGCTGATCGGCGGCCTCGGTGTCGGCTACTCGCTGCGTGCCGCGCTGGACCACCCCGGCGTCGGTGAGATCGTGGTCGTCGAGCGCGAACCCGCCGTGATCGGCTGGAACCGCGAGGGCCCGCTCAAGGACGTCCACGACGACGCCCTTTCCGACGAACGGGTCACCGTCGTCGAGGCCGATCTGGTGAAATGGTTACGCCGGACGGAAGAACGGTTCGACGCGCTGTGCCTCGACATCGACAACGGTCCTGAGTGGACGGTCACCGACAGCAACGCGAAGCTGTATCAGGCGGACGGGCTCGACATGCTCGCCGAGCGACTGCGTCCCGGTGGCGTGCTCGGCGTGTGGAGCGCCGAGTCGGTGCCGTCGTTCGCGAAGCGGCTGAGAGCGCGGTTCGGTGAGGTGCGGGAGCTTAAGATCCCGGTGCCGCAAGGCGAACCGGACGTGCTGTGGTTCGCGCGGAGGTAGCGGACGCCGCGCGGGTCAACGCCCGCTGGTGTCATACGGTGTGCCGCGCGCACGGGATCGAGGGCACGTTCGCTTTCCGCGTCTGGAAGTCGGACGTGACGGTGCCGGAAGTGCTGGACGGGATCGACACTTCGTCGGACTGTCCAATTTGCACACTCACGGCGGCATCGACGACGCGTCGAGCTTCCCAGGCTTGCCGATCACCGGCTACGAACGCGGCGAGGATCTCGACGCGGCCCCGCGGAACGGCTACACGGCACTGGGGCCACTTCGGGTGTGGCTGAAATGATCGCCGCATGGAGATCACGACCTGGCACCTCGAACAGACCTCGCCGGACGACCTGAGCACGGCGAAGCCGCCCGCCGTGCCGGTGACGGTCACGCGTGCCGAGCTGGTCAGCCCGGAGCTGAACCGCTACCTCTACACCGCCGTCGGCGGCGACTGGTTCTGGATCGACCGACTCGGCTGGACCTGGGCTCAGTGGATCGAGTGGCTGGACAGGCCGGGCGTCGAGACCTGGGTCGCGTACTCGCAGGGGACGCCGTGCGGCTACTTCGAACTCGACGGCAGCGAGAAGGCCGGTCTTGAGGGCACCGTGGAGCTCGCGTACTTCGGCCTGATGTCGACCTTCGTCGGCAAGGGTGTCGGCGGGCACCTGCTGACCGTCGCGCTGCGGGAGGCGTGGGCGCTCGCGGAGCGCTGGCCGGGCAAGACGCCGACGCGCCGCGTCACGGTCCACACCTGCACCACGGACGGCCCGGCCGCGCTGAAGAACTACCAGGCCCGCGGCTTCCGGCTGTTCCGCACCGAGGTCGAGCAGGCCGAACTGCCCGCCGAGACGCCGGGACCGTGGCCGGGAGCGGCGAAGGGGTAGCTACTTCGCCGCGGCCTTCGCCGCCTTCTTGAACGCACGCACCTCACCGAGGGTCTTCGTGTCCACGACGTCGGCGATCGAACGCCGGGAGCCGCGGTCGCCGTAGGAGCCGGTGGCCGCGCGCCAGCCCTTGGGGTGCACGCCGAGCTGCTTGCCGAGCAGCGCGAGGAAGATCGCGGCCTTCTGGTCGCCGAAACCGGGCAGCGCCTTCAGTCGCTTGAGGACTTCGGGGCCGTCCGGTTTGGGGCGCCCGGCGGTCCAGATCCCGGCCGCATCACCGTCGTAGACCTCGACGACGTGCTGGGCGAGGTCCTTCACCCGCCGGGCCATCGAGCCGCCGTAGCGGTGGATCGCGGGTGGGACCACGCAAAGCTCGACGAAGGTCTCGGTGTCCATCGCGTGGATCTTCCCGATGTCGAAACCGTCCATCCGGTCCGCGATCTTCTGCGGGCCGCGGAACGCGTGTTCCATCGGGAACTGCTGGTCGAGGAGCATCCCGACGAGCAGGGCGAACGGGTCCTCGGTCAGCAACCGGTCCGCTTCCTCGTCCCCGACCAGGTGCAATGCGCGCGTCATGCGCCCAGGATCTCACGACCGGGCCGCCGCGCGCGTCCTCATCCGTGTGGGTCGACGAGCAGGTCCGCGGCCGCGGTGGTGACGGCGGCCGACACCGCGGCCAGCGCGGGGGAGTCGAGTTTCCACTGCTGCCAGAACAGCGGTACGTCGATCGGGTGGTCCGGGTCGAGGCAGGCGAACGTGCCGTCGCGCAGGCGGTCGCCGATCTGCGCCAGCGGCACCATGCCCCAGCCCATCCCGCCGGCGACGGCGTCGAAGAACCCTTCGGAGGAGGGGACGTAGTGCCGCAGCGAGCTCGCGATCGTGCCTCGCTCGCGCGCGAAGCGGTCCTGAAGGTCGTCACGGCGGCCGAAGACGACGACGGGGGCTTCGGCGAGGTCGAGGTCCGTGCCGAGCGTCGGGCTCGCCACAGCCAGGTAGCGCATTTGCCCGAGCCGGTGTACCGAACACCCCGCGACCGGATCGGGGGACGACGTCACGGCCGCCATCACCTGGCCTTCCCGCAGCAGGGTCGTGGTGTGGTCCTGATCCTCACGGTGCAGTTCGAAGCAGATCTTGTGCTCGGGCGGCACCCGCTTGAGGGCGGGCAGGAACCACGTCGCCAGCGAATCGGCGTTCACCGCGATCGGCAGCCGGACCGGTTCGTCGTCGGCGGTCAGGCCGAGTTCGGCCCGGGTGTCGGCCTCCAGCAGGGCCAGCTGGCGGCCGAAGCGCACGACCGCCTGTCCGGATTCGGTCAGGCGCACCGGTTTCGTGCGGATCAGCAGCACCCGGCCGGTGCGTTGTTCGAGCGCTTTCACGCGTTGGCTGATCGCCGACGGTGTCACGTGCAGGGCCGAGGCCGCCGCGTCGAACGTGCCTTCGTCGGCGACCGCCAGTAGCGTGCGGACGAGGTCCAGCGGCAATTCTTTCGTCACGAACGCTAATGTTACGTAAGAATCTTTAGCTGTACTGTTGACGATCCGCTTCCTAGTGTCCTTCGTATGGGAAACGTTCTGCTCAGCGCGGTCGCCGGGTTCGGCGCCACCATGGCCCTCATCGTCGCGATCGGCGCGCAGAACGCGTTCGTGCTGCGCCAGGGCATCCGCCGCGAAGCGGTCCCCGTGGTGGTCCTGATCTGCATCGTCTCGGACGTCATCCTGGTCAGCCTCGGCGTCGGCGGAGTCGGCGCGCTGGTGGGGACCTCGCCCGAAGCGCTGACCATCGTCGCGCTGGTCGGCGGCGCTTTTCTGCTGTGCTACGGCGCTCTCGCGGCCCGTCGCGCGATCAAGCCGTCGGCACTGGAAACCGGTGGCCCGGAGACCGGCGGATCGCTGCGCCGCATCGTGCTGACCACGCTGGCGATCACCTGGCTGAACCCCCACGTCTACCTCGACACGCTGCTCCTGCTGGGCGCGATCGCCGCGGGGCACGGCAGCGGCCGGTGGGCGTTCGGCGTCGGAGCGGTGTCCGCCAGCGTGCTCTGGTTCCTCGCGCTCGGCTTCGGCGCGAGGCTGCTCAGCGGGTTCTTCCGCAAGCCGTCGTCTTGGCGGGTGCTGGACGGCCTGGTCGCCGCGATGATGATCGGCCTCGGCGTGACACTGGTCGCGAGCGCCTGATCACGACAGGCGAGCCAACTCCTCGGCGGTGAGCACGAGGTCGGCGGCGGCCGCCGAATCGCGGATCGTCGCGGGCCTCGTCGAACCGGGGATCGCGATCATCGACGGCGACTTCGCGAGCAGCCAAGCCAGGCACACCCGCTGCGGGCTGACGCCGTGTTCTTCGGCCACGGCCAGGAATTCCCCGCCGATCCCGCGGAGCGGCCCCCACGGCAGGTAGGTGAGCCCGAGTTCCGTGCACAGCGCCAGTTCCGGCTCGTGCGCCAGATGCGCCGGCGAGTGCTCGTTCTGCACGGAGACCAGCTTTTCGCCCAGGATTTCGTGTGCTTCGAGAATCTGCGCACTGGACACATTGGACACTCCGCCGAGCCGGATCTTGCCTTCGTCGGCCAGTTCCTTGACCGCGCCGACGGACTCCGCCCACGGCACGTTCTCATCGGGCTTGTGCAGCTGGTAGAGCCCGATCGCGTCGACGCCGAGCCGTTTCAGCGAGCCTTCACAGGCGTTCTTGAGGTGCGCGGGTGTCCCGGTGACGGTCCACGAGCCGTCACCGGGCCTGCCGCGACCGCCCTTGGTCGCGACGAGCACCGCGTCCGAGTCGCCGCCGTAGCCGGCCAGCGCCTCGGCGATCAGCACCTCGTTGTGGCCGGTTTCGCCCGCGTGCCAGTGATAGGAATCGGCCGTGTCGATCAGCGTGACCCCGGCGTCGAGGGCGGCGTGGATCGTGGCGATCGCGCGGTCACGGTCCGGGCGGCCTTCGATCGACAACGGCATCGCGCCCAGGCCGATCGCGCTCACTTCGACGTCTCCGATACTGCGGTAGTGCACTTTGCTCAAGCCTTTCTGAGGTCTTCGATGGCTTCGCCGAGCCAATCGGTGGTGCTGGAGAAGGAGAAGCCGAGACCCGTCGCGCGCGAGGTGTCCATGACGGCGTACCGGTCGAAAGAGAACGGCGAGGCGTCCCGCTCGACGACCCGGAAGCGGGGCTCGGCGGAGATAGCGGCGGCGAGATCCAGCGCGGACAGCTCGCCGTGCGAACCGGCGTTGACCGGGCCCGTGAAATCCGCCCGTGTCGCCCAGGCCAGGAAGCCCGCGATCTCGCGTGCGTGGATGAACGTCGACGGACGCGGTTTCGCGTGGATCTCGACGGCGTCGCCCGTGTCCAGCCGTTCGACGTAATGGCGCAGCCGTCCGGTGAAATCGTCGCCGCCGAGGACGTGGGCGACCCGCACCGAAGCGAACGAAGCGTCTCCGTCCGCGAAGACCGCCTCCGCCTGGCGCTTGCCCTCGCCGTAGTGCGCTTCGAGGAAAGTCGCGTCATGCCAAGGAAGTCCGGCATCGACGGGAGACCGCGAGACCAGCGATTCGACCATCGGAGTATCCGTCCGGATCCGGTCGTAGACCTCGATCGTGGACGTCATCACGTACCGGTCCGCGCGGATCACCCGGCGCGCGATCGCCGCCTGGAGCGGGGTGTAGCAGACCTGGTCGAGCACGACGTCGAAGGAGCGGGAACCCAGCGCGGCCTTCAAACCGGCTTCGTCGTCGCGGTCGGCGATCAGGTGGGCGACGCCGGTCGGCGCCGGGGAGGAGCCGCGATTGAGCACCGTGACGTCCAGTCCGGCGTCGCGCAGCCGCTCGACCGCCCCGCGGCCGAAGTACCGGCTTCCGCCCAGAACGAGCACTTTCTTCATGCTGACCAGTGTTACGGTGGCGATCCGGGTGTTTGAAGGGGAGAACATGGGTGAATCGGCGGGATCACTGAAAGAACCTCGGTCGAATCGCGGTTCCGCTGAAAGCTCACTGGACGTGATCGACAAGCGACTCCTCGAACTCCTCCAGGAGGAAGGCCGGATGACCCTGAGCGAACTCGGGCGCCGCGTTTCGCTGAGTCCCGCCGCCGTCGGTGAACGCGTCAAACGGCTGGAAGCGGACGGCACGATCACCGGCTACGCGGCGCTCGTCTCGCCGTCCGGGATCGGCCTCGGGCTGCGGGCGTTCGTGCGGATGGCGCCGCACAGCGGGTTCACCGTCCGGCACCCCCGGACGCGGAAGATCATGGACCGCCCCGAAATCCTCGAACTGCACCACGTGGTGGGGGAGGACTGCTGGATCCTCAAGATCGCCGTCCGCGACACCACGCATCTGGAGGATCTGCTCGAAGACCTCTCTACGCTGGGATCGACGACGACCTCGATCGTGATGTCCAGTCCGATCGAACGACGAATCCTGCTGCCTCTGTGATCTGTCACAAAGAGGCGGGAGCAAGTCTGGTTCTTCTCCCGGTTCCGGTCGCCGGTTTGTGACGCATGATGACTCAAGTCACATACTGACGAGTAACCGGAGGCAGGGATGCGGGCTCGGGTCACCAACGGCGGTGCCACGAAGACCAGGAAGATCCTCACCACGCTTGTCGCGGCCTTGACGTTCACGATCGCCGTCCCGGCGGCGGCGGCGAGCGCGGCGCCGTCGAGCGGCTGGAACGACTGGTCGTGCAAGCCGAGCGCGAACCACCCCGAGCCCGTCGTGCTGGTGCACGGCCTCGGCGGCAACGCGACGACGAACTGGTTCTATCACGCGCCGAAGCTCAAGAACGCCGGCTATTGCGTCTATTCGCTGACCTACGGCGGCACCGTCCTGGGTGGACAGTTGTTCGGCGGGATGGCCTCGATGCGGAAGAGTGCCGTCGAACTCGGCGCGTTCGTGGACCGGGTGCGGTCGAGCACAGGCGCGGGGAAGGTCGACATCGTCGGGCACTCCGAGGGCACGACGATGCCCGCGTACTACCTCAAGTTCGAGGGCGGCGCGGAGAAGGTGAAGCATTTCGTCGGCTTCGGCTCGAACTTCAAGGGAACGTCGCTCAACGGCCTTTCCGGGCTGGCCAAGGCCGTGCTTTCGCTGCCTGGCCTCGACCTGCTCGCCGATGGCGTGTGCGGGGCGTGCCGCGAGTACCTCGCGCCTTCGGACTTCCTCGACGACCTCGCCCGCGGCGGCGTGAGTGTGCCGGGACCGACGTACACGAGCATCGTCAGCCGCCACGATCGAGTGGTCACGCCTTACACGAGCGGGGTGCTGAACGAGCCGGGCGCGACCGACATCGTGCTGCAGGACAAATGCGGCGCGGACGTCTCCGGGCACCTGAGCCAGGCTATCGACCCGAACGTGACGAGCCTGATCCTCAAGGCCCTCGACCCGGAAGGCGCGCCCGCGCCGAAGTGCGTGCCGTTCTTCGCGCCGCTGTAGGCCTCAGGGTTTGGTCGCGTGCACCACGAACACCGACCGGACCCTGTCCTCGGACTCGACGTCGAGGCGCTTCACGGTCACTTCGGTGAAGCCCGCTTCGGAGGCCAGTTCCGCCGCGTCGTCCTCGGTTTCCGGCAGCTTCAGGTCGGTGGGGACGATCGCGGCGAACGCCTCCGACGGCCGGAACGCCGAGGCCAGCGGCAGGCTGAAGCCCACCCGTCCGCCGGGGCGCAGCGCCCGCAGCCAGTCGCGGAGCGCGGCCGCGCCGAGGAAATGCAGCGAGGACGCGCAGAGCACGGCGTCCGCGCCTTCATCCTCCACCGGCGCCGGAACCGCCGAAGCGACCTGCCAGGTGATGACCTTGCCGGGATCGCGCGTCGCCGCCTTCGCCTCGGCCTTGGCGATCATGCCCGGCGAGATGTCGATCGCGAGCACCTCGCCCGGCTCCAGGCGCAGCGCGGCGAACGCGGCCACGCCGGTTCCGGTCGCGACGTCGAGAACGCATTCGGGAGCCGTGCGGCCGAGGCCGTCGACAAGCGCTTCGGCGACGAGGCCGTGAAAGGTGTCTTCGTCGTAGTGCGCGGCGACGCCGTCGAAGAGGCCTGCCGCGATCTCCTCGGTCACGGCGGCGACCTTGCCGGGGAGCCGGCGGCGGCCGGCGAAACCCAGGTCGAGGCGGTGATACCAGCCCAGCTCCGGATCGCCCTCGAGCCAGCACAACAGGACGTCGACGCCGTCGAGTTCGGCGGGGAAGTCGATCAGGAGCGGGGCGAACCCCTTCAGCTCCGCGCCGGTCCGCTGGACGGTGGTCATCAGATCGTCCAGCCTGGCCTGCGCGGCCTTCCACTCCGGCATCCCGCCGAGCGCGGTCTCCTGGCCGCCCGGGCGCAGGGACGCGGCGAGTTCGGCCGCGTCGGCGCGCAGCCGGACGAGCTCGTCGAGCACGGGGCGTAGCCGAGCGAGCTCGGCGCGGGCTTCAGGAACGGTGAACAATCCCATGCGCCGATGTTCCCAGCCCGCTCAGCGGCGCCGCCGGGCGAGTCTCGACGCGAGGCCCGCGCCGACCAAAAGGAAGCCCGTCCCGAGCAGTCCGCCGATGAACAGCCAGCTCGTGACGCCGTAGGTGACGTCGTTCTGCGGCAGGTACTTCATGAGCCGGAAGCCCCATTCGGGGACCGCGGCGGTGGCCACGCCGGGTGCGAGGCCCCAGACGAGGCCGCCGAGGATCGGGCCGGTCGCCGAGAGCGCGCCGAGCAGCCCGACCGCCAGCAGCAGGATCCCGCCGCCCACGAGCAGGCCGATGCTGAAGACGTCACGCTGGGTGCTCAGCGTCGCCTGGACGAGCATCTGCTGCCGCAGGCCGCCCCAGGCCAGCAGGCCGAGGGCGACCGGCGTCAGAATCAGGCCGCCTGCGCCGCTGAGGACGCGACGCGCGCCTCGGCCCGCGCGGGGGTCTTCGGAGCCCACGTCGTCGTCGAAGGGCTCGTACGGTTCGTACGACTCGACGTCCTCGTACGGCCTTCGCGGGTCTTTGGGCTGCTGTTGCTCGTATTCGCCGTACTCCTGGTAGTCCTCGTCGTCGTACTCCGCGACATACCGGTGTGATGACATGGGCGGGCCACCTCCCTGAACCGGACTACGGATGCGAAGCCCCTTCGGTTCACTTCGATCTCCGCGGATCGCGTTTAGCCCGCTAAACGCAGGTCGGCGGGAGGCCGGCGCCCGGATCGCGTTTAGCGGGCTAAACGCGATTTGGGCGGCGCCGGGTGATGGTCCCGACCAGGCCGGCCCCGACCAGTAGGAAACCGCTCGCGAACAGGGCGCCCATCACCAGCCAGGTCACCAGGCCGACGCCGAGTTCGCGGCCGCCGACGTCGTACATGGTGCTCATGACGCTCTGCCCGCCCAGCAGGGTGGTCAGTCCCGGCACCACTCCCCAGATCAGACCGCCGAGCACCGGCCCGAGTCCGGACAGCGCGCCGAGGAGCGCGACGCCGAGCAGGAAAAGGCCGCCGACGATCAGCAGGATCAGGCCCAGCGGGTCTTCGCCGACGGTGTAGGCCTGCGCGTACGTCCGCTGCAGCCGCGAGCCGCCGTAGATCACCAGGCCGAGCGCGACCGGCGTGAGCAGAACCCCGCCGAGCGCGCTGATCACGCGAGGCACGGCGCGGCTGCTTTGCCTAGGCTGGAGGTAAGGCTCCGGCGCCGAAGGCTGCTCGTGCGGCGGCACGGCGTAGGGGTTGGTGGACATGGGGACCGTCCTTCCGGTGACCGGCTGAGGAGTGCGGTTCGATGATGGCGCGGTCACCGGGGGTCCCGTGACGGCCGGATGGCCGTCGTCCGACCGGGTGACGTCGGCCACATCGGCCTCGTGGAGACTTGATACCCACCACTACTGGAACCATCCAGCGCCGTTAAGCAGTACGCTTGTACCGCTACCGGAGACTTAAGAAGAACGCGAAGATCCGCGGAAGGAGCACCGCTGCTCATGGCCAAGATCAAGGTCCAGGGCACCGTCGTCGAGCTCGACGGCGATGAGATGACCCGCATCATTTGGCAGTTCATCAAGGACAAGCTGGTCCACCCCTACCTGGACCTCAACCTCGAGTACTACGACCTGGGCATCGAGGAGCGGGACCGCACCGACGACCAGATCACCATCGACTCCGCCAACGCCATCAAGAAGCACGGCGTCGGCGTCAAGTGCGCCACGATCACGCCGGACGAGGCGCGCGTCGAAGAATTCGGCCTGAAGAAGATGTGGCTCTCGCCGAACGGCACGATCCGCAACATCCTCGGCGGCGTGATCTTCCGCGAGCCGATCGTCATCCAGAACATCCCGCGCCTGGTGCCGGGCTGGACCAAGCCGATCATCATCGGCCGTCACGCGCACGGCGACCAGTACAAGGCGACCAACTTCAAGGTCCCCGGTCCCGGCACGCTGACCATCAGCTACACCCCGGACGACGGCTCCGAGCCGATGCAGTTCGACGTCGCGAAGTTCCCCGAGGGCGGCGGCGTCGCCATGGGCATGTACAACTACCGCAAGTCCATCGAGGACTTCGCGCGCGCCTCGCTGCAGTACGGCCTCGACCGTGAGTACCCGGTCTACATGTCGACCAAGAACACCATCCTGAAGGCCTACGACGGCATGTTCAAGGACGTGTTCGAGGAGATCTACCAGGCCGAGTTCAAGGCCGACTTCGACGCCAAGGGCATCTCCTACGAGCACCGCCTGATCGACGACATGGTCGCCGCGGCCATGAAGTGGGAAGGCGGCTACGTCTGGGCCTGCAAGAACTACGACGGTGACGTGCAGTCCGACACGGTCGCGCAGGGCTTCGGCTCGCTGGGCCTGATGACCTCGGTGCTGCGCACCCCGGACGGCAGGACCGTCGAGGCCGAGGCCGCGCACGGCACGGTCACCCGGCACTACCGCCAGCACCAGCAGGGCAAGCCGACCTCGACCAACCCGATCGCGTCGATCTTCGCGTGGACCCGGGGCCTCGAGCACCGCGGCAAGCTGGACTCGAACCCGGAGCTGATCGGGTTCGCGAACAAGTTGGAGCAGGTCGTCATCGAGACCGTCGAGAACGGCAAGATGACCAAGGACCTCGCGCTGCTGATCAGCAAGGAGCAGGCGTTCCAGACCACCGAGGAGTTCCTCGCGACGCTGGACGAGAACCTGGCCAAGAAGATCGCCCAGGGCTGAGTCTCGCTGTAAGTACGTGAAGGCCCCCTTCCTCGCGGAAGGGGGCCTTTCGCGTTGTGACCCTGGGTAGTACGGACGCCGTCCGGTTGGCGCCTCCGGGTGGTTGGCAATCCGGGATCTGGGCGACCGCCCCGGCTTCTGCCACTCTGGACCGGACAGAAAACGATTCCCTTGTTCGAGGAGTGACCATCATGGCCATCTCGAAACCGGTCTTGTTCCTCGGCGCCGGCGCGGCGCTGATCGTCGTCGTCGCCATCTCAGGGCAGGACAAGGCGTCGAGCGCGAGCCCGACCGGGTGCCAGGTCGTGGTGACGGCCGACGTGCTCAACGCGCGCGACATCCCCGGTGGACAGAAGATCGTCGGCAAGTACGTCAAGGACGCGAAGATCGACGCGCAGCCGGTGGTCGAGAACGGCTTCCGCAAGATCGCCGAGGGCAAGTGGGTCTCCGCGCAGTTCGCGCCCCCGGTCGAAGGCTCCAAATGCGGCCCGTGACCTGCGGCTTCGCGTTTAGCCCGCGAAAGGCGACCTGCCCCTGACCTGGGGGATCGCGTTTAGCCCGCGAAACGCAGGTGGGGCGTCTTCGACCTGGGGATCGCGATTAGGGGGCTAAACGCAGGTCGGTGCCTCTGGCCCGGGGGATCGCGTTTAGCCCGCTAAAGGCGAGTCGGTGCCCCTGACCTGGGGGATCGCGTTTAGCCCGCTAAACGCAGGTGGGCGCCTTCCTCGGCCGCCAGCACCTCGCCCCTGAACTCCCTTCGCGCTTCGGCGAGCGAGACCTCGCGGTCGGAGCCGGGCCAGAAGTGGGTCAGCAGCAGCCGCCGCGCACCCCCGCGTTCGGCCCAGTACCCGGCCTCGCCCGCCGTCGACACCAGCCGCGGCGTCTCGTCGGGAGACGGCCCCTGCAACGTGGCGTCCGCGATGAGCAGGTCGGCGTCGCGCGCCAGCTCCGCCAGGATCGGGCTGGGCCCGCTGTCACCGGTGTACGCGACGGTGAGCCCGGGCGCCGTCAGCCGCACCCCGTGGTTCGGCACGTGGTGCGGCAGCAGGAACGTGGTCATCCGGAACGGCCCGACCTCACGCGGCGGGCCGAGGTCGGACACGTCGAAGATCGTCGTCGGATGCGGCCGGGGTTCCATCGCTTCGAGCCGCCGCACCGTGCCCGGCGTGCAGTGCAGCGGGATCCTCGGCTCGTCCGGCAGCCCGTAGGCGCGGGCACGGCCGAGCGCGCTCACGTCGGCGCAGTGATCGGGATGTTCATGCGTCACCACCACCGCGTCGACCCGGCCGCCAGGGGCGTGTTCGAACAGCCGTGACGCGGCCCCGTAGCCGAGGTCGAGCACGACCTTGAAACCCTCGTGGACCAGGAGGAACCCGGCGCAGGCCCGCCCCGGTTCCGGCCAGGCGCCGCAGCTGCCCAGCACGGTCAGCTCGCTCATGCGCGCAGTCTCGCAGAACGAACTCCCTGACGGTTCTGTCGGACCCTCCGGGTAGCGTGCGGAGGGTGCTGACCGTCTCCACTGTGAATGTCAACGGCCTCCGCGCCGCCGCGAAAAAGGGCTTCGTCGAGTGGCTGGGCTCCACGAAGGCCGATGTCGTCGCCTGCCAGGAGGTCCGGGCCGAGCTCAAGGAGCTGCCGGCCGGTGCCGCCGCGCCCGAAGGCTGGCACGTGGTGCACGCGCCGTCGGAGCAGAAGGGGCGCAACGGCGTCATGCTCTTCAGCCGGACTGAGCCGGACGAGGTCCGCATCGGTTTCGGCGAGCCCGAATTCGAGGACAGCGGCCGCTACGCCGAGATCCACCTGCCGAACGTCGTGGTCGCGAGCCTGTACCTGCCCAGCGGCGACGTCGGGACCCCGCGCCAGGACGAGAAGGAACGCTTCATGGCGGCGTTCCTGCCGTATCTCGTCGACCTGCGCGCCAAGGCCGAGGCCGGCGGACGTGAGGTCGTCGTCGTGGGCGATTGGAACATCGCCTACGAGAAGACAGACCTGAAGAACTGGCGCGGGAACCAGAAGAGCTCGGGCTTCCTGCCGGAGGAGCGGGAGTGGCTCGGCCGCGTGTTCACCGAGGCCGGTTACGTCGACGTGCAGCGCAAGCTCGACCCGGAAGGCCCCGGCCCGTACACCTGGTGGTCGTACCGCGGGAAGGCGTTCGACAACGACTCGGGCTGGCGCATCGACTGCCAGATCGCCACCCCCGGTCTGGCCGAGCGGTGCACCTCCGTCGTGGTCGAGCGCGCCGAGTCCTACGACCAGCGCTGGTCGGACCATGCCCCCGTGACGGCGACCTACTCCGGCTGACCCGAGGCTGCGATGGAGACGAACGAAGCCAGGCGTATCGAAGCGACGAACGCCGAGCGCTACGCGATGTCCGCCCAGTACGGGTGGGAGTTCAGCCCGGACGCGCCGAACCTCCTGGAGCGCTGGACGGTGCTGCCGTTCAACCAGCGCGGCGACAAGCGAATGGCGTTCGGCGCACTGAGCGGCACGTACAACGGGCTCCAGTTCAGCGTCTTCGACTACCACCGCCGCCCGACGGTCACCAGCGTGCACACGCGCTGGACCAACAAGAAGGTCAACGAACTCGACACGATCTCGATCGACACGGTCTGGGTGCTCACCCTGCCCGCGCCGATGCCGAACTTCCAGATCGTGTCGAGCATCGAGGCCGCCTGGGACGTCGATCAGTATCCCGAGCCCGCCACGGCGGACCGGAAGTTCAACCGCTGGTACAAGCTGATCGACACCGACCCGAACGTCGCGGTCGCGGTGCTGACGCCGCAGGTCGCCGCCACGATGCGGTCTTCGAAGCTGCACACCTGGTCGCTGGTGGGCGCTGAGCTGGTCTACGTCGAGAATCCGACGTTCGGCCGGACCAAGCCGGACGACGTGCTTTTGACGCTGGGGCACCTCGGGAACCTGGTGTCGCTTCTGCCGTTCCACCTCGGTGGCGGGCAGCCCGCCGCGCCACCGCCGCAGCAGCCCCAGCAACCGCAACAGCCGTATCCGCCGCAGAATCCCGGGTATCCGCAGCAGTACCCGCCCCCGCCGCAGTACGGCCAGCCGCCGTACCCGCCGCAACATCCGGGATATCCGCCGCCCCGGTACCCACCGCCGCACTATCCGCAACCCCAGTACCCACAACCGCAGTACCCGCCGCCCCAGTACCCGCAGCCCGGGTATCCGCCGCAGGGCTACCCGCCGCCAGGGCCGTACGGTCCGCCGCCGGGATACCCGCCGCGCGGTTACTGACGGGACTTCGCGCTTTCCGTCCACACCGGACTTTCGGTGAAGTGATTGTCGAACTTTTCCTGGCTGTCCAAGAGATCCTGGACGGTCGCTTTGCCATGGCCGACCTTTTCCAGCAGGCGGAAGTAGTCGAACCGTTCCACGCCGGGGATGAACACGATCAGCACGTCCGCCGATGAGTCCACGGCCGCACGGAAAGCGTGCGTGGTCAGTGGCGGGACGACGAGCATGTCACCCTCGGAAACGGTGACGATCTCTTCTCCCACAAGGACTTCCAGTTTTCCGCCGAGCATGAAGAACATCTCGGAGGAGCCGGTGTGATAGTGCGGCGCCGCTCCATCGGCGCCGATGCCCAGTTGTGTTCTCGCGCTGCTCATGACCCCGCCTGTGGTCGAGACGTCGGCGAGCAGCGTGACGAGGGTGGGGGCCGCGCCGACTGTCTCGGCTTCGGCCGCACGGACGAGGACGGGTTCGCGGGTGTCGATGTGCTGTGTCATACCTGAATAGTTCCACTGCTGATAGTTCGCTGTCAAACTATCTCCCGTCGAATAGACTGCCGGACGTGAGTGAAGAGCGGAACGTCGACGCGATCGACGAGGTGGTCGGCGCGTGGCGGCGGGAACGGCCGGAACTGGACTTGGCCGCGATCGGGGTCGCCGGACGGCTCGGACGCGTGACGATGCTGACCACGCCGATGGTCGAGGCCGTATTCGCGAGACATGGCTTGAAACAGGGTGAGTTCGACGTGCTCGCGGCGCTCAGGCGGTCCGGGAAGCCGTACACGCTGATCCCGTCCGAGCTGTCCGCGACGCTGATGATGTCCAGGGCCGGGATGACCAGCCGGATCGACAGGCTGGAGTCGGCGGGACTGGTCGAGCGGGCGCTCGATCCGGAGGACCGGCGCAGCTTCCGGGTCACGCTGACCGAGCGCGGGTTCGAAGTCGTCGACGCCGCGATGACCGAGCACACGGCGAACGTCGCGAAGCTCCTCTCGCCGCTGGGCGAGGATCTCGATGTCCTGGATGGGGCACTGCGCCGCCTTCTCGGCTCTCTCGAATGACGAAGGGGCCCTTCGCCGCATCAGATGCGGCGAAGGGCCCCTTTGGTTCTCTGGATGGATCAGCAGGACAGGTTGCCGCCGGGGTCGACGCCGAGGATCCCGGTGAACTGCTGGTACTTGCTCACGCGGCTCTGCACCTGGCCGGGGTTGCCGCCGTTGCACTCGATGCTGCCGTTGATGCTGCGGATGGTCTCACCGAAGCCGCGGCTGTTGACCATCGCGTTGTGCGGGGTCATCGTGCCCGGGCCGTTCTGGGTCATCCAGTACCAGATGCCGGTCTTCCAGGCGACCGCCGCGTCGTTCTGCACCAGCCACGGGTTGGTCAGCAGCGGCAGGCCCAGCGCGTCGCCGGCGGCCTTGTAGTTGAAGTTCCAGCTCAGCTGGATCGGGCCGCGGCCGTAGTACGCGGCGTTGCCCGCCGGGCAGCCGTAGGACTGGCTCGTGTCGCAGTAGTGCGGGTAGTTGGCTTCATTCTGCTCGACGATGTAGACCAGACCGCCGGTCTCGTGGCTGACGTTCGCCAGGAAAGCGGCCGCTTCCTGCTTCTTCACGGTGTCGCTGCCCGTGCCCGCGAAGGCCGGGTACGCGCTGAGGGCGGTGACCAGGCCGCTGTAGGTGTAGAAGGCGTTCCGGCCCGGGAACATCTGGTTGAACTGTGTTTCGCTGACCACGAAGCCGGACGGGTTCGGCGGGTTGGTCGTGCCGCCGCCGCAGGCGCCCTGATCGGCCCAAACCTGCGCCGTACCTGGGGTTTCGTTCTGCGTCCACCACTTCGCGGACCAGTTGTGTCCGTTGTGCGAGGCGGTGTTGCCGCCCCAGTAGACCGAGCTCGCGTTCCACGGTGCGACGCAGTCCGCGGCGGAGGCGGACTGGGCCGGGACGACCACGGCGACCGTGGTGGCGGCGAAGGTGGCGGCGACCGCCGCGAGAATACGTCGAAGAGACATCGGTGGCTCCTTCGTACGAGGGGACCATGCAGGGAGATATTGGTCTATACCTTTTAAGGGGTATGGCCAACAGGTATAGACCATTGCGCACAAGAAACCAACCGGGGAAAGTCGGATCGTGCCTGTTCGGCCCTGTGGTGACATCCGAACGGCCTAACCCTGTCCGGTTCTGTCAAAAACCGTTTCCACGCACGACAACTCTGAGACGAGGGGTGCTCGAAAGATCCCCCCTGTGAGGGGCTAGTCTCGTGCCCCGAGTTGATCAGAACCCACAGGTCTTGACACGCTCGGTAGTTTTTTGACCAGCAGCCTGGAAATGCTCACTCTTTCGGGTTAGCGTTCCGGTTCGGCAAAGTCACGTCACGGGAGGCACTCCGGTGCGGAACCCAGTTCATCTCCTGATGCGCTCGGCCCTGCCTGCGGCCAGGGTCACGGCGGTCATCGCGATCCCGGTCGCGCTGCTCGTCGCGGGCGCTGTCCCGGCGTCGGCCGCGGAGTCGACGTCGCGTTCGGAGATGGCGTTCGGTCTTCTGGGCCCGGTCGGCCTGATCGCCGTCGCGCTCGGCATCGTCGGCATGGCCTTCGGTGTGTTCCGTCAGCGCCGGAAGGCCCGCGCGGCCGCTGCCGCCCCCGCTCCCGCCGCCCCGGTCCAGCCTGCCACCCCGCACGTCGCCGCGATGGCCGAGGCAGTCCTCACGGACGAAGCCCTCGCCCGCCAGCGACACCCCTGACCTGCCGATCTCCCGCCCCAGATCGCGTTTAGCCCGCTAAAGGCGACGCGGTCACAGATCGCGATTAGCCCGCTAAACGCAGGTGGGCGCTGGGGCGGGGCGGATCGCGTTTAGCCCGCTAAAGGCGACGTGCCGGATTTCTTGGGTAGGGACACCTAGTCCGGCCCGGATTGTTTTGGGTAGCGGCGATCGCCACGCTCGGGTACATGACGGTGACGCGGCGTCGCAGCCGGCCCGGGGATCCCTTCCCCCGTGCCCTGGACCGTGCGATCGCGAACAGCGGTCTCGGACTCGACCGGATCCGCCACCGGCTCGCCCAGCAGGGCGTCCGGGTCAGCGTCGCGACCTTGAGCTACTGGCGAACCGGAAGAAGCCGCCCCGAGCGGTGCGACTCCCTGAAGGCGGTCGCGCTGCTGGAGCGGCTCTTCGAACTTCCGCACGGTTCCTTGCTGAACCGGCTGGGACCGCGTCGCCCCAGGGGACGGTGGGGCGACGCGGGAACCGGATCAGACTCCGGAGTTGGTGCGGATCCAGCTGCGGAAGTAGGGGACGTCCACGTAGATCGACGGCCCGGTCGCACAGGTGCTGCTGTTGTTCCCGGCGCGGCTGGTGGCGCCGACCAGCTGCCAGACACCGTTGACCTGCTTCACCTGCGGGCCGCCCGAGTCGCCGTAGCAGGCGCCCTTGTTCCCGCCGGGGTTGTTGGTGCAGATCTCGCTCGCGCCGCTGATCCCGAGGCACTTGTTGTCGGCGACGATCGAGGTGTCCAGCTGCTGCAGGGTGACCGGGGCACCGCAGCCGCCCTGCGGGGCGCAGGTCTGGCCCCAGCCGATGATCCGCGTCGCGGTGCCGACGGCCCCGGACGCGTCGGCGATCGTGACCGGCGCCTGCGAAACCGACGACGAGAGCCGCAGCAGCGCCAGGTCGGCGCTCGGGTGGGCGATCCGCTGGGCCACGCGGGCCACGGTGCCGCCGCTGGTGCGGTTCGTGGTGCCGACGCGCACCTGAGCCGGCGTGCCACAGTGCTTCGCGGTGACCACCCAGGTCGCGCTGATCAGTGAGCCACCACACTGGTGCCCACCGGAGCTCGACTGCTGGGACACCATGAACGAGTAGACCTGGGTCGCGTTGCCGCCGCCGACGATGTTCGGCTGGACGCCGCCGGTGGGCTCGGCCGCCGTCGCGACTCCGGGGAGCGTGAACACGGCCGCAGCCGCGATGGCCAAGCCCATCAGCAGGGATCGTGCCTTCATCTGGGTTCTCCTTCGGTGTGGCCGGAAGATCCGGTGCCATGAACGCTAGGAATCGGACATCGCGCCCAGAACCGTCGGAAGTATGGGGCGTTTAACCGTTTAGACCGTTCGGCGGGGGCGACCTCGGATGACCCGCCGCGGCGTGGCCTGACAGAATCCGGGCGTGTCCGACGAACTGAAGCGCCCGCGGGTGCTCTCCGGGATCCAGCCGACCGCCGACTCGTTCCACTTGGGCAACTACCTGGGCGCGCTGCGGCAATGGGTGCGGCTGCAGGACACCCACGAGACCTTCTACATGGTCGTCGACCTGCACGCGATCACCGTCGAGCAGGACCCGAAGGTGCTGCGTGACCGCACGCGCCGCTCGGCCGCGCAGTTGCTCGCCCTCGGCGTCGACCCGGCCCGCAGCGCGCTGTTCGTCCAGAGCCAGGTGCCCGAGCACGCCCAGCTGAGCTGGGTGCTGGAATGCCAGACCGGGTTCGGCGAGGCGAGCCGGATGACGCAGTTCAAGGACAAGGCCGCGAAGCAGGGCACGGATCGCGCCAGCGTCGGCCTGTTCACCTACCCGGTCCTGCAGGCCGCGGACATCCTGCTGTACCAGGCGAACGAGGTCCCCGTCGGCGAGGACCAGCGGCAGCACCTGGAGCTGACGCGCAACCTCGCGCAGCGGTTCAACAACCGCTACGGCAAGACGTTCACCGTGCCGGAGCCGCATATCGTCAAGGACACGGCGAAGATCTACGACCTGCAGGACCCGACCGCGAAGATGAGCAAGTCCTCGTCGACCGGCAACGGCCTCATCGAGTTGCTCGAAGACCCGAAGAAGTCGGCGAAGAAGGTCCGCTCGGCGGTCACCGACACCGGCCGCGAGATCGTCTTCGACACCGAGAACAAGCCGGGTGTCTCGAACCTGCTGACGATCCTCTCCGCGCTGACCGACCAGCCTGTCGCCGGACTCGTCACCGCCTACGAGGGCAAGGGCTACGGCGACCTGAAAAAGGGTGTCGCCGAGGCGTTCGTCGAGTGGGCCACGCCGGTGCAGGAGCGTGTCCAGTCCTACATGGACGACGTCGCCGAGCTCGACAAGGCGCTGGCCCTCGGTGCGCAACGGGCGCGGGAAGTCGCTTCGGTGACGTTGCGGAACGTCTACGACAACATCGGGTTCCTTCCCCCGGCAGGCTGATTCGCGCTGCGATGTCGCCGACGTGTGGTTAGCGTTTGACGGTGGCGAAAGATGACGGCGCGAAGCCGGAAGAGGACAAGCTGTTACCGCGCCTGAGGCGGAAGTACGGCTGGCTAGATCACCTCATCCGGGCGAACGACGCCTTCACCGAGCGCTACGGCAACCACTACGCCGCCGCCATCACCTACTTCAGTGTGCTTTCGGTGATCCCGATCCTGATGGTCGCGTTCGCGGTCATCGGGATGGTGGTCGCCGGCGATCAGACGGTGCTCAACCAGATCACCGACGGCATCAACAAGTCGGTGCCCGACGGCCTGCGCGACCTGGTCGGCGGCATCGTCGGCGCGGCACTGAAGTCCGGCGGCGGCATCGGGATCTTCGGCCTGGCGCTCGCGCTGTACTCCGGCATCGGCTGGATGACGAACCTGCGTGACGCGCTGACCGCCCAATGGGGTCAGGAGAAGCAGCAGCTGCCGCTGGTTTCGACGACGATCAAGGACTTGCTGTCCCTCGTCGGGCTCGGCGTCGCGCTGGTGGTCTCGTTCGGTCTCACCGCCGCGGGCAGTGGGATCGGGCGGTTCCTGCTCGAACTCGTCGGCCTGGAAAACCAGGGTTGGGCGGTGTTCCTGCTGAAGGTCGCGACGATCCTGCTCGGCCTGCTCGCGAACACACTGGTGTTCCTCTGGGTCATCGCGAGGCTTCCTCGCGAGCACGTCGCGCTCCGCAGTGCGGTCAAGGGCGCGATCTTCGCCGCCGTCGGGTTCATCGTGCTCCAGCAGGGCGCGACCCTCTACCTCGGCAGCGTCACGAAATCACCGGCGTTCACGCTGTTCGGCCCGGTGATCGGCCTGCTCGTGTTCGCGAATCTCGTTTCGCGGTTCCTGCTGTTCGTCACCGCGTGGACGGCGACGGCGAAGGAGAACTTGCAGACGGTCATCGAGCCGCCGGCCCCGGTGCTGATCCACCCGAGGGTGACCGTTCAGCAGGGGCCGGGGCTCGGTGCCGTCGGCGGGGCTTTCGCGACCGGAGCGCTTCTGGGCTGGTTCGGCCGCCGGAAGTCCTGACTCCCTACTCGCCCGCCATGGCCTTCTTGCGCTGGTGACCGACGACGAACGACGCCACGATGATCAGGAAGACCACCAGCGTGATGATCCAGCCGGTCACCCCGAACGGGTCTTCGGCCGCGGCGGCGGCACCGCTGTTCGACGTGCCGTCGGCGTTCGGCGCGGCCGCCGCCTGGCCCGCGTCCACGGCTTCCGTCGCCTTGTATTCGATGCGCCCGACCGATTCGGCCTTGGCCTCACGCAGCGCGATGCCGTAATCGAGGAGTTTCGCCGCCTGTTCGGTGACCCGTGTCGGACGCTGCTCGGCGCGGAGCATCACGACAGCGACCCGGTGGCCGTTCTGGAGCGCGCCGCCGACGTAGGTGTGCCGCGCGTCGTCGGTGAAGCCGGTCTTGCCGCCGATGAACCCGGGGTAGGACCCGAGGAGCTTGTTGTCGTTGTAGATCGTGATGACCGGCTTTCCCGCGATGGGCGGGATTTCGAAGCTCTTGGTCTTGACCACCTGCGCGAATTCCGGCTTCCTCATCGCGTAGTGGAAGATCAGGCTCATGTCGTAGGCCGAGGTCGACATGCCGGGGCCGTCGAGCCCGGACGGCGTCGCGGCCCGGGTGTCCGTGGCGCCGATGCGGGTGGCCAGCGCGTTCATCTTCGCGACGGTGGCGTCGACGCCGCCGAGCACGGTGGAGAGCGCGTGCGCCGCGTCGTTGCCGGAGTGCATCAGCAGTCCGTGCAGCAGCTGGTCCACTGTGTACTGACCGCCGGCCGCGATGCCGACGCAGGTGCACTCCTGCTCGGCGTCCTCCTTGGTCGGGATGATGACCTGTTCCGGCTTGAGTTCGGTGACCACCACCAGTCCGAGCAGGACCTTGATCAGCGACGCCGGCCGCTGACGGGCGTGCGGATCCTTCGCCGCGATGACGTCGCCGGTTTCGAGGTCCTGCAGCACCCAGGACGCGGCGGTGCTTCCTTCCGGCGGGTTCAGCGCGCGCTTCGGGAGCACGAGCCCGCATTCGGCCATCCGGTCGCCGCCCACCGGGGCCGGCGGGACCGGCAACGGCTCCGGCACGGCCTCGCCGGGGCGCGGTTTCTCGGAGGTGTCGATCGGTGCGGGCGGTGTCGTCTTGTTCGCGCACGGCTGTGCCTGGACAGGTGGCTTCGGGGCGGCTGTGGCCACCGGCGTCACCGCGAGGGCGAGCACACCGGAAACGAGGACCATGAGCGACCGGGAGATAGCGCTGTGCACCCGAGCAATGTAGCGTCGCCGGGCTCGCTGCATACTCAGGGGCATGCGCATTTCGCGAGGTACTTCGATGTTCCTGCTGGGTTTCGGCGTGTGGTCGTGGATCATCTGGATCACGTTCGCCAAGAACCTCTGGGACAGCGACCGCGCCTGGGCCGCCGACGGCTCGCCCACCGCCTACTTCATCGTGCACGCCGTGCTGACGGTGGTCTCGTTCGTGCTCGGCACCGTCATCGGCCTCATCGGTCTGCGCACGCTTCGTGGCGCCAAGTCACGGGACGCGGAAAAGGCTGACGCCTGATCCGGTTTGTCGTCCTTTTGACGGTGGTGGCCAGGCGCCGGCTCCCTTACGTTCACTCCACCGAATCATGGAGGTTGAATGTCCCGGATCAGACGCCTGCTCGTCCCCGCGCTCGTCGCGGCGGCGGCGGGAAGTGTGTTCGCGGCCCCGTCGGCGAGCGCCGCGCCCGCGCCCCAGTGCGACACCGCGAGCGCGCCGTTCAACTACGTGGTGCTTTACAACCCGCGTACCCCGGAGCGCAAGGTCGACACCGAGCTGCGCGCCAAGTGCGGCGAGAAGGTCGCGTACTACCCCGAGATCGGGGTCGCGGTGGCGACCTCGCGCAACGCCGACTTCCAGGCGAAGATCGGCGTCTTCCGCGCCTACTCGGGCGGCCGTGACGTGGCGTTCCCGCCCGCGGCCTCGACCCGTTCGACCCGCTCCGCCGTGGTCGACACCAAGGAAAGCGAAGAGACCACCAGCGTCGCGGCCGAAGAGGACCTGTCGGCCCAGCAGTGGGACATGCGGGCGATCCAGGCTCCCGAGGCGAACAAGGTCTCCGGTGGCAGCCGCTCGGTGACCGTCGGCGTGCTGGACTCGGGCATCGAGCCCACCCACCCCGCGCTCAAGAACGCCCTGGACCCGAAGACGTCGGCCGGATGCAACACCGGCGCGCCGGACACCACGCCCGCCGCCTGGGCGCCGACGAACTCCGACCACGGCACGCACGTCGCCGGCACCATCGCCGGCAAGGACACCGAGCGCGGCTTCACGGGCATCGCGCCCGGCGTCAAGCTGGCGTCGGTGAAGGTCGTGAACGACGACGGCCTGATCCTCCCCGAAGCCGCCGTCTGCGGGTTCATGTGGGCGGCGAAGCACCGCTTCCCGGTCACGAACAACAGCTACTACATCGACCCGGGCATGTTCTACTGCACGAAGGAGCCGGGCGACGCGGCCGCGTTCGAGGCCGTCCGCCGCGCGGTGACCTACTCGACCGGGCGTGGCGTGCTGAACGTCGCCGCCGCCGGCAACAGCGGCTTCAACCCGGACGAGCAGACCACCGACCCGAACCGGCCGCACCCGGTCGACAAGAGCTGCGGCATCCTGCCCAAGGCCATCGACGGCGTCGTCAACGTCTCGGCCATCGGCTACGCGGGCTCGAAGTCTTCGTACAGCAACTACGGTGACGACGTTTCGGTCACCGCCCCCGGTGGTGACCGTGCCCAGCTGCCGCCCACCGGCCAGGGTGCGGGCTGCCCGCTGTCGACGATCTTCAACGGCGCGTACGGCACCAAGTGCGGCACCTCGATGGCGTCGCCGCACGCCGCCGGTGTCGCCGCGCTGCTGGCGTCGCGTTTCCGTCACGCGCCGCCCGTGGCGCTGAGGTGGCTGCTCGAGCACCAGGCCGACACTGTCCCTTGCGGCACCGCCGCGCCGGTCTGTGAAGGCCCGGCGAAGGACAACTCGTACTACGGCCACGGCCGCGTCAACGCTCTGGACGCGGTGAAGTAAGCCTTTTCGACTGCCGGGGCCGGTCCACTTCCGTGGGCCGGCCCCGGTTTGCTTTTCGGGCACTTTCGCCGGATTCGCGACCGGTGCCGGACTCGCTACGTTGTGAACACCTTCGACAGTGGGGAGTTCACGATGTCGGTGTTCGGTCGGTTGGTTCCCGTGATGGTGGGCTTGGCGGTGCTTCCGCTGGTCAGCGCACCCGCCGCGGTGGCGGCGCCGGTCCAGGCCTGCAGTGAGGAGCCGCGGGAGCTCCCCATCGACGAGTTCACCGACTATCGCGAGATGGTGCGCGAGCTCGGCAGGCTCGAACGGGTGAGCAAAGGCCGGGTGGCGGTCAAGGAGGTCGGGCGGTCGAATCACGGCAGGGTGATCCATCAGGCGAGTGTCGGGACGGGGCCGAAGGTCTTCGTGGTCTCCAGCGAGATCCACGGGAACGAGAAGACCGGCACCGACGCGCTTCTGCGCATCCTCGACTACCTCGGCACGTCGGAGTCGCGGGACGCCGAGCGGCTGCGGAAGACCATCACGTTCGTCGCGGTGCCGAAACTGAACCCGGACGGCGCCGAACTCGACCGGCGCGGCAACGACCTGTCGTGGGCCGAGGTCCAGCGAAGGTTCCCGCAGCTCAAGGAGCGGCCGCCCGCCTGGAACTACCTCAGCGACGTCATCCAGGGCGACGACTACCGGAAGCGTCCCGGTTTCGACGTCAACCGCGACTTCAACCCTGAGCTGAATTATCTCCCGCGCGCGGAGGACTTCCCCGGTGCGCCGGACCAGCCGGGCTGGTTCATCACGCCCGAGGCGCGGGCGCTGCGTTCGGTGTACGTCTCGCTGACCGCACAGCGCGGGAAGGTGCCTGACGTGTACGTCGATCTGCACCATCAAGGTGCGTGCGTCCGGCAGGAAGGCAGCGACCGGCTCCTCGACGTCGGCATCGACTATCCGCCGCTGCCCGACAAGTTCTTCGAGCCCGGCCAGAAATATGCGAAGTACCGTGATGTGTACACAAAGGACGAATCGCGGCAGCTGGCGATCAGCGGGTTCAACGGGATGACGTCGCGCGGGTTCGTCGGGGCGCGCTATCCGCATGGCCCGGATCGCGATCTGCCGGGGCAGGCGCGGTGTTCGTTCGCGCTGAACGGGACGGGGACGGTGCTGTTCGAGGTGCGCGGGCAGACGCAGACGCTCGGGCAACAGCACCGGGAGCACTTCACGCGCGCGGTGATGGCGGGGCTGTACAACATGCTGCGGGACGTGAGCACGGGCGCTGTCGGCGATATCGACCCGGAGGGTTTCGACCTGCTGCCCGGCACCGCCGAGTCGGCCGCGTCGGCGCGGGTGCTGGAGTAGCGGTTGGGTCGGGTTGAAGTACATGAAGGCCCCCTTCCTTGCGCCTAGCGCAAGGAAGGGGGCCTTCATGTACTTCAGGCGGCGGTCGCGAGGTGAAAGTCGGGTCGGGGCCTGGCAGCGGCCACTCGGTGTGCGGAGGTGAGGTCGGTGATGACGCCGTCCGGGTCGTCTCGCAGCTGGGAAGGCAGGGTCTGCACGACGACGAGACCTGCCGCGGCGTACCGCGTGTTGCGGGCAACGGTTCGTGCGTAGTCCGACTTCCGGAAATGAAATTCGAAAGAGTCGACTTCCCAGACGAGACCCACGTCCTCCCATAACGCGTCGGGACGTCCGATGTAGCGCCCTTCCCGGTCGTAGATCGCGGCGTTCCAATGGCTCGGTGGCGAGGGCATGCGTTGGCTGAGCATTTTGGCGCGTGACTCCGCCATCGAGCGCAGGTCCACCCAGCCCGTCAGCAGACGTCGCGGCACCGCGGTTCCTCGTTGTGTGCCATGGTCGAGTTCGTGAAGCAGGGCCTTCGGATGGCAGCCGCCGTTCTGGACCGCTTCGATCAAGATCGCCTCGGCCTGCTCGGCGTTCCCGAGCCGGCGGACCGTGTCCGTCGTGGCTCGGATCAACGGTGCCAAGGGAACTCCGTCCCGGACGATCGACGACGGCAAGCGGACCGTCCGTTCCATCGTCACGAAGCCGGTACTACGGACCTTCCGTTCATGCGGGATGAGCAGGTGTAGTCCCGTTTCCGGCGGCATCGCGGCCGAGCGCAGGCCGTGCCGCACGCAAGCTTCGGTGCCGGTGACCACCGCTTCCGCTCCGCCGTGCAGGAGCCCGGCGGTCACGAGTTGTTCGGTCGTTGGTTCGTTGCTGTGCAACAGGACTATGCCTGGCAGCAGGCGTTGCCAAGGGCCGCCGGGCAGGCAACGGGTGTAGATCGTCCGGCTGCTCATTTCGAGGTTTTCCAGATCGGAAGCTCGGACGACGCCGTTGCGACTCCGCTCCTGCAGCAGTTCGGGATGCTGAGCCCATCTCCCCCTCTTGGTCATGGTGATCAGCGTGGGGTACGGACCGGCTGCCCCACCAGAGCCGTTTTGTCGACCTGTGGATAACTGCCCCATTGTGGATAACTCGGCCAGAAGTACATGAAGGCCCCCTTCCTTGCACTAGGCGCAAGGAAGGGGGCCTTCATGTACTTAAACGTTAGACGCGCTTGAAGAGGAGGGCGCGCTTGACCTCTTGGATCGCTTTGGTGACCTGGATGCCGCGCGGGCAAGCGTCGGTGCAGTTGAACGTCGTCCGGCACCGCCAGACACCCTCGGAGTCGTTCAGGATGTCCAGACGCTCTTCGGCGCCTTCGTCACGCGAGTCGAAGATGAACCGGTGCGCGTTGACGATCGCCGCCGGGCCGAAGTACGAGCCGTCGTTCCAGTACACCGGGCACGAGGACGTGCAGCAGGCGCACAGGATGCACTTGGTCGTGTCGTCGAACCGGTCGCGGTCGGCCTGCGACTGGATCCGCTCGCGCGTGGGCTCGTTCCCGTAGGCGATCAGGTACGGCTTCAC
Source organism: Amycolatopsis sp. NPDC102522 (assembly GCF_055584485.1). Taxonomy (NCBI): domain Bacteria; kingdom Bacillati; phylum Actinomycetota; class Actinomycetes; order Pseudonocardiales; family Pseudonocardiaceae; genus Amycolatopsis; species Amycolatopsis sp. NPDC102522. The sequence goes on along the minus strand of NZ_JBVJLY010000003.1, from coordinate 24,421 downwards.
CGCACGGTACGCCTCGAAGAACGGGTCCATGTCGACGTAAAGGTCCTTGAGCGTCGTCAGGCCCTTGATCGGCGCGATCGTGATGGTCGTCTTCTTGCCGTCCTGCGACAGCAGGTCCTTCATCAGGACCTTGCACGCCAGCCGGTTGATGCCGTTGATCTGCATCGCGTCGGAACCACAGACACCGTGCGCGCACGAGCGACGGAACGAGAACGTCCCGTCGAGGTAGTCCTTCACGTAGAAAAGCAGGTTCAGCAGCCGGTCGGTGCGCTGCGCCGGGACGTCGTAGGACTCCCAGTGCGGCTCGGTGTCGATCTCGGGGTTGAACCGCAGGATCTTCAGTGTGACGGTGATCGGCGTGTGGTCGGAGGACACGGCCTCCGACTTCTCGGGGGTGGCCGTGGTCATCAGTACTTCCGCTCCATCGGTTCGTAGCGGGTGAAGGTCACCGGCTTGTAGTCCAGTCGGATATCGGAGGCCAGCTCGGAACCCTGCTTGTAGGCCATGGTGTGCCGCATGAAGTTCGTGTCGTCGCGGTTCGGGTAGTCCTCGCGCGCGTGTCCGCCGCGGGATTCCTTGCGCGCCAGGGCGCCGACGACGAGGACCTCGGCGAGTTCGAGCAGGAAGCCCAGCTCGATGGCTTCGAGGACGTCGGTGTTGTACCGCTTCCCCTTGTCCGACACGGTGATCCGCTCGTAGCGGTCCTTCAGCGACTGCACGTCGGTCAGCGCCTGCTTCAGCGTGTCCTCGGTGCGGTACACCGAAGCGTGCGAGTCCATCGTCTTCTGCAGTTCGGTGCGGATGTCGGCGACGCGCTCGTCCCCGTGCTCCGAAAGCAGGCCCGAAAGCTGCTCTTCGACGATGGTGGTCGGGTTCTCCGGCAGCTCGACGAAGTCGTGTGCCAGCGCGTACTCGGCGGCGGCGATGCCGGCGCGACGGCCGAAGACGTTGATGTCCAGCAGCGAGTTGGTGCCGAGCCGGTTCGAGCCGTGCACGGACACGCACGCCACCTCACCCGCGGCGTACAGGCCGGGGATGACGTTCTCGTTGTCCCGCAACGCTTCGCCGTGGATGTTCGTCGGGATTCCGCCCATCACGTAGTGACAGGTCGGGAACACCGGCACCGGCTCGGTGACCGGGTCGACGCCGAGGTACGTCCGCGAGAATTCCATGATGTCCGGGAGTTTCGCGTTCAGCGTCTCTTCCGGGATGTGCGTGACGTCGAGGACGACGTAGTCCTTGTTCGGCCCGCAACCGCGGCCCTGCAGCACTTCCTGAACCATCGACCTGGCGACGATGTCGCGCGGCGCGAGGTCCTTGATGGTGGGGGCGTAGCGCTCCATGAACCGCTCGCCGTCGGCGTTGCGGAGGATGCCGCCTTCACCGCGCACGGCCTCGGAGATGAGGATGCCGAGCCCGGCCAGACCTGTCGGGTGGAACTGGAAGAACTCCATGTCCTCCAGCGGCAGGCCCTTGCGGAAGATGATGCCGAGGCCGTCACCGGTGAGGGTGTGCGCGTTCGACGTCGTCTTGAAGATCTTGCCCGCGCCGCCGGTGGCGAACACGATCGACTTCGCCTGGAAGACGTGCAGCTCGCCGGTGGCCAGCTCGTAGGCGACGACGCCGGAGGCGACCGGGTCGCCGTTCTCGTCCGGGGTGAGCACCAGGTCGAGCACGTAGAACTCGTTGTAGAACTCGGTGCCGTGCTTGACGCAGTTTTGGTACAGCGTCTGCAGGATCATGTGCCCGGTGCGGTCCGCGGCGTAGCAGGCGCGGCGCACCGCGGCCTTGCCGTGGTCACGGGTGTGCCCGCCGAAGCGGCGCTGGTCGATCTTGCCTTCGGGCGTCCGGTTGAACGGCAGGCCCATCTTCTCGAGGTCGAGGACCGCGTCGATGGCTTCCTTCGCCATGATCTCGGCGGCGTCCTGGTCGACCAGGTAGTCGCCACCCTTGATCGTGTCGAAGGTGTGCCACTCCCAGTTGTCCTCTTCGACGTTCGCGAGCGCGGCGCACATGCCGCCCTGGGCGGCACCGGTGTGCGAACGTGTCGGGTAGAGCTTGGTGAGGACCGCGGTGCGCGTGCGCTGGCCGGATTCGATGGCCGCGCGCATGCCGGCGCCACCGGCGCCGACGATCACCACGTCGTACTTGTGGAACTGCATGAGGACTCCGCTTAACGTGTGGTGGGCGTCAGTTGGCCGAGATACCGGGATCGAAGGTGAAGATCACCATCGTGCCGACGGCGAGGATGAGCACCATCGAGACGTAGAGCACGATCTTCAGCCAGAACCTGGTGCTGTCCTTGCGGGCGTAGTCGTCGATGATCGTGCGCAGCCCGTTGCCACCGTGGATCTCGGCGAGCCACAGCATCGACAGGTCCCAGAACTGCCAGAACGGCGAAGCCCAGCGGCCGGCGACGAAGCCCCAGTTGATGCGGTGCACGCCGCCGTCGAGGATGTTCATGATGAACAGGTGGCCGAGCACCAGCACGATCAGGGCGAGGCCCGAGATACGCATGAACAGCCAGCTGTAGAGCTCGAAGTTGCTGCGGCGGGCGGCGGCGCGCTTCGGGGCGCGCGGGCGCTCGAGAGCGAGTTCAGCCATGGTCAGTTACCCCCGAACATAACCTCGACGGTGCGCTTCATCATGAAGAAGGCACCGGGAATCATCACCACGACCCAGATGGCCAGGATGGTCCAGAGCATCGGCTTCTGGAACTTCGGTCCCTTCTCCCAGAAGTCGACCAGCATGACCCGGATGCCGTTGAGCGCGTGGAACAGCACCGCGCCGACGAGGCCGACCTCGAGGAGGTTGACCAGCGGGGTCTTGTAGGTCTCGATGACCTCGTTGTACGTGTCGGGCGACACGCGCACGAGCGCGGTGTCGAGCACGTGCACGAAGAGGAAGAAGAATGTCAGCACGCCGGTGATGCGGTGCAGCACCCAGGACCACATGCCGGGGTCGCCCCGGTAGAAGGTCCCTTGCCGGCGTGAGGCACCCGACCGATCGCTCGCGGCCGCCTCAGAGGCGGTGCTAGCCGTGGTGGACATCGGTGAACGGCCTCCAACGTCATGGCTTGGGCCCGCTGACCGCTGGTTTCCGCGCCTGCGCCGGGTCGCCCACCTGGGGACGGCTCCGGCGACGGTGCCGAGATCATGGTCATCGAGCGTGGATGAAAAGGATGCTAGACCCGCTCCTCACGGTGGGCTCACTTCCGGGTTCGTCTGTGTGATGGACCAGACATCACGCCCTGTCGCGGGTGATACCGGCGAATCCGCCCTGGCTCCTCGTGGCCGCCCTGCTCTCAGGCGCTCTGGACGCCGAACATCTGATCTCTCTCAGCGGTACATCCGGAAAGATTCGGCCAAAGGAGTTGTCGATACATTGACTTGTTGACGAGTGATATGTCATATCTTAGGTTCGTCCGGTCAGACATCCGATGAATCGGCCGAGTTCACGATGGGGTGACTATGGGCCAGTCCGCTGGTTTCCCACGACGCGACCTGCTGGGCGGCACCGCCGCGGGCCTCCTCCTCGGGGCGCTTCCCGTGACGGCGGCGGGAGCCGCTGAGACCGCTGAGACCTCTGTGGACACCGGCGATGCCACGGCCGGATGTCACGGGATGAGCACGGACGCGGACTGGTCACGCTTCCTCGCCGGGCAGGATCCACGCTGGGAACGGTTGCCGCGCACCTGGTACGAGGGGCCGTTCCTGGGCAACGGTTTCGTCGGCGTGCAGGTCTACCGCGACCAGGACGCGCTGAAGTTCACCATCGACCACAGCGAATCCCAGGACCACCGGCCCACCTTCGGTAACGAATGGGGTGTCGCGCGGCTCCCGATCGGGAAGGTGCTGCTCACACCAGTGGGTGAACTCACCGGTGCCCGGCTGCGACTCGACCTCTGGAACGCCGAGCTCACCGGGACCGTGACCACCGACAAGGGCACCCTGGAGATCCGCGCGTTCGTCCACACTTCGCGCGACCTGTTCGTGGTGGAGGTCGCACCGAGCGCGGGAGAACGAGGGTTCGGTCTCACTTTCGCGCCGGTGCCCGCGGTGAGCCCGCGCATCGTCCGCGAGCAGCCGCCGAAGGGTTTCGAGCCCAACCCGCCGCCGGTGACCCGTGTCGAAGGCGACACCACCGTGGTCGTCCAGCCGCTCGTGGCGGGCGGGCAGAACGCGACGGCGTACCGGACGCGCCGGGCGGGCCGCGGCGGCAAGACGCTCGTCCTGTCGACGGCGCACAGCCATCCTGGGACGGAAGCCGAGGGGCGGGTGCGATCCGCCGTCGCAGGAGTGTCCACGGTGGACGCACTGGCCGTGCTCCACCGGCGCTGGTGGCATACGTTCCACCGCCGGAGCTTCCTGTCCATTCCGGACGCGAGGCTGCAGGGCTTCTACTGGATCCAGCTGTACAAACTGGCGTCCGCCGCCCGCGCCGAAGCGCCGATCATGGCGACGACCGGTCCTTGGCTGGAGCCGACGCCGTGGCCGTCGGTCTGGTACAACCTCAACGCCCAGCTCGAATACTGGCCGGTGCACGGAGCCAACCACCTCGAACTCGACCCGATCCCGCGGACGATCGCCGAGAACGGCCAGATGCTGATCGACGGTCTGCGGCCCGAGTACCGCGCGGATTCGATGGGGCTGCGGCGCAGCGCCGACGCGCGGTTCGCGGACGCCGGGTTCGTCGGCGTGCCGGGGCCGGACGCGGACGCCGAGATCGGCGACCTGCCGTGGCTGCTGCACAACGTCTGGCTGAGCTACCGCCACACCATGGACACTCCGATCCTGCGCGACGTCCTGTTCCCGGTGCTGCGCAAGGCGATGAACTACTACCTCCACTTCCTGAAGCCCGGTGCCGACGGCCGCCTGCACCTGCCGCCGACGTTCTCGCCGGAGTACGGCCGCGCGCCCGACTGCCACTACGACCTCGCGCTGATCCGGTGGAGCTGCCAAACCCTGCTCGACGCCGCGAAGACCTTGCGGATCGACGATCCGCTGGCACCGAAGTGGCGCGAGGTGCTCGACAAGCTCGTCGCCTTCCCTGTCGACGAAAACGGCCTGATGGTCGGCACCGGCGTTCCGTTCGCCAAATCGCATCGCCACTACTCGCACCTGCTCGCGGCGTACCCGCTGTACCTGCTGAACGTGGACGACCCGGCGCAGGCGGAGCTGATCTCGAAGTCGCTGGCGCACTGGATCAGCTTCGAAGGCGCCTTGCGCGGGTTCAGCTTCACCGGCGCCGCTTCGCTTTCGGCGGCGCTGGAGCGCGGGGACGACGCGCTGAAGCACCTGCGCGAGTTCGTCACGCGGTTCGTCCAGCCCAACACCATGTACTACGAGGCGGGCCCGGTCATCGAAACGCCGTTGTCCGCGGCGCAGTCGATCCACGACATGCTCTGCCAGAGCTGGGGCGACACGATCCGGATCTTCCCCGCGGTGCCGGCCACCTGGCGCGACGTCACCCTGCACGACTTCCGCACGCAGGGCGCGTTCCTGGTCAGCGCGGTGCGCAAGGCCGGGGTCACGAAGTTCGTCCGCGTCCGGAGCCTGGCGGGCGAGCCGCTGAAGCTCAGGCCGTCCATCCCCGGAAGGCTCGAGGTCGAAGGCGCCCGGTCCTGGCGGCAGCGTCCCGACGGCACGGTGACCATCGACCTCGCGCGGGGCCGCGAAGTGCTGATCTACGCGCGGGGAAGACGTCCGGACACGACGATCGCGCCGGTGCCGGTCGGCGAACCCGCGGCCGCGTGGGGGCTTCCCGCGCTGCCGCCCGCCGGGGACCTCGTCCCGGTGGACCTCGCCGCCGTGCTGAACTCCGACGGCGCGACCAGCGAGTTCTACCTCGGCGACGGCGATTTCGACGGCTCGGGCAACACCTATCCGGCCGCCCAGCTGCCGCAGACCGGGCAGGTCGCCGACGACGGGGTCCCGTTCCTGTTCGTCAACGGCAGCGAGGGCACGCCGAACAACGTCGTCGGCGCGACGATCCCGTTGCCTGCCGGGAGGTACGCCACCCTGCACCTGCTCGGCGCCGCCGACACCGGCAACGCCGTGACCACGCTGAAGGTGTCCTATGTGGATGGATCGGTCGACGTCCCTCTGCGGCTCACCGGCTGGCGTGCGGCGGCCTCGTTCGGCGAGAGCGAGGCCGTCACCACGAACCAGCTGCACTCGCGGGCCGGGATCCAGTCCGTGAAGCTCGCGATCTTCCACCAGCGGATCCCGCTCGACCCGGCGCGTGAGGTCGTGTCGGTCACGCTCCCCGCCGCCACCCCGAGGCCGCACGTGTTCGCGGTCACCCTGGAGAAGGGAAAGTAGCCATGGAGAACCTCGACCGCCGGAAGGCGCTCATCCTGGGGGCGGGCGTGCTCGGCGCGGCCGCGCTCGGCACCGGGACCGCGCACGCGGCCACCTGGACACCGCGATGGAGCCCGGACCCGGCGAAGGACGGCCTGCGCGCTTTCGAAGGACTGGAGGACGACCGCGCCGGATCGCATCCCGGGGTGAAGCACATCTACCCCGAAGGCGACCACTGGCGCTTCGACATGCACACGCGGGATGTCGACACGTCGACCGACCGGCAGCGCAACGAGTCGAAAGGGATGCGCGACGGCGACAAGACGTACAAGATCCTGAAGGACGAGACGTGGCGGATCTCGTACCAGGCCTTTTGGCCCACCGAACTGACCGCGACGACGGCGTTCACCCACCTGTTCCAGATGAAGGTGCCCGACGTCGGTCCTCCGCAGTGGACCCTCACGCCGCGCCAAAAGGGCGGCGAAGGGGTGCTGACCATCAGCGGTGACTCGGGCGCGGAAGCCGACCTCGCCGACTACGCGCCGCTGCAGAACAAGTGGATCGACGTGGCCTGGGAGTTCAAGGCTTCGCACAGCGGCTATCTGCACTGCGTGCTCAAGGACGGTTCCCGGACCGTCGCCGACGTCCGGAAGGCCGCGGATCTGTGGCGGGACGTGAACTATCTGCGGCCGAAATGGGGCGTCTACCGCAGCCTGAACTCCGCCGGCCTCAAGAACTGCCACCAGAACATCCGCGGCCTGAAGTCCTTCCAGCTCGTCTGAAGTCACCGACGGTGGCGACGGCATCCCCTGCGGTAGGGGCGTCAGTCGTCGCCTCGGCATGCTCGCACAGCGGCCCTGAACAGCGCGTTAACGCCCTCGTCGCCCGGCTCGAACGGGGGAAGGGGACCGTCCCGCGACTACTCCATTGTGATCACCGTAAGTACTTCCTTCGTCGCGCTTACGACTCATGAGTAAACGTTTGTGTTACGTAGCGTGCCTTTCCTATGGCAGCAAAGCGGCCGTTAGGTACCGTCTCTCGGTCGAACCCGGCAACGTTGCCGGGTCGCTTTCTTCGGACCATCCGCTGGATCAGCGGGGAGGGAGACACACGTTGCGTCGCATGCGTGGAACCGCGCTGGCCGCCGCCGCCATGGCCGGTGCTTTGGTACTGACCGGGTGCGCGAAGGATTCGGGTGCGGGGAACAACAACAACGCGAGCACGGGGGACCAGTCCGCCAGCTGCGTGACGGCGCCGAAGCCGCCCGCCGCGGCGGCCGCGTCGACAAGCTCCGCGCAGGCGGGTGAGAAGGTCGACGGCAGCAAGCTCAAGGTCGCGCTGGCCTTCGACGTCGGCGGCCGTGGCGACGCGTCGTTCAACGACTCCGCCGCCGCCGGTACCGACAAGGCCAAGAGTGACCTCGGCGTCACCGCGGTCACCGAAAGCACCGCCGCGGCGACCGAGGACGAGGCCGCCAAGTCGCAGCGTCTCGACCAGCTCGCGTCGCAGGGCTTCAGCCCGGTCATCGCGGTCGGCTTCGCCTACGCCAAGGCCGTCGGCGCCATCGCGCCGAAGTACCCGAACACCCAGTTCGCGATCGTCGACGACGACTCCGTCAAGGCGCCGAACGTCACCCCGCTGGTCTTCGCCGAGGAGCAGGGCTCGTTCCTGGCCGGTGTCGCCGCCGCGTACAAGTCGAAGAAGTGCCACGTGGGCTTCGTCGGTGGCGTGAACACGCCGCTGATCCAGAAGTTCGAGGCCGGCTTCCTCCAGGGCGTGAAGGCCGCTTCGACCAAGGCCGTCATCGAGGACGAGTACCTCACCCCGGCCGGTGACTTCTCCGGGTTCCAGGACCCGGCGAAGGGCAACGTGAAGGCCGCCGCGCAGATCGCCAAGGGCGCGGACGTCGTCTACCACGCCGCCGGCGCCTCCGGTAAGGGCGTTTTCGAGGCCGCCAAGACGAACAACGCGCTCGCCATCGGCGTCGACTCCGACCAGTACAACCAGAAGACGGTCGAGGCGTCGAAGGACGTCATCATCACCTCGATGCTCAAGCGCGTCGACGTGGCGGTGTTCGACTACCTGCGCGCACTGGCGAAGGGCGACCTGACGTCGCTGCCGAAGCGCTTCGACCTCAAGGTCGACGGCGTCGGCTACGCCACCTCCGGTGGCAAGATCGACGACATCAAGGACGTCCTCGACGGCTACAAGGCGCAGATCGTCTCCGGGGCGATCACCGTCTCGGACAAGCCGCAGAAGTAAGCTCTACCAGGCAGCGGGGCTCGGGAGGGTAACCCCTTCCGAGCCCTCACCTGTTTACTCCCAGAACTGGATGGCTTTTCATGAGCGCTCCCCAGGCCGAGGTCACCGACGCCCCCGACCGGGGTGAACCGGCCGTGCAGCTGACCGGGATCACGAAGCGATTCCCCGGTGTCGTGGCCAACTCCGACGTCAACCTCACCGTCATCAAGGGCGAGGTGCACGCCGTCTGCGGCGAGAACGGCGCGGGCAAATCGACCCTGATGAAAATCCTCTACGGCATGCAACAGCCGGACGAGGGCGGCATCGCGATCAACGGCGAACCGGTGAAACTGCGCAACCCGCAGGACGCCATCAAGGCCGGGATCGGGATGGTCCACCAGCACTTCATGCTGGCCGACAACCTCACCGTCGGGGAGAACGTCTTCCTCGGCGCGGAGAACCTGCACGGCATCGGCCGCGCGGCCAGGGCGAAGCTGGCGAAGTTCGCCGAACAGGTCGGCCTCAACGCCCGCCCCGACGTGCTGCTCGAAGAACTCGGCGTCGCCGACCGCCAGCGCGTGGAGATCGTCAAGGTGCTCTACCGCGGCGCGCGGATCATCATCCTCGACGAGCCCACCGCGGTGCTCGTGCCGCAGGAGGTCGACGCGCTGTTCGAGACCGTCCGCACCATGCAGAAGGACGGCTTCACCTTCCTCTTCATCTCGCACAAGCTCGACGAGGTGCGCGCGATCGCCGACACGGTCACCGTGATCCGCCGCGGCACCACGGTCGGCACGGCCGATCCGAAGACGATCACCTCGCGCCAGCTGGCCGAGATGATGGTCGGTTCGGAACTGCCCAGCCCCGAGACCCGCGAGTCCACGGTGACCGATCGGGACGTCCTGCGCTTGGACGACGTGTGCCTGAAGGTCGAGGGTTCCGAGCGGAACGTGCTCGACCACATCTCCTTCACCGTGCACGCGGGTGAGGTGCTCGGCATCGCCGGCGTCGAGGGCAACGGCCAGACCGAGCTCGTCGAGACGATCATGGGCATGCGCAAGGGCGGCGGCCGGATCGAGCTCACGGGTGTCGACGGCGAGACCGTCGAACTGCACAAACTGGGGACGCTCGCCCGCCGCGAGGCCGGGATCGGCTACATCGCCGAAGACCGCACGCGGCACAGCCTCCTGCTCACGCAACCGTTGTGGGTCAACCGGATCCTCGGCTACCAGACGCGAGAGCCGGTCGCCAAGGGCCAGCTGCTCGACATCGCCGGCGCGCGTGAAGACACCCGCCGCATCGTCGAGCAGTACGACGTCCGCACGCCGGGCATCGACGTCCCGGCCGCCGCGCTTTCCGGTGGTAACCAGCAGAAGCTGATCGTCGGACGCGAGCTTTCCGGCAACCCTGTCCTGCTGATCGCTTCGCATCCGACGCGTGGTGTCGACGTCGGCGCGCAGGCGCTGATCTGGGAGCAGATCCGCCAGGCCCGCGCGGCCGGGCTGGCCGTCCTGCTGGTTTCGGCCGACCTCGACGAGCTGATCGGGCTGTCGGACACCATCCAGGTCATGCTCCGCGGCCGGCTGGTCGGCGAGGCCGACCCCGCGACCGTGACCCCGCAGCAACTGGGCTCCGCGATGACGGGTGCTTCCGAAGACTCCGAAGAAGAAGGTGCATCGTGAGTTCCTGGCGTACGAGGCTGCTGCCGCCTCTGCTCGCGATCGTTTTCGCGGTCATCCTGACCGCCATCGCGCTGATCATCTCGGGCGCGGACCCGCTCCAGGCCTACGGCACGATGGTCGGGCAGCTCTTCAAGGGCTCGACGGCCGTCGACACGGTGAACCTCGCGACGATCTACTACCTGTCCGGGCTCGCGGTGGCCATCGGCTTCCAGATGAACCTCTTCAACATCGGTGTCGAGGGCCAGTACCGGTTCGCCGCCATCGTCACCGCCATCATCGGCGGGGCGCTGCGGCTGCCGCCGGTGATCCACGTGCTCGCGATCCTGGTCGTCGCGGTCTTGAGCGGCATGCTCTACGCGGCGATCCCCGCGGTGCTGAAGGTGACCCGAGGTGTTTCCGAGGTCATCTCGACGATCATGCTGAACGCGATCGTCGGCGGCATCGTGGCGTTCCTGGTCAACGCCGACCAGTTCGGCGTGCAGACCGGCAACAACATCGCCACCCGTGAGATCGCCGAAACCGGCCGCATCCCCGGGATCCCGATCGGGTCGGGCGAGCTGTTCGGCTTCGTGATCATCGCGGCGCTGATCGGCGCGGCCTACTGGTTCATGCTCAACCGGACCCGGTTCGGGTTCGAGCTGAAGGCCTCCGGCGAATCGACGACGGCCGCCGCGGCGGGTGGCGTCAACGCCAAGAAGATGACGCTGATCGCGATGCTGCTTTCCGGCGGTGTCGCCGGTCTGATCGCGATGCCGGAACTGCTCGGCCGCGACTTCACCTACGGCATCACCTCGACCCAGATGTACGGCTTCACCGGCATCGCGGTCGCGCTGCTCGGCCGGAACCACCCGGCGGGGATCGCGTTGGGCGCCCTGCTGTGGGCGTTCCTCGACCGGTCCGCGGTGTCGCTGGAGCAGATCAACGTGTCCAAAGAGATCGCCACGATCATGCAGGGCGTGATCGTGCTGTCGGTCGTCATCGCGTACGAGATCGTGCGCCGCGCGGACCTGGCCGCCGAACAGCGTCGCGTCGGTCGCGCGCTGGCGGGTAAGGGTTCCAGCGTGTCCGAGGGAGGTGCGGTGTGATCACCACCGCCGACGTACTTTTCACCGCGGAGGCGGCATGACTACGGACGTTCTTTCGCCCAACACGGGCGGGACCACCATGCCGGTGAAGCCGCCGAAGCGGCGTATCCCGGGCTGGCTCAAGGGCGCCATCTGGGGTCTGCTGGCGGTCGGTGTGCTCGCGATCGCGTCTTACGCCACCGGCGTCAACACGCTGACCTCGACCAACACCGCGCACACCGCGCTGCGGCTGGCGCTGCCGATCCTGCTGTGCGCGCTCGGCGGGCTCTGGGCCGAACGCGCGGGCGTGATCAACATCGGCCTCGAAGGCATGATGATCCTCGGCACCTGGGGTGCCGCGTGGGGCGCGTACCACGGCGGGGTCTGGGCCGGGCTGATCGCGGCGATCGTGTTCGGCGCGCTCGGCGGGCTGCTGCACGCCGTCGCGACGGTGACCTTCAACGTCAACCACATCGTCTCCGGTGTGGCGATCAACCTGCTCGGTCTCGGGGTCGCGAAGTACCTGGCGAACCTGATCTTCACCCCGCTTTCGGGGAACCCGCGCCAGTCGCCGCCGGTGCCGAAGTTCGACACCTATTCGGCGACGTTCCTTTCGGACTGGCTCGCGGATCTGGAGAAGATGCAGCGCGTCTTCATCTCCGACCTCGCCGGGATCCTCAACGGCCTGGTCACCGAGGTCGCGCCGCTGACGATGATCGCGATCGCGCTGGTCCCGATCAGCTACCTCGTGCTGTGGCGCACGCGGTTCGGCCTGCGGCTGCGGTCCTGCGGTGAGAACCCGGTCGCGGCCGAGTCCCTCGGCGTGAACGTCTACCTGCACAAGTACGTCGCCATGATCATCTCCGGCGGGCTCGCCGGGATGGGTGGCGCGTCACTCGTGCTGCTCGCCGGCGGCGCGGACTACCTGGAGAACCAGACCAACAACCGCGGTTACATCGGTCTCGCGGCGATGATCTTCGGCAACTGGCGGCCGGGTGGCCTGCTCGGCGGCGCGGCGCTGTTCGGGTACGCCGACGGTCTCCAGCTCGCCGGTGGCGGTACCGCGGTGCTCGCGCTGCTGTACGGCGCGGTGATCCTGCTGGCCGTGATCGTGGCCGTGCAGCTGTTCCGCCGTCAGTGGATCGCCGCCGCGCTCGGTGTCTTCGGCGCGGCTCTGCTGTACGCGATCTACTGGACGAACGACGATCTGCCCAGCGACCTCATCCCGTACACGGCGCACTTCGTGACGCTGATCGTGCTGGCGGTGGCTTCGCAGCGGCTGCGGCCGCCCAAGGCGGACGGCGCGCTGTACCGACGAGGTGAGGACTGACATGGCTGAGTACGACTGGGAAGCCCTGCGGGCTCAAGCCGTCGAAGCGGCGAAGTCGGCGTACGCGCCGTACTCGGGGCTGCACGTCGGTGCGGCGGCCGTGGTGGACGACGGCCGGATCGTCGTCGGCTGCAACGTCGAAAACGCTTCGTACGGCTTGGGAATGTGCGCGGAATGCACGATGGCGGGGCAGCTGCGGCTGACCGGCGGCGGCAAGCTCGTCGCCGTCGCGTGCCGCAGTGGTGAAGGCGCTCTGCTGATGCCGTGCGGGCGCTGCCGTCAGATCCTGTTCGAGCACGGCGGTTCCGACTGCCTGGTGGACACCCCGAGCGGGATCCTGCCGATGTCTTCGGTGCTGCCGGACGCCTTCGGACCGGACGATCTGCCATGAGCGGGTTCGCCGCCGTCGACGTCATCCGTGCCAAGCGGGACGGCGGACGGCTCTCCGACGAGCAGATCGACTGGACGATCGACGCGTACACGCGCGGCGACATCGCCGAGGAACAGATGGCCGCGCTCGCGATGGCCATCTTCCTGCGGGGGATGGATTCCGGCGAGATCGCGCGCTGGACCGGCGCGATGATCTCCTCGGGGGAGCGGCTTGATCTGAAGGTTAGCCGTCCGACGATCGACAAGCATTCGACAGGCGGTGTCGGCGACAAGATCACGCTGCCGCTGGCGCCGCTCGTCGCGGCTTGTGGCGCGGCCGTGCCGCAACTGTCCGGGCGCGGGCTCGGGCACACCGGCGGGACGCTGGACAAACTGGAGTCGATCCCTGGCTGGCGTGCCGCGCTGTCGACGTCGGAGATCATCCGGCAGCTCGACGAGGTCGGCGCGGTGGTCTGCGCGGCGACGTCCGGGCTGGCTCCGGCGGACAAGAAGCTGTATGCGCTGCGGGACGTGACGTCGACGGTGGAGTCGATCCCGCTGATCGCGAGCTCGATCATGAGCAAGAAGATCGCGGAAGGCTCGGCCGGGCTCGTTCTCGACGTGAAGACCGGTTCGGGCGCGTTCATGAAGACGCTTCCGGAGGCGCGGGAACTCGCGCGGACGCTGGTGGAGATCGGGACCGCGCACGGCGTCGCGACGACGGCGCTGATCACGGACATGAACGTGCCTTTGGGATATGCCGTCGGGAACGCGATCGAGGTCGCGGAGTCGGTCGAGGTCCTGCGCGGCGGCGGCCCGGCGGATGTCGTCGAGCTGACCGTGGCTTTGGCGCGAGAGATGCTGGCGCTGGCGGGGCTGTCCGATGTGGACCCGGCCGCGGTGCTCGCTTCGGGTCGGGCTTATGAGACGTGGTGCCGGATGATCGCCGCTCAGGGCGGGGATCCGGAGGCCGCTCTGCCGCGGCCTAAGCACGTGCACGTCGTTTCGGCGCCTTCGGATGGGGTGCTGACGTCGTTGGACGCGTACTCGGTCGGGGTCGCCGCTTGGCGGCTCGGGGCCGGGCGGGCGCGCAAGGAGGATCCGGTGCAGGCCGCGGCCGGTGTGCTGTGCCTGGCGAAGCCGGGCGACAAGGTGTCGGCCGGGCAGCCGCTGCTGGAGCTGCACACGGACACTCCGGACGCCGTTGCTTCGGCTCTCGCTGCGCTCGAAGACGCCTACGCTGTCGGCTCCTCTGCGCCGGACTCCGCTCCGCTCGTCCTGGAGACCGTGCGCCCCTGACCTGCGTTTAGCGGGCTAAACGCGATCTGTGGCGGCGCCGGACCCCGGGTCGCGGCCTCGTGTCCTGAAGGCCCCCTTTGAGACGTTGAACGTCTCAAAGGGGGCCTTCAGGACGTCCGGGGCCCGGCTGGCGCCGGATCGCGTTTAGCCCGCTAAACGCGACGCGTTCCCGCACGCGCGGGGTGTGGTGGCTGGCTCCTGGCGACCACACCGGGCACCCGCGGCGCGCGCCCTTGTCGCGGTGAGCCCCTTACTGCATTCAGAGGACTAAATGCGGGGCGTGCCAGTCGCCGCCAGATCGCGTTTAGCCCGCTAAACGCAGGTCGGAGGGCGGGGGGCGTAGCGAGGCGGAGAAGCGTGAAGGCCCCCTTCCCGAGGCGGAGCCGGGGAAGGGGGCCTTCACGCGTGAAGAGGTCAGTCGGTGGTCTCGTCGGTGCCGTCGGCCTTGACCTTGGCGTCGGCCGCCTTGGGCGCCCGGCCGTTGCGCGAGCTGCGACGCGGCTGACGCGGCGCGGGCGGCGGCGGGGAGATCTGCTGCACGGCCGGGCCACCGCCGAGCATGAGCTCCGCGAAGGTCGCCATGGCCTCGTCCAGCTGGCCGCCGATGCGGCGCACGGACTCGTCGTTGCTCTTGCGCACCAGCGTGTCGACCGAGTCGGTGTCCGGCTGCTTCTGCAGCGTGCTCTCGACCTTCGACAGGCCGCTGCGGATCGAGCCGTCGAGGTCGCCGAGGCGCCCGGTGAAGCCGTCCTCGACCTTGTCGAGCCGCTCCGCGAGGTCGTCGAGGCGCGAGGTGACCTTCTCGAGGCGGTCGCCGAGGCCGTCGAGGCGATCCGAGGCGTCGATCATCTCGCCGGTCTCGGTCAGCGCGGTCTTCAGCGCTTCGGTGTTCGCGGTGAGGCTTTCCTTGGTGGCCTTGTCGAGGTTCTCGACGCGGGTGCGCAGCTCGCGGTCGACGGTGTCGACGCGGTCGCGCAGGGCCGACTCGGCCTGCTCGACGCGCTCGCGCACCGGGCCGATCACCGACTGCGGCAGCGAGTCGGTCTTCACGTCCTGCTTGTCCAGGTGCGCGCCGAGCTCGTCGAGACGGCGGTGGATGTTCTGGAGCTTGTCCTCGAGCCCGTCCATCCGGCCCCCGACGCCTTCGAGGCGCGCGGCCATGCCGTCGAGGCGGCCGTCGAGCTGGGCGAACGGCTTGGCCAGCTTGTCGACGATGCTCTCGACGGCGCGGGTCAGCGCGGCGATCGCGGTGTCCTGCGCTTCGAGCCGCGACATGGTCTCGTCGAGGCGCTCGGCGAGCACGCCGGTCTCGGTGCGGTCGGGCATCTCCGAGAGGCGCTTGCGGACCGCGCCGAGCGAGTCGACCGGCGCCAGACGTGCGTAGATGTCGTCGAGCGCGTCGAAGATCTGCTGCTGTTCGCTCTCACGCACTTCGGCCGCGCGCACCAGCATGTTGCGCATCCGGTCGAAGGACGGGGCTGCAATGTGGTTGTCAGTGGTCACTGCGGTGTCCTTCGGGGGCGGGGAAATGGGAGGGACGTGACGTGAAGCTTATCCATTGCGAAATTGCTGTGCGTATGGCCCCCGGGTATCGGACAATGCCGAGCTCTGCCCCTGATGGCCGATTCAGCCCGTGATCGACAAAGCTGAGGGTTAACCAGAGCCGGTGACTTACCACCATGTAGGGGAATGACAGCCTGGTTACCGTTACGTATGTCCTCTGAAAGCAGTAGTTCCCGCATCCCGGAGGCGGTACTGACCCGCGCTCCCAAGGTTCTCCTCCATGACCACCTGGACGGCG
The DNA here is from genome assembly GCF_055584485.1 of Amycolatopsis sp. NPDC102522. Taxonomy (NCBI): domain Bacteria; kingdom Bacillati; phylum Actinomycetota; class Actinomycetes; order Pseudonocardiales; family Pseudonocardiaceae; genus Amycolatopsis; species Amycolatopsis sp. NPDC102522. The sequence continues at coordinate 8,333 of NZ_JBVJLY010000003.1, read as the reverse complement.
GATTGCGTCCCGCCACGGTCGCCGAACTCGCCGACCAGACCGGGTACCGGGCCTTGCCCACCACCGATCCCGTCGCACTCGGCCGATGGTTCCGCGAGGCCGCCGACTCCGGCTCCCTCGTCTCGTACCTTGAGACGTTCGCGCATACCTGTGGCGTGATGCAGACCGAGGAAGCGCTGGTCAGAGTGGCCGCCGAGGCGGTGGAAGACCTCGCGGCGGACGGCGTGGTCTACGCCGAGGTGCGTTACGCGCCCGAACTCTTCGTCGAACGCGGACTGTCACTCGATGCGGTGGTCGAGGCTATTCAGGCCGGGTTCGCGGAAGGTGAACGGAGAGTGGCGGCCGCCGGTGGCCGGATCCGCGTCGGGACGTTGCTCTGCGCGATGCGCCAGCACGCCAGGGCCCTCGAGATCGCCGGCCTCGCCGTCCGCTACCGCGACGCCGGCGTGGTCGGGTTCGACATCGCCGGACCGGAAGATGGATTTCCGCCTACCAGAAATCTCGACGCATTCGAGTTTCTGCGGACGAATAATGCGCATTTCACCATTCATGCCGGGGAGGCGTTCGGGCTCGCGTCGATTTGGGAGGCGATTCAGCATTGCGGCGCGGAGCGGCTCGGCCACGGTGTGCGCATCGTCGACGACATCAAGACCGACAGTGACGGCACGGTCCATTTGGGACGGTTGGCCGCCTACGTCCGCGACCGCCGGATCCCGCTGGAGATCTGCCCCACGTCCAATGTCCAGACCGGGGCGGTGCGCTCGATCGGCGAACATCCCATCGGCCTGCTCGCCCGGCTGCGCTTCCGGGTCACCGTCAACACCGACAACCGGCTGATGAGCGGCTGCTCGATGACCAGCGAATTCGCCGCCCTGGCCGAGGCCTTCGGCTTCGGGCTGGCCGATCTCGAGTGGTTCACCATCAATGCGATGAAATCCGCGTTCCTCGATTTCGACCAGCGGCTCGACATCATCAACACGGTGATCAAGCCCGGGTATGCCGCCTTGCGTTAGTTAGCACCGGCAACTATCGTTCACTATGTAGGAGAACTTTCCCAAATAGTGAAACGGTGGCGATGATGGCGCAGGTCGCGGACGTGGGGATCGGCGGAAAACGACGCTGGCTCATCCTCGCGCTCGGCCTCGCCGCGCAGACCGCGAGCTGTTCGTTCCTCTACGGGATCCCATTCCTGGTGCCGTCCATGCAGCGTGCGGAGGGCCTCACGCTCGCCGAAGCGGGAACGGTGGTCGCGGCGCCGAGTCTTGGCCTGTTGTTCACCTTGATCCTGTGGGGTGCGGCCGCGGACCGTTACGGAGAGCGTTTGGTAATGGCTCTCGGACTCGGCGTCTCGGGGTTACTCCTCGTGTACGCGGCCGCCGGTGACCACTCGCTCGGGACCCTCTTTGGAGTGTTCCTGCTCGCCGGCGCGAGCACCGCGTCAGTGAACGCCGCGAGCGGCCGGGCTGTCCTCGGCTGGTTCGGCCCGGCCGAACGCGGCCTCGCGATGGGCATCCGCCAGATGGCCCAGCCGCTCGGGGTGGGCGTCGCCGCGTTCGGCCTCCCGCCGCTCGCGGATCGCTGGGGGTTCCAGGTTTCGCTCATGTTGCCCGCGCTGGCCGCGGTCGTCGTCGCGCTCCTGGTCGCCTGGCTCCTGGTCGACCCGCCGCGGCCGGAGTCGGGGACCGCGCCGGGGGAGAAGCCGCCGTCGCCGTACCGGAAGCCGGCGTTGTGGCGGGTCCACGGCGCGAGCGCGCTGCTCGTCGTCCCGCAGTTCACGGTTTCCGCGTTCACCCCCGTGTACCTGGTGACCATGCATCACTGGACGGCGGCGTCCGCGGGCTGGTTCGTCGGCGCTGTCCAGATCCTCGGCGCGCTGGGCAGGCTGGTGTCGGGCTACTGGTCCGACCGCGTCGGCAGCAGGCTGCGGCCGATGCGGCAGCTGGCGATCTCGAGCGCCGGGGCGATGCTGCTGGTCGCGCTCGGGGACGCGACGTGGCCGTGGCTGGTGCTGCTCGCGCTCGTCCTGGCCGCGGTGATCACCGTGTCCGACAACGGGCTCGGGTTCACCGCGTCGGCGGAGATGGCCGGGCTCGCGTGGGCGGGGCGGGCGATGGGCACACAGAACACCGGCCAGAACATCGCCGCCGCACTGACGCCGCCGATGCTGGGCTTGGTGATCGGTGATTCGCGGTACGCGCTGGCCTTCTGCGTGGCCGCGGTCTTCCCGGCGCTGGCCGTGGCCCTGATACCCGTCAAAGACGAAAAGAGCCCCTCAGGACGAACCTGAGGGGCCGCGAGGTGACCGGCGGACTGTCTCTCGGAAGCGCGCCAGCGCGACGAGAGACTTCACCTCGCGCGCCCTCTTTCGGGCCGAAGGCCCACGAAAACGCGATGAAGGGGCGCCCTCCGCACCCAACGTGAGTTGCGTACGGCCAGGGCGCCCCTTCGGCGCGCTTTTCGTCAGCGCGCGAGCTACACCACCGTGAGCCGGTTTTCGAAGGTCTCGACGAGCTTGCGCCACTCGGACTGCTCGGCGTCGAACGGAGCGCTCGGCTCGAGGCGCGTGGGGTCCGGCCGCAGCACGAACGACACCAGCCAGCCGAGGCTTTCGTTGGCGGCCAGCGCGGTGTCGACGCTGTCGTCGTCGGCCCATTCGGCGGCGTCGGTGATCAGCTCGACGGCCAGCTCCAACTGGGTCGGGTCGATCGACTCCGGGCCTTCGGCGATGTCGTCGGCGATACCGGTCAGCACGTAGGTGTTCTCGGTGTCGACCTCGATCTCGAGCTCGCCCGCGGTGGCCTTCGTGGTCACCTCGTCCCAAGTGGACACTTGGGCGAGATCGTTGCCCGCCAGCTCCTTGCCGTCCGCGATCGCGCGGATGAGGGCCTTCTCGGAGGAGAAGACGTCGATCTCGCCTTCGCTGCCGAGGAAGATCGGCTTGTCGTCGAGGTAGCAGCGCAGCGTGTAGTACTCGGCGCCGGAGGTGATGATCTTGATCGGGTCGATGCCGACCTCGCCCCAGAAGCCGACGGGCTCGTCGTCTTCGTCGTCATCGTCCTCGTCGACGTCTTCGAGGTCGTCGTCCTCGGCGGCGGCCGCCTCGGCTTCGGCGGACTCCGCGAGGAAGGTCGCGAGCTCCTCCGCCGTCTGCTCAAGCACCTTCTCGTCGACGTCGGGAGCGGTCGCCAGACCGTCGATCGCGTCGAGCACGATGTCCCACTTCTCGGAGACCGCCTGCGACAGGTCCGCCCACAGGCGCTCGCCGTCGCGGCCGGAGAAGGGCAGCGTGCCCTGGTCCAGCAGCGAGAAGCTCTCGTGCGCGTCGAGGACCTCGTGGACCTCTTCGAGCTCGCACACGTCCGCGAGCGAACGCACGATGCCGATGATCTCGGCCAGCTCGCCGAGCGTCCACTGGTCCGGCTTCTCGGCGACCAGCTCGGGGACGCCCACCAGGTCGTAGGTGTGGTCGTCGTCCGGGATCAGCTCGGGCACGTTCAGCGCCGGCACGACCTCCCACGCGGGGTGGTCGAGCAGGTCATGCTGCTCGGAAGTCCGCACGAAGGCGGCGAGATGCGCGGCGTCCGGGAAGGCGTACAGGTCCTCCTCGTCGCCGAGGAAGGCTTCCCATTCCTCGCCGTCTTCCCGCCAGCGCGGCGCCCAGAGAGTGACGACGTCACCCTGTGGCAGGCCGAGTTCGATCGGGATGATGTCCTGTGCCATTCCTTAGCCCTCTCGGATTACCGCCTGTGTGCGCGCGGCCGGGTGATGCTGCCCGGTGGGTGCGCGGTACCGCGAAGCCTACGGGTTTCCGCCGATGGGCGCGATCACCCCTGGGCAAGAAGCGACCAACGGATGGCACGATAGGCCTCCTGATGACACTTACAGACCTCCTGCCTGCGGCTCCCGACCCCGACTCGCTGTTCGAAGCCTTCTCCGCCTGGACAGCCGAGCGCGGGCTAGAGCTGTACCCCGCGCAGGAGGAGGCCATCATCGAAGTGGTCTCCGGGGCGAACCTGATCCTGTCGACACCGACGGGTTCGGGGAAGAGCCTGGTCGCCGTCGGGGCCCACTTCACCGCCCTCGCGCGCGGCCTCCGCAGCTACTACACGGCGCCGATCAAGGCGCTGGTCTCGGAGAAGTTCTTCCAGCTCATCGAGATCTTCGGCGCGGAGAACGTCGGCATGATGACCGGCGACTCGGCGGTGAACGCCGACGCGCCGATCATCTGCTGTACGGCGGAAATCCTGGCGAACATGGCGCTGCGGTTCGGCGCCGACGCGCCGGTCGGCCAGGTCATCGCGGACGAGTTCCACTTCTATTCGGAGCCGGATCGCGGCTGGGCCTGGCAGGTGCCGCTGCTGGAACTGCCGAAGGCGCAGTTCGTGCTGATGTCGGCGACGCTGGGCGACGTCTCGTTCTTCGAAAAAGATCTCACCCGGCGCACGGGCCGCCCGACCGCGGTGGTCACCTCGGCGGAGCGGCCGGTGCCGCTCACCTTCCGCTACGCGCTGACACCGTTGCACGAAACGATGTCCGAGCTGCTCCACGGCGGTCAGTCGCCGGTCTACGTCGTGCACTTCTCGCAGGCGGCGGCGATCGAGCGCGCGCAGACACTGATGAGCATCAACGTCACCTCGAAGGCGGAGAAGGAGGCCATCGCCGAGATGCTCGGCGACTTCCGCTTTTCGGCAGGGTTCGGGAAGACGTTGTCGCGGCTTGTCCGGCACGGTATCGGCGTGCACCACGCCGGCATGCTGCCGAAGTACCGGCGCCTGGTCGAGCAGCTCGCGCAAGCCGGGCTGCTGAAGGTGATCTGCGGGACCGACACGCTCGGCGTCGGCATCAACGTACCTATCCGCACAGTGGTCTTCTCCGCGCTGACGAAGTACGACGGGGTGCGGCAACGGCACCTCAAGGCACGTGAGTTCCACCAGATCGCCGGGCGGGCGGGCCGCGCCGGGTACGACACCGACGGCTACGTCGTCGTGCAGGCGCCGGACCACGTCGTCGAAAACGCCAAGGCGCTGGAGAAGGCGGGCGACGATCCCAAGAAGAAAAAGAAGATTGTCCGCAAGAAGGCGCCCGAAGGGTTCGTCAACTGGACGGAGAGCACCTTCGACCGGCTGATCGCGGCCGAGCCGGAGCCGCTGACGTCGAGTTTCCACGTCAGCCACTCGATGCTGCTGAACGTCGTTTCCCGGCCGGGCAACGCGTTCGACTCCATGCGGCATCTGCTGGAGGACAACCATTCCGACCGTCCCGCTCAGCGGAAGCTGATCCTGCGCGCGATCGCGATCTACCGCGCGCTGCTCGCGGCCGGTGTCGTGGAGCGGCTCGACGAGCCCGACGAGCAGGGCCGGATCGTCCGGCTCACCGTGGACCTGCAGTTCGACTTCGCACTGAACCAGCCGCTTTCGCCGTTCGCGCTGGCCGCGATCGAACTCCTCGACCTCGAATCACCGTCCTATCCGCTCGACGTCGTATCCACTGTGGAATCCACTGTGGACAATCCGAGGCCGGTGCTTTCGCAGCAGCAGTTCAAGGCCCGCGGCGAGGCCGTGCAGGCGATGAAGGCCGAGGGCATCGAATACGACGAGCGGATGGAACTGCTCGAAAACGTCACGTACCCGAAACCGCTGGAGGAACTGCTGGAGGCGGCGTATTCCCGCTACCGGCAAGGGCATCCGTGGGTCGACGACTACGAGCTCAAGCCGAAGTCCGTCGTGCGCGACATGTACGAGCGCGCGATGAACTTCGTGGAGTACATCGGTTTCTACCAGCTCGCCCGCTCGGAAGGGCTGGTGCTGCGGTATCTCACCGACACCTACGACTCGCTCCGGCACACAGTTCCCGACGAGGCCAAGGACGAGGGGCTGCAGGACCTCATCGAATGGCTCGGTGAACTGGTGCGCCAGGTCGACTCCAGTCTCCTCGACGAGTGGGAAGCCTTGCGGAATCCCGAAGAGGAAGGCCCCGTTTCGGCGAGGCCGCCGTCCGAGCCGCCCGCGGTCACGCGGAACGAGCGGGCGTTCCGGGTGCTCGTGCGGAACGAGCTGTTCCGCCGGGTCGAACTGGCCGCCCGGCGTTCCTACGGGACACTCGGCGAGTTGGACGCCGCTTCGGGCTGGGACGCGGACGCGTGGGAAGACGCCATCGAGGACTACTTCGACGAGCACGAAACGCTCGGCATCGGGCCGGACGCGCGCGGGCCCAAGCTGCTGATCATCGAGAAGGAAGCCGAGATCTGGCGGGTGCGGCAGATCTTCGACGACCCGGCGGGCGACCACGACTGGGGTATCAGTGCGGAGGTCGACCTGGCGGCGTCGGACGAGGCGGGCTCGGCGGTCATCCGGATCACGGCGGTGGACCAGCTCTGAAGGTCCGTGAAGGCCTCCTTCCCTACTCTGAAGGTAGAGAAGGAGGCCTTCACGGACTTGAGGCGAGAACCCGGCGGCGCCGGACCAGCTGGACGATCAGCACGATCAGGGAGAGCGCGGGCAACGGGTACCCGAGCAGCAGGCCCACCGTGATGTCCACCAGCGGCGCCACGACCGCGGCGACGAACATCCACGTCGGCGCCACCGGCAGTTTCGCGCCTGTGCGGGCCTTTCCCCACGGTTTCGCGATCGAAAGCCAAGCCTGGAACGCCAAAGCGCTCGCCATCAGCGCCGTTCCGGCCACCAGCGCCGGCGGTGTGGGCGCCGGTTCACCGGCCCGCGCCGCCACGACGGAATCCCGCAAAGCGCCCGACAGCAGGAAGATCCCGGCGTAGAGCTGGACGAGCGTGATCGCGAACTTCGCCAGCACCCACCAATGCCGGGTGAACCCCCAGGCAGTCGCCGCCGCGAGCATGAAGCCGGTGAAGGCCGACGCGTTGGCGAGCGGTGCCAGCAGGAGCGAGTCGATCTGGTGCGCCATGGACGTCGCGGCGACGCGGATCGCGCCGTCGTCGGTGGTGCGGCTGATCGCCAGGAGGGTGAACAGCGCCAGCGCCTCTCCCATCCAGCCCACCGACGTGATCACGTGCAGCCACACGGTCAGCTGCCGCCAGGTCTTCTTCCCCATGCCGCACACCTTCGCCCGGCCACCCGGCCCGGCACATCGGGGACGACCCTGAATTCAGGCGGGAAGGGGCGGGAAGCAGGCCTGCGCGTCGTGGCCGTCGAACCACAGCCCGACCATGAACGCCATGGTCGCCTCCATGAGCCCCGCCCGGTCGAGTCCGCCGGCGTTCAGGGGCGTGCAACCGAGGTCGCGGACCAAGGAGCTCACCACCTCGACGGCGTCCGGCGTGCCGCAGAGCGGCACCGCGAGCGGGCGGCCGTCGAACACGGGGGGCGTCATTCGCCAGACGTCCACGTGGCACAGGTTGAACGCCTTGACCACGTGCGCGTCCGGCGCGGCGGCGGCGATTCGCTCCGCCTGGTCGGGGATCGTGAGCAAGGCGCCGGGGCCGACCGCGTTGGTGCAGTCGATCAGCGCCTTTCCGGCGAGATCTCCAGCCATGGCAAGGACTTCCGCCACCGACGGCGCGGGGACGGCGAGCAGGATCACGTCGCTCCAGCGCGCTGTCTCCGCCCAGGTGCCCACGCGGGCGGAGATCTTCGCGGCCTTGGCGCGGTCGCGTGCGGCGACCATCACCTCGTGCCCGGCCCCGGCCCACTGGCCCCCGAGCGCCTCCGCCATCCCGCCCGCGCCGAAAATACCGATACGCATGTGCCGCTCCCTAAGATCGAGTTACGACACGACCGTAGAAAGCCGCGCGGGTACCAAGTGGTTACCGGAGGTCCCATGAACGACGTCTTCCTCGCCGACTGCCGGGCCCGGCTGGCCTTCGACCTGATGGCGAACACGTGGAACCCGGTCGTCCTGTGGGCGCTGCGCGACGGGCCACAGCGGCCTGCCGAGTTACGGCGACGGCTGGGCGGGATCAGCACGAAGGTGCTCACGGAGACCGTCCGGCGGCTGGAGTTCAACGGCCTGGTCCACCGGCGCGACTGTGGGCGGACGGCGAAGGTCGAGTACTCGCTGACGGACCTCGGGGTCAGCCTTCTCGGTCCGATCGAGGCCTTTGGGGAGTGGGCCTATCGGCACGGTGATGAGGTTATGGCGGCTCAAGACAAGGTGGTCGTGAGTGGCGATTCGGGTTAGAACACGAATCGTTACTAGTCAGCTGGTGGCTAGGTTGGTTGGTAGCCAGGGGTTTCCGGTGATGGCGGCGCGGAGTGCGGCGAGGACGTTGTGGCCGTTTTTGCGGGTGGTGGAGATGTAGGAGCGGACGGTGAGCCAGGTGGTGGCGCCGTGGTGGGTGCGCCATCCGCCGGAGATCTTGA